>JAJDNF010000091.1 GCA_022340805.1 Chromatiaceae bacterium
CGTTGACCCGCAGGCGCCGCAAGACTCTCTTGCAGAAGCCGAAGCCGAAGCCGAAGCCGAAGCCGAAGCCGAAGCCGAAGCCGAAGCCGAAGCCGAAGCCGAAGCCGAAGCCGAAGCCGAAGCCGAAGCCGAAGCCGAAGCCAAAGCCACGACCGAATTGCGCAAAGATGAAGCCTAAGGCCGTCGAAGGCGATCGCCTGCAGAAGCTCCTCGCCAACGCCGGGCTGGGATCACGCCGACACCTCGAGACGTTGATCAGCGAGGGCCGGGTCAGGGTCAACGGCAGTGTGGCCAAACTCGGTGATCGTGCGACGGCGGAGGACCGCATCGAGGTCGATGGACGTCCGGTCGGCAGCAAGCGCCTGTCCGCGCAACAGCGCTTCGTGATCATGTACAACAAGCCGGAAGGCGAACTGGTTACCCGGCATGATCCGGAAGGGCGCGGGACCGTGTTCGATCACCTTCCGCGTCTACCCACGGGACGCTGGATATCCGTCGGTCGCCTGGACGTCAACAGTTCCGGCCTGCTGTTGTTCAGCAACGATGGCGAGCTTGCCAATCGCCTGATGCATCCGCGCACCCAGATAGATCGCGAATACGCGGTACGGGTCAACGGCGAGGTCACCGAGGAGATGGTCCGGCGTTTGGTGAGCGGCGTCGAACTGGAGGACGGGCCGGCCCGCTTCGAGGATGTGGTCGACGCCGGCGGCGAGGGCAGCAACCGCTGGTTCCACCTGGTGATCATGGAGGGGCGCAAGCGCGAGGTCAGGCGCCTGTGGGAGGCGGTCGGTGCGACCGTGTCGCGACTCAAACGGGTGCGTTACGGACCGATCATTCTAGACAGCAGCGTCAAGGTCGGACAGTGGCGCGAACTGCAGCCGGACGAGAGGCGGGAGCTGCTCAAGGTCGTCGACCTGAAAGACGATCGCCCCTGGGGCAGCCTGGCCGCGAAACCGGGCAAGAAGAAGACGCCGGCAGCCGGTTCACCCTGGAAGGCGCGCCACAAACGCTAGCGGCCATGGCACCAGGCCGCAGACGCTTCGACCCATCGCCCGACATCCTGCGCGAACTCTATGATGGGCTGCTGGCCGCCTATGGGGCACAGCCCTGGTGGCCCGCAGATTCGGCCTTCGAAATCATGGTCGGCGCGGTACTGACGCAGAACGCGGCCTGGGCGAACGTCGAGAAGGCCATCGATCGTCTGAAGGCCGCCAGGCTGCTGTCGCTGCCGGCATTGCTCGAGGCGGACCACGATACGCTGGCCGACGCCATCAGACCGTCGGGCTACTTCAACATCAAGGCCAGGCGGCTGCGTAACCTGTGCGAGTTTCTCGAGCGGCAGGGCGGCCTGGACAGGTTTGCCGCGCGCGAACTGGCAGAGCAGCGCGAGGCGCTGTTGGGTGTGAACGGTGTCGGACCGGAGACCGCCGACGACATCCTGCTGTATGCCCTGGACCGGCCGGTGTTCGTGATCGATGCCTACACACGGCGCCTGCTGCAGCGGTATCGGCTCGCGCATGGCGCGGAGACCTACGAAGAGCTGCGATCAGGTTTCGAGCGGGCCCTCGAGGGCGATGTCTATCTGTATCAGCAATATCACGCGTTGATCGTGATCCATGCCAAACAGGTGTGTCGCAAGGCACCCGATTGCAGGCGCTGTCCCCTTGTCCCGGTGTGTCCTAGCGGAACAGCCTGAGGGTTGCGATCGGCGCCGCCGTGCGCTGCCGGCTTATCCCAGCCGGCTCTGATTGCGGCCTTCGTGCTTTGCGGTGTACAGCGCCTTGTCGGCGCGATTGAACAGCTCGTTGGCGCCTTCCGCGTCATGCAGGCGCGCCACGCCGACGCTGACCGAGACGCGGATGCCGCGGCCGCGGATCGTCTGCAGCGCGGCAATGTTTTCGCGAATTCGTTCGGCGAGCAGCATGGCGCCCTGTTCACCGGTATGACTGGCCAGCACCACGAACTCCTCGCCACCGAAGCGAAACAGCAGGTCGCTGCGGCGCACCGTATTCGCGATCGTCTGCGACACGGCGACCAGCACATCGTCACCGAAGGCATGGCCGTGCTCGTCGTTGAATCTCTTGAAGTGATCGATATCGATCACCAGGACTGAAAGCGGCAGTTGCTGTCGATGTGCCAGGTCGACCTCGCGAGTAAGCGAGGTGCTCAGCGCCATGCGGTTCTGCACCCCGGTCAGCGGATCGCGTGAGGCCAGTTCGACCGCCTGCTTATAGCTCAGCGCGTTGCGCAGCGGGTAGACCAGCGCGCACAGGAGGTTCTCCAGCGAGCGTATTTCCTTGGCCGCAAAGGGCAGTTCGCGGCACACCCGCAGGCTGCCAAGCGTCTTGTCCTCCAGCTTCAGGTCGTAGGTGGCACGCAGCGATGCCTCGGTGCCATACACGACCGTCTGCTCGCTGCCGGGCAGGCTGTAGACCAGCCCGTCGATCGCCAGGTATCGCTGAATCTCCCTGCCGAACAGTTGCAGCTGCGCCTCGACGTCCAATGTGGTCTGCAGGATGCTCGACAGCTCGAGTACGCGTGGACCAAGGTTTTCCGGTGCGGTCGGCAGCACGGTGCCATGGGCTTGAAGCGGACTCACCAGAGCGAGATTGCCTATGTTGATATGGCCGTGGTTTTCCATTTCTGCGTTCCGGTTACTGGATGGCATCCTCAGTAATGCGAAACCCGTGCCATGATTGTTATTGCTATTAAAAACAGTCGTGTATAAGCCAATCTGGGCGATCTGGCAGATCGGTGCCGGATTTTCCACCTCACCTCGCGTTCCCAAACGTCGAAACACCGGCAGTTCGCGGGAAGCGCGTTCGCTGGCGTTTTCCCGTCATCTTAGCCCGCCCGCGGCACTTTGACAGGTGCTTTGCCGGGATCGGGCGCTGAATGGCCGGGAGGTCCGCTGATCCACCGGGCCAACGGACCTGCTGTGGGCTGTCGAGGCTGTCTGATTGTGCACAGCCGTGCCCGCATCTCGCCAGGATACAGGGCCTCCCGGCGCTCGTGCTCGTCCGACGTGAGCTCGTCCAGGTTCCTGGCAAGCCGAGCTGGCGTGGCGAGGTCGCTTGCTTTCAGTGTTCCATCATCCAGCTCGAGCGGTGCCGCGTCGACGACGGCAATGCAAACCACGCCCAGCAACAGTGAGCGGTGAATCGTCTTGTGCATCCTGGTTCGACCTCTGCGTGGCACCGCGAGGCGGCCTGCCGGGCGCCCGTCCGCCGGGCGGCGGGCATTGCATCGCGGCGCCGCCTGCTTTGCGCGTGCGAGACGCCGGTTACTGCGGGACTTGACCCGGCTTTTGTGCTTTGCTTCTCGGTAGTCCAGTTTGTTGACGGATCCGAGTTGGAGAATTTGATGAGGTTTCTTGCTGGCTGTATTTGCGCGGGGCTCTGGGTCGCGATGGCGCATGCGGCGCAGACGCCAGGCGGAACGGTGACGCTAGAGGCAGGGATGACCAATCCCGGCTATCACGAGAAGCCGGCCTGGTTCAAAGAGTCCTTCCTGGATATCCGCGAGGACGTCCGTGAGGCAGCCAGCGCCGGCAGGCGTACCTTGCTGTACTTTTACCAGGACGGCTGCCCGTATTGCGCGAAGCTGCTGAACGACAACTTTGGCAACCGCGATATTGCCGAAAAGACCCGACGTTCGTTTGACGTTATTGCGATCAACATGTGGGGCGATCGCGAGGTGGTAGACCTCGCCGGAAACGCGACCACGGAAAAGGCATTCGCCGCTGCGCTGCGCGTCCAGTACACCCCGACCCTGCTGTTCCTCGACGAGACGGGCGCCGTGGTGCTGCGCGCCAATGGTTACTTCGCGCCGCACAAGTTCGATCTGGCGCTGGACTACGTTGCCGGTCGACACGAGGGGCAGGGCAGTTTCGGCGACTTTTACGCTGCAGCCGGGCCGACTGCGCCGAGCGCGCGATTGAACGCGCTGCCCGGCGCCCTGGCGAAACCGCTGCGGCTCGCGGAGCGCTCCGGCAGCGGGCGCCCGCTGTTAGTGATGTTCGAGCAGGGTAACTGCGCGGCCTGTGACGAATTGCACCGCGACGTGCTGTCCCGCAGCGAGATCGGCTATGCGCTGACCAACCTCGATGTGGCACAGCTCGACATCTGGTCGAACGACTTGGTGCAGACGCCGGATGGGCGTGAGATGACCGCCCGTGACTGGGTACGCGAGCTTGGAATCCAGTACGCACCCAGCCTGGTCTTCTTCGACCGGCAGGGCGCCGAGGTGTTTCGCAGCGAGGCCTACCTGCGTGCATTCCATGTGCATGGCGCGATCGACTACGTGGTCTCCGGCGCTTACCTCCGGCAGCCTTCGTTTCAAAGATTTCTGCAGCATCGCACGGAAATGCTCGGTGAACGCGGTATCAAGGTCGACCTGATGAACTGAGCGGCGTCGGCGACCGCCGGTCTGCTCAGGAGACCAGCACCATCGATGGTCTGTGCAGAAGCCCCAGGAGTGTATCGAACGGCTCGGGGCGGGCGAACAGGTAACCCTGGAACTGGCGACACCCCTTGGCAGTCAGGAAATGCAGGGCCTCGCGGGTCTCGACGCCCTCTGCGATAACCTGCAGCTCCAGGTGCTGGGCCATCACGATGATTGTCTCTACGATCACCGCGTCGTTCGGGTCTGTGCCGATGTCGCGTACGAACGACTGGTCGATCTTCAGCACATCGAGCGGCAGGCGCTTGAGGTAGGCCAGCGAAGAATGTCCGGTACCGAAGTCGTCGACCGAAAAGGTGATGCCCAGCGCCTTCAGTATCTGCATGCGGCCGATAGTCTGCTCTATGTTGTCGATCACGACGTTTTCGGTGATCTCCAGGGTC
Organism: Chromatiaceae bacterium; assembly: GCA_022340805.1. Classification (GTDB taxonomy): domain Bacteria; phylum Pseudomonadota; class Gammaproteobacteria; order Chromatiales; family Chromatiaceae; genus Thiosocius. Next base: position 4,845 of record JAJDNF010000091.1, read on the forward strand.
AGCAGCTCGGGCGGCGCACCGGTTTCCGCGATGATGGTCTTGACGCGTTCGACGAAACTGTTTTCGCGGAATTGTTTCGGACTGATGTTGACCGCTATGTGCAGACCGCGCTCGCGACCGAGAACCGCGAGGTGTTCGCAGGCCCGGCGCAGAATCCAGTCGCCGAGCTGGTAGATCAGACCGGTTTCCTCGGCCACGCCGATGAACTCGGCCGGAGAGACCAGGCCACGTTCGGGATGGTTCCAGCGCACCAGTGCCTCGGCACCGATTATCCGCCCGCTCGCCAATACCTGCGGCTGGTAGTAAAGCTCCAGTTCGCCGTTGCCGATCGCCTGGCGCAGGCCACGGTCCACTTGCAGGCGCTGATCCACGGCGGCCTGCATGCTGGGCAGGAAGATCTGGGTGTTGTCGCGGCCGCGCTCCTTGGCGCTGTACATTGCCACGTCGGCCTGCTGCAACAGGTCCTCCGGGCTTCTCTGATCCATCGGAAACAGCGCGATCCCGATGCTGGCCGAGAGGTGCAGTTCGTGGTCTTCGATGGTGAATGACCGGCGGAACTGGTCGAGCAGTTCCAGGGCGACCTTCTGCGTGTTGCTCGCGGCGATGCCCGGCGCATCGCCGACCTCCGGTATCAATACGACGAATTCGTCGCCGCCGAGGCGGCCCGCGGTGTCCTCTGCGCGGATCCGGCTCTGGATGCGCATCGCGACCAGCTTCAGCAGTTTGTCGCCGACCCTGTGCCCAAGCGAGTCGTTGATGGTTTTGAAGTGGTCCAGGTCCAGAATCAGCACCGCCCCCATGTGGCTGTGACGGACTGAGCGGGTCATCTCCTGCTCAAGGCGTTTGAGCAGCAGTCGGCGGTTGGGCAGGTCGGTGAGTTCGTCGTACAGGGCCTGGTAGCGGATGGTCCGTTCTGCCTGCCTACGCTCATGGCGGATCTGCAGGGTCTCCATGATGGTATTGTTCAGGCGCCGCGATGAGACGATGACCATCAGTGCGAACAGCGTGCTCATGATCGCCATGACGTGGCTGGTTGCATCGGCGGCGGTGACAAACCGCCAGATCAGCGGTGTCAGGGTCAACAGCAGGAACGCCGCCGATAGGTGGAATACGGACGACAAGGTGGTTACCGCGCCGGCGCTCATCCCAGCGATCACGAACGCGAGAAGTACCTGGTGGAGCATGCTGTCTGGTGGAAACAGGAAGATGCTGGCGGATCCCCACAAGGCGCCCGAGATCAATGTTCCGACCACCAGGGATCTCAGCCAGTCTTCGCTGGCCAGCGATTCCGGGGATGCGGCCTTGAAGGATCGATAGATCAGCCAGCGATACACCGATATCGAATAGGTGCCCAGCAGCCAGGCGAGGTTGGTGGCAGGGGGGATCACGTCCCACAGGGCGGAGCTAAGGATGGTGCTGTTGATCAGGATGGCGATAACCGACAGCGGGACCGCCGAATAGATGATCTTTATCTGTTCGAGTCGGATGTCGAGTCGGTGGTCAGAATCCCTTGATCGCGCGTCTGGCGTTCGCTGCATGGCTCGAGTATCGGCTGCCGGGATAGCGACTTGAGAGCAGTGCGGGAACGCCAATCGCACGCTGGCACGTCAGGCGCTCCGGGCTCTTGGGTATCGGAATACAGGCCCTGAATTGCGCCTCGACCGGGATGCCGGGTGCCGGTTCCGAGCACCTGTCAAGGGATTGCTTTCAGCTTGCCTGCATGGCTCACGGCTTCAGGGCGAATCGCTTGGCACTGGGGTCGGCGTAACCTGCCATACCTGGTCCACATATTCGCGAATCGCCCGGTCCGACGAGAAATAGCCCATGCGGGCCACGTTGAGAACGGACATCTGTGACCAGTGATGCGGATCGCGCCAGGCATCCGCGACCTCGCGCTGCTTCGCCAGGTAGGCCGGGAAGTCGGCGAGTACCAGGTAGGGGTCGTGCTGCAGCAGGTTTTGGGTGAGCGGAGCGAACAAGTCGCGATCGCCATGCGTGAACACGCCGGAGTCGAGAAGGTCAATGGCGGCTTTGAGTTCGGCGTGCCCGGCATAGTAGCTGCGCGGGTCATAGCCCTGAATCGGCAGCATCCGCGCCTCCTCCGCGCTGAGACCGAACAGGAAGAAATTCTCTTCGCCGACCGCGGCACGGATCTCGACATTGGCGCCGTCGAGTGTGCCGATGGTCAAAGCGCCGTTCATCGAGAATTTCATGTTGCCGGTCCCGGAGGCCTCCTTGCCCGCGGTCGAGATCTGTTCCGACAGGTCGGCGGCTGGGTAGATGTACTGGCCATTCTTGACGCTGAAGTTGGGCAGGAACACGACCTTGAGACGCCCGCGCACGTCTGGATCGCGATTGACGACATCGGCCACGGCGTTGATCGCCTTGATGATCATCTTGGCCATCCTGTAGCCAGGTGCCGCCTTGCCGCCGAAGATGAAGGTGCGCGGGACCATGTCGATGCCAGGGTCATCCTTGATACGGTTGTAGAGGGCCACGACGTGCAGCAGATTCAGGTGTTGGCGCTTGTACTCGTGGATGCGCTTGACCTGCACGTCGAACAGCGAGTCCGGATCGACCAGCAGCTCGTTGCGCTCACGGATCAGCCTGGCCAGGCGTTCCTTGGCCTGGCGTTTGGCGCCGCGCCAGGCGTCGAGGAAGGCCGGGTCATGCACGCTGCTCTCCAGGTCGCGCAGGCGGGTGAAATCGCGCACCCATTCGCAGCCTATGCGCCCCCCGATAAGTCGGCTCAACCAGGGGTTGGCCAGGCGCAGGAATCGCCGCGGGCTGACCCCGTTGGTGACATTCGTGAACTTCTCCGGCCACAGGTCGTGGAAATCCTTCAGCAGCGTGGATCGCAGCAGTTCGGTGTGCAGTGCGGCGACCCCATTGATCGCGTAGCTGCCAACGCAGGCCAGGTTGGCCATGCGCACGAACTGCTCACCATCCTCCTCGATCAGTGACAGGTCGCCGATACGCCCGTCGTCGCGTCCGCGGTATTTGATGCGCACGTCATCCAGGAAGCGCTGGTTGACCTGGTACAGAAGCTCGAGGTGGCGCGGCAGCACGCTGCCAAAGAGATTCAGCGGCCACCTTTCCAACGCCTCTGGCAACAGGGTGTGGTTGGTGTACGAGAAGGTACGGCGGGTGACCTCCCAGGCGGTCTCCGAGTCCAGCTGGTGTTCGTCGATCAGCAGCCGGAGCAGCTCCAGCACGGCGATGGCCGGATGCGTATCGTTCAGCTGGCAGGCGTATTTCTCGTGGAACTTGTCCAGCCCGATGCCGCTGCGCTGGTGGATGCGGATCATGTCGCGCAGCGCACAGCTGACCAGGAAATACTGTTGTTCCAGGCGCAGGCGCTTGCCGGCGTGCTGCTCGTCATTCGGATACAACACCTTGGACAGGTTCTCGGACATGACCTTCTGGTCGACGGCACCGAAATAGTCACCGACATTGAATGCCGCGAAGTCGAACGATTCGGGTGCCTCGGACTTCCACAGGCGCAACAGGTTCACCGTGTTGACGCCATAGCCCATGACCGGCGTGTCATAGGCGACGCCGCGCACAACGCGTTCCGGGATCCAGTGCGCATGCCGGCGTCCGCTGTCGTCCTCGTAGTGTTCGGTGTGGCCGCCAAAGGATATGTCGAAGGTCAGTTTGGGACGCGGCAGTTCCCAGGGGTTGCCGTGCAGCAGCCACTTGTCGGTCACCTCGACCTGCCAGCCATCCTGTATGCGCTGGTCGAAGATGCCGAACTCATAGCGGATGCCGTAACCGATCGCGGGGATCTCCAGCGTGGCCAGCGAATCCAGAAAGCAGGCGGCCAGGCGCCCGAGGCCGCCATTGCCCAGTCCAGGCTCGGGCTCCTGATCGAGGAGCTCCTCCAGATCCAGGCCGAGTTCCGACAGGGCCCGGTTGACGTTGTCCCAGATCTCGAGGTTGATCAGGTTCACCCCAAGGTGCGGCCCCATCAGGAATTCCGCGGACAGGTAACAGACGGTGCGTGCCTGGGTCTGCTTGTAGGTCTGGGTGGTGGCGAGCCAACGGTGCAGCATGCGGTCACGCACGGTATAGGCCAGGGCCAGGTACCAATCGTTCTCGGTCGCTACATCCGGAAAGCGGCCCTGCACGTAGAAAAGATTGTCGAGGATCGCACGCTTGAGGGCGCCGACGCTGCGACCGGTGCGGGTGCGCTCGTCGCTGCCCTGGCTGGCTCCGGCCGTCGCCGGCGATTCGGTCACACCCATACTGCTCTCCCTGTACGCCGCTGCGCCATCTACACCTTCATCACCGTGGCCGCGCCGATCCGTGGGCGGCCGCAAGGCCAGCCGCCGTGCTGCTCGGCCGACGCGCGCCCGATCAGTCCTCCCAGCTCAGCCGCTGCCCGGTCATGCCGCGGCTGTCCGGCCCCATCGCCCAAAGGTAAAGCGGGGCGAGAGCATCCGCGGTCTTGAGCGTCGCGTTGTCCTCGCCGGGGAACGCGCGCTTGCGCAGCGCCGTCCGGGTCGGGCCGGGGTCGATACAGTTGACCCGAATGTGACTGTTCTCGAGTTCCGCGGCAAGGATCTGGGTGAGCCCCTCAACGCCGAACTTGGATACGCCGTAGGCGCCCCAGAACGCCTTGCCGGCCTGCCCGGCTGCGTCGGTGGTGAACAGCACGCTGGCGTCCGGCGAGCGTTCCAGCAGCGGCAGGCAGGCCTGGGTGATCAGGAACGGGGCATTCAGGTTGACCTGCATGACCTTGGCCCAGTCCTCGGCCTCGTAGTCCTTGATCCGGCTTAGGTACGGCAGGCTGGCGGCATTGTGCAGGATGCCGTCGAGGTGGTCGAAATTGATATCGATGACGTGGGCCAGTTCATTGTAGTCATGCGGCGAGGCGCCTTCGAGGTGCATCGGGTAGATTGCGGGCTCGGGGCCGCCGGCCGCCTCGATCTGGTCGTATACGGCCTCGAGTTTGGGCACGGTCTTGCCGAGCAGGACCACGGTGGCGCCGTGCGCGGCATATGCCAGCGCGGCGGCACGGCCGATGCCGTCACCGGCGCCGGTGACCAGGATGACACGGTCTTCGAGGAGGTTGTCTGCGGGTCGATAATCTGCGTGCATGCGGGTTTCTCGTCTGGTCAACAGCAGCGCCAGGCCGTCCATAGGTGGGCGACGGGCGCGCGCTCTATCAGTCTGTCGGTTACAGGATAACCTTTGCGGCGCATCTTTTTGTGGGTCGCGCTGGCCAGCGCCAACAATCTGTCCGCGAACGGTGGATTGCGCGCGCCGTGATTCGGCCCGAGCGCAACGAATTGATCGAACAGGCGCTGCAGACGCACGCGGCGTCGCGCGGCATCCAGGCGGCCGAGCGACCGCGGGGCCAGGTCGGCGGGGACCCGGTGTGGGGCCTCGGTCAGGCGCCGGATGCGCTCCACCGCAGCGCAATAGCCACCCGCCTCGATACAGCGTTGACGGTCGAAGTATGCTGCGGGTTCGAGCGCGGCCAGCAACACGAAGAATTGGCCAAAACTGTTGCGACAGGCCTGGCCGAAAGCCAGATCATCGAGTGGCTGCGGGGCGCGCACGTCGGCCTCGGCTGCCTCGAGGATCGCCTGCATCGGCTGCAGCACGCGAGGGTCGGGCAGGTAATCCTGCAGCGCCAGTGCCAGCGGGTGGCGCGCCTGCCGTGCGCCGAGCCGCTCCAATTCGTCGCGCCACCAGTCGAGTTTCAGGCGCGCCACACCGGGGTCGAGCGGCCGATCGGCGATGCCCTGTACAAGCTCGTACCACGCGATCAGGCCGGCGTTGCGGTCGCGCTGTGACTCGGGTGAGAAGCGCACGGCGTAGTAGTTCGGCGAGCCGATTGGGGTCGCGCGGTTGGGGAACCGCCATGCCTCGCTGTCAGGCGGGGTCGACGGCATGGTTCAACAGCTCGAGCAGCTGTCTAGGGTGCTCCACGGCCAGGTCCGTCTGCCAGTTCCCCGGTGGATCTTCCGGGTGCAGGTAGCCATACAGTGCGGCGACGGTCACGCAACCGGCAGCCCGGCCGGCCTGCATGTCGCGTCCCGCATCCCCCACGTACCAGGTGGCACGTGGGTCGCTGCCGAGCAGGCTGCAGGCATGCAGGATGGGTTGCGGATGCGGTTTACGGTTGGCACAGGTATCGCCGCTGATCACGCAGCCGGCGCGTCGCTGGAGCTGCATGGCCTCGATCAGCGGGTCGGTCAGCCAGGCCGGCTTGTTGGTCACGATTCCCCATCGCCGGTCGAGCGATTCCAGCCGCAGCAGCACCTCTTCCATGCCCGGAAACAGCCGCGTCTCACGGCACAGGTTGTCGGCGTAGACCTGGAGCAGAAACTGGCGCCGTTCCTCGAAGCCGGGCGCGTCGGGGGCGATGCCGAAACCGAGCCTGATCAGCGCCATCGCACCGTGCGACACGACCGGCCGGATCGTCTCATAGGGGAGCGGCGCCTGTCGGTAGTGCTCGAGCGTGCGATTCAACGCATAGGCCAGGTCTGGCCCGGTGTCGGCCAGCGTCCCGTCGAGATCGAACAGCACCGCGCGCGGCAAATCCGTCACTCGCTGGATGGGCGCTGCGTCGCGACCATGTAATTGACGTCGACGTCGCGGGGGTCGAGCTTGTAGCTGCCGCTCAGCGGGTTGTAGGTCAACCCGGTGATGTCCTGCGTGTCCAGGCCTGCGGCACGCGTCCAGCGCGACAGCTCGGAGGGACGGATGAACTTCGCATAGTCGTGCGTTCCCTTGGGCAGCAGGCGCAGCAGGTACTCGGCACCGACGATCGCGAACAGGTAGGCCTTCGGGTTGCGGTTGATGGTCGAGAAGAACACCAGGCCGCCGGGTTTGACCAGCGTTGCGCAGGCCTCGATGACCGATGCCGGGTCGGGAACATGCTCGAGCATCTCCATGCAGGTGACCGCATCGAATCGGCCCGGCGCCTCGGCGGCGAGTTCCTCGGCCGCGACCTGTCGGTAGTCGACGTGCTGTCCGCTCTCCAGCAGGTGCAGCCGGGCCACCTCGAGCGGTGCCAGGCCCATGTCGATCCCGGTGACCGTGGCACCGCGGGCGGCCATCGACTCGGCCAGGATGCCGCCCCCGCAGCCCACGTCGAGCACCGTCTTGCCATTCAGGCCGACGCGCTGGTCGATATAGTCGAGGCGCAGTGGATTGATCTCGTGCAACGGCTTGAACTCGCTGTGCGGGTCCCACCAGCGCGATGCCAGTTGTTCGAATTTGTTGACCTCGGCAGGGTCTACGTTCACGGCTGCACACATCTCAGGGTACTCGGTTGCAATATCGCCGGGGATTATAGGCCGGCACTTTCGTCTACACCGTACTCTCTGTGATCTTGTCGCGCCATGCCGCCGCACGCTGCAGCACCTGTGCCAGGTCGATGGTGGTCAGCGCGCGCTTGTTCAGGACGTGCCGTCCATTGATCCAGACATGCTGGACCTGTCCGCGGCCCGCGGCATACACCAGTTGCGAGACCGGGTGGAACAGCGGCTGGGTCTCGGGTTGGGCGAGGTCGACGGCGACGATGTCCGCGGACTTGCCGACCGCCAGCGACCCGGTGTGTGCCTCGATGCCCAGCGCGCGGGCACCATGCAGGGTGGCCATGCGCAGCGCGAGTTCGGCGGGCACGGCGCAGGCATCGCCGGCCAGGCCCTTGGCCTGTAGCGCCGCGCTGCGCATCTCGCCGAACATGTCGAGGTCGTTGTTGCTGGCCGCCCCGTCGGTGCCCAGCGCGACGTTGATGCCGGCGTCGAGCAGCTGTGTCACCGGGCAGTGGCCGGAGGCGAGCTTCAGGTTCGACTCGGGGCAGTGCACGACCTGGGCGCCGCTCTCGGCGAACAGCACGATCTCGTCCGTTTCCAGCTGCGTCATGTGCACGGCCATCAGCCCCGTGGTCAGCATATCCAGCCTGCGCAGGCGCTCGATCGGGCGATGGCCGGACTGCTCAAGACTGCTGCGCACCTCCGCGATCGTCTCGTGGACGTGCATGTGGACCGGCAGATCGAGCTCGTTGGCGAGCGTCAGCACGCGGCGCAGCGGGGCATCCGAGACCGAGTAGGGTGCGTGCGGCGCGAATGCGGTGCGCACCAGCGGGTCATTGCGAAACTGGTCGTGTACCGCGATGGCCTTGTCGAAATATTGGTCGGCATCGGCGGCCCAGGCCGACGGAAAGTCGATCACGATCAGGCCAACGGTCGCGCGCATGCCCGCCTGTCCGGCCACCCGGCCGGTAACGTCGGGAAAGAAGTACATGTCGTTGAAACAGGTGGTGCCGCTGCGGATCATCTCGGCCATCGCCAGGCGCGAACCGTCGGCGACGAACTCCTCGTGAACCCAGCGCGCCTCGGCCGGCCAGATGTGGTCGCTCAGCCAGCTCATCAGCGGCAGGTCGTCGGCCAGGCCGCGGAACAGGGTCATCGCACTGTGGGTGTGCGCATTGATCAGGCCCGGTATCAGCGCGTGCCCGGGCAGGTGCACCTGCTCGCGCGCACTGATCTGCCGCTCGGCCTCCGCGCGCGTGGCGATTGCGGTGATCCTGCCGTCTTCGACCGCGATGCTGTGGTGTGCAAGAACGCCAGCCGGTTCGACCGGGATCACCCAGTCGGCGTGAATGAGAAGGTCTGCGTGCACTTCAGTTTGCCGTTGTCTGCAACGAGGCGGGTAAAATACCGCAATTTGCTGCCACAGCCATACCGGGCGAGTCTCCGCGATCTCCCCGGCCATGTGCGCTACCCCTGATATGAACCGCCGGGAGCTGACGAATCACGATGCAAGAAGTCACCCTCGATATACCCGTGTCCGCCGATGTGGCCCTGCTGTGGCGCGACGATCGCCTGTACCTGCTCGATCAGCGCCTGCTGCCGCGGCGCGAGGTGTTCATCGAATGCTGTGACGTGCAGACGACGGCTGAGGCGATCCGCGCGATGGTAGTGCGCGGCGCGCCGGCAATCGGCATTGCCGCCGCCTACGGCATGGTGCTGGCCGCGCGCGACCGCTATGCGCGTGACCGCGCCGGCTGGCGGGAGGCGCTGCAGGCAGACATGCAGATACTGGCAGCGGCGCGGCCGACCGCGGTCAACCTGTTCTGGGCCATCGCGCGGCTGCGCGAACGCGCCGCAGGGCTGGGCGACGGCGATCCGGTGCCCGCCCTGCTCGGCGAGGCGATGGCCATGCACCGGCAGGACCGCGCCGACAACCAACGCATGGGCGGGTTTGGTGCCGAGCTGATCGTCGGGCCGACCGCGGTGATCACGCACTGCAATACCGGCGGCCTGGCCACGGGCGGCTGGGGCACTGCGCTTGGCGTGATCCGCAGCGCCTGTCAGCAGGGCAAGATCAGCATGGTGTATGCGGACGAGACGCGGCCCTGGCTGCAGGGCGCGCGCCTTACCGCCTGGGAACTGGCGCGTGATGCGATTCCGGTCAAGCTGATGGCCGACAGTGCGGCCGCGGCACGCATGGCGGCCGGCGGGGTGGGCTGGGTGATCGTCGGCTCGGACCGGATCGCCGCCAACGGCGACGTCGCCAACAAGATCGGTACCTATGGGCTGGCGGTTGCCGCCCGCCACCATGGCGTGAAGTTCATGGTCGCCGCCCCGACCTCGACGATCGACATGCAGACCCCTGACGGTGCGGCGATTCCGATCGAGGAACGCCCCGCGGAAGAGGTGCTGCAGTGTGCTGGCCAGCGCACCGCGGCCGAGGGTGTGGGCGCATGGAACCCGGTGTTCGACGTCACGCCGGCGGCGCTGGTCGATGCGATCGTCACCGAGCGAGGCGTGATCGAACGCCCCGACCGCGCCAGGCTCGCCGCACATATGGCCGCCGACTGACGGCGGCTGCGCCGCATCAGGCGGCGGCGCGCGCCGCGTGCGCGCGATTCATCGCGGCCAGAACGGCACGCATCGAGGCGCTCACCGTATCCCTGTCGAATGCGGCCCCGGCCGAGCGCCGGCCGTCGATGTTCAGATGCACATAGGCGACCGCCTCGGCCGCGGTGCCTTCGCCGAGGGCGTGCTCGCTGTAGTCGACCACGTTGATCTGGGTGGCAAAGGCCGTTGTCCAGGCGTTGACGAAGGCCTCGATCGCACCTTCGCCGGTCCCGCGAATGGTCTGCACATGGCCGGCATTGGCGACCTGGGCCTCGATCTGGTCGACGCCGTCACGGCGGTTCAGGCGATACCCAAGCAAGGCGCGGGGATGGCGCGTATCCGCGAAGTGCTGCACGAACAGTTCGTGGATTCTTGCACTGCCGATCTCTCCACTGTGGGTTTCGCTCTCGCGCTGGACGATCTGTGCCAGTTCGACCTGCATCCAGCGTGGCAGGCTCAATCCGAAGTCGCGCTCCATCACGAAGGCCACGCCGCCTTTGCCCGACTGGCTGTTGACCCGGATGATCGCCTGGTAGTCGCGCCCCAGGTCGTGCGGGTCGATCGGCAGATAGGCGACCTGCCAGGGTTCGTCGGGCGTTTGCTTGTGCAGGCACTTGCGGATCGCGTCCTGGTGGCTACCGGAAAACGCGGTGTAGACCAGTTCGCCGATCCATGGGTGGCGGGGGTGTACCGGCAGCCCGGTGCACTGGGTGTAGACCTGGATGATCTCGTCCGGACTGGACAGATCCAGGCGGGGGTCGACGCCCTGGCTGTACAGGTTCATCGCCAGGGTCACGATGTCCATATTACCGGTGCGTTCGCCATTCCCCAGCAAGGTCCCTTCGACCCGGTCGGCGCCGGCCATCAGACCCAGCTCGGCCGCGGCCACGGCGGTCCCGCGATCGTTATGGGTATGCAGTGAGACGATCATCGCGTCGCGCCGGGCTACATGGTTGCAGAAGTACTCCACCTGGTCCGCAAACAGGTTCGGCGTGCTGCTCTCCACGGTGGCCGGCAGGTTGATGATGCAGGGTCGGTCGGCGGTCGGTTGCCAGACCTCGGTCACCGCGTCACAGACCTCGACGACGTAATCCCACTCGGTGTTGGAGAAACTCTCCGGAGAATACTGGAACACCCACTCGGTCGCCGGGTAGCGCCGTGCCTCTTCCTTCAACATGCGCGCGCCGTCCGCGGCGATCGCCTTGATACCGTCACGGTCGCGTCCGAACACACGCTCGCGCTGCACCGTGGATGTCGAGTTGTAGACGTGCACGATCGCCCGGCGGGCACCCTTCAGCGCCTCGAAGGTGCGCCTGATCAGGGATTCGCGTGCCTGCACCAGGACCTGGACGGTCACGTCCTCCGGGATGCGGTCGTGTTCGATCAGCCAACGCACGAAGTCATAGTCGGGCTGGCTGGCGGAAGGGAAGCCGACCTCGATCTCCTTGATGCCGATCTTGACCAGCAGATCCCACAGGCGACGCTTCTGGGTCACGTTCATCGGCTCGAGCAGCGCCTGGTTGCCGTCGCGCAGATCGACGCTCGCCCAGATCGGTGCGCTGTCGATGGTGTTGTCCGGCCACTGGCGGTTACGCAGGGACAATGCCTGTGGCGCGCGGTACTTGCGATGGTCGAAGGTGCTCACGGTTGCTGCTCCAGGATGTTGGCGGTGGTTCGGTTGACCCTCCCCGGTACGGGGAGGGGCGCGGTCATCTTGCTGACCCTGGTGGGGCCTGAAATTACTGCGCGAGGCCTTTTGGGTCGTTGGCAGTCGATTGCCGGCTTGTGACCGACGCTGAAAGGATACGGCAGCATCCGCGGTGAAGGATTGCGAAATAGAGCCCATTTTTTGTCATATTGGCAATTATATTGCGATATAATTCCAATTATTGGTGTTTCGTGGCTCTCAACCCGAAACGGGAGGCAGGACATGCAAATCGATCGCTTTGACCGCCGCATCCTCGAGGTGTTGCAGCAGGATGGCCGGATCAGCAATCAGGAACTGGCCGAGCGCATCGGTCTATCGCCTTCACCCTGCCTGCGCAGGGTGCGGGCGCTTGAGGAGGGCGGCGTGATCGCCGGTTATCGCGCGGTGCTCGATGCCAAACGGCTCGGACTCAGTCTGCAGGCGCTGATCTTCATTTCGATGGATCGGCACACGCCGGAGCGCTTCGCAAATTTCGAGGACAAGGTGCAGGCCATGCCTGAGGTGCTCGAGTGTCTGCTGATCACCGGCCAGGATGCCGATTACCAGCTCAAGGTGATCGTGCGTGACATGGATGCCTACCAGGCGTTGCTGTTGAACAAGATCACCCGGATCGAGGGGGTCAGCGGGGTGCACTCCAGTTTCGTGTTGCGGGGCGTGGTCGACCGGAATGTCGTGCCGATTCCATGAATGACATGGGCCAATGCGCCAGATTGCATGTCTGTCTATGATTCATCG
>JAJDNF010000093.1 GCA_022340805.1 Chromatiaceae bacterium
GGCCGCTTTCACGTCAAGGTGAAGAACCACCAGGTCGACGTGCGCCTGTCGACCATGCCGGTCGCGCACGGCGAGTCGGTGGTGATGCGCCTGCTGGATCAGACATCCGGCATCCTGAGTTTCGAGGAGCTGGGCATGCCCGAGGAGCTGCGCGAGCGGCTGCGCCGGATCATCCGCCGGCCGCACGGCATGCTGCTGGTGACCGGCCCGACCGGCAGCGGCAAGACCACCACGCTGTACGCGGCATTGAACGAACTCAACACGCCACAGCACAAGATCATCACGGTCGAGGATCCGGTCGAGTACCGCCTGCCGCGCATCAACCAGGTCCAGGTCCACGAGCAGATCGGCTTGAGCTTCGCGCGGGTGCTGCGCACCGCCTTGCGCCAGGACCCGGACGTGATCCTGGTCGGCGAGATGCGCGACCTGGAGACCGCGCAGATCGGTCTGCGCGCGGCCATTACCGGCCATTTCGTGCTGTCCACGCTGCACACCAACAGTGCGGTCGGCACGATCAGCCGGCTGGTCGACATGGGCGCGCCCGGCTATGTCATTGCATCCGCGCTGCAGGCCGTGCTGGCGCAGCGCCTGGTGCGGCGCATCTGCACGCGCTGTGCGGTCAGCCATGCACCCGATGAGCACGAGCTGGCCTGGCTGACCAGGCAGCGGCTGCAGCACGAGGCGCAGGCGCTCCAGTTCAAGCTCGGCGCCGGCTGCGAGCAGTGCAATCACACTGGCTACCAGGGCCGCATCGGGGTCTACGAGTTGCTGGAGACGCGCGGCGACTTGCTGGCCGCGCTGCGCGATGCGGATATCGAAGGCTTCACCGCGGCCGCCAACGCCGATCCGGAGTTCACGCCGATCGCGGTCAATGCGCTCGCGCTGGCACGCGCCGGGCAGACCACGCTGGCCGAGGTGATCCGGGTCAGCGGCGAGGTCGACTACTGAGTAGCGGGTACCGGGCATGCCGAATTTTGCGTACACCGCCAGGGACAACAAGGGCGCCGCGGTCCAGGGCGAGATAGAGGCGCATAGCGAGGATCTGGTCGCCGATCAGCTGCTGCGCAGCGGGATCACGCCGATCCGTATCACGCCGGTAAAGGTCGTTGCCGGCAGGCGCAAGGGCCGCGCGCTGCAACTGTCCAGGCCCACGGTCAGCCTGGATGAGATGGCGATGCTGGCGCGCCAGCTGCGCTCGCTGTCCAAGGCGGGGGTGCCGATACTGCGCGGTCTGCAGGGGCTCGCGGACACCACCAGCAACCCGACGCTGGCGGACGCGCTCACCGATGTGCATCGCCAGCTGCAGGGCGGGCGCGAGTTGCATGCCGCGCTGGCCCTGCATCCGAAGGTCTTTTCCGCGCTGTTCATCGCGCTGGTGCGGGTCGGCGAGAATACCGGCCGGCTGGATGATGCGTTCGCCCACCTGGCCGATTACCTCGAGGTCGAGAAGCGTACCCGCGAGCGCGTTACCGCCGCGCTGCGTTACCCGATGGTCGTGCTGTTCGCGATCCTGGTGGCACTGGTGATCATGAACATCTGGGTGATCCCCACGTTCGCCCAGGCGTTTGCCCGCTACAACACCGAGCTGCCGCTGATGACGCGCATCCTGGTGGGATCGTCCGAGTTGTTTGTCGCCCACTGGCCGGAGATGCTGGTTGCGGTGCTGCTCGGCGTATTCGGGTTCCGCGCCTGGGTGCGCACGCGACGCGGTGGGCTGACCTGGTCGGCGTTCCTGCTGCGCGCGCCGCTGATCGGCGGCATCGTGCGCAAGGCCACGCTGGGGCGTTTTGCCCAGTCGCTGGCGCTGACGATCCGTTCAGGCGTGCCGCTGGTACAGGGGCTGAGCGTGGTTGCCGGTGTGGTCGACAACGCCTATGTGAGCGCGCAGGTGCAGTCGATGCGCAGCGGTATCGAAAAGGGCGACAGCGTGTTCCGCACCGCGGCGGCCACCGGCCTGTTTACCCCGCTGGTGCTGCAGATGCTGGCGGTGGGTGAAGAGACCGGCGCGCTCGACCAGTTGCTCGGGGAGACTGCCGAGCACTACCAGGCCGAGGTCGAATTCGAGCTCAAGCGACTGGCCGACGCAATCGAGCCGATCCTGATCACGGTGATCGGCGCCCTGGTGGCGGTGCTGGCGCTGGGCGTGTTCCTGCCTCTGTGGGACCTGTCGTCGGCCGCGCGCGGCGGCTGATCCCGGCGCGGTCCAATCGTGTTCAGCGCGCGTGCCGCCAGCGGCGCAGCTTGGCATTCTGCGCAGGCGTTGCGGTTAACCGATCGAGAAATCACACAGCCCGCATCTGTCACCGGCATCACGGATGCCGGCTAGAGGCCGGTGCTGAACCACTCGGCTACGCGCCGCTCGGCGTAATACTCGGCCCAGCCCGGGATCCGGCCGCCGATGAACCCGACGTGGCCGCCGCGATCCGGCATTTCCAGCCACACCTGGTCCGGGAGTTCGTCCGACTGCGGTGGCGTGTCCGGGAACATGAAGGGGTCGTGGCGGGCGTGCAGGATCAGGGTCGGCACCCGGATCGCGGGGATGAACTGGCGACTGCTGCAGCGCGCGTAGTAGTCGTCGACGCCGGCGAAACCATGCAACGCCGCGGTGACCTGGTCGTCGAACAGCCGGAAGCTGGTCAGTTGCGCCAGGTCGATGTCCAGCGGTGACGGTATGCGGGCGAACTTCCTGCGATAAGCGTCGCGCAGGCTGTCGACCAGGTGGCGCTGGTAGAGGCGCGACAGGCCGTGCTCGAGGCGCCGCGCCGCTGCGTCCAGACGGAACGGCACCGAGATGGCCACCGCACGACTGAGCGGCGAGGCCGCGCCCTGTTCACCGAGCCACTTGAGCAGCACGTTGCCGCCGAGCGACACGCCGACCGCGCCGAATGGTGCGCGCCCGGTGGTACGGCTGACGTGTTCGAGCAGGCGTTGCGGGTCGTCGGTCTTGCCGCTGTGGTAGCTGATCGGCAGGCGGTTCGGTTCCCGGCCGCAGCCGCGGAAGTGCATCAGGCAGACGCGCAGGCCGCACTGGTTCAGCCGGTGCATGATCCCGCTCGCATAGTGTGAAGCGATGCCGCCCTGCAGGCCGTGGAAGAACAGCACGACCGGGGCGTCTTGCGGACCCGACCAGGCGAGGTCGAGGAAGTCGCCGTCGTCGAGTTCGAGGCGCTCCCAGTGCACATCGAGCGCGCGGCGCCGGCGCATCATCGCCGGCCACAGGGTCTGCGCGTGATCACCGCGCAGCCACCATGCCGGCCGGAAGGCGCTTTGGATGATCGGCATGCCGGCTGCTGAGGTTTTCGGGTCAGGACTCGACGCGACGGTACAGGCTGGCATACAGCCCGTCGTTGCGCATCAGGTCGTCGTGGCTGCCGTCCTCGACGATCGTGCCGCCGTCGAACACCAGCGCACGGTCGGCCTGGCGCACCGCGCTCAGGCGATGCGCGATGATCAACGTGGTGCGGCCGTGCAGGAATTCGCGCAGCGCCAGGTGCAGGTTCTGCTCGGTGGTGGTGTCCAGCGCCGAGGTGGCCTCGTCGAGGATGACCACCTTGGGGTCGCTCAACACCATGCGTGCAACGGCCAGACGCTGGCGCTGGCCGCCGGACAGGCGGATACCGTCGCGTCCGACCCGGGTGTCGAGCCCGTCGGGCAGGTCTTGCACCACCTCCGCCAGTTGGGCGACGTCGAGCGCATGCCACAGCTGTGCCTCGGCAACCGGCCGGCCGAGGGTCAGGTTGTTGCGGATGCTGTCGTTGAACAGCGCAGGGTGTTGCAGGACCGTGGCCACGTTGTCGCGCACCACGTCGAGACCGATCTGCGTGACCGGGACCTCGTCGAAATAGACCTGACCCTGTTCGGGCAGGTACAGGCCCAGCAGGATCTGCACCAGGGTCGTCTTGCCGCCGCCGCTGGCGCCGACCAGCGCGACCTTCTCGCCGGCACGGATCTGCAGATTGACGTGCTTGAGCACCAACGGACCGTCACCATAACGGAAACTGACGTCTTCGAGCCGGATACTGGTGGTCTGCACGCCGGCGAAGGGGTTCTTCTCGGTCGGGTAGTGCGGCTCGAGCCCGACGTCCATCAGCCGGTTGATGCGGCCCAGCGCGGCCTTGGCGGCCAGGTAGGCGTACTGGATGTTCAGGATCTCCTGCACCGGGCTCATCATGAACCACAGGTAGGCATACACCGCGAGCATCTCGCCGATGGTCAGGTCGGAGAACAGCACCATGAACATCGACAGCGCACGGAAGATGTCGAAACCGAACAGGAATACCATGAACGACAGCCGGTTGGCCGCGTCGCTCTTCCAGGTGAAGCTCGCCGAGTGGTCGCGGATCCGCCCGGCCGCGTCGATCACCCGCTGCACATAGTGGCGCTCGCGGTTGCTGGCGCGGATCTGCTGGATTGCGTCCAGGGTCTCGGCGAGCGACTCCTGGAAGGCCTGGTAGGCGCGGTTCTCGCGCGCCTTGAGGCGCTTGACCCGGCGGCCGAACACCGTGGTCAGGTAGATCACCACCGGGTTGAGCAGCAGGATGAACAGCGCCAGCTGCCAGTGCATCCACAACAGCACCAGCGCGGTGCCGACCACGCTGAGCAGCGCGACGATGAACTTGCTGGTCGATTGTGAAACAAAGTTGTCGATCGCATCCAGATCGGTGACCAGGTGCGAGGCGACGGTGCTGCTGCCGAGCGTCTCGTACTCGGCCATCGAGAAGCGCTCGAGGCGCTGCAGCAGGGTACGGCGGATGTTGTAGATCACATCCTTGGCGATGATGGTGAACTCGCGGGTCTGCCAGACGTTGAACACCAGCGTGAGGATGCGCAGCACCAGGGTCAGTACCAGGACCGCGCCGATGTACAGTACCGGGCCATGCCAGGCGGGCGGAAACACCGCGTTCATCCACGCCACGGCAGTACCCGGACGGTCGAGCAGGACCTCGTCGACCAGCAGCGGGATCAGCAGCGGAACTGGGACCGCGGCCAGCGCGCCGAGCACCGCGATCAGGTTGGCGGCGAGCAGTTCGCGCCGGTGCCGGGCGACCATTTGGATTACTTCCGCCCAGGTGTAGACTTCGGAGCGCAGGTGCGGCACGGGATGGCGGCTTTGAGGCATGGCCAGAGTCTACCAAACCTCAGGTATCTGCCGTGCTGGTCTTGGCAAAAACGGGTGAATGGGGGCTGCTTTGTTGCATGTGACGTCGGTATTGCTATTGGTCGTGTCGTTGATGTGCGGGTTCGCTGTGCAGGCAGGCGCGCAGCCGCCATACCAACTCGAGGGGCAGGTGCTGCAGGGCGGTCTGGTGTTCGGCAAGACCGTGCCAGGCAGCCGGGTCTACCAGGACGGCCAGGCGCTGCGGGTGAGTGCGGCGGGCGATTTTCTGCTCGGTTTCACGCGCGACGCGCCGCCTACCTCGCAGCTGCGAATCGAGCTCCCCGCCGGGGAGGTGGTCGAGCAGACCCTCGAGGTTGGTGCGCGCGCGTACGACATACAGCGCATCGACGGCCTGCCGCAGGGCAAGGTGACACCGCGCAGCAAGGAGGATCTGGCACGCATCCGGCGCGACGGTGCGGCGGTCAAAAAGGCGCGCGCCCGCGACGACGACCGTCAGGATTTTCTGCACGGATTCCAGTGGCCGGTCATGGGGCCGATAACCGGGGTGTACGGCAGTCAGCGGATTCTCAACGGTGAACCGCGCCGGCCGCATTTCGGGGTCGATGTCGCGGCCCCGGTCGGCACGCCGGTGCGGGCGCCCGCACCGGGCATCGTGACCCTGGCGGACGCCGACCAGTTCTTTTCCGGAGGCACGCTGATCATCGACCACGGTCACAAGCTCAGCTCGAGTTTCCTGCATCTGTCCAAGCTGCATGTGAAGGTCGGCGACCGGGTCGAACAGGGCGAGCTTATCGCCGAGGTCGGGGCGACCGGACGGGTCACCGGGGCCCATTTGGACTGGCGCATGAATCTGCGCGAGCGCCGGATCGACCCCGAGTTGCTGGTGCCGCCGATGCCCGTGACCGCTTCAGCCGGACAGTGATCGCGAGGCCGCATGGCCATAAGATCCTGTTATAATCCCGGCCGATAAATTGATAGATCAAGGACGCACGATGAAACAGATCGCATTCGCGATTTCCCTTGCACTCGGCGCGAACGCGGTGAACGCCGCTGACCTGCTGCAGAATTACCAGCTGGCGAGCGCGAATGATCCCGCGCTGCGTGCCGCCAGGGCGACCCGTGATGCCAACCTGGAGGCCGAACCGATCGCGCGCTCGCAGCTGCTGCCCTATGTGGCAGTCATCGGTGACGCGAGCTACAACAATCGCGACGTCAGGAAGTCCAACTTCGGCTCTTACAATGACAACTTCGCCAGCGGTGACGCGGCAATCCAGGTGACCCAGCCGCTGTATCGCAAGGACCTGAATATCCAGCTGGAGCAGGCCAAGGACCAGGTCTCCAAGGCCGACATCGACTACGCGACCGCCGAGCAGGACCTGATCGTGCGCGTGACCCAGGCCTATTTCGAGGTCCTTTCGGCACAGGATACGCTGACCTTCACCGAGGCGGACGTGAAGGCGATCGCCCGCCAACTCGACCAGGCCAAACAACGCTTCGACGTTGGACTCATCGCGATCACCGACGTGAACGAGGCGCAGGCGCGCTACGATGCGGCGCGGGCCGACGCGATTGTCGCGCAGAACAACGTGGACAACCGGATCGAGGACCTGCTGAAGATCACCAACGAGGCGACCACGCCGCTGGCCAAACTCAAACCCTCGGTGGTACTGAAACCGCCGCAGCCGGCCAGCCTGGATGAATGGACCGAGCTGGCCTTGCAGAACAACCCGGGTGTGATCTCGGCCAAGTACCAGGCCGAGATCGCCAAGAAGCAGATCGAATTGCAGGATGCCGGCGATTCGCCGACGCTGGACCTGGTCGGCTCTTACGGCCTGACGCGCAGTAATGCCGATTTTGCCACCGACGTGAACGATGCGCTGATCGGCGTTCAGCTCAACGTGCCGCTGTACACCGGCGGTGGCGTCGATGCGCTGACCCGTCAGGCGCGCTTCCAATACGAGGCTGCGCAGGAGCTACTGGAGGAGCGCCGCCGCGCGGTTCAGGCCCAGGTGCGCAATGCCTACCGCGGCGTGCTGGCCAGTATCAGCCGGGTCAAGGCGCTGGAGGCCACCGAGGTTTCGGCCAAGAGCGCGCTGGAGGCCACCGAGGCCGGGTTCGAGGTGGGCACCCGTACCCTGGTCGATGTGCTCGACAGCCAGCGCGATCTGTTCCGCGCCAGGCGCGATCTGGCCGTGTCACGCTATGACTACATTCTCAATACCCTGTCACTGCGCCAGGCGGCCGGGACCCTCAGCCTGTCCGACATGCAGGCCGCCAACACCTGGCTGGAATGAGACGGGCCAAATCGGTGAGCTGGCAATAAGCGGCCCAAGTGCCGCTTTTTCATTCGCGCTCGCGGCGGGCAAACATCAGGCTGGTGATCTGTTCAGAGACGATGCCGATCAGGAAGGTGAGCAGCGATGTCATGTAGAGCAGGGCGCTCATGTTGGTGAAGCGGGCGGCGGTCAGAAACGTATAGCCATACAGTGACGTGCCGGCCAGGAACAGGAACACGCTGACCGGCAGGAACAGCTTGAGCGGCGAATAGATCGCGCCGATCTTGAAGATGATCACCAGAAACCTTGCTCCCTCGCGCCAGATTTTCAGGTGGCTGCGGCCCTCGCGTTGCTGTACGTCGATCGCTTCGTAGGCAACCGTGTAGCCGGAGCGGAAGAATGCCATCGTGCTGGTAGTGGGGTACGAAAAACCATTCGGTAGCAGGTGCAGGAACTCGCGGAACCTGTCTGCCCGCACAACGCGCAGGCCGCTGGTCAGGTCGGGGATCTTCTGCCCGGTCATCCAGCTCGCCAGCCGATTGAAGGCGAAATTGCCGAACCGTCTGAACAGGCTGGCGTGATCGGCGCGATGCCGCGCCCCGACCAGCATATCCAGGTCGTCGGCCCGGAAGCGCTGCCACAGGCGCTGCAGATGGGCCGCGGTATGCTGGCCGTCGGCATCCATCATGGCCAGCACCTTGCCGCGTGCCGCGCGTGCACCGCGCTTGATCGCGGCGCCGTTGCCCATCCGGTAGGGATTCGCCACCTCG
>JAJDNF010000097.1 GCA_022340805.1 Chromatiaceae bacterium
GCGGCCTTTCGAGGTGCGGACCTCGATGATCTGGTTGTCCCGCGTATAGGTGGTTCGATTGAGTACCAGAACGGGCGTGCCGGGATCGATTAAGAGGTGTGAGGCTGTCTGCTCGTCTGTGGCACCGGCGGTGAGGGTTTCTTCAGCGCGAACCACCGGCAACTTAAACTTCTCGACGATGAGTGCATACAGCAGGTCAGGTATATGCAGCGCTTGGTCTTCCAGGCCAGGTACGATGTCTGACCGCCAATGCGAATACTCTACCATGACCGGCTGGTCTTCCACGAAGCCGACCCGTTCCACGTAGAGGATGTCGGTGCCGCTCGGCACCTCGAGCTTGTCGGCCAGTGACGGCGTTGCCGGCATGATGTGCCTGGCTGTGGTCGCTTTGTGGATGCGCGTCGGTTTGCCTTCGGCATCACCGTACGTCGTGAAGCGGAACAGGCTGTTGTTGAAATCGATGCTGGAAACGTAGGTTCCTTTACCCTGATGGCGGAACAGGCGGCGTTCCCATACTAGGTTATCGATGGCCTTTTTGACCGTGCCCTGGCTGACCACCAGCTGTTTTGCCAGCTGTGGTTCCGAGGGGATCAGATCGCCCGGGACCAGCGTGCCGTTATCGATAAGTGCCTTGATGTGGTCTTCCACGACCTGGTAGAGCGGTTTCGCAACCCGGGTCCTGATCATATCTGTCACCATCCCTCCGGTTACCCCCGCAGCAAAAAGGTGCCGCGAAACAAGGGGCTGCGCGGGTGCCGCACGCCACCAGTATAGGTCATATAGCTGAGATAGTAAGAAGGCCTTGACAGCCAGGCGAACCACGTCTAAACCTATTCACTACAATTAAGTCATGTATATGACATATATAAGCAAACGCCGATGCATCTGGACGTTTGCGGGTATAAAGGAGGGGAGGGGCCGTGGAGTTCATCCACTACTTCGGCGAGGTGTTCGCGCCGGCGAATTTTCTGATCCTCGTGTTTGGGACCATCGGTGGCCTGCTGCTCGGCGCGACGCCGGGGCTGAGCCCGACGATGGCCGTGGCCCTGTTGATCCCCTTCACCTTCCAGATGGACCCCGCCGCTTCGCTGATTATGCTCGGCGCGGTCTACACGGCTACCGTGGCGGGCGGCGCGGTCAGCGGAATCCTGGTAAACATCCCCGGGGCGCCTGCCAACATCGCGACCATCCTGGATGGTCACCCGATGGCGAAAAAGGGCCGGGCGACCGAGGCCCTGCACTACTGTTTCATCAGCTCGTTCATCGGTGGTGTCATCGGTGTGCTGCTGCTGATCTTCTTCACGCCCCCACTGGCCGAACTGGCGCTGCGCTTCGGTCCTGCCGAGCTTTTCTGGATCGCCATCTTCGGTGTCACGATCATCGCCTCGATCGGTGGTGGCTCGGTGGTGAAAGGGCTGATCGCCGGTGCGGTCGGTTTGTGGCTGTCTACCATCGGCTACAACCCGGTACTGGGTGAGGAACGGTTCGTGTTCACCGATCACCTGGCCGGCGGCATCCACGTGATCGCCGCGCTGATCGGCCTATTCGCGATCCCCGAGGTGCTGACCCTGGTCGGCGGTGCCGCGACGTCGCGCAGCAAGGTCGAGTATGCCGAGCTGTCGACGCACAGCGTGTGGCGATCCTTTGCCTACAACATCAGCCGCGTCAAGGCGCTGACCATCGGCTCGGTGGTCGGCAGCTTTATCGGCGTTATCCCCGGTGCGGGCGGGCAGATCGCCGGCCTGGTTGCCTATGATCAGACCAAGAAGATGAGCCGCGACCCGAGTGCATTCGGCAAGGGAGAGCCAGATGGCGTCATCGCCGCCGAAAGTGCCAACAACGCGATGGTAGGCCCGTCGCTGGTGCCACTGCTCACGCTGGGTATCCCGGGCAGTCCGACCGCCGCTGTCCTGCTCGGCGGGTTGTTGATCAACGGGCTGTTTCCGGGACCTGATCTGTTCACCGTGCACGCCAAGGTCACCTGGACGTTCATCGATTCCCTGCTCGTGGGACAGTTGTTGATGATGATCTTCGGTCTGATGATCGCGCGTTACAGCGTGTTCGTAACGCGCGTCCCCAAGCACACGATGGCCGCTGCGGTGATCGTGCTTGCCGTGTTCGGTACCTACAGCGTGCAGAACAGCGTCTCCGACGTGATGGTGATGCTGGTGCTCGGTACCCTGATGTACTTCGCATCGCGCATCGGCTTCAGCGCGGCGCCGCTGGTACTAGGCCTGATCCTTGGGCAGCTTACCGAGACAAACTTCCTGCAGGGTAGGATGATCGCCGGCGATGACGCCTGGGGTTATTTCTTCGCGGGTCCGATCAACAAGATCGTGATTGTGATGTGCGTACTGTCCGTTGCCTACAGTGTGTACAGCGAACGCGGCCAGATCCGCAGGCGTCGTGCACAGGAGGCAACATGAGGATCGTATTCGGCCGTCGCCTGGCGGTCGCCCTCCTCGTGGTGCTGGTGGCCGGCCTGTTGTTCAAGGTCAGCTATTTTCAGGAGAACCTCGAGGCCTATCTGTTCCCGGCAGTGGTGGCAGCAACCGTGTTGTGCCTGAGTCTGCTGTCCCTGGCGCGTGAGGCGTTCGATCTGTGCATAGACGATTTTCAGCCGTTTCCGATTGGCCGCCAGTGGCCAGTGATCGTGATCATGATCGGCGGGGTCTTGTTGATTGATACCCTCGGCATGTACTCCACGACCTTTCTCGTCTTGTTGCTGGTGGGTTATTGGTACTCACCGGAAGAGGCGCTGCGGCGCAGGCTGGTACAGAGTGTATCGATGGCCGCCGGATTCAGCTTGGCGATGTACGTTCTGTTTTCCATCTTGTTGAACGTGCAGGTGCCGAGGGGGTTTCTGATCTGAAGGGCCAGGTGGGTTGGTAAAAAGGCAAAAAGCTTTGGGTCGACACAACAGCTCCGGGAAATGCCGGAGCAAAACGATAGAACCAGTTAGGAGGAATTCGTAATGATGTCTAAATCGAGGGCGCTGACCAAGTCGCTTGTCGCGGCTGTCGTGGGCTTGTCATTTTGCGCTGGTGCCGCGATCGCGGAATACCCGGATCGTCCGATCACCGTCGTCGTGTCGTACGGGGCAGGGGGTGCGACAGACTTCCAGGCCCGTATCGTCACGATGATGTCGGGCATGGAGGACAAGGACGGTAAGCCGGTCTATCTGAACGGCCAGCCGATGGTGATCGTGAACCGTCCCGGGGCTGGCGGGCAGGTCGGCTGGAACAAGTATGTCGAGCAGGCCAAGCCGGATGGCTACGAGCTCGCCGCGTACAACGTGCCGCACTTCATCGCCCAGTCGATCGTGTTTCCGAAGAAGGTGAAATACAACATCGACAACCTCGAGCCAATCGCCAACTGGGGCGCGGACCCGGCCGTTCTGATCGTCAACAAGGACAGCCCGTTCAACTCGGTGCAGGACCTGGTGGACTATGCCAAGGCTAATCCGGAGAAGGTGACGGTGTCGGGTGCCGGTCTGTACGTCGGTCACCATATTGCCGACCTGCAGTTGGACAAGGCGGCAGGCATAAAGACCAAATACGTGCCGTCTGGCGGTGGCGTCAAGGCGCTGCAGTTTGTGCTCGGTGGTCAGACTATGGCTGGTTTCAACAACCTCTCGGATGCTTACCGCAGCCGTGACCGCCTCAAGATCCTGGCCATCGCCGATCTCGAGCGTAACGAGTTTCTGCCGGACGTGCCGACCTTCAAAGAGCTGGGTATCGACGTCGACGACAGCAGTGTGAACTTCCGCGGCATCATGGCGCTCAAGGGCACACCCGAGCCTGTCATCCAGGTGCTGGCGGACAAGGTGCCGGCGATGTTCAAAGACAAGAAGGTCGTGGCCAAGATGCAGGAAGGTGGCTCGCCGTCGCGCGTGATGACGCGTGAGCAGGTGCAGAAAATGTGGAAGGAACGCCAGGCTTATCTGGCCGACCTGCTGAAGGATCTGCGCAAAGACGAATGAGGCATCGCATCGCCCGCCCGGCGTGTCGGCAAAGGCGCGCTTGGTGGGCGATACGGGTTGCCACTACAGAGCCGAATGAGCTGACTGTTCCAGCGCGCCTGCGCGGGACGGTGGGGAACAAGAGTTATGCCTATGAATGCCACAAGTTCGCCGGCAGATACCGAACGACAGCAAGCGGTCGGGGTGGTTGCCGGCCTAATGGAAAAGGCGCGGGCGGCGCAGGCTATTTATGCCGGGTTCGATCAGGGCCGGGTCGATGAAGTGGTGACTGCGGTTGCGTGGACCCTGTTGGAACCGGTCACCAACCGGCGCCTCTCGGAGCAGGCGGTGGCGGATACCGGACTCGGCCGGGTCGAAGACAAGATCATCAAGAATCACCGCAAGACCCTGGGCCTGTTGCGTGACTTGAAGCGCGCCCGCAGCGTCGGCGTGATTGCAGAGTATCCGGAAAAGGGTCTGGTCGAGATTGCCCGTCCAGTCGGTGTGGTCGGTGCGGTAGTGCCGTCGACCAACCCGGTTGCTACCCCGTACAACAAGACGCTGAACGCGCTTAAAGGCGGGAATGCTGTCATTCTGGCACCGTCGCCGAAGGGCGATGCAGTTGCCGAACAGGTGGTTGCACTGATGCGTGGCGCTCTGCGTCAGGTGGGCGCACCGGAAGATCTGGTGCAGAAGCTGCCGACGCCGGTCAGCAAGGCGATGACGCACGAGATGATGAAACAGGTCGACCTGGTCGTGGTCACCGGTTCGCAGAACAACGTGCGGGCGGCCTACACCTGCGGCACGCCGGCGATCGGCGTCGGTGCCGGCAACGTGCCGAGCATCGTCGATGAGACGGCCGATCTTGGCGCTGCTGCAGACCGGATTACCGCCTCAAAGACCTTCGACAATGCCACCAGCTGTTCCTCCGAGAACAGTCTGATCATCTTCTCCGAGGTTTACGATGCCATGCTCGAGGCGTTGCAGGCGAGGGGCGCGCGGCTGCTCACCAGGGAAGAGAAAGAGCGCCTGCGTAGTGCGATGTGGCCGGATGGGAGGCTCAGCCCGCGGGTCACAGCCAAGTCCTCGGATGAAATTCTCGATCTGGCCGGCATCGATCGTCAGGGCCGGTCGGTGAGCATTATCCTGGTCGAGGAGGAGCGACCGGACCCGCACAGCAAGTTCTCCGATGAAAAGCTCAGCCCGGTATTGACCGTGTTTCGCGCCGCGGGGTTCGAAGATGCCTGCGATCTGGTGCGTGCTGTGCTGGATATCAAGGGTAAGGGCCACTCGGTG
Organism: Chromatiaceae bacterium; assembly: GCA_022340805.1. Lineage (GTDB taxonomy): Bacteria > Pseudomonadota > Gammaproteobacteria > Chromatiales > Chromatiaceae > Thiosocius. The sequence goes on from JAJDNF010000097.1 coordinate 5,258, forward strand.
AGCGTGCATTCGAGCAATGACGAGCGGATTCTTGAACTTGGTCTGAGGCTTCCGGTGTGCCGGGTGATCGTCAATCAGGCGCATTGCTTCGCCACTGGCGGGTCTTTCGACAACGGTCTGCCGTTTTCACTGTCTATGGGTTGCGGCACATGGGGCGGCAACAACATCTCGGACAATATGAACTACCGCCACTACCTCAACACCACGCGTATCGCGCGCACCATCCAACCCGATGAGCCCGCGTTGGACGAGATCTTCGGCGAGTACTGGCGCAAGTACCACGTCGATCCGGGCCTGAGCCATGGCTGAGGGGAAGGCTGCGCAATGAATACAGTCCGATATCTGATCGACCACTATGCGGAAAGCCAGCCCGAGGCGGCCTTCCTGTTGGCAACCGAGAGTGACGCCACGATGTCATACGCGCGCCTGCGCGGACATGCCCTGGAGATTGCGGCCCGGCTGGATGCGATGGGCGTGCCGCCCGGTGAGAAGGTCGCCTTCCTGCTGCCCAACGGCTATTGGACCACGGCGCTGTTCCTGGGTGTCATGTACAGCGGGCGCGTGATCGTACCGTTGAATGCGGTGTCCGGTGACTCGGCGTTGTCCTACGTGATCGAGCATTCCGATTGTCGCGTGATTTTCACCGACCCGGGCTACCGCGAGAAATTCGCGAAGGTGCTGGATGCCCTGCCAGGCGGGGTAATGCTGGTGGACACCGACCTCGACGATGGTCCGGCGTGGCCGGTCGAGGCGGCGGGTTGGCCGGATCTGCCGGCGGTCGAGGAGGACCGGAACGCATTGCTCATCTATACCTCCGGCACCACCGGTAGGCCCAAGGGCGTGTTGTTGACCCACGCCAATGTCGTGGCGGGGGGGCGCAACACGGCGCAGGCGCATCAGTTGAGCAAACGCGACCGCGCCCTGTGCGTGCTGCCGCTGTATCACATCAATGCCGAGATGGTCACACTGATGGGGCCGCTGGTCAGTGGCGGAAGTGTGGCGATGCCGAGCCGGTTCAGTACCTCGAATTTCTGGCAAACCATAGCGCGTTTCGAGTGCACCTGGTTTAGCGTGGTTCCGACGATTATTGCCTATCTGCTGGAGCATGCCGAGCGTGAGGGTATCGACCGCGAATCGCTGGGTGGGATGCCGATGCTGCGTTTTGGTCGCTCGGCCTCCGCACCGCTTGCGCCGGAAATGCACCGTGCCTTTGAAGAGCATTTCGGCGTGCCGATCATCGAAACCATGGGTCTGACCGAGACTGCCGCGCAGATCCTGTCCAATCCGATGCCGCCGGCCTCGCCGAAGTACGGTTCGCCAGGCGTGGCGGTTGGCAACGAGGTTCGGGTTGTCGATGAGCAGGGCCACGTCTGTGCCCCCGGCGTGCCGGGCGAACTGATGATACGCGGCGCCAATGTGACCCCGGGTTATTACAAGAATCCGGAGGCCACGGCTGCAGCGCTGGAGCCGGACGGCTGGCTGCATACCGGGGATGTCGCGGTGATGGACGAGGACGGGTTCCTGTTTATCACCGGCCGGATCAAGGAGCTCATTATCAAGGGCGGCGAGAATATCGCACCTCGCGAGATCGATGAGGCCCTGTACGAGCACCCGGCCGTGCTGGAGGCGGCTGGCTTTGGCATGCCCGACAAGCGCTATGGCCAGGAGGTGATGGCCTGTGTGGCGCTCAAGCCCGGGGCGACGTGCTCCGAGCACGAGCTGACCCGACTGACCGAGGATCGCCTGGGTGCATTCAAGTCGCCGAAGCGCGTGTTCATCATGGATGAGCTGCCCAAGGGGCCGTCCGGCAAGATCCAGCGACTCAGGCTGGTGGAATTGGTTCAAGACCGGTTGGCTGTAACCGGATAAGGGGTCCTGGCAGATGCACACAACCATGCAGTGCGGATCAGCTCGGATACCGCACGTTGCTGCGCCCGGCGTTGCGCCGCATTGTCACGTCGCGCGTCCATCATATGCACTGCAAGCCGGTGGTTGCGAGTTATGTGGAGGGGGAGATGTTTGACCGGATTCTCGTGGCATTGGACGGTTCCGAACATGCGTCGCATGCGTTGCACATGGCGACGCAACTGGCGCAGCGCTGCAACGCAACGCTGGTGCTTTTTCATGCCGTGGAGGTCAATGCATTTCGCAGTGACTATGACATGCGGGTGGTCGATTCGGCGCGTGAGGCATATCGGCGCATCGGTATGGAACAGGCGGATGCAATCATGCAGGAAGCCGAGGAGCAGGCTCGCGCGGCGGGTCTGAGTCATGTGCTGCGCGTGGTCGGTGAAGGCGACCCGGTCAAGGCCGTGTTGAAGGTCACGCGCGAGACGCCGATCGACCTGGTGATCGTCGGTACACGGGGCTTGACCGGTTTGCGTGAGATCGCGATGGGCAGCGTGGCCCACAAGGTCAGCGTGGCGTCGCCCTGTCCGGTGTTGATCGTCAAGTGAAGCCGCCATTCCTGCGGGACCGGCACGCGAGGCAAGGCATGCGCGGTTGCGTGCCGCACCGGACTTCTGCGGCAGCATGCTGGTGAGATAACAGCGGCGCCGCTTCAGTGCATCATCTGGCCGCCAGCGTTGCAGCCGAAGGCCTGTTCCGTTATGCCGCCGTCCGCCGCGGTCTGACGCAGCAGTTCATCGAATACCCGTCTGTCCCACCAGTCGCCTTGGCTGAGCAGCACCTGAATCGATGCCTGCTGGGCCGGGTCACCGTATGACGGTGTGGGGCGGGGCAATGCGCGAAGCGATGCGGTCAGTTCCTGATAGGCGCCAAGGGCTGCGTCGGCGAAGGCGTGGTAGCCATCGCCTGCGGCACTATGCCCCTGCTGCTCGAGTGCCCACAGGTGGCCACGGCTCAAGTTGAACAACGGCAGCATCGGGCACAGGAAAAACAGCAGCCGACTGGCGGCCAACTCGCTGCGCAGCGAGCCGAAGCAGTGTTGCGCCATGTCCGCGACCCAGTGTTTGCTCAGTTCGGCCTTCTGCATGTCGCCGAAGCCGGGCAGCTGATCCCAGAGCGGTGCGATCCGGTCGCGGATGAAGCCGTCGAGCGCAGCGGCGATCTGTTCCGCCCGGCAGGCCCGCATCGCGGTCAGGTGCTGCACATGCCAGAGGATGTCGATGTAGGTCCTGTCGATCAGGCGCCGCCCGGCATTCAGCCACTCGTGGCGGGCGGCGTGTACCAGTCCACCGTAGGTCAGCACCAGCAGCGCGGCATCGCTGCTGCGTGGGTCATGCCCGGAGGTGAAGCCGTGGAACGGCGACTGCCAACGCTGCAGCGCGGCGGCGTGGGCTCGAATCAGGGCGGCTGCTCGGGTCATCAGTTATCAAAATCGATATAAAGCGTCTCGATTATTGTCTATTATTACATTTTGGTCCAGGGCGTCCCGCACCTGACCGTCCAGCTTGCTGTCGAGCCCGACGGCGGTTCAGTGCCGTATCCGGCGCCGCTTTGGCCGGCCAGGCGGACCTTGGCGGGAGGCCTATTTGATTAAGCGGGTGGATGATGACTGAGATTGCACAGATCGCACCGGACCGGCTGGTGTCGGTGCGGGACCTGTTCGGCATCGACAGTGATCTGCAGATGCCGGCGTTCAGCGAACGCGAGGACCACGTGCCCGAGATAGATGAGGCCTACCGCTTCAACCCGGACGTCACGCTGGCGATCCTGGCCGGATTCAAGCGTGACCGGCGGGTGATGGTCCAGGGCCTGCACGGTACCGGCAAATCGACGCACATCGAGCAGGTCGCGGCGCGCCTCAACTGGCCGTGCGTGCGGGTCAACCTGGACGGTCATATCTCGCGCCTGGATCTGGTCGGCCGCGACGCCATCGTGATCCGCGACGGCCAGCAGGTCACCGAGTTCCAGGAGGGGATAGTGCCCTGGGCTCTGCAGCGTCCGGTCGCGCTGATATTCGACGAGTACGACGCAGGCCGGCCCGACGTGATGTTCGTTATCCAGCGCATCCTCGAGCGCGACGGCAAGTTCACGCTGTTGGACCAGAACCGGGTCATTCGTCCCAATCCGCATTTCCGCCTGTTCGCGACCGCGAACACAGTCGGCCTGGGCAATCTGAACGGCCTGTATCACGGCGCGCAATTGCTCAACCATGCGCAGATCGACCGCTGGAACATCGTCGCGACGCTGAACTTTCTGCCGCGCGAGGAGGAGATTGCGATCATCCAGGCACGCGTGCCCGGCATAGCAGACCGCGCTCTGCTCGAGGCAATGGTCTCGCTGGCCGAACTCACGCGCAACGGCTTCGCAGCCGGCGACCTGTCGACTCTGATGTCGCCACGCACGCTGATCAGCTGGGCCGAAAACTGCGAGATCTTCCACGATCCGGTGCAGGCGTTCCGGCTGTCCTTCCTGAACAAGTGCGATGAGGTGGAACAACCCATCGTGGCGGAATATTTCCAGCGCTGTTTCGATCGCGAGCTGGATGCGTCGCCGGTGCACAGCTCCCAGGTCGTGAATCTCTAGCCGGGCGGTAAGAATGGCAAGCGCCCAACAACATGCGCGCCGGCAGCAACGCATCGAAGAACTGTGCGGCGCGGCGATGCGGGCGCTGACCGGTGATTCCGAACTACACCTTCGCGCGCATGGCTTGTACAGGGGGCGGCAGCGGATTGTGTTCCATGCACCGCAGCTGCGCAGCGATCCCGGGCGTGACGATCTCAGTGAGCAGCGCGGTGTTGCCGATGGTCTGGCATTGCGTCTGCTGCATTCTGATGCGCAGCTGCATCGCCGCCTGTGTCCGACCGAACCGGTGCAGCGCCTTGTCTTCGAGCTTCTCGAGCAGCTGCGTGTCGAGTCCCTGGTGCCCGATCATCGCCCGGGCATGGCGGGCAATCTCGCCCGGCGTTTCGTTGCCTGGTCGCTTCAATACCATCATGCCGGACTGACCGACAGTGCGCTGGGCGTCCTGCTGTACACCATCGCGCAGATCTGCTGGGCGCGCCTGAACGGTCGTGCCGTCGTGGATAAGACCGAGGACCTGATCGAGGCGACCCGGGCCGGCATCGTGCCGATGATCGGCCGGGATCTCGCAGCGCTCAAGCGCCACCGCGCAGATCAGGTCGCGTTCGCCGCTGCGGCACTGTCGATTGCGGGCGCTGTCCACGACCTGATCGAGGCGGCGCAGGCGGAGTCACCGCCGCGCGAGGGTGAGCAGGACGCGATCGACGACTCGGCCGCGGCGCTCAAGCTGCTGATGGGCTTCGACGAGGGTGACGAGGGCGGCAGCGCAATGCTGACCAGCGGGCACAGCAAGGTTTTCGCCGAGGCGGATGGCGGCTACCGCGTGTTCAGCACCCGCTATGATCGCGAAGTGGCGGCGGGCAGCCTGGTCAGGCCGGAACTGCTGCGCGAACTGCGCAAACGCCTGGATCAGAGGATTCGCCAGCAGGCGGTCAATGTGCCGCGCCTGGCGCGCCAGCTGGCGGCGCTGTTCGCGCTGCCGGCGCGTGACGGCTGGTCGTATGGCGAGGAGGAGGGTTACATCGACGGGCGCAGATTGGCGCAGTTGGTAAGCTCACCCGACGAGCGGCGCCTGTTCCAACAGGAACGCTGCCGGCCGAAGCCAAACACCCTGCTCAGCTTTCTGATCGACTGCTCAGGGTCGATGAAGGAGCACATCGAGTCGGTCGCGCTGCTGGTGGACGTGTTCGCGCGCGCGCTGGAGCGTGCCGGGGTGAGCACCGAGATCCTGGGTTTTACCACTGCTGCTTGGAATGGCGGGCGCGTGCGGCAGGACTGGCTGGCCAAAGGGCGGCCAACGCATCCGGGCCGGCTGAACGAGCTGCTGTACCTGGTATACAAGGAGGCCGACGCCAGTTGGCGGCGTGCACGGCCGTCGATTGCCGCGCTGCTCAAGCCGGACCTGTTCCGCGAAGGCGCGGACGGCGAGGCGGTGGACTGGGCCTGTGCACGCATGTTCGGGCGCAGTGAACAGCACCGCCTGCTGATGGTGATTTCCGATGGTTGTCCAATGGACACCGCCACGAAACTGGCCAATGATCAGTTCTATCTGGACAACCACCTCAAGGAAGTCGTCGCCCGGCACGATCAACAGGGCCGGGTGGAGATCTACGGCCTTGGCGTCGGACTGGACCTGGGCCCCTACTACCGGCGCCGCCTCGCACTGGACCTGTCACGCGGAGTCGATAATCAACTATTGGGCGAAATCGTGGCGCTGTTGCGTCGCTCGCGGCCGATGTGACGGGCAGATGGCCTGTTTTGCGCGACAGTTGGTGCGTGCTTGCGCCTCCAGTCTTTCCACGAGGTCCGAGTTGATATGGGTACATCCAGAACCGTGGTGATCGCCGGTGGCGGATCGGGCATCGGCAAAGCGGTGGCCATGGCCTGCGGGTCCGCTGGTTTTGCCGTCGCCTTACTGGGGCGCACCCAGGCAAGCCTCGAGGCAAGCTGTCGCGCGCTCGACGACTGTGGCAGCAGGTCGTTTTTCGTCGTTGCCGATCTGAGTAAGGAAAAAGAGGTCGAAGATGCGTTCGGCGCAATCGATGGCTTCGCGGGCCGGATCGATATCCTGGTCAACTCGACCGGCGTGTTTGCGTACCAGCCCATACCGGACATCAGCCTGGAGACCTGGGACAGGGTAATCTCCTCGACCCTGACCGCGCCCTTTCTGTGCGCGCGCGAGGCCTTCAAGCGCATGCGGCGTCAGCGTGCCGGCCGCATCATCAATATCGGCTCGACGTCCGCGAAAAGGGTCCGGCCCGATGCCGCCGCATACTCGGCCGCCAAGCACGGCATCTGGGGGCTTACTCAGGCCATCGCGCTGGAGGGCAGGGCACACAACATCAACTGCACCTGCATCAATCCCGGCAGGGTGACCGTGGAGCGCTGCCATCTTGCAGACTGTGACGAGCCCGCGATGTCAGTCGACGAGTTTGCCGAGGTCGTGCTGGGTATCTGCCAACTGCCCGATCACGTGAACATGCTTGAGGCGACGATCCTGCACCAGGGCCAGCCATTTGTCGGGCGTGGCTGATACATCGTCGATGGCATGCAGGCGGATCGTGACCTGTGCGATCCGGATTGAACGCCTGGCGCGTCAGGCATTGCTGATGATCAGAGACAGGCCCAGGATGCATAGCAGGGCGAATGCGAGCCGCTTCATCGTCTGATCGGATACCGGTGGCGGAAAGCGGCGCGCGAACATCGTACTGGCAATCGACACCGGCACGCTGTACAGGCTCAGTTGCAGCACCGATACCGTAATGTTGCCGCTGTAGCTCTCTATGCCGATGCGGGTCAACGGCATGATGCCCAGGATCGCCAGCAGCGTGGTGCGGATCACCGGGAATGCCAGCGGCTGACGGTACAGATGGACGACCAGGGGTGGGCCACCGGCACCGAGCATGCCGCTGAGCAGGCCGCCGAAACCGCCGGCGATCAGATGGACGTAGCTCGGCGAGACCTGCTGCAAAGGGCGGGGGTGGACTATCAAAAGGGCTCCACTACCCAGGATCACGGCGCCCAGCAATGTCTTGAGCAGTTCGATCGAGGTGCTGCTCAGATCGTGCAGCACCATCAGCCCGACGCCACTCAAAATCAGCACCCCGATCGAGGCATAGATCATGATCCGCAGGTCGATATGGCTGTGTCTGCTGTGCACCGCAACGGCAGTATTGGCCAGTGCAACGAAGCTCACCACGTTGGCGGTGAAGGCGACCGGCGCCAGGCCCATCGCAGTGGCGCCGCCGGTGATGATCAGCGCGATGGCGAAGCCGGATACGGTCTGCACATAGCTGCCGAGTGCCACAAGGCCAAGGAACGCCAGCAGCGGGTAGCTCTCTATCATGGATTTCAGGTGGCAGCGTGGCGGATGCCGGGTGCGGACGAGGTCAAGCCTCGTCGTCGCCCGTGCCACAGTGGGTGGCCGCCATCGCCGCGGCGGCCCGGCGTAGCGAGGGTACGTACTGACGCAGCGCTTCCAGTGGCTTGCGTATGGTTGGCGAATGCACCGCGACGGTGAAGCAGATCTCGTTCGCGTCGTTGAAAACCGGCACCGCAATGGCGACCATGCCGGCCATGAACTCCTCGTTGTCGATCCCGATGCCATCGCGCTCGATGCGCTTTAGCTCTTCGCTCAACATTGCAATATCGGTGATCGTGCGGTCGGTGTAGCGCTTCAGCGGCACGGCCCCGATCAGCCGCCGACGCTGTGTGGCGCTCATCTGCGCCAGGAACAGTTTGCCGCTGGCGGTGCAATGCAGCGGCAGGTGTGAGCCGACCGGGAGTTGGATGCGGTAGGGCCAGTTCGCCTCCACGCGATCGAAATAGACGGTATGGTCGCCATCCAGCATCGTACAGTTACAGGTCTCACCGATCTCTTCCGACAGCGCCTGCAGGATGGCATGGCGGGGCGCGCCCAGTGCCCTGTTGGACATGACCCCCAGTGCCATATCGCGGGTGCGCGGCCCCGGCATATAGCGCCGGTTGACCGGTTCGCGCTGCAACAGGCCCTCTTCCTCAAGCTGCTGCAGGATGCGGTTGACCGTCGGCTTGGGCAGTTCGAGCTCCTCGATCAGATCGGTCGCCGAGATCGGGCGTCTCGCCTGTATCACTTTCTCGAGCACGATCAGGCCGCGCAGGATGGTCGGATGGGTATGTTTCTCAATCGGCATTGGAGTCTGTCAATCTTCTCGAATCAACCGGTGCCGCCAAACTGCAGGAGATAGGTCGACAGCGGCGGCACGAATGCAATGATCATCCAGGCGGCCAGCAGTGCGAAAAGATAAGGCAGAACGAACCGAACAATGGAGAAATAGGGAATTCCTGTCATGCCGCTCGCCACGTAGAGATTGAGACCGTAGGGTGGCGTGATAAATCCAATCGCGTCACCGACCAGGAATATTACCGCGAAGTGGATCGGGTCTACCCCCGCGGTGTATGCGATCGGCGCCAGGATCGGTGCCAGGATAATGGTATTTGGCAGGCTCTCCAATACCGTTCCGGCAGCCAGTACCAGGAACATGCAGGCGAGCAGTACCAAAGTCGGATTGCCGAGATATGCCATCCAGCCGTTTACCACCTCGCCCGCGCCGAGCAGTGACAGGATCTGCTGCATTACCACCGAGACGGCGATCAATGGCGCCAGCATGCCGGTGATCTGGCCGGAACGCAGCAGGATCTCGGGCAGCTTGCGGATCTTGATCTCGCGCGTGATCAGTACGCCGGCAATCAGACAGAAGCCCACCGTTACACCGGCAGCCTCGGTCGGGGAAAAGGTGCCGGAGTAGATGCCGTAGATCACGATCGCGATGGCGATGAAACCGAGATAGGCCCGCAGGCCTGCGCGGGCAATTTTCCTCGGCTCGAATCGGATCAAATGGCCCCATTTGTTTTTGGACGAGGCGTAATAGCAGGCGCCCTGCATGGCGACGACCATCAGGATGCCGGGCAGCATGCCGCCAATGAACAGGTCGCTGATCGGCAGGTCGAGCAGAAAGCCATACACGATGAAAATGATGCTTGGCGGGATGATGATGCCAACGGTGCCGCCGGCAGCGGCGGTGGCGGCGGCGAAGCGTTCATCGTAGCCGTTCTTGACCATCTCCGGCTGCATGATCGAACCGATCGTCGCCGTGGTACCAGCGTTCGAGCCGGATATCGCGGCAAACATGCCGCACGCCCCGATGGTGGCCATGCCCAGGCCGCCGCGCACCCAGCCCAGTATCGAGTAGGCGAAGTCCGACATGCGCTTGGCGATGCCGGCGGCGTTGATCAGGTCGCCGGTCATGATGAACAGCGGCAGCGCGAGCAGGCCGAAGAAGCTCAGACCCTCGAACAGCGTGACGCCAATGTTGGCCAGGGTGAAATCGATCACCAGGCTGCAGCCGACCACCCAGAAGCCGATCACCAGGAAGATGGGCACCCCGATGACGAACAGCACCGTCACGCCCAGGGTGATCAGGGTGATGAGTGTTCCGTTGTCCATGACTAGCCCTCCTAATCCAGCAACGAGGCTTGCAGGACGAAAGGCTGCCGATCACGGTAGCGCTTGATGTCCTGCGCCAGGTTCTGTAGCACGCGGATGACGATCAGACTCCAGGCCAAAGGGGTGGCAAGATAAAACCACCATTCCATGACGTTATCGGTGCCACCGACGATGGCGAAGTTGTCATAGGCCAGGTAGGTCTGGTCGTAGGTGAACCAGATGACGATGCAGGCGAACACGATCCACAGCACCGCATCCACGACGAAGCAGGCGAATTGCATCGTGTACGGCATTCGTGCACGTACCTCTGTCAGGGCCAGGTGCGTGCGCTGGCGGATGTTGTAGGAGGCACCGAACCAGGTGACCCACAAGAACAGCAGGACCGGAATCGTGGTGCTCCAGGCGACTTGTTCATTGAAAAGGAAACGCCGTATCACCTCTACGAAGATGATGCCGGCCATGGTCGAGTAGGTGATCAGAATGATGACCTTCTCGGTGTTGTTGTCGAGCCACCGAAGCAGTGCCTTCAAGAGTGCCATGTCGAAACCTCTCTCGATGTGTCGCGGTTTCTTTGCCATGTCGCGGGCGGGCAGCAGCCGCGACAGTCAATGCGGTTGATTGGGTTCAGGGCTGTCCTGGGTGGCGTAGTGCGGATGCCGGGCAAACGCACCACGCCGCTAGCCGCCTAGCTCTTCCACCAGCGGCGGGGTGGCACATTGACCGCCGGCATGTCCTTCGGGATCTCGCGTGCGATGTCGTAGATCTCTTTATAGGTGTCGTGACCGCCGGACCACTTGTTCAGGCGCTCGCGCCACTCCTCCCAGGGCTTGGGAACGAACTCGGGCGAACACATCTCTTCCGCCTTGCGCAGCTCGGCGTCCGACAAGGTGGCGATCCGTACATTGTTGTCCGCAAATATGGTGCCGGGCTTCTGGGGGTTCGTGGCGCCGACGATCTCGTACAGCGCCGCCTCGTTCATGCCCTGGGTATAGATTTGTCCCGCATAGGCAGATTCCATGACGGCGTCCTGCAGTTCGGCACCGAGCTTGTCGAACACCGACAGGTTCATGGACGTATGCTCGGTGCCGCAGAAGAACCTCAGGTCGACGCATTGCGAGACCACCGGTGCCATGCCCGCATAGGCCACTGCGCCCATCCAGGTCTCTGCGCCATCGATCAGGCCCTGCTTGAGGCCATCCAGGGTTTCTTCCCAGGCAATAGGGACCGGGTTCAGGTTCATTAGCTCCATCGCGATGCGTCCGAGCTGGGTGCCGGTGACCCGGTTCTTGGTGCCGGCCAGCTGCTCGACCGAGGTGACCGTCGGCTTGTCCTTCCATTTCATGCCGAGCTGAATGCCACGCAGCTCGCAGTGGGTGAACAGGAACTGCAGGTTGTGACGCTGACGCAGCGGCTCGCGCAGCAGCGCCTCACTCTTGGGGCTGTAGAAAAAGTGGAACTGCGCCGCGCGCGACGGGAACATGTAGGCGTAATCCAGCACGTTCAGATAGGGGGCGCCGCCCGCCGAGTTCTGGGTCGATGCCGAGTAGATGTCGACGATGCCCTGTTGCGTCTTTTTCACACAGTTGGTCTGGCTGCAGATCTGGTTGCTGCCGATGAAATCGACACGGATTGCGCCGTCCGTTCTTTCTTCGAGGTCCTGGGCGAAGAACAGCTGGCCCGACTTTTGGATGTTCAGGTTGTTCTCGTTGAAGCCCGAGGCGCCGAACTTCAACTCGAATTTCGGTTTTACCGCAGTACGCTTCTGTTCAGTCTCAGCCGCGGCGTGCGCCAGCTGCGACAGGGTGGCGCCGGTTCCCAGGGTGCCGGCGGCGAACAGGGTGGAGGTCATGCCGTAACGGGCGGAGACCTTCATGAAGTCGCGGCGGGAAAGCTTGTTGGACGGGTCAGTCATTGGGTTCACTCCTCTGATTTCGATGAGACAGCGGACTGGTTTCCCCTTTTATCTGCCTGCACTGCTGCGTGGTGCTGGGGATGCCTCGGTCCGCTGTCAGTTCAATGGGCCACCGTGTTGAGTCCTTGCCTGCCGCGCTTCCTGTCCTGCCGGTGGGAAGGGTGCATCAGTTAGCGCTAACGCAAAAACAATAAAAGTGACACCATGAGAATCATTTATGGCACACGAAATGCGGCAAGGCAACCCTTGACTTAAAAAAATGATCCATCTAGGCTCATAAAACAAGATTCCACGGCCTGTTTAATATGCGCCGTCGTCGCGCTTGCGGGGCTGCACTGGCCATCGGGGCCTGCGCCGCGACCAAGCAGAGGAGGGCCAGGATTTCAGGTCAGCCGGACCCCGGACTGAACCGCCACCGGCGGGGAGAGACGTGAATGAACGATTCCGATCAGCAATACGATTTCATCATTGTCGGTGCCGGTTCCGCCGGTTGCGTGCTGGCCAATCGTCTGTCGGCCGATCCCGCCCACCGCGTGCTGCTGCTCGAGGCGGGTGGCGCCGACGTCAATCCGTGGATCCATATTCCGGTCGGCTATTTCAAGACCATGCACAATCCTGCGACCGACTGGTGCTACAGGACAGAGCCGGATGTCGGCATCGCCGGGCGCAGCCTGCAATGGCCGCGTGGCAGGGTGCTGGGCGGCTCCAGTTCGCTGAACGGCCTGCTGTATGTGCGTGGACAGCCGCAGGACTACGATCGCTGGGCGGAGTTGGGCAACCAGGGCTGGTCGTTCAGCGAGGTGTTGCCGTACTTCAAGAAATCCGAAGATCAGGAACATGGGGCCGATGCCTACCATGGTGTAGGTGGTCCACAGAAGGTCTCGGACCTGCGCCTGCGGCGTCCGATTGCCGAGTTCTTCATCAAGGCCGCAACCCAGGTCGGCATCCCGTTCAACAAGGACTACAACGGGGAAACGCAGGAAGGCGTGAGCTACTTTCAGCAGACTGCCTACAAGGGTTTTCGATGGAGCACCGCAAAGGGCTTCCTGCGCCCGGCACGCAAGCGCGCCAACCTGACGGTGCTGACCCGCGCGCAGACGACGCGGCTGCTGATCGAAGGCACCACGGCCGTTGGCGTGGAATACCTGAAGGGCGGCCAGACTCACCGGGCGATGGCGGCGCGCGAAGTCATCCTGTCGGCCGGGGCGATCGGTTCACCACAGATTCTGCAGCTGTCCGGTGTCGGCCCCAGGGCATTGCTCGACAAGGTCGGCGTGCCGCTGGTCAAGGACCTGCCCGGTGTCGGGCGGAACCTGCAGGACCACCTGCAGATACGTCTGGTGTTCAAGACCAGTCAGCGCACGCTGAACGATGAGGTCAACAATATCTTCAAGCAGGCCTGGGTCGGCCTGCAGTACGTGTTGACCCGTACCGGGCCGCTCACGCTGGCGGCCAGCCAAGTGGCTATCTTCACGCGTTCGAATCCGAACGTGGAGCGGCCGGATATCCAGTTCCACATGCAACCGCTGAGTGCCGACAAGCCGGGCGATGGTGCGCACAAGTTTTCGGCCTTCACCTCATCGGTCTGTCAGCTGCGGCCATACAGTCGCGGCTACCTGGAGATTAGGTCGAAGGATCCCTTGCAGCATCCTGCGATTTACCCGAACTACCTCTCTGACGAGCGTGATCACCAAGTGGCCATCGATGGCATCAAGGTCGCGCGGCGTATCTCACAGGCGCCGGCGCTGGCACCGCACATCATTGATGAGTATGTGCCGGGTCGACAGTACCAGAGCGACGAGGAACTGCTCGAGGCGGCGCGCAAGTACAGCCAGACGATCTATCACCCGACCAGTACCTGCAAGATGGGGCATGATGAATCAGCGGTGGTCGATGATCGTCTGCGAGTCCACGGCATCCGCAATCTGCGCGTCGTGGATGCGTCCATCATGCCGGAGATCGTATCCGGGAACACCAATGCCCCGACCATCATGATTGCGGAGAAAGGCGCCGACCTGATCCTCGAAGACGCGCATGCCTCCTGAACGTCGTGGCGGCCGGGCGTGACCGCTGGCAGGCTCGATGGCACCGCGGCTAGCTGAGGATTTCCAACGCCTTGGAATGGAATTCGCGGCGATACAGCACCATGACCACCCAGGCGGTGCAGACGATGAACGCCCAGGGGTGAAAGAACCAGCTTAGCTCGGCCAGCGCGAAATAATAGGCACGCATGCCGTCGTTGAAATGACGTGCGGCGAGATTGCTGAGCCGCGCGAGGCGGCGCACCTGCTTCTCGCCGTTGCGCTCGGCGGCGTGCGTTGGAAGGGGGATCGCGGCCAGCAGGATTGCGCAATAGGAATGCTGGCGGATCGACCAGGTGAACTTGAAGAACGAGTAGATGAATGTCAGTGCGAGTACCGCGACCTTGAGTTCCCATAGGGCCAGTGGCGTCTGTTGTGCGTACGGGATCTCGCGAAACAGCGCGTTGACCTGATCACCCATCCCGAGCAGCGCCACGACACTGGCGAGCAGCAGCAGGGTGGTCGAGGCAAAGAAGGATTCCTTGCGCACCAGGCCGTTGATCACCTGGCTGTCGACGATGCGGTTTTCGCGTTGCAGGATGGTGCCGGCCCACTGCTCGCGCACCTGGTTCATAGCGGCCAGCAGGCCGCGGCGCTTTTTCAGGTTGCAGCGCTTCGTATACACCACATAGCCGGCCCAGCAGCCGATAAACCACAGCAGCGCGGCGGCATCCAGCAGCGGGATCGCGAATGGTTCGTGCATGTCGTGCGGGCGCCGATCAGGCGGCGTCCTCGTCACGATCGCTGCATTCCGCGGCGGCCAAACGCGCTGCGGCATGTCGAAGGGTCGGCAGGTACTGGCGCAGCTCGCTGAGCGATTTGCGCACCGACGGGGCATGGATCGCGACCGCAAAACACATCTGGTTATGTTCGCCGATGACCGGCACCGCGATGGCCACCATGCCGTCGAGGTATTCACCGCTGTCGTACCCGACGCCTTCCTCGGCAATCCTGCGCAGCTGCTCTAGCAACACATCGGGGTCGGTGATGGTCAGGTCCGTGTGCCGTGTCAGCGTCAGGCTGTCGATCAGGCGGCGGCGCGCCGCCGGCTTCATGTTGGCCAGGAACAGCTTGCCGGTGGCGGTGCAGTGCAGCGGCAGGTGCGAGCCGACCGGCAGATGGATGCGATAGGGCCAGTTGGTCTCGACGCGGTCCAGGTAGACGATCTCGTTGCCATCGAGAACCGTGAGGTTGCAGGTCTCGCCGACCTCTTTCGACAACGACTGCAGAATCGCGGTGCGGTGCGCACTCAGCACCGAGTTGGCGAGCGTGGCCATCGCCAGCTGGCGCAGCCGCCTGCTGCCGATGAAGCGCTTGCCGCCGGGCTCACGCTGCAGCAGGCCCTCTTCCTCGAGCTGTTGCGCGATGCGGTGTACCGTCGCCTTGGGCAGGTCGAGTTCCTCGGCCAGGTAGGCGCTGGACAGCGGACGGTCGGCCTGCACGATCTTTTCCACGATCAGGAAGCCGCGGATCAGGGTGGATTGGGCACTGCCGTTTTTCATCGCGCTGTTACACCTGCTATGCCACGCCCGGGTTTTGCCCCGGCGGCTGTTTTTTGGGTTGCTGACGCCGGCGTGCCTGCAGAGACGAGCCGGGGACCTGATTGAAAGATCAATATAAGCATAAAAGATACAATAAGTCTTAATCTTGAATGTTTTTGTGAAACATTGGCCCATTTCCGAAGAAAAATGAGATGACCCCGCGTGCCCGGGCTCGTACCGCTCTCGATTGACTGCCTGGAGTCGATTAGCGGACAAAAATACTGATAATCGAGACAAAAAATATCAAAAAAATACCTTGACATAAAAAACGAGATGTCTAATCTCAATAAACTGCACAAATGGCGCTGCACTGCCGGAGCGCACCGATCTCAGATGAGGAGTTACGTATATGGCCCGCATGACCCCGAGTGAAGCGTTTGTCGAAACCCTGGCCGCGAACGGCGTGACCGACATGTTCGGCATCATGGGTTCCGCGTTTATGGACGCAATGGATATCTTCGCCCCGGCGGGGATCCGTCTGATCCCGGTGGTGCACGAGCAGGGCGGCACGCACATGGCGGACGGCTATGCACGCGTCAGCGGTAGGCACGGCGTGACCATCGGCCAGAACGGCCCGGGTATCAGCAACTGTGTGACTGCGGTCGCGGCTGCCTACTGGGCACACAGTCCGGTGGTGGTGGTGACCCCGGAGGCCGGTACCATGGGTATCGGCCTGGGCGGCTTCCAGGAGGCCCACCAGCTGCCGATGTTCCAGGAGTTCACCAAATACCAGGGACACGTGTGCAACCCGGCGCGCATGGCCGAGTTTACCGGGCGCTGCTTCGATCGTGCGATGTCCGAGATGGGACCAACCCAGCTGAACATCCCGCGCGATTACTTCTACGGCGACATCGATGTCGAGATTCCGCAGCCGCAACGCCTGGATCGAGGCCCGGGCGGCGAAAACAGTCTCAACGAGGCGGCCGACCTGCTGGCCAGGGCCGAGTTCCCGGTGATCATCTCCGGCGGCGGCGTGGTCATGGCGGACGCGGTCGAGGAATGCAGGGAACTGGCCGAGCGCCTGGGCGCGCCGGTCGTGAACAGCTATCTGCACAACGATTCCTTCCCGGCTAGCCACCCGCTGTGGTGCGGCCCGCTCGGCTACCAGGGCTCCAAGGCGGCGATGAAGCTGATGGCCAAGGCGGACCTGGTGCTCGCGCTGGGCTCGCGTCTGGGTCCGTTCGGCACCCTGCCGCAGCACGGCATGGACTATTGGCCGAAGAACGCCAAGATCATCCAGGTCGACGCCGATCACAAGATGCTCGGCCTGGTGAAGAAGATCTCGGTCGGCATCTGCGGTGATGCCGGCGCGGCGGCGAAGGCGCTGAGCGCGCGGCTGGCAGATCGTACCCTGGCCTGTGACGCGACGCGCGATGCGCGCGCGGCCGAGATCAAGCAGGAGAAGGCAGCCTGGGAGAAGGAGCTGGACGAGTGGACGCACGAGAAGGACCCGTTCAGCCTGGACATGATCGCCGAGCAGGACGCCGAACCGGGCAACTACCTGCACCCGCGCCAGGTGCTGCGCGAGCTGGAGAAGGCGATGCCGGCGGACGTGATGGTCTCGACCGATATCGGCAACATCAACTCGGTAGCCAACAGCTACCTGCGCTTCGAGCGCCCGCGCAGCTTCTTTGCGGCGATGAGCTGGGGCAACTGCGGCTATGCCTTCCCGACCATCATCGGCGCCAAGGTCGCGGCACCCGACCGTCCGGCGGTCTCGTATGCGGGTGACGGGGCCTGGGGCATGAGCATGCAGGAGACTCTGACCTGCGTGCGCCACAACATTCCGGTGACCGCGGTGGTGTTCCATAACCGGCAGTGGGGTGCAGAGAAGAAGAACCAGGTCGACTTCTACAACCGTCGCTTTGTCGCTGCCGAGCTCGAGAACGAGAGCTGGGCGAAGATCGCCAAGGCGATGGGCGCCGAAGGTATCCGTGTCGACAGGCTGGAAGACGTGGGATCGGCGTTGAAGAAGGCGGTGGACATGCAGATGAACGAAGGCAAGACCTGCATCCTCGAGATCATGTGTACGCGCGAACTGGGCGACCCGTTCCGTCGCGACGCACTGAGCAAGCCGGTCCGCTATCTGGAAAAGTACAAAGACTACGTTTAAGCGA
>JAJDNF010000001.1 GCA_022340805.1 Chromatiaceae bacterium
GATGCGTTCTTCGGCCCTTGTATTCGACGTGACAGTCTGTCCTGTTCGGGCTCAGGCCGCGCTGGACTTTGCATTTGTGCCGATCCCCCTCAAAGCATAGCTTCGGCTATGCTTTTTCGGCCGATCAGCCCAACTGCTTTGTCCATCACACCCTGATTCCCAAACCCTTCATGCAATTTGCAGGCTAGAGCAGCCTGGAAAACAGCGTGGCAATGCCCAGGAAGCTGAAAAAGCCAGTCACGTCGGTCACGGTGGTCAGCACTATCGACGAGGACTGGGCCGGGTCCTGGCCGATCGCCGTCAGCAATAACGGAATCGCGGCGCCGAAGATGCCGGCGATCACCATGGACAGCACCATCGATATTGCGATGATCCCCGCCAGCCCCTCCGAGCCGCTCCATAGCCACACGCCGAGCGCGGTGGTCGCCGCGATCGCGACGCCGTTCCAGAAGCCCGCCGACATCTCCTTGAACACCACCCGCGGCCAGTGACGTGTGCGGATCTCGCGCAGCGCCAGGCCACGCATCGTCACGGCGAGGGCCTGCGCCCCGGTGTTTCCGGACTGGCCGGCGACCACGGGCAGCAGCACGGCCAGTGCGGTGTATTTTGCGATCGTGCTTTCGAACAGCCCGACTACTGCGGCGGCCAGGAACGCGGTGGCCAGGTTGATGTGCAGCCAGGGCAGCCGTTTGCGCACCGCGAACGACACCTTGGACAGTGCGCGCTCGTCCTTGCTTACGCCGACCATCGTCTGCATCGCGACTGTGGCCTCGTCCTCGGCCGCGGCCATCAGGTTGCGATAACGGACCACCCCGATCAGGCGCTCCTCGGCATCGACAACCGGCAGGTCGGTCAGCCTGAACTGCTCGAGGATGTCGACGACCTCCTCGCGCGGCGCCAGCGCGTTGATCACCGCGCGTACCGGCCGCTGGATCTCCTCGAGGCGGGTGGTCGCGGTGGCTGTCGCGATATCCTGGATATCCACCTGTCCCTCGAGACGATTTTCCGCATCGACCACATACAGCCTACGGGTGCCGCGCCGGCGCAGCGCGCGAATGCGCGCCAGGGCCTCGCGGACCGTCGTGTCGGCACGCAGCAGCAATACCCGCGGGTCCATCAGGGCACCCGCGCTGTCGGCCGGGTAGGAGAGTATCGCGCGCAGATCCGCGGCCTCGGCCTCCGGGAGCAGACCCAGGTATCTTTCGCGCGCCTCGGGTTCGCGCATGGCCAGCATCGTGGCGGCGCGCGCCGGATCCATGCGGCGCAGGATTTCCAGCGCCTGGGTCTGCGACAGGGTCTCGATCGCCCGAATGCCGATATCCGGCGACAGGCGCTCCCAGACAAGCAGGCTGGCCGAGATCGGGTAGCGTGCGAGCATCTCCGCCACCTCTTTCGGGCTCTGGCGCTCCAGTAGCTGCACCGCGTCGTCGGGATGGTTCTCGATCAGGTCGCGTTGCAGGGCATGAACGGCATTGGCGAGGCCCGATTTCATTTCAATTGTCCCGTGGGTTGCGCTCAGAGGGGCTTCCGGTCCCGACAAACAGTGCGCCCACCGCGAGCCAGAAGATGTCGGCCAGCGCGGCGCGCGTCGTGATGAGTTCGTTGCGGTCGGCGACCTCGGTCAGCAGGTTCTGGGCCTCATCCATGACCCGGGAGCGCCGCAGCACGCCCTGGAAGACGCCGTTGCGGTTGACCACCGGCAGGCTGTCGTGCGTCAGCCAGGCGGGATGATTGCTGACGGTCTGCAGCGTGGCCCGGGCATTCAGCACGGTGCGCGCCGGGTGCATCAGGTTCTGGATCAGGCGGCGGTCGGTGGCGCCGAGGAGTTCGCAAAGGTCCGCGACGCCGGCCAGGCGTCGGTCGTGATCGAGCACGGGTATCGTCTGTCCGGTGCGCTGACCGCTGCGGCGGAAAAATCGCAGTGCATCGGCGACCCTGTGTTCCGGTGACAGGGTGAGCACGTCCTCGTCGACGTAGGCGCCGACCACCGACTCCGAGAAGCGCAGCCGCAGTCGCAGCCGCGCGGCGACCGGGCGGGGCATCAGCGACAGCAGCGCCTGCACCTGGGGCTGCTTCATCACGCGCAGGGCCGCGACCGCCGCGAGCAGCTGGGTGCGGGCGAGGATATCGCTCGCCGTGGCGGGCGGCAGCTGCAACAGGCAGCGGCTGGCCGAGCCGGGTGCCATGTGCTCCAGCACCCTGGCCGCGAGTTGACGCGGCATTGCGCTGAAGATGGCCTCTATATCATGGCCATCCAGGCGCGCCAGCGATCGTGCCGCCGCCGCAGGGTGGAGCGCCAGGTAGCCCTTGGTGACGGGGTCAAGAACGCTCGCCATCTTCGTCCTCGAGTATCGTTGCGACACTCTCGAGGAAGTGCCGTGCCGGGATCCAGGCCTCGCCCTCTTCGGTTGCGACAATCACCGCGACCTGTGTCAGTTCCAGGATTTCACCCTGCGCGCCATTGACGCGAACCCGCTGTCCGGGCTGGTAGGACCTGCGCACGTAGTGCGAGGCCATCACATTGCGCACGGCGTCCGCTGCGCCAATCCCGAACGCCAGTGCCGCGCTGGCGAACAACGCCGCGGCAGCCAGCACGATGATAGTGGCGAACAGTGTCACGTCGAGCCCCAGTTGTGCCAGGCCCAACAGCAGGGTGAAGGCGAGGATCAACCCCGCAGCGAGATGGCCCAGTGACAGGCCGTGCTGAAAACCGTTGGCCTCGGCGACCGCCAGGATGAGATTGCGCACGCCGCCGGCGACCAGATAGCCGATGAACAGAATGAACAGGCTGATCAGCAGTCCGGGCAGGTAACCGAGCAGACCGAGTATCCACTGGGCAAAGGTGTTCAGGCCAAGCTGCTCGGCCGCCGCGCTGACTGCGTAGGCCAGCGTAATCCAGAAGGCGATGTTGCCGACCAGGTTCGAGACCGACCAGCGCGTCTGCGACACCTCCTGGCCAAACCAGCGGTGCACCGCGGCCAGGATGGCATCCAGACCCTTGCCGAAGCGCAGGATCAGCCAACGTGCGACGAACGCCGCCAGCCATCCCAGCAGCAACAGGGCCAGCGCGCCGAGCAGATTGGGCAGAAAGGTCTTCAGGGCGAGCGTCAGTTCGCCCAGGGCCTCGTCCAGCCACAGCCCGGGGTTGTCGATCAGGTTTACGCCGATCTCCTGCAGCGCGGATGGTGGCGGCGTCTGTGGTGGAACAGCGGGCGAAATGAGGGGTGGCGCAGCCATGGTCCTCCTGGAGCCGCGAGGGCGTGCCTGTCACGCGGCAATATAGCGTCTTAACGGATGCGCTGACCACCAGAACACTGGCGCCTGCGCCCGACGCAGATGCCGGCTCATTCGGCGCGGCAGGGGTACCAGTAACGCAGGCTGTAATTGCGCCCGCCGTCGACAGGCTCGAGCTGCTGGAAGCCAAGGCGTTCGAAAAAGCCGCGTGCGTCGCGCTGCGCCTTGACCAGCAGACCGTCGAGTCGCTGCTCGGTGCTTGCCGCGAGGGCGGACTGCACCAGGCGCCGCCCAAGTCCGCGGCGTGTCTGGCGCGGGTCCACGTACAGACCGTGCAGCAGCATGCCCGTCCGGCCGGGTGGGCAGTCATTGCGATCCGCGGGCTCCCAGGCAGCCACGCCGATGATCGTGTCATCGACGGGATCGCGGGCGAGGGCGAAACCGAACTGGCGGCGATCCGCGCCGCTGTAACGGTAGCTGGGCAGCGCCAGGCGCTTGACCCGCTCGGGCAGGTCCCAGGTCATCATCGCGGCCTCTACCACCGCGTTGATGGCCGGCAGGTCCGCTTCGCTGGGCGTGCCCTGGACGATGTGCATGGGCCTGTTCATGGGGCGTTATCGTATGCCGTCGGGGGCAGGCGTGCCGGCCTGCCCCTGCTCCGGTCAGCCCGCCTCCCGCCATTCGACCCCGCTGTCGATGCCGTGGTGTGGGTGCGGATCGGGCTCCGCCACCTTCATGGTCACCAGTTCCTCGGCGCTGATCGGGTGGATCGCGACGGTGTTGTCAAAGTCCGCCTTGGTTGCGCCCATCTTCACCGCCACCGCAAAGCCCTGCAGCATCTCGTCGACGTTGTCGCCGATCAGGTGGATGCCGACCACGCGTTGCTCTTCGCCGGCGCAGACCAGCTTCATCGCGGTGGTCGAGCCATGCCTCGACAGGGCGTGACGCATCGGCGTGAAGTCGGTCTTGTACACGGTGACCTGCGCGTGCCGCTCTCGCGCCTGCTGCTCGGTCAGGCCGACCGTGCCGACCGGCGGATGCGCAAACACCACGCTCGGGATGTTGTCGTAGTCCAACCTGCTGTGCGTCTGCGCGTCGAACAGACGGGCCGCCAGGCGCCGGCCGGCGGCGATCGCGACCGGGGTCAGCGGGGCCCGCCCGGTGATGTCGCCGATCGCATAGATCCCTGGCACGTTGGTATTCTGGTAGCCGTCGGTCGGGACTATGCCGTTGGCTCGGGTCTCGACGCCGGCCCTGGCCAGATCCAGGTCGCGCGTGTTGGGTGCGCGGCCGACCGCCCAGATCACCGTGTCGAAGCCGTCCAGGCGCTTGCCGTCGCTTGCGTCGATGGCGATGCCGGAAGCGGTCTTCGCCAGTCCGGCCACCTGGAAGCTCATCTGCAGCTCGATGCCCTGGCCGTGCATCTCCGCCATGAGCACCTCGCCGATCATGCTATCGAAGGTCTCGAGCACGCGCGCCTCCAGCGCGACAACGGTTACCTGCGAGCCCAGTGCCTGCAGCACGCCGGCCAGCTCGACGCCGATGTATCCGGCGCCGATGATCGCAACCTTGCGCGGCTGCTCGGGCAGTTCGAAGAATCCGTCGGAGGTGATGCCCAGTTCGGCGCCCGGGATCGGCGGCACGATCGGCCGGCCGCCGGTGGCGATCACAATATGCTGCGCGCTGTAATGCCGGCCCTCGACCTCGAGCGTGTGCGCGTCGACGAAGTGGGCAGCCCCGTCGATGCGGGTGATGCCGCTGTCGGCCACGTACCCGTCCCAGTAACGGTTGATCCTGCTGATGTAGGCCTCGCGCCCCTCGACCAGCCTTTGCCAGTCGGTGGCGCCGCGCTGCGCCGGGATGCCGAAGCCGTTCGCGTCGTCGACCGCTTGCGCGAGGTTGGCCGCGTACCACATGATCTTCTTCGGCACACAGCCGTTGTTGACACAGGTGCCGCCCATCCTGCGGGCCTCGACCACGGCGACCCGCTTGCCGAGCTGGGCGGCCTTTTCGGCCACGGCCAGGCCGCCACTGCCGCCACCGATGGCGATCAGGTCGAAATGCGTATTCATGTCGTTACTCCCGGTATCTGTCGGTCGCCGCGGGGGGTGTTCCTCCCGCGGTGACGCCTGTTGGTTGCTCAGGCCGCAGCCTTGTCGCGGTGGTTGAGGTATTCCTCGAGCCGGTCCGAGCCACCAATGTGCTCGCCGTTGATGAACACCTGCGGCACCATCGAGACGCCCGCGACAGCGCGCAGCGTGACCTCGTTGTAGTCCCGGTTGAGCACGAGCTCGTCGAACTGGATGCCGGCATCGCGCAGCATGCCCTTGGCGCGGCTGCAGAACGGGCAGCCCTCGCGGGTGAACACGGTCACATCGAGCGGCCTGCTGGCGTTAGGCGCCACATAGGCGAGCATCGTGTCGGCATCGGAGACCTCGAACGGGTCGCCCGGCTGGTCCGGCTCGATGAACATCTTCTCGATCACGCCGTCCTTGACCAGCATCGAGTAGCGCCAGGAGCGCTCACCGAAGCCGAGATCCTGTTTCGCCACCAGCATGCCCATGGCGCGGCTGAAATCGCCGTTGCCATCCGGCAGGAAGGTGATGTTCCAGGCCTTCTGCTCGGTGCGCCATTCGTTCATCACGAAGGCGTCGTTGACCGAGACGCAGATGATCTCGTCGACGCCGTGGCGCTTGAATTCCGCAGCCAGCTGGTTGTAGCGCGGCACGTGGGTCGAGGAACAGGTCGGGGTGAAGGCGCCGGGCAGCGCGAACACCACCACGGTCTTGCCTTTGAAGATCTGGTCGGAGGCCACATCGGCCCACTCGTGGTCGCGGCGGGTACGGAAAACGACCTGGGGGATATTCTGGCCTTCGCGATTCTGCAGGTTCATCTGTTTGCTCCTATCTGCTGGTGGGTTGGGATTCGATGGGTGCAGTATCAGGGGGCGTGACCGATAGGTAAAATCGTTTGTTTCAAACATGTAATTCGTAAAAAACTATTGATATTCGTCATCATCCGGCTGGATGGCTGGCGGGTTGTGATCGCGTCGCTATTTTCAGCGCCGAGGGAACCTTGTGCGGCGCGGGCGGTCTTCCTGGCGGGCGCGGTTTCCCGGTAGACTGCGAAATCACTTAATTCGACGATGGATTGCATGATGCGAAAAATTCTCCCCACTTTGCTCCTCGCGCTGGCCGGTTCGCTGGCGGTGCCATACGCGGTCGGTGCCGATGCGGCCAAGAACCCGACGTACGGCGATTGGGGGTACAACTGCGAGAAGGGCCCGGAAGGGAAAGACGAGCTCTGTTACGTGTTCCAGAACGTGACCAAAAAAGAGGGCGGGCAGCTGGTCCTCGGTGCGCGGGTTGCGTATCGCCCCGACCAGAAGGACCCCCTGCTGGTGATCACGGTGCCGCTCGGCTCCCTGCTGCCGCCCGGCGCGGCGCTGATGATGGAAGGCGTCGACCCGGTCAAGCTGATCTATTTCCTGTGTGCCAGCGAAGGCTGCACCACCGTTGCGACGCCGCTGCCGCCGGCAATGATCGCGGCGATGAAGAAGGGTGAGCAGGCGGTGATCCGTGTGGCCGCACCGAACAAGCAGGTGGTCGGCCTGCCGCTGTCACTGAACGGCTTCTCCAAGGCCCTCGGGGCGCTCAAGAAGTGAACCCCGCCCGGGGCGAGACTGGGCCCGCCAGCCGGCGGCTCAGTCGCGCACAGTCACGATCACCCGACGTTCATGCTGGTGATGTCGGTGCTCATAAAGATACACCCCCTGCCAGGTGCCCAGCGCACACTGCCCGTCACTGATCGGCAGTGTCAGATCCGTCGTGGTCAGGATCGAGCGCACGTGTGCCGGCATGTCATCCGGGCCCTCCAGCGTGTGCTGGTAGATCGGGTCGCCGTCCGGCACCAGCCTCGCGATGAAACGCTCCAGATCGGTGCGCACAGTCGGGTCGGCGTTCTCGCAGATGATCAGCGAGGCGCTGGTGTGCTGCAGGAACAGGTGGCACAGTCCGGTCTGGATGCCGGCGTTGCGCACCACTGCGCGCAGCCGATCGGTAATGTCGTAAGTGCCGCGGCCGTGGGTGCGCTGGCGGATGGTTTCCTGGTGGGTCATCGGATTGCCTCTTCGTTCACACCGAGTCTAAGCGGTAGCTGCCGCAATGCAGTATGCCGCGGTGGTCCCGGACGGCAACCGGTCGGGCGGGTCGGCGCCTCCGGCCGCGCTGCTGCGGCGCCTGCCCGGGGCCCTGGCGGTAAGCGCCTTTGCAGGCGTCACCCGGGATGCCCGTTTCGCTATCGGGTCCGGTGTGTCCCGGTCCGACAGTCGGATAGCGAGTTCTTAGGCAGGATCGCGTCGGCCCTCCCGGCTTGTTGCGGTGCGCACCCTTCCGTATCCTGCCGCGGTGAGCCAATCGCCGACCATGCTTGCCGACACGCCCGTGACCGCGCTCAAGGGGGTGGGCCCGAAGAATGCCGAGCGACTGCACAAGCTCGGCATCCACAGCGTGCAGGACCTGCTGTTCCACCTGCCGATTCGTTACCAGGATCGCACCCGCATCGTGCCGATAGGCAGTTTGCGTCCCGGCGACCAGGCGGTCATCCAGGGCGAAGTGGAGCTGGCCGATGTGCGTTTCGGCCGGCGGCGTTCACTGCTGGTGCGCCTGGCTGACGGTACTGGCAGCATCACGCTGCGCTTTTTCCATTTCAGCACCGCGCAGAAGGCCAATATGCTGCGCGGCAGTTGGCTGCGCTGTTTCGGCGAGGTGCGCAACGGTCCACAGAGTTACGAGCTGGTCCACCCCGAGGTGCAGCGCGTGGCCGAAGGCCAGGCGGCCGAGGTGGAACAGGCGCTGACCCCGATCTATCCGACTACCGAGGGTATGCACCAGCTGAGCTGGCGCGAGCTTACCGGGCGCGCGCTCGACCTGCTGGGGGCCGGCGGCCTGCAGGAGCTCCTGCCCGACCAGGTGTTGCGTGAGCAGGCGATGCCGCCACTCGCCGAGGCGGTGCGCCTGCTGCACCGACCTCCGCCGGACCAGTCGCAGCGTCTGCTGTCGGAGAACGGCCACCCGGCGCAGCGCCGCCTGGCGTTCGAGGAGCTCCTGGCGCACCAGCTCAGCCTGCGCGTGCTGCGCCAGCGTCAGCGCCGGCGCGGCGCGCCACCGCTGCGCGGCGACGGGCGGCTGCAGCAGGCCCTGCTCGACGCGCTGCCGTTTCGCCTGACCGGCGCCCAGCAGCGCGTGCTGCAGCAGTTGCGCGACGACCTGGCGCGACCGCACCCGGCCCTGCGCCTGGTGCAGGGCGATGTCGGCTCGGGCAAGACCGTGGTCGCCGCGCTGGCTGCGCTGTGTTGCGTCGAGGCCGGCTACCAGGTCGCGCTGATGGCGCCGACCGAGCTGCTCGCCGAGCAGCATCTGCGCAACTTCGCCAACTGGATGGGTCCGCTTGGTGTCGAGCTCGGCTGGCTGAGCGGGCGGCACAAGGGCAAGCGGCGCGAGGCGACGCTGGCTGGGCTGGGCAGCGGCGCACTGCAGGTCGTGGTTGGCACCCATGCACTGTTCCAGCATGACGTATTGTTCGACCGCCTGGGTCTGGTGATCGTCGACGAGCAGCACCGCTTTGGCGTGCATCAGCGCCTCGCGCTGCGCGAGAAGGGCGCCGCCGGTCAGGCGCCGCACCAGCTGGTCATGACCGCGACGCCGATCCCGCGCACGCTGGCGATGACTGCCTATGCCGACCTGGACCTGTCGGTGATCGATGAGCTGCCGCCGGGGCGCACCCCGGTGTCGACCGTGGTGGTCAACGACAAGCGTCGCGACGAGGTGGTCGAGCGGGTCGCGGGCGCCTGCAGGGAGGGCCGCCAGGCCTACTGGGTATGCACCCTGATCGAGGAGTCCGAGGTGCTGCAATGCCAGGCCGCCGAGGATACCGCAGCGGCGTTGGCCGAGGCCCTGGAGGGGCTGCGCATCGGGCTGGTGCACGGACGTCTCAAGGCATCCGAAAAAGAGGCCGCGATGACGGCCTTCAAAGCGGGCGGGATTGACCTGCTGGTCGCGACGACCGTGATCGAGGTCGGCGTGGATGTGCCGAATGCGAGCCTGATGGTGATCGAGAATGCCGAACGCCTCGGACTGTCGCAGCTCCACCAGCTGCGCGGGCGGGTCGGGCGTGGCGCGCAGCAGAGCCACTGCGTTCTGATGTATCACCCGCCGCTCGGTGGCGTCGCGCAGGAACGCCTGGCCGTGATGCGCGAGACCACTGACGGCTTCGAGATCGCGCGTCGTGATCTCGAGATCCGTGGCCCGGGCGAGGTGCTCGGCACGCGTCAGACCGGCGAGATGCAGTTTCGCATCGCCGACCTGCTGCGCGATCAGGACCTGGTGCCTGGCGTGCAGGCGCTGGCGGATCGACTGCTGGCGAGCCATCCGGAGTCGGTCGCGCCGCTGATCCACCGCTGGATCGGCTCGAAGGTGCAGTATGCGGGTGTGTGAGCCTGTAGGTTTGTTCGGCTTGGCTGCCTTTATTGCCGGTGCCCGGCGGTATGCCGGTGCGATTCGCACGGCGCATGGCACCCTACGCGCTGTGGCGGGCGGGGCGACCGCGATTGAGCAAGGCCCGTAGGTTGATGGGATAGTGTGGCGTTTTGCATCGACTGGCCGCCGCCGGAATGCCGGTTCGACCCGCACCGCTTGCGCGCTGATCGCAGCAGCCGTCCGAGAGAGATAGACCCAATGCCCAGAGTCCTGCGCCGTTTCCTATTGCTGCTGCTGGCACTGCTGGTGCCCGTGTATGCGATATCGCTGACCGAACACCTCGAGATACCGGCGCAGTGGCGCGAGATCCGGGTGGGTGACAGCCACGACCAGGTGCGCGCGCGCCTGCGCGAGAGCGGCATGGACGACGCCCAATGCGAATGGATCTCGGCCCTGAGCAGCGTGCGCTGCACCCTGATGGGTCGGCACCATGCCTGCGGCGTCGCGATCCGCTTCGATGGCAGCGGTGCCGGGGCGCATGTCGTGCAGGTGCAGATCCGCGACCCGATCTATACCGGACCCTTTCATATGCATGCGCGGCTGCGCAGCACGGCGCAATGAGTCGGCACCGATTGTGATCATGGGCGTGCGATAATCCGGCCAACCATCCTATCTGCGATCACGATGTTGCGACGCCGCAAGCCGAATAGCTGTGCCCTCCGCGAGCCGCGCTGGACCGCGCTGTCGATGCGCCGTCTGCCGGGCGTCTCGCCGCGGATACATGCCTGGCTGAGCGACAGCGGCTCTCTGACCCGTGCGGTGATCGCCAACTGTCGGGGTCGGTTCCGCGTCGACCTGATCGCTCAGGCATATGGCACGGCCCTGCCCGGAGAGGCGGCGTTGCTGTCAAGTGGGCCCGTACAGGCAAACCTGGTACGCGAGGTGCGTCTGTATTGCGGCCGCGACGCCTGGGTGTTTGCCCGCACATTGATCCCGCTGCGCACCCTGCGCGGCCCGGCGCATGCGTTGACCGGCCTCGGCCGGCGCGCGCTCGGCGAGGTGCTGTTCTCCGATCCGACCACCCGCCGCCTGCGCGTCGAGGTGGCGCGCATCACGCCGCGCCACCGCCTGTTTGCGCGCGCCACGGCGCATCTTGGCCGCCACCCGCGGGTGATCTGGGGGCGGCGCACCCTGTTCGAGTACCGCGGCGAACGTATCCTGGTGAACGAGTTGTTCCTGCCGGCGATCCCGGAGCTGCAGCGATGAGCCTCGCGCGCCAGGACAGCGCGGCGATCGACTGGCGCACCCGGATCGGCCAATACTGGCGCCTGGTGCGTGCCGACCGGCCGATCGGCATCTACCTGTTGCTGTGGCCTGCACTGTGGGCGCTCTGGATCGCCGCCGCCGGCGTCCCGCCCTGGGGTGTGCTGCTGGTGTTCGTGCTTGGTACCGCGCTGATGCGATCGGCCGGCTGCGCGATCAACGACTATGCCGACCGGGAACTCGACGGCCGCGTGGAGCGCACCGCGCAGCGGCCGCTGGCCACCGGCCGGATCAGCGCACGCGAGGCGGTCGCGGTGTTCATCGTGCTCAGCCTGCTGGCATTCGCGCTGGTGCTCACGCTGAATGCGAAGACCATCGCGCACTCGTTCGTCGCGGTCGCGTTGGCGGCGGTCTATCCGTTCACCAAGCGCTATACGCAGATGCCGCAGCTGGTGCTGGGCATGGCCTTCGGCTGGGCCGTGCCGATGGCCTTCACCGCGTTGCAGAACCAGATCCCGCCGGTCGCCTGGGTGCTGTTTGCGGCCACGGTGACCTGGGCCCTGGTCTACGACACCATGTATGCGATGGTCGACCGCGACGACGATCTGAAGGTCGGCATCAAGTCGACCGCGATCCTGTTCGGCCGATACGATCGGCTCGCGATTGGCGTGCTGCAGCTGGTCATGCTGTGGCTGCTCTGGGAGGTCGGGCAGATGGCTGGACGCGGCGCTGTCTATCAGCTCGGGCTGTGCGGCGCGGCCGGGTTGTTCGTCTACCAGCAGTGGCTGATCCGCGGGCGCGAGCCTGGTCGCTGTTTCCGCGCCTTTCTCAACAATCACTACCTGGGCCTGGCGGTGTTCGTCGGCCTGTTCGCCGATTACCTGTTGAGCCGGCCATGATGGTCGTATTGCGCTGGCTGGTCTGGATGGTCGTGCTGTCGCCGGCCGCCTGGTGGGGGTGGCAGGCCCTGAATGCGCCGCCACCGGCGCTGGTACTGGACGACGGGGCGCGTCTCGAATGGGTCGACTGCTGGTTCGACAAACCGTTCTGGCGGCCGATGCATTGCGGGCATTTCCACACCGCGCCGGAGCCCGCGGCCAGCCCGGCGCAGTTCACCCTGCCGGTGGTGTATCTGCCGCAGTATTTCTGGCGGCGCAGCGTTCCGCCGACCCTTTACATCGCCGGCGGTCCAGGCGGTTCTGCCTGGCTGGATCCCGGGCAGGTCGGTTTCTGGCAACACTGGGTAGACCAGGCCGATTGGCCAGGTGACCTGGTGGTCTATGACCAGCGTGGGGTCGGCGGGTCGCAACCGGCGATCGACTGTCCTGAGCTGCGCGAGCAGCGGCGCGAGCTGTTGCCGCTGCCGCTGCCGACCGAGGAGAGCTATCGCCGGATGCGCGATGCCACCCGTGCCTGTCACGACCGCCTCAAGTCCGAAGGGGTGGATCTGCATCGCTTCTCCACAGAATGGAATGCCGCCGATGCCACGGACCTGATGCGCGCGATGGGTCTGGCGCAGTGGAATGTCTATGGGGTGTCGTACGGCACCCGGGTGGCGCTGGAGATGATGCGCAGATCACCCGACTCGCTGCGTGCCGTGGTGCTCGACTCCACCTACCCGCCGGAGGCCAGTGCCGAGCTGAGCGACGCCTGGCTGCTGGAGCGCTCGTTCGGCTTGTTCGCGCGGATCTGTGACCTGGCTGACGAGTGTTCGGCCACGCCGGGTGAACTGACCCAGCGCCTGGAGGACGCGTTCGCGCACGTCGAGCGCGAATCGATCAAGGTCAGCATGCGCGACCCGGGCACCGGCAAGGACATCGCGGTGGTCTACGATCACGACGACCTGGCCTGGCTGCTGTTCGAGGCGTTGTACCAATGGGACCTTATTCCCAATCTGCCGGAGAGTGTGCGCGCATTGATCGGGGGGCGGCTGGACAGCCACATGCGCGGCTTGATCCAGGACAGTGTCGATACCCTGCTGGACGACTCGGTCAGCGACGCGGTGGCGAGTTCGGTCGATTGCCACGATGGCGGTCCGATCGACCAGCGCGACGCCGAGCGGCAGCTGCAGCTGTATCCGCGCGCGGCCGAGATCAAGCGCTTCGATTGGCAGTATCACTCGTGTCGCTTCTGGGACTCGGGCGAGGCGCCGGCCGAGTTCCGCACGCCGGTCGTGTCGGATGTGCCGACCCTGCTGCTGGCCGGCGAATTCGACCCGGTGACACCGCCGGAGTGGGCCGAGCAGGCGGCCCGCCACCTCAGCAACGCGCAGCTGTTCGTGTTCCCGGCGGTTGGACATGGCGTGCTCGACAGTCATGTCTGCGCGGCTGATCTGGTGCGCAATTTTTTTGCCGACCCGGTGCGGCCGCAGGCCCCGAAATGCCTGGGGCGGCTGTAGTTTTTGACGGCGGGCGGGCGTATCGGGGATACCTCGGGGTTGATTCTGGCGCCCGGGTAGGCTAAAAACCCGCGGCCCTAAGCAATCTTCGGAGTCGGATAAGCATGACAGTGGAACTGCCGGAAGGTTACGAGCCTACCCCGGACGAGGAGTACATGAATCCTCGGCAGCTCGAGTATTTTCGTCGCCAATTGATTCGCTGGCGTGAGGAGCTGATGACCGAGGCCCAGGAGACGCTCGACAACCTGCGCGACAAGTCCTACCAGGAGGTCGGCGACGAGGCGGACCGGGCGAGCCGTGAGAGCGAACACGGTCTGGAACTGCGCACCCGGGATCGTTACCGCAAGCTGCAACGCAAGATCGAGCAGGCCCTGGAGCGGATCGATGACGGCACCTACGGTTATTGCGAAGACACCGGTGAGGCGATTGGGGTGATGCGCCTGAAGGCGCGACCTATCGCCACCCTGACCATCGACGCCCAGGAGCGTCGTGAGATGAAGGAACGCGTCCTGGCCGACCGCTGAGGCGGTTATTCGCGAGGCGTGCGTGCGATCGCCCACACCTCGACTTGCCCCACACCTGCGCGCTTGAGTATCCGGCTGGCTTCGTCGGCCGTCGCGCCGGTGGTCATCACGTCATCGATCAGTGCCACGTGCCGTGGCAGCGCGCCACGGCAGGCGAACGCGCCACGCAGATTGCGCCGGCGCTGCGCGCGACCCAGTTCGTGCTGCGGCCCGGCGTCGCGCACGCGCAGCAGACGATTCCCCGCCCAGGCCAGGTCCAGCTGTCGCCCGAGGTGGCGTGCAATCTCGGCGGCCTGATTGAATCCGCGCCGGCGCAGGCGGCTGGCCGCGGCCGGGATCGGTAGCAGCAGTTCAGGCAGTGGCCCGCGCTCTCGCAGGGTAGCGGCGAGCGGCGCCGTCAGCATGCGGCCAAGCG
The DNA here is from genome assembly GCA_022340805.1 of Chromatiaceae bacterium. Taxonomy (GTDB): domain Bacteria; phylum Pseudomonadota; class Gammaproteobacteria; order Chromatiales; family Chromatiaceae; genus Thiosocius. The sequence goes on from JAJDNF010000001.1 coordinate 14,311, forward strand.
GCAGCTGCAACTGGTATTTGAAACCGGCGATCAGGCGGTCGACCGGCGGCGCATACAGCAGCGGCGCCAGCGCGCGGTCGAACGCCGGTGGGTGGGCCTGACAGTCCGCGCACGGCAGGCCCTGCGGTGTTCCCTCGGGCAGCGGCAGGGCGCAGCTTGGGCAGGGATTGGCATTGCGCGGCAGCGTGGCATCGCAGGGCGCGCAGATCTCGTCGCCCGGCGCCCCGCACAGCGGACAGGCAGTGCCGATGATTTGTGCAAAAAGTGACCAGATGTTAACCATTGAATTCCTTTTCGGTTGACAGTGGCGCGACCCGACCTATCATTCCGGGTCCCCAGCAGACCAGGTCAATTGCCGATGGATGACGACACGTCCCCGTCCAGCCGCACCGTAAGCGGGCGCTCGTCGCGATTCGCGGCGATGCAGATGGACATCGGCAACCTGATCAGCATGCTGTTGCCGCCGCTGCCGCTGCTGTGGTTCGGCGGCTCGATGCTGATCTACGCGCTGCACCGCCATCACCCCAATCCGCGTGTCGGCTATTTTACCCAGCGCGCGGCCTATCGATTCTATGCGGTGATGGGGGCGATCATTCCGATCGGCACCTTTTTCCCCGGTCGCGGCATCACGCCCTGGCTGCTCGCCTGGGGGATCGGCCTGGCGGTGATCGTGCCCTGGTCGCTGTGGTCGATTGCGCGGATCCGCCGCGAAGACTGGCCGGACATCAGCGTGCCGCCAGCGAACCTATCTGCCGAGGAGGCCTGAGATGAGTGCTGCCCCGATCCATGACGCGCCGCGCAACGACTGGACGCTGGACGAGATCGGCGCGCTGTTTGCGCTGCCGTTCAACGACCTGCTGTATCGCGCACAGGCTGTGCACCGGGCCAATTTCGATCCGAACCGGGTCCAGGTCAGTACGTTGCTGTCGATCAAGACCGGGGCCTGCGCCGAGGACTGCGCCTATTGCTCGCAGAGCGCCAAATACGACACCGGCCTGGAGCGCGAGCGCCTGCTGCCGCTCGACGAGGTGATCGAGGCGGCGCAGGCGGCCCGATCCAAGGGTTCGACCCGCTTCTGCATGGGCGCCGCGTGGCGCAACCCCACCGACAAGAACCTCGACAAGGTGATCGAGATGATCGAGGCGGTGCGCGGCCTCGGCATGCAGACCTGTGTGACCCTGGGCATGCTCACCGAGCCACAGGCCAGGCGGCTGCGCGAGGCCGGCCTGGACTATTACAACCACAATCTGGATACCTCGCCCGAGTTCTACGGCAACGTGATCTCCACGCGCACCTTCCAGGACCGGCTGGATACGCTGCAGCACGTGCGCGAGGCAGGTATAAACGTCTGTTCCGGCGGCATATTGGGAATGGGCGAGACCGGCACCGATCGTGCGCGCATGCTGCAGGAGCTGGCCAATCTGCCCCAGCATCCGCAATCCGTGCCGATCAACATGCTGGTGCAGATCGAGGGCACCCCGCTGTATGGCAGGGACAGGCTTGACACGCTGCAGTTCGTGCGCAGTATCGCGGTTGCGCGCATCCTGATGCCAAAAAGCTACGTGCGCCTGTCAGCCGGTCGGACCGAGATGAGTGACGAGATGCAGGCGCTGTGCTTCCTCGCCGGCGCCAACTCGATCTTCTACGGCGAGCGCCTGCTGACCACCGATAACCCGGCGGCCGATCATGACCGGGCACTGTTCGAGCGGCTCGGCATCAACATGGAAACCGGTGAGCTGCAGGCGGATCGCCAGGCATGCGGCGGTTCGGGGCATTAGCCGATGCACAGCGCCGCGACGCATCGGATGCCGGCATCGGCATCCAGGGGCTGGCCGGATCGCTGCGGGTGTCGCGACGCGGTCGTAGCGACTGCGCGGCGTCAGCCGGGCACCTTGCGCGTGCCTGACGGCTGGTTGCGCCTGCTGTCCTGCTGACGGCGTTGTTACGGCATTGAACGGCTTGCAAGAGCAGCTGGAACGGCGCCGGGTCGATGGACTGTTGCGCAGTCGTCGCGTGATCGATGGCGCACAGGGTCCCGAGCTGACCGTGGACGGGCGGCGCATGCTGGCGTTTTGCTCCAACGATTACCTGGGCCTGGCCGCCGACCCGCGGCTGGCCGAGGCGGTTCAGCGTGGCGTCGGCCGCTACGGCGTCGGCGCCGGGGCCGCACACCTGGTCAGTGGCCACAGCCGCGCCCATCATGCGCTCGAGGAGGAACTCGCCGAGTTCACCGGCCGCTCACGGGCGCTGCTGTTCTCGACCGGCTACATGGCCAATCTGGGCGTGACCGGCGCGTTGCTCGGACGCCGCGACAGCGTCATTGAGGACCGTCTCAACCACGCCTCGCTGATCGACGGCGGTCTGCTGTCGCGTGCCGCCTTCCGCCGCTACCGGCACGCCGACGCCGCGGCGCTCGGCGAGCAGCTCGACGGCGCACCGGGTCGCAGGCTGGTGGTCACTGACGGTGTGTTCAGCATGGATGGCGACGTGGCGCCGGTCACGGCGCTGGCAGAGGTCTGCGCCGGCCACGGTGCCTGGCTGATGGTCGACGATGCGCACGGCATCGGTGTGCTGGGACCGCAGGGCCGTGGCAGCGTGGCCGCGGCCGGGCTCGGGCAGGACCAGGTGCCGATCCTGATGGGCACCCTGGGCAAGGCGCTGGGCACCGCCGGCGCCTTCGTCGCGGGCCCGGAGGAACTGATAGAGAGCCTGATCCAGTTCGCCCGGCCGTACATCTACACCACCGCGATGCCGCCGGCGATCGCCGAGGCCACCCGGGTCGCGCTGCGCATCGCCGCCGAAGAGGAGTGGCGGCGCGAACGCCTGCAGGGCCTGGTGCAGCGCCTCCGCCACGGTGTGCAACGCCTCGGCCTGCACCTGATGGATTCACCAACCCCGATCCAGCCGATCCTGCTCGGCAGCAGCGAGCAGGCCAACCGCTGGAATGCGGCGCTGCAGCGCGAGGGCATCCTGGTTGGTGCGATCCGTCCGCCGACCGTGCCGGAGGGCACCGCGCGGTTGCGCATCACGCTGTCGGCCGCGCACACGGTCGCGCACGTCGAGACGCTGCTCGCGGTGCTGGCCGAGGTGGCCGCGGAGCAGTCGGCGTGAGCCTCTATCGCCACCAGGTCGGGCGCGGTCCGCAGTTGGTGCTGTTGCATGGCTGGGGCATGAACGCGGCGGTATGGGAGCCGTTGCTGCCCGAGTTGTCGGCGCATTGCCGCCTGACCGTGATCGAGCTGCCCGGGCACGGCGCGAGTCCGGCCGCAGCCGCATCAGACCTTGCCGAATGGGCGGCACACTGCCTCGCGGCCGCACCGGATCACGCCTATTGGCTCGGCTGGTCGCTGGGTGGCCAGGTCGCGCTGCGCGCGGCGCTCGACGCCCCGGCGCGGGTTGCCGGACTGTTCCTGGTCAGCGCCACCCCGCGGTTCGTGCAGGGACCTGACTGGCCCTGTGCGATGGCGGTCGCGAGCTTTCATCAGTTTGCAGATCAGCTGGCCGACGACCCGAGCGCCACGCTGCTGCGCTTCCTCGGCCTGCAGGTCAAGGGTGCCGAGCACGCACGCGAGACGCTGCGGCTGCTGCGCGCCGAACTGTTGCAGCGGCCGCCGGCCAGCCAGACGGGTCTGCGCCAGGGCCTGGACCTGCTGCTCGAAAACGATCTGCGCGCGGAGCTGGGCGGCCTGGAGTGCCCAACCCACTGGCTGTTCGGCGCGCGCGACACCCTGGTGCCGCGCGCGCTGCGCGGGCGTCTTGCCGGACTGCTCCCGGGCGCGCGCAGCGAGGAGATCGCGGGGGCAGGGCATGCCCCGTTCCTGTCGCATCCGCAGACCTGCCTCGATGCGCTGTTGCGCGCGGTCGCCGCGGTTTGACGGCCGTGGACGAGTCGATGCCGCCGCCGTTTGACAAGGACAAGGCGCGCAAGAGCTTCGCGCGGGCCGCGGCGGTCTACGACGATGCCGCCGTGCTGCAGCACGAGATCGGTCGCCGCATGCTCGAGCGACTCGACTACGTCAGGCTCGAGCCAAGGCGGGTGCTGGATATCGGTTGCGGTACCGGGGTGGCGACCGAGGCGCTGTTGCGGCGCTATCCGAAGGCCGAGGTGATCGCACTGGATTTTGCCCTGCCGATGCTGGCGCAGGCGCGCAGGCGCGGCCGCTGGCTGCGCCGCCCGCGCTGCCTGTGCGCCGATCTTGACTTTCTGCCACTGGCCGCCGACAGCATCGACCTGATCTTCGCCAATGCCGCACTGCAATGGAGCGCGCAGCCGGCGCAGACGTTCGCCGACATCGCGCGCGTCCTGCGACCGGGCGGGCTGTTCATGTTCAGCACCTTCGGTCCGGACACGCTGCACGAACTGCGCGCCGCCTGGGCGGCGGTCGACGGCCAGCCGCATGTACACGGATTCATCGATATGCACGATTACGGTGACATGCTGCTCGGCGCCGGCCTGGCCGATCCGGTGATGGACGTCGAGCGCATGACCCTGACCTATGGCGATGCGATGCAGTTGATGCGTGAGATCAAGATAATCGGCGCGGGCAACGCCAGCTCGGGCCGGCAGCGCGGGCTCGTTGGCCGTGAACGCATCGCGCGGGTGTGCGCGGCCTACGAGCGCTTTCGCGGCGCGGATGGCCGTCTGCCGGTCAGCTACGAAGTGGTGCACGGGCACGCCTGGGGGGCCACCCAGCGCCGCGTCGATGGCGAGACCCGGGTCTCGCTGGATGTATTGCGGTCGAAGAAATGAGCCGCGGGATATTTGTCACCGGTACCGATACGGGCTGCGGCAAGACCCATGTCGCGCAGGCCCTGATCCGTGCGCTGCGCGCCCGCGGGCTGCGCGTGGCTGGCTTCAAACCCGTGGCGGCAGGCGCCGATTGGTGCGACGGCGAACTGCGCAATGACGATGCCCTGGCGCTGAAGCGCGAGGCTGGCCACGCGGCGGCGTACGCCACGATCAATCCGTATTGCCTCGAGGCCGCCGTTGCCCCCCACCTGGCAGCGGCCGAGGCCGGGGTGGCGATCGAGCTCGGCGTGATCCTTGCCGCGTATGCGCAGCTGGCGGCGCGCAGCGATGTCGTGGTCGTCGAGGGTGCCGGCGGCTGGCTGGTGCCGCTCGGTCCCGGCCTGGACATGCAGGGTGTGGCCCTGGCGCTGGGCCTGCCGGTGCTGCTGGTGGTGGGATTGCGGCTCGGCTGCCTCAATCATGCCTTGCTCAGCGAGCGGGCCATCCTGGCCGGCGGCGGGCGTCTGCTCGGCTGGATCGGTTCGCAGGTGGATCCTGGTATGGCCCGCCTGAACGGCAATGTCGCCACGTTGACCGAGCGCCTCGGCGCGCCCTGCCTCGGGGTCATTGCGCACCCGGCCTCGCGCGAGCGGCTGGACCCGCCCCGCCCGCTGACGCTGGAAGGTCTCTGAACGGACTCAAGCCGACCGGTACGCGACGTGTCTTTGATCATTGTCAAAAAATTAGAATATTAGAGAACTCAAATACCATAAAAAGATTTTTAACTGATCCAGCTCAAATTTGGTTGGAATCCACCCGGAGGGCGCGCTACCCTCGCACGGCGAAAAAATGACCGGGTGTTGTTTTGTTCGGGTCGACGCTCGATGTGTGAAGCGCTGGGGATGTCTTGCTGATGGTGATCTCCGACGACAGTCCCGACTCCAGGTTGCGTCGGGTCGTGATCCGGCCAAACCGTTCGCTGAGCTGGCGCCAGTCGATGATATTCCTCGGCGCAATCGCAGTGCCGTTGCTGTTGTTCGGTGTCGTGCTCGCGTTCGAGGGATTCTGGCTGGTCTTGCCGTTTGCGGGGCTCGAGCTGGGCGCGCTGTTCGCCTGTTTATACCTGGTGTCGCATGCGTCGTTGCGCTGCGAGGTGGTGTCCATCGGGGATGCTGTGGTTACGGTCGAGAAGGGTCGCGATCGGGGCCGCTGCCCGGAAAAGGGCGGTCCTGAAGAGCGCGTCGAGTTCGCGCGCGGCTGGGTCCGGGTCGAGTTGTCGAACAGCCCCGGTCACTGGTATCCGCACCGCCTGTGGATCGGCGCTTCCGGAAGGCGCGTCGAGATCGGGGGATTCCTGGTCGACGATGAGAAGGCTGAGCTTGCTGCAGAGTTGCACAGGCTGCTTTCCGCATGAAATTTTTGCGCACCGCCGGACGCGGGGCGCGCTGCAACATATAACGATTGATCTCGGGGGGACCGAAGCTGTGAGACTAATGCGTAAGCTGGCCGGCATTTCGACGGCATATCTGGGGGCGGCGTTCACGTCAGCGCATGCTGACTACGCGCTCAATATGCGTCAGGGGGTCACGAGCACGAGCCAGAGCGTGTATGACCTGCACATGATTATCTTCTGGGTGTGCTGCGTGATTGGCGTCGTGGTGTTCGGCGCGATGATTTACTCCATCGTCAACCACCGCAAGTCCAAGGGTGCGGTAGCGGCGCAGTTTCATGAGAGCACGACGATGGAGATCCTGTGGACCGTCGTGCCTATCGTGATCCTGGTCAGTATGGCGATCCCCGCGACCAATACCCTGCTGGCCATGGAAGATACCGGCGATGCTGAAATGACCATCAAGGTCACCGGTATCCAGTGGAAGTGGAAATACGACTACGTCGACGGCGATGCCGCCGGGGTGTCGTTCATCAGTTCGCTGCATCCGGATCACAACCAGGCGCGCCTGCTGGGCTCCGGCGCGGATGTGACCCAGTTCGGTGACAACTACCTGATGGAAGTTGATAACCCGGTGGTTATTCCGACCGGTAAGAAGGTGCGCTTCCTGTTGACCGCCGCGGATGTGATCCATTCCTGGTGGGTGCCCGATCTTGGCTGGAAGAAGGATGCGATCCCCGGTTTTGTGAACGAGGCCTGGACCAAGCTCGACGAGCCCGGCACTTACCGCGGCAAGTGTGCCGAGTTGTGCGGCAAGGACCATGGCTTCATGCCGATCGTGGTGGTTGCCAAGTCTCCCGAAGATTACGCGCTGTGGGTCGCCGAGCAGAAGGGCGCAGCCGCGGCCGCCGCCGCGTCGGCAGATCGTGAATGGACCGCAGAGGAGCTGATCGCGAAGGGCGAGCAGGTCTATACCGCGAACTGTGCCGCCTGTCATCTGGCCAATGGCCAGGGCGTGCCGCCGGCATTCCCGGCGCTTGCCGGCAGCGCGATTGCGACCGGTGATCTGGCTGCACACATAGACCGCGTGCTGAACGGCAAGGCGGGTACCGCGATGGCGGCATACCGCAGCATCCTCAATGATGCGGATCTTGCCGCGGTGATTTCCTACGAGCGCAACGCCTGGGGCAACAGTGCCGGTGTCGTTCAGCCAGCTGCAATCAAGGCAGCACGTTAAGCATTAACTCTGGGAGAGTCTTCAAGATGAGTACCGCTACAGCAACTCACGACGAACATCATGACCACGGGCCGGCCAAGGGCCTGATGCGCTGGGTAACCACCACCAACCACAAAGACATCGGGACCCTGTACCTGCTGTTCGCGCTGGTCATGTTCTTCATCGGCGGCGCCATGGCCATGGTGATCCGTGCGGAGCTGTTCCAGCCGGGTCTGCAACTCGTTGATCCGCAGTTCTTCAATTCGATGACCACGGTGCACGCGCTGGTGATGATCTTCGGTGCGGTCATGCCGGCTTTCACCGGCTTGGCCAACTGGCTGATCCCGATGATGATCGGCGCACCGGACATGGCGCTACCGCGCATGAACAACTTCTCGTTCTGGATCCTGCCGTTTGCGTTCTCGCTGTTGTTGTCGACCTTCTTCATGAATGGCGGTGGCCCGGCTGGCGGCTGGACCCTGTACCCGCCGCTGTCGCTGCAGATGGGTGACGGCTTCCCGTTCCTGATCTTCGCGATCCACCTGGCCGGAATCTCGTCGATCATGGGCTCGATCAACATCGTCGTCACGATCCTGAACATGCGCGCACCGGGCATGACCCTGATGAAGATGCCGCTGTTCGTCTGGACCTGGCTGATCACTGCCTATCTGCTGATCGCGACGATGCCGGTGCTGGCCGGTGCGGTGACCATGCTGCTGACCGACAAGTTCGCCGGCACCAGCTTCTTCAGTGCGGCCGGCGGTGGCGATCCGGTGATGTTCCAGCATATCTTCTGGTTCTTCGGACACCCCGAGGTGTACATCCTGATCCTGCCGGCGTTCGGCATCGTCTCGGCGATCGTCCCGACCTTCGCGCGCAAACCGCTGTTCGGCTACAGCTCGATGGTGTACGCGACCGCCTCGATCGCGTTCCTGTCGTTCATCGTGTGGGCTCACCACATGTTCACGGTGGGCATGCCGGTGGTCGGTGAGCTGTTCTTCATGTACGCCACGATGATGATCGCGGTGCCGACCGGGGTGAAGGTGTTCAACTGGGTGTCGACCATGTGGAAGGGCTCGATGACCTTCGAGACGCCCATGCTGTTCGCGGTCGGTTTCATCATCATGTTTACCATCGGTGGGTTCTCGGGCCTGATGCTGGCCATCGCGCCGGCCGACTTCCAGTACCACGATACCTATTTCGTGGTTGCTCACTTCCACTACGTGCTGGTCACAGGTGCGGTCTACTCGATCATGGCCGCCGCCTACTACTGGCTGCCGAAGTGGACCGGTAATATGTACGATGAAAAGCTGGGCAAGATGCATTTCTGGATCTCGACCGTCTCGGTCAACGTGCTGTTCTTCCCGCAGCACTTCCTCGGTCTGGCCGGCATGCCGCGCCGCATCCCGGACTATTCGGTGCAGTTCACCGACTGGAACGTGATCTCATCGATCGGCGGTTTCGTGTTCGGTGCGTCGCAGCTGATGTTTGCCTACGTGGTCATCAAGACCATTCGCGGCGGCGAGAAGGCCACCAGCCAGGTGTGGGAAGGCGCGCATGGTCTGGAATGGACTCTGCCGTCTCCGCCTCCTTACCACAGCTTCACCGAGGCGCCTGAGGTCAAGTAATGACCGGGCTGCCCCCGCCACGCGGCGGGGGCGGTCGGCGAGATTGCAATGCAGCAAGCAGAAGACAAATCCAAGTCCAATATCCGGCTGGCCGTCATCCTGGGTCTGGTGGCGCTCGGCTTCTTCCTGATGGGCCTGTACCTGGCAGCAGGCAAGGGGGGCTGAGGCAATGACGGCAGCTGGCCACAAGCGCAATGGCCGTTCCTTTGCCCGTGTCGCGATGGTGGCGGTGGCGATGTTCGGCTTCGGTTACCTGTTGGTGCCGCTGTACGACGTGTTCTGCGAGATCACCGGCCTGAACGGAAAGACCGGTCGGATCGACGAGGCCGCAGTGGTGGCGCGCTATGAACCGGACGTGTCGCGCGTGATCACCGTTCAGTTTGTTGCCAACAACAACGTCGGGATGCCGTGGGAGTTCGGCCCGAGTGTCGCGAGCCTGGAGGTTCACCCGGGCCAGATCTATGCGACCTCGTTCACCGCGCGCAACCCGACTGGCCACAACATGGTGGCCCAGGCCGTGCCGAGCGTTGCGCCGAACAAGGCCAGTCGTTATTTCAACAAGACCGAGTGTTTCTGCTTCAACCAGCAGCCATTGGCTGCAGGCGAGAGCAAGGATATGCCGCTGCGTTTTATTGTCGATCCGAAGCTGCCCAGGGACGTCCGTACCCTGACCCTGGCATATACGATTTTCGATGTGACGCAGCAGGTAGCCGTAAATTAATTAGCATCGGCGTTGCTCGATGAGTCCGCCGGTCCGACTGTAACCACGTAAATCAAGACTCAAACATCCTGGGGGGGACACATGGTACACACAGGTGACCATTACTACGTGCCACATGGCAGCCACTGGCCTATCGTTGCCAGCGTTGCGCTGTTCACTGGCGTGATCGGCGCGGCAAATTGGTTCAACGGCCATGCCTCCGGGCAGATGCTGTTGCTGCTGGGCCTCGCGCTGGTGGCGTTCATGATGTTCGGCTGGTTCGGCACGGTCATCAACGAGAGCCTGAAGGGCATGTACAACGAGCAGGTCGATCGCTCGTTCCGCCAGGGGATGATGTGGTTCATCTTCTCCGAGGTGATGTTCTTCGCCGCGTTCTTCGGCGCCCTGTTCTATGCGCGTGTGCTGTCAGTGCCGTGGCTGCTGGGTGGCGACTTCTCCACCCACGAATACCTGTGGAGCGGTTTCGGCGAGTCCTGGCCGACCAACGGCCCCGGCAACGTCGGCGGCGACTTCGTGAACATGGGGGCATGGGGTATTCCGGCGATCAACACGCTGCTGCTGTTGACCTCGGGCGTGACCATCACCCTCTCGCACTGGGCGCTCAAGGCGAATGACCAAGCCAAGACGGTGCTGTGGCTGGCTGCCACGGTGGCGCTCGGTGCGACATTCCTTGGCTTCCAGGCCTACGAATACATCCACGCCTACCACGAGCTCAACCTGACGCTCGGCTCAGGCATCTATGGTTCGACCTTCTTTATGCTGACCGGGTTCCACGGCTTCCACGTCACCATGGGCACGATCATGCTGATCGTGATCACCTTGCGTGCCGCGAAGGGACATTTCTCGCCGGAGCACCATTTCGCCTTTGAAGGCGTGGCCTGGTACTGGCACTTCGTGGATGTGGTCTGGCTGGGCCTGTTTATCTTCGTCTACGTGCTGTAAGTCGACGCCCGGGCCCGGCCGATGCCGGGTCTGGGCGGGGGCGGCATTCGACGCAGTCCTAATTCCGCGGTGCGGTTTCTGCGGGACGCTCGGGATAGAGGCCATGGGGCTCGATTACGCCGAGGCCGATCAGGATCATCAGAAAGGCAAACAGTCCGATAGACAGGCCGATACGCAGCGTGAGCGCACGCAGGGTGCGACGCGAATCGCCCTTGTCATTGACCAGGTAGTACAGGCCGGATCCGAGACTGGCGATGATGCCGACGAACACGAGAACGATGATGACCTTGATCCACACGACGACAGATTCCTCTTTGCAGGCCGCGGCAGTATAGCAGCCCGCTATCGCATGAAGATCCCGCCGCTGCATATCGGTCGTTACCGTTTCGCCCCGGCCTTGTGGCCAAGCGTGGCATTCGCCTGCGTGTTTCCCGTGCTGCTCAGCCTGGGCTACTGGCAGATGGGGCGTGCGACGGCCAAGCAGGCGATGCTCGAACAGCGCGCGGCGAGCGAGCTGGCGGCGCCGTTGCCGCTGGATCGGCGCACCCCGCTGAGCGTGGCCGACCGCTATCGCCCTGCCCGGGTGCGTGGCCACTACGTCGACGAGCAGCAGTGGCTGCTCGACAATCGTGTTTACCAGGGGCAGCCGGGGTACCACGTGTTCACCCCATTTCGCATCGAGGGTGAGGACGCGCCGAGCCTGCTGGTCAACCGCGGCTGGGTTTCGCTGGGTGCCTCGCGGGAGTTCCTGCCGGCGCTGCCGGTAAGCGATGATCTGGTGACGCTGAGCGGTCGGCTGGACTCTCCGGCATCGGTCGGGCTGGTGATCGGTGAGGTTCCGCTACGCAGCGTAGCGGACAGGGTCGTGGTTCAGTCGCTGGATATCCCGGCGCTGGCCGATGCGCGCAGCCTGCCGCTGCTGCGCTATGCGCTGGTGATCGACGACGGCCAGCCGGGCGGGTTGCAGTACGACTGGTCGCCGATTCCGGAGATGGGGCCCGAGAAACACCTCGGCTACGCGGTGCAGTGGTTCGGCCTCGCGGTCGCGCTCCTGATCATTTTCGTTGGGGTGAATACCCGGCTTGACGGTGACGACGGGGAGAAACATGTCGAGGCCGGATGAGCGGCAGGTCCGCCGCAGTCGGATCCAGCTGATCCTGATATTCGCGCTGTTCCTGCTGCCGCCGTTGTCGGCATGGGTGGCATGGAAGTACCTGGGCACCTCTGGCGTCGAGTCGACGACCAACGCGGGCACCCTGATCGTGCCTGCCAGGCCTTTGGATCTGGCCGGGCTGCGCAGGCCCGATGGTGCGCCGTTCGTGGATGCGGATCTGCACGGGCGCTGGACCTACGTGCTGTTTGTACCGGGTGAATGTGATGAGCGCTGCGAGCAGCAACTGTACCTTACCCGCCAGGTGCGCCTGTCGGTGAGCAAGGACATCCCGCGTGTGCAGCGCCTGGCGGTGTTCGGGCAGGCGCCGGCCGCGGCCCTGGCGCAAGAACTCGCCAGTGACCACGCGGATCTGACCTGGGTGGTGCGCGATACGGCGGCTGGCAGGCTGCTCGACAGCTTTCGTGGCGATGGATTTGGAGCCGACGGTCAGCAGTATTTTCTGATCGATCCGCTGGGCAATCTGATGATGTACTACGACCTCTCGGTCCCGGCCAAGGGGATGATGAGGGATCTGCAGAAGTTGCTGAAGATCTCGCAGATCGGATAGAGAGAAATGGCTTACCACCGCTTTGTTGTCTTTGCCTGCCTGCTTGCCTTTGCCGCGATCCTGCTGGGCGCCTATACCCGCCTCGGCGACGCAGGCCTGGGCTGCCCGGACTGGCCCGGCTGCTACGGTCACCTGACCGTCCCGGCCAGCGAGGAACACGTCGCGGACAAGAGTTATCTTGAGCAGCGTGCACTGGAGCCCGAAAAGGGCTGGAAGGAGATGGTGCACCGCTACTTCGCCGGCACCCTCGGTCTGACCATCCTGGTGATCGCGGTCTGGTCGTGGCGGCGGCGTCGCCAGTACCCTGAACAGCCGGTCTGGCTGCCCACCTTCCTGCTCGGCCTGGTCGTGTTCCAGGCCGCGCTGGGCATGTGGACCGTGACCCTGCTGCTGAAGCCGATCGTCGTGATGGGGCACCTGTTGGGCGGCTTTGCCACGTTTAGCCTGCTGGTCTTGCTGGCATTGCGCTCCGCGCGACCCAGGCCTGCGGCGGGTGATGGCCGCTGGCGCATGGCTGGCGCAATCGGGCTGTTGGTCCTAGTCGGGCAGATTGCGCTCGGCGGCTGGACCAGTTCGAACTATGCCGCGCTGGCCTGTATCGATTTTCCGACCTGTCATGGCAGTTGGGCGCCGGAGATGGATTTCGACGAGGCGTTCGTGATGTGGCGGGGTCTCGGCGTGAACTACGAATACGGCGTACTGGACCACCCGGCGCGCACCGCGATCCATGTGACCCACCGGATTGGCGCGCTGGTCACGTTCCTGTACCTTGGCTGGCTGGTACTGTCGATCGTGCGCGCCGGCGGCAGGCTGGTCGGGGCGGCCGCGCTGGTCGGCGTGCTGCTCGTGGTCCAGATCGGACTGGGTATCGGCAATGTGCTTCTGCATTTGCCACTGGGGGTGGCGACGGCTCACAATGGCGTCGCCGCGCTGCTACTGGCTTCACTCGTTTACCTGAATTACCGATTATGGCGACAACAGCACTGAAAACCACCCATGCCAGCTGGCGAGACTACCTCGAGCTGTGCAAGCCGACGGTCGTAGCGCTGATCGTGTTTACCGCGGTGGTCGGCATGCTGCTGGCCGCGCCGGGCATGGTGCCGCTGGATGCGTTGGTCTTCGGCACCCTGGGTATCGGGCTCGCCGCGGGATCAGCCGCTGCGATAAACCATGTGGTCGACCAGAAGATCGACGCGATCATGGGCCGCACGCGCGGCCGACCCCTGCCGCAGGGCGCAGTCAGCAGCCGCGATGCACTGGCGTTTGCGCTGCTGATCGGTACGGTCGCGATGCTGATGCTGTGGCTGCTGGTAAATCCCCTGACCGCGATGCTGACCTTCATGTCCCTGATCGGCTATGCGGTGATCTACACGATGTACCTGAAGCGCGCGACGCCACAGAACATCGTGATTGGCGGTGCGGCCGGCGCTGCGCCACCGGTACTCGGCTGGACGGCGGTGACCGGCAGCGTCGACCCGGGCGCGCTGTTGCTGTTCCTGATCATCTTTACCTGGACGCCGCCGCACTTTTGGGCCCTGGCGATCCACCGCGCAGAGGAATACCGCAAGGTCGATATGCCGATGCTGCCGGTGACCCACGGGACCGACTTCACCCGTCTGCAGATCCTGCTGTACACGGTGCTGCTGCTGGTGGTGACCCTGCTGCCATATGGTTACGGAATGAGCGGTGGGTTCTACCTGGGTGGGGCGATGGTGCTCGGCCTCGGCTTTCTGTTCTACGCGGTGCGCCTGTATCGCGATGATGACGATCGCATGCCGATGCGCACCTTCGGTTATTCCATCATCTACCTGATGGCCCTGTTCGCCCTGTTGCTGGTCGATCACTACGTTCCACCGCTGATGTCGCTGCTTGACTGATCCCCTGTATTGGGCATCGCAACGGAAAAGCGACATAATTTCCACTAAGCTTGCCGCGGTAGCGGGAACGCGCGCCATGCATAAGAATTGACTAATATTCTTGGGTCGGGGTAGAATTCGGCAGCCTTGCCGGGTCCTTGGTGCTGGTTTTTCGTTGTGCGGGCAATCCTGTCGTGGGCCCGGGCACGCGTCGTACCGCCTTGCGGGCCTGAGCGGTCTTTCGGAGCGAAACAACAATCCGCCCGAAATTCGCCTAGATATCGAGCGTATTCCGTTTGCCGTGCGGCTGTCGCGACCATGCGATGGCCAGGCGGTGTTTCGATCAACGGTCAGTCGGGGGACTTAACATGGCGCACCCAGCTGCTGCGACGACGCAGTACAACTACGACATCATTAAGAAGTTCGCCGTGATGGCTTTGGTCTGGGGGCTGCTGGGAATGTCCGCAGGCACCTATATCGCCGCTGAACTGGCCTTCCCGTTTCTGAACTTCGACATCGCCGAGATCACCTTCGGGCGCTTGCGCCCGGTGCATACCACGCTGGTCATCTTCGGCTTTGGCGGCAGTGCATTGTTCGCGACCTCTTATTACGTGGTGCAGCGCACCAGCCAGGCACGCCTGGCCAGCGACATGATGGCCAACCTGACCTTCTGGGGCTGGCAGCTGTCAGTGCTGGTCGGCGTGATTGGCTACATGAACGGGATCAGCGAGGGCAAGGAATACGCCGAGTTCCCCTGGTACGTCGATCTGCTCATCACCGTGACCTGGGTGTTGTACTTCCTGGTGTTCGTGCTGACCCTGCGGCGTCGCTCGCAGCCGCATATTTATGTCGCCAACTGGTTTTACCTGGCGTTCATCCTGGCGACGGCGATCCTGCACATCTTCCGCAATCTGTCGGTGCCGGTCGGATTGTTCAATACCACCTCGTACAGCCTGTACTCGGGCGTGCAGGACGCGATGGTGCAGTGGTGGTACGGGCATAACGCGGTCGGTTTCTTCCTGACCGCGGCCTTTCTCGGCATGATGTATTACTTCGTGCCCAAGCAGGCGGGCCGCCCGATCTATTCGTACCGCCTGTCGATCATCCATTTCTGGGCGCTGGCCTTCATGTACATGTGGGTCGGTGGTCATCACCTGCACTGGACCGCGCTGCCGGACTGGACCTCGTCACTGGCCGCGGCCTTCTCGATCCTGCTGCTGCTGCCGTCCTGGGGCGGCATGATCAACGGCATCATGACCCTGTCGGGGGCCTGGGAGAAGCTGCGTACCGACCCGATCATGCTGTTCCTGATCACCTCGCTGTCGTTCTACGGCATGTCGACCTTCGAGGGGCCGATGATGTCGCTGAAGAGCGTGAACGCGCTGTCGCACTACACCGACTGGACCATCGGCCATGTGCACTCGGGGGCGCTCGGCTGGGTCGCGATGATCTCGTTCGGCTCGTTCTATCACTTGATTCCGCGTCTGTGGGAGACCCGGCTGTACAGCGTCCGGCTGGTGTATGTGCACTTCTGGCTCGCGACCATCGGCATCGTGCTGTACATCGCCTCGATGTGGGTGTCGGGGATCGGCCAGGGCCTGATGCTGCGGGCCTTCGATGACTACGGCAACCTGGCTTACACCTTCATCGAGTCGGTCGTGTTCATGCACTGGCCGCTGGTGGTGCGGATGATCGGCGGCATGTTCTTCGTGTCGGGTGTCGTGGTGATGGCGTTCAACGTGCTGATGACGGTCCGCATGGCGAAGATCGAGCAGGCGGCGCTCGAGGCGAAGATCGCCGCGAAGCTGGCCAAGGCCGGCGTGTGAGGGGCATTTAGCAATGAAACTGAGTCACGAAAGTATCGAAATCAATGCCGGACTGATGATAGTGCTGACGCTGATCGCCATCTCGATCGGCGGCCTGGTCGAGATCGTGCCGCTGTTCTACATCAAGGACACGATCGAAAAGGTCGACGGCGTGCGTCCGTATACGCCGCTCGAGCAGCGTGGTCGCGACATCTTCATTCGCGAGGGGTGCTACACCTGTCACTCGCAGATGATCCGCCCGTTCCGCGACGAGGATATGCGCTACGGCCACTATTCACTGGCTGCCGAGTCGAAGTACGACCACCCGTTCCAGTGGGGCTCCAAGCGTACCGGACCCGATCTGGCGCGCGTGGGTCGCAAGTACTCCAACGCATGGCATACCCAGCACCTGAACAACCCGCGTGATGTGGTGCCCGAGTCGATCATGCCCAACTACCCCTGGCTGTTGCGCAACGAGCTGGACTATGCGGATGTCGCCGATCGTATGCGCGCGCTGAAGTTGACCGGTGTGCCCTACTCGGAGAGCGAGGAGGAATACCAGGCCAATGTCGAGCAGTTCGGCAAGCCGATAGCGGATCAGCTGGACATCAACACGGCAGAAAAGAACCTGCTGGCCCAGGCCCAGGCGGAAGACTGGGACGGGGACCGTAGTCGCCTGACCGAGATGGATGCGTTGGTTGCCTATCTGCAGGTGCTTGGCACCATGGTCGATTTCAGCAAGTACGACGAAGGCTACTTCGCCGAATTCCGCTGACATTCGGCATGATGAGCTGAACGAAGGCAGGAGGCGAAATGCTGGAATGGCTGTCGAAGATGGAGCACACCAAGCCGCTGGCGCTGGTGATCTTCGTGGTCGTGTTCGTCGGCATTTTGCTCTACGTGTTCACGGGTAAGAAGCGCTCCAAGCGCCTCGAGTCCTACAAGAACATTCCGTTCCTGGACGATGAGTCGGCAGGCGAGTCGGGCGGCGAACAGAAAGACAAGGGTTCACAAGATGGCTGAGCAACATCAAGGCAAGGCAGTGCAGACCACCGGGCATGCATGGGACGGCGATCTGCAGGAATTCAACAACCCGCTGCCGCGCTGGTGGCTGTGGTCCTTCTATGCGACCGTGCTATTCGCGGTGATCTACTGGATCTGGTACCCGGCGTGGCCGGTCGCCAAGTCGTTCACCAAGGGGATCGGCACCGTCACCTACCAGTCCGGCGGCAAACAGGTCACGACCCATTGGAACACCCGTGCTGAACTGATCGAGGAGATGCAGACCGGCAGCGAGACACTGAAGCAGCAGGCCTACCTCGAGAAGATCAGTGCGGCGTCGTATGACGACATTGTCAACGATCCCGACATGATGGCGTTCACCCGCTCGATGGCCAAGGTATTGTTCGCCGACAATTGCGCCGCCTGTCACGGGGTCGGCGGCACGCCTGCGCAGATCGGCCAGTACCCGAACCTGCGCGACGACGCCTGGCTGTGGGGTGGCGATATAAACCAGATCGAACAGACCATCTTGCAAGGGCGCAACGGTTATATGCCGGCATTCGGCGAGGTGCTGAGCGATGCGCAGCTCGATGAGGTCGCCAACTACGTGCTCAGCCTGTCCGGTCATTCGGTCGATACCGCCATGGCCGATGCCGGGCGCGCGATCTTCCAGGGCAAACAGGGCGGCTGCTACTACTGCCACACCGAATCGGGCAAGGGCATGGCCTCGCAGGGTTCTGCCAACCTGACCGACGCGGTCTGGACGGTCGCCGACGTGCCCGGCGCGGCCGATGATGCGGCCCGCGTCGAGGTGGTCAAGACGGTGATACGTAATGGCGTGCATCGCCAGATGCCGGCCTGGCGCGGGCGTCTCAGCAATGCCCAGATCAAGCTGCTCACGGTATACCTGCAGAGCCTGGGCAGCTGAGCGCGACCCCGGCGCGACGGGGGCTGACCTGGTAGGGGAATTCACCGCGAAGGGTGCAAAGTCTGGGAAGGACGAATCGGGTTTTGGGGCGGGTCTCCGGCGAGTGCCAAACCCGCGGACCGGTGTCCCAACTGTGGGGCCAAGCCAGGCACATCGACGCAATGGAACGCTTCGCGACCTTCGCGCCACTTGCGGTTAAGGTTTGAAATGAATCAGGTCACCCAGACTCCACTCTACGCCGCACATACCCACATCTACCCGCGTTCGGTAAGCGGTCGCTTCCGGCGCCTGAAGTGGGCCATTGTCGTTATTGCCTATGGTGTGTACTTCCTGCTGCCCTGGCTGCGCTGGGAACGCGGCGGGGATACCGGGCAGGCGGTGCTGTTCGATCTGGCCGGGCGCAAGTTCTTCCTGTTCGACCTGGTCGTGCACCCGCAGGACATCTTCTGGCTGGCCGGTCTGCTGATGATCGCCGCTTATCTGCTGTTCTTCGTCACCGGTCTGGCCGGACGCGTGTTCTGCGGCTACTTCTGCTTCCAGACTTTATGGACCGATGTCTACATCCTGATCGAGCGGCTGGTCCAGGGCGAGCGCCCGGCGCGTATCCGTCTGGCCAGGCAGGCTTGGAACGCCGAGAAGTTGTTGAAGACCGGCCTGACCCACCTGCTGTGGTTGCTTATGGCCTTCGTCACCGGGCTGACCTTCGTGTTGTACTGGGGCGACGCACCGCAATTGATCGGTGAGTTCTTCGCGGGCAAGGCACCCTTCGCCGCCTACGCGACCACGCTGTTTCTCACTGCGACCACCTACGTAATGGCCGGGATCGCGCGTGAGCAGGTGTGCACTTACATGTGCCCGTATGCGCGCTTCCAGGCGGTGATGTTCGACAAGGACACCCTGGTCGTCTCGTACGACGCGCGGCGCGGCGAGGGAGGCGCGGGACGCGCCAAGCTCGGCGGCCAGTTGAAAGCGCGCGCGCAGCGCCAGCAGGCGGGGGTGGGCGACTGCATCGACTGCGGCTATTGCGTGCAGGTTTGCCCGACCGGGATAGACATACGCAACGGTCTGCAGATCCAGTGCATCTCCTGCGCGCTGTGCATCGACGCCTGCGACACCATCATGGATTCGCTCGGCTGGGATCGTGGACTGGTCGGCTATACCTCGGAGCGCAAGACTGATACCGGTCAGCAGGCCAGGCTGCTGCGTCCCAAGGTGATCGGCTACGCGGCGGTGCTGGTGCTGGCCATTGGACTGCTGGCCTGGAGCGTGTCGCAGCAGGCGGCATTCGACCTGTCGGTTGCGCAGGTCCGCCAGCCGATCTTCGTGCAGTTGTCCGACGGCCGCATCCAGAACAGCTACGAGATCAAGGTCAACAACAAGACCAACAAGACCCTCACGCTGCGCTTCTCGGTGCGCGGGCTGGCGCAGGGTGCCGAGCTCGACATGGGGCATTTTTCCGAGGTCAGCATGCACCCTGAGCAGCGCCTGCGACTGGGCGCCAATATCCGCATGATGCCGGCGCAGTTCGATGGCCGCAGTCACCCGTTCGAGCTGGTTGCCGAGCCGCAGGGCGTGCCTGGACTGGTGGCGATCGTGCATCCAAGCGTGTTCTTCGTGCCGCAGCAATGAGCATGAACGCATCGATGTTGCTGACCGGAATCGGCGGCGGCGTGCTCGCCGAGATTGCGCTGTTCGTGCTGTTGCGGCGCCTGTTTCGGCTGGACGGCAAAACGGCCGGCGTGGCGATCGGTCTGCTGGCGCTGCTGATCTACGTGCCCTGGGCGATCCTGACCTGGCCGGGCGCGGACATCTTCGCGATCCACCTGGCGATCTTCCTTACCGCCGCCTATGCGCTGGGCATGGTCGGCGGCCGGGTCGGGCGTGGCTGGCACTGGGCACCGGCGCTGATCGTCGCCTTCTTCGTGCTGGTGATCGTAACCAATGTGGTATTCCTGGGCGTGGCGGAGCAGGGCATCACCGGTCTGTTCGCGCACTTGCTGCCCAAGCCGCGTGGCGCCGAGGTGGCGGACTCGCGCTTCCCCGGCACCGTCTCGCACGACTTCCAGAAGAAGGAGGCCCTGTACAACGACTACCTGCGCCAGGTCGAGGCCCAGGAGCTGCGCGGCTGGCAGGTGCACAAGGGCTGGCTGTACAAACCGTTTGTCGGCCAGCCGGCGACCTTCGTCGTCAAGGTCAACGACCGCGCCGGCGTACCACTCACCGGGGCCGAGGTCAGCGGACGTTTTCTGCGCACATCGGACAGCCGCGACGACTTCGATTTCCGCATGTCCGAAGTGGCGCCAGGTGAATACCGTGCAACGCTCGAGATGCCGCTGCACGGCCTGTGGCAACTGGTGCTGCAGATCCGGCGCGGTGACGAGTTGCACGAGATCCGTGCCGACACCTCGGTCAGCGGCGGCCAGGGCGAGCGTTCCTGATGGCCGCCGGCGAGACCTGTTATCACTGCGGCCTGCCGGTACCCGACGGCGCGGACTACCGGGTCGAGATCGACGGCCAGTCGCGCGCGATGTGTTGCCATGGCTGCCAGGCGGTGGCGCAGGCGATCGTGGACGGCGGTCTGACCTCGTTCTACCAGCATCGCGAGACACCATCGCGCCGCCCCGAGGACCTGGTGCCCGAGGCGCTGCGCCGCTTCGATCTGTATGACCAGCCGGCCCTCCAGCAGAGCTTCGTGCAGGCCGATGAGTCCTCGGCCAAGACGGCCTCGTTGATCCTCGAGGGTATCACCTGCGCGGCCTGCATCTGGCTCAACGAGCGGCACGTGAATGCGCTGCCCGGGGTGCTCGATTTCTCGGTCAACTACAGTACTCACCGTGCGCGGGTGCGTTGGGACGACACTCAGATCCGCCTGTCCGATATCCTCAAGGCGATCAGCGAGATCGGTTATGTGGCGCACCCGTTCGATCCGGGTCGCCAGGAGGCGGTGCACAAGAAGGAGAAATCCAGGGCCTTGCGCCGCCTGGCCGTGGCCGGCCTGGGCGCGATGCAGGTCATGATGCTGGCGATCGCGATGTATGCGGGCGACTACAGCGGCATGGAACAGCATCTGCGCGTGTTCATGCGCTGGGTGAGCCTGGTCTTGACCCTGCCGGTGGTGCTGTACGCGGCGAGCAGCTTTTTCGTCACCGCCTGGCGTGATCTCAGGCGCCGCCATTTGAGCATGGAGGTGCCGGTCTCGCTGGCGATCGGCGGGGCATTCGGCGCCAGTATCTGGTCCACGCTGACCAACGGCAGTGAAGTCTATTTCGACTCGGTCTGCATGTTCGCGTTCTTTCTGTTGACCAGTCGCTACCTGGAGATGGGCGCCCGGCATCGCGCCGGCGAGGCCGCCGAGGAGTTGGTCAAGCTTCTGCCGGCTACCGCGACTCGCCTGAGCGACACCGGCGAGCAGGTCGTCGCGGTGTCCGAATTGCGGCCGGGTGACCGGGTCATGGTGCGGCCCGGCGAGACCATCCCCGCCGACGGCGTGGTCGGCGAGGGGCGCAGCTCGGTCGATGAGTCGCTGCTGACCGGCGAGAGCCTGCCGCGGCCGCGCTCGGCCGGCGACGAACTGGTCGGGGGCAGTGTGAACGTCGAGAGCCCACTGGTGATGATCGTGGAGAAGGTCGGCGAGGAGACCCTGGTCTCGGCGATCGTGCGCCTGCTCGACCGTGCCCAGGCGGAAAAGCCGCGCCTCGCGCGCCTCGCCGACCATGTCGCCGGATGGTTCGTCGGCGTGCTGCTGGTCGTCGCCAGCCTGGTCGCACTGTGGTGGCTGGTGCATGCGCCCGAGCACGCCTTTGCTATCACGCTGTCGGTACTGGTCGTGACCTGTCCCTGCGCGCTGTCGCTGGCCACGCCCACCGCGGTTACCGCGGCCTCGGGTGCGCTGACCAGGATGGGGCTGTTGACCACGCGCGGCCACGCGCTCGAGACGCTTGCTCAGGTCAGTTATGTGTTGTTCGACAAGACCGGCACGCTGACCCGCGGCATCCTGCAGCTGGTGGGCGTCGAGGTGCTGTCCGCCCGGGCGGATACGGAGCGTTGCCTGGCACTGGCCGCGGCACTGGAGAGCGGGTCCGAGCACCCGGTGGGCAAGGCCCTGATCGCGCGTGCCGGGTTGGCGCCCAGGGTCAGCGAGCTGAGCGCATTGCCGGGGCAGGGCATGCAGGGCGAGATCGAGGGCCGGCGTTACCGGGTCGGTAGCCCGCCCTACGCGGCCGACCTGAGTGGTGCGGCCGTGCCGGACACCAGCGCGAGCGACACCACCGAGGTGTTTCTCGGCGACCAGGATGGCCTGCTGGCGCGCTTCGCGCTGCGTGACGAGTTGCGTCCGGACGCGGACGTCGCAATCGCCCGGCTGCGTGAGCTGGGCCTGACGGTTGAGATCCTCAGCGGCGACGCCCCCGGCGCGGTGAACCGGGTGGCCGCGGAATTGGGCATCGAGCATGCCCGCTCGGGCATGCGCCCGGACGACAAACTTGCGCGGGTCAGGGAGCTGCAGGCGGCCGGGCACCGTGTGGCGATGATTGGCGACGGCGTGAACGATGCCCCGGTGCTGGCCGGCGCGGACGTCTCGATCGCGATGGGGCAGGGGGCGCAGCTCGCCCACGCGAGTGCCGACATGGTGGTATTGTCCGAGCGCCTGGCGGTACTCCCGGCCGGCGTGCGCAAGGCGCGCGCGACCCGCACCGTGATAAAGCAGAATCTGTCCTGGGCCGTTTTGTATAATATCGCCGCCGTGCCGATGGCAGCGGCCGGGCTGGTGGCGCCGTGGATGGCGGCAATCGGGATGTCGGCGAGTTCGCTGGTCGTCGTGTTCAATGCACTCAGACTGAAGGCCGATTAGACCATGTCGATTCTGTATCTGCTGATCCCGCTGGCCGTGGGCCTGATGGTGGTGGCACTGGCATTCTTCCTGTGGACCGTGCGCACCGGCCAATACGACGACCTCGAAGGTCCGGCGCACCGCATCCTGATGGACGACGATGACCCGATGATCCCGGCCAACGCGAGGCCGAAGAAAGCGGCGGAAAAGCCGAATCGGCCGGCGAGCGCAGGATCGCCGACAATAAACAGCGAGGGTGGAGGGGTGGATGCCAACACAACTGATTGAGGAGCGGCCCCATGTTCAGCTTTGACAATTTCGCCATGACCATCGTCATCACCCTTATCGCGATGGCCTGGCTCAGTTTTTTCTCGGTTATCCTGGCCGGTTGAGGTCCGCCGGTTAGGGGCAGGGCACGGGCACGCAAGGGCGATGGATCAGCCTTGGTGACCGCGGCTGCGGGACCGCCAGCACGGGCGGCGCCGGTGAAAAAACGAAGACGCCCGCACTGCTGCGGGCGTCTTCCCGGTCCATGTTGTGGTTGCTCAGGCGGCCAGCGCAATGCGCAGCTTCTTCATCGCTGCGGCCTCGATCTGGCGTATGCGCTCCGCCGAAACGCCATAGGCGTCGGCCAATTCGTGCAGCGTTTCCTTGCCCTCGTTGAGCCAGCGGCGCTGCAGGATGTCGCGGCTGCGTTCATCGAGCGACGCCAGGGCCGTGTACAGCTGGTCGCGCTCCGAGTCGGCGCTGTCGATCTTTTCGAGCATTGCCGACGGCTCGTGGCGCGTGTCAGGCAGGTACGCTGCCGGCGCCATGCTGGGGGCGTCGTCGTCATCGGCCTCGGTGCCGTCGAACGACAGGTCATAGTTGGCCAGTCGTGACTCCATCTCCAGCACCGTCTGCGGTTTCACGCCGAGATCCTCGGCGACCTGATCGACCTCTTCCTTCGAGAACCAGCCGAGGCGCTTCTTCGCGCTGCGCAGGTTGAAGAACAGCTTGCGCTGCGCCTTGGTGGTGGCGATCTTAACGATGCGCCAATTGCGCAGGATGTATTCGTGGATCTCGGCCTTGATCCAGTGCACCGCAAACGAGACCAGGCGCACGCCCATGTCCGGATCGAAGCGGCGTACCGCCTTCATCAGGCCGACGGTGCCCTCCTGGATCAGATCGCTCTGTGGCAGGCCATAGCCGCTGTAACCGCGCGCGATCCTGACCACGAAGCGCAGGTGCGACATGACCAGTGCACGCGCCGCGGCGAGATCGTTACGCTCGCGCAGACGCACTGCCAGATCATGCTCCTCTTCGGCCGACAGCATCGGCAGCTGGAAGGCTGCACTGATGTATGCCTCCATATTGCCGGTCGGCAGGGTCATCGGAATGGCGAGTTGCTTGCTCATGAATCCTGTTTCCACATCCTTTTCCAGTTCAAATTTAACACCCGGGACCCCCGGATGCCAGCCGATATTAGCAGTCTTCGCGTCAGAGTGCTAAACGGGTGAAAAAGTTCCGTGATTGTTGCAGATGTCTGTTTATAAAGATAAAAAACTGTTTCCTTCACGGCATCCCGCGGTCGCCCTGCGGGCCCCGCTGACGGCCATCCCAGCCGACAGCGCGGCCCGCGCGGATCTGTAACGGATCAGACCCGGCAGTCTTTAGTTTCCCCATGTCCATCCGGATGCCTCCCATGTTGCATGCGTGCCCCAGCGCGCTGTGCCTGCGTGACCGCGGGCAAGACGGTGCCGACCCGGCCAACGGGCGCGTTCTCGCCCTCTATTCCCGTCGTTCGGAATTCGTGATCTGGTGTCTTCTGCGCCGGCCCTGGCGACTTCATAAGGATAAGCTCGGGCCGCCGTTCGGCATCCAGCCAGCGGTGCAGGTCGCGCGCCGCCTGCCGCAGCAGGCGCAGGGCCTGCTCATGGGCGATCCGCTGCACGCCGCGGGCGGGGTCTTCGTACTTGCCCGAGAAGGGTCCGGGGCGCTTCCAGAGTTCGCGTCCCGAGTCGTAGCTGCGCGACCAGCGCACCTCACCGGACCGGTCGAGCAGCGGCCCGCCAACACCAGGCGGGGGCGGGATGCGAGGCGGCGTGCCAGGTGGTGGGGTGATTGAGTCGATCGACTGCGGGGCCGGCGAGGTAAGCAATGTCTCGGAACTCGTAGCCATCGGTGTCGGCACCGGTGCATCCTGCACGATCCTGGGTGTGGCCGAGGGTGACAAAGGGGGACACGGCGTTACCAGAACATGGAGCCGCTGTTCAAACACGCGATGGAACCGGACTCCGTATGAGCACCGCCAATTCAAGAGTGCGCAAGAATATTGACATTACCGCGCCTCGACACCAAGGGCCCGGAGTGAACGGTGCTTTCCGCTGCGCGAGCGCATCTGTCCGGCCGGGCCGATGTGTTCTATTTTCGAGCTATGAAAACCATCTGGTGGCAATGGTATGGGTCGATACGTTCGAGGATGGGCTGAAGGAGATTTGGAAAGGGATACAAACCAAATCCATGACCCTTGACTTCCTTGAAGCCGAGCATCAGCAAATACGATCTGAGCACCCTATAACTGAAAACAACGAGATGACGATGAACAGCATCGTCTGATTCGGTGTCAGGTTGCAAACCCTCGCGGCTTACTTTGAAGAGTTCTTCTTCCTTCAGCAAGGCGTCAGAGTCCGGGTGAGGGCCGCTCGATGGCATCCTTCCTAGCAGAAGCAGTGCGACTGTAAAATAAGTGCTTATGTTTGGAGTCAGGATTACCAGCGTTCCTCCCTGCTCCAGGCAGC
This sequence comes from Chromatiaceae bacterium, assembly GCA_022340805.1. Taxonomy (GTDB): domain Bacteria; phylum Pseudomonadota; class Gammaproteobacteria; order Chromatiales; family Chromatiaceae; genus Thiosocius. The sequence continues at coordinate 39,857 of JAJDNF010000001.1, forward strand.
GGTAACACTCTTTCAGGAAGTGGCAGGGATTGAAAAGATGTTCCAGTACCGATAGGCCGAAAATGCATCTGAACATATTGGTTGGGAACGCAAATTTTTTGCTTAGATCTCCTTGTACTACATTCAGGCCCTTTTCGCGGGCGGCGTGCACCAGCTCGGCATTCCACTCCACGCCGTGATACCGCTGCGGGTCTAATGCCACCATCTCCTGCAAAAGGCCAAATTTATGCCCTTTGCTTGCCCCGCAATCGAGGCACTCTCCGCCCTCGTTCAACGCATCTGATATCTCTTTGTGAGCCAGAGAATATGCCTCTTGCATGGTTCGTTGATAGAGGCTCTTGAAGTATTTTTCTAACATGCAATGTCTATCATCCGCAGTCTGCAAGCAAAACTCGATAGGTGCTTCGCCAAATGAATCGGGCGGAGTCCATCTACCTCCGTTTGACCCCATTATGCATCGAAAAATGATTCAGGCTGCAGGCGCCTGGCAGCCTGCGCCGAACGGTCATTTGCGCGTCAGGTCCGCAGCCGCCGCCCAGTACGGCATTATTGCGGCGTGCTCGGTGATCCATCAGCCTATCCGTCATTACATGCCCGAGCAGTTCGAGCGTGTCATGTCCGGCGGAATGGACGCCGCTTGTGGACTGAATGGCCTGCGATGACGACCCCATCGCTCGAGTTTGCCGTGCCGAAATTCGATAAGTGACGGTGTAGCGGCGCGCAGGTATGGGGGACCAGTGAACTGCCGCCTCTGTAGCTACTCGGGCTGGATCTGCGCCAGGTGCCGTCCGACCGCCAGCCAGGCGCCGGCCAGGCCGAGCAGCGGCCCGCCGAACACCAGGCCGAGCAGGCTGGCCGGGTCGATCACCGACAGTTCGAAGGCCGATTCGTACAGACCCGCGAGACGCCGCACCGGGCCATCCAGCATGTACAGCGAGGTCAGGACCAGCGCCAGCCCTATCGCGGCGCCGAGCAGCCCGTACCAGAGACCTTCGTAGAGAAATGGTCGCCGGATGAAGGCATCGGTCCCGCCGACCAGCTTGACGATCTCAATCTCGCTGTGACGATTCTGGATATCCAGGCGGATCGTGTTGCCGACGATCAGCAGCACAGCACCGGCCAGCAGCCCGGCGAGGATCAATACCGCGCGCTCGATCGCGCCGGTGATCGCGTTCAGGCGCTCGACCCACTGCAGGTCCACCTGTGCGAGCTCGATCTCGCGGTAGTTCTGCAGGTCCTGCGCCATGCGACCGACGGCCTCGGCTCCCTGGATGTCGCTCTGCGGGCGCACCAGCACGACCGCCGGCAGCGGGTTGTGCTCGAGCAGCTCCAGCGCCTCGCCGAACCCGGACAGCTCGCGGAATTCCTGCAGCGCCCTGGCACGGCTGATCAGACGCGTCTCGGCGACGTCGGGGCGCAGCGCGATCTGTTTGCGCACCTGCTCGGCCTGCTCGTCGCTGACCGAATCGCTCAGAAACAGCGAGACACTCGCGCTGCCTTCCCAGGAACTGCTCAGCTCGCGCACGTTGTCAATCAGCAGGTGCAGGCCGCTGGGCAGCGCCAGCGCGATGCCGATCACCGTGGCGGTCATCAGCGTGCTGATTGGGCTGCGGGTCAGGCGGCCGAGCGAGGACAGTGACATCTGGGCGTGGCGCAGCAGCCAGGTCACCGGGCTGCGATTGCGCTGGAATCCGGGAGTCCTTTCGCGCCGCGCCATCAGTCCCGGTCCCCGGTATCGCCCGCAACGCGGCCGTTGCGCAGGTTGATGATGCGTTTGCCCAGGCGATTGACCAGGTCGACGTCGTGGGTCGCGATCAGCAGGGTCACGCCGACCTGGTTGAACTGCAGGAACAATTCCATGATCTCGCGTGACAGGTCGGGGTCGAGGTTGCCGGTCGGTTCGTCGGCCAGCAGCACGGGTGGTTTGCTGACCAGCGCGCGTGCGATGCCGACACGCTGCTGCTCGCCGCCGGACAGCGTGATCGGAAAGACCTTTTCCTTCTTCAGCAGGCCGACCTTGTCGAGCGCCGCGCGTACCCGGCGGTTGATCTCGGCATGTCCCATGCCGGCCACCACCAGCGGCAGCGCGATGTTGTCGAACACGGTGCGGTCATGCAGCAGGCGATGGTCCTGGAAGATCATCCCGACCTCGCGACGGTGGTAGGGGATGTCGCGCGCCTTGAGCTTGTTCAGGTTGCGGCCGTTGACCCAGACCTGTCCGCGCGTAGAGCGTTCCAGCAGCCCGACCAGCTTCAGCAGGGTGCTCTTGCCGGCACCGGAGTGGCCGGTGAGAAATGCCATCTCGCCCGCCTCGAGATGCAGATCGACACGCGACAGGCCCTCGTGGCCGGACGGGTAGCGTTTGGCGACGTTGTCGAAACGGATCACTCGAAGCGGACCTTGTCCCTACTCAAAAAGTGCCTTGACGAACTCGTCGGCATCGAACGGGCGCAGGTCTTCGATGCCTTCACCGACGCCGATGTAACGGATCGGCACGCCGACCCGTTCGGCGATGGCGAAGATGATACCGCCCTTGGCGGTGCCATCCAGCTTGGTCAGCGCGATCCCGGTCAGGCCGACCGCACTGTGGAACTCGACCGCCTGGTTGAGCGCGTTCTGCCCGGTCCCGGCATCCACCACCAGCAGCACCTCGTGCGGTGCACTCGGATCGATCTTCTTCATCACCCGGCTGATCTTGGCCAGTTCGTCCATCAGGTTGCTCTTGGTGTGCAGGCGCCCGGCGGTATCGGCGATCAGGATATCGACCCGGCGCGCGGTCGCCGCCTCGAGTCCGTCGTAGATCACCGAGGCGGCATCGGCACCCGTGGTCTGGGCGATCACCGGGACTGCGTTGCGCTCGCCCCAGGTCTGCAGCTGCTCGACTGCGGCCGCGCGAAAGGTATCGCCGGCGGCCAGCATCACGCTCATCCCCTGGTCCTTGAAGCGCCGCGCCAGCTTGCCGATCGTAGTGGTCTTGCCGGCACCGTTGATGCCGACCATCAGGATCACCAGCGGGCGTCCGGCGGGCCGCTCGACCTGCGGCGCCTCGACGGCGTGCAGGATGGCGGTAAGCTGGGCGCGCAGCGCGTCGCCAAGCGCCTGCGGGTCGGACAGTTCCTTGCGCCGCACGCGCGTGGTCAGGTCATCGATGATGCGGCGGGTTGCATCGACGCCGACATCGGCGCTGAGAAGCAGGGTCTCGATTTCTTCCAGCAGATCCGCGTCGATCTGGCGGTTTCCGCTGAGCAGATCGCCGAGCGCGTCGCTCAGGCTGGCGCGGGTGCGCGCGAGGCCGGCCCGCAGACGCGCGAACATTCCCTGCGGCTTGGCCTCGTTCTGTGCAGCGGGTTTTTGTGGCTTTTTGTCCTTGCCGAATCCGAACATGTTGTTGACTGCGTTGGAACTCTTTGGCGAATCACGGGTCGATTGGCGCAGGACTGACGAGCTACCGGAGGTTGCCGTCGCCTGGCTGGCTTGCAAGAATCAGCTGCCGCCCGGTGCACTATAGCGATTGTTGCGGCGCATCGTACCACCGGCGCCGTTGGCGTCACATCTCGGAGCCATGATGGTATCAGCAGTTCTGTTCAGATCTCCTCTAATCGGCCTGTTGCTGGTCTCGCTCCCGGCGGTCGCGCAGGTCAGCGAATTCAGGCTGGACAATGGCATGCAGGTGATCGTCAAGGAGGATCACCGTGCACCGGTAGCGGTCAGCCAGGTCTGGTACAAGGTTGGTTCGAGCTATGAGCCCGACGGTATCACCGGAATCTCTCATGCCCTCGAACACATGATGTTCAAAGGTACAGAGAAGGTCGGCGCGGGCGAGTTCTCACGCATCGTGTCGGCGCTGGGCGGCAGCGAGAATGCCTTTACCAGTCGCGACTACACTGCCTATTTCGAGACCCTGGCGGTCGAACACCTCGAGCGCGCGCTCGAACTCGAGGCCGACCGCATGCGCAACCTGCTGCTCGACCCGGACGACTTCGCGAAGGAGATCGCCGTGGTCAAGGAGGAGCGGCGGCTGCGCACCGAGGATCGGCCGAGCGGCCAGGTCTCCGAGCAGTTCAACGCCGTTGCCTGGCGCGCCTCGCCTTACCGCAACCCGATCATCGGCTGGATGAACGATCTCGACCACATGACGGTCGACGATCTGGCCGCCTGGTACCGCCGCTGGTATGCGCCGAACAACGCCACGCTGGTCGTGGTCGGCGACGTGCAGCCGGAGGCGGTGCGGGCGATGGCCGAGCGGCACTTCGGGCCTCTGCCCGCCAGCGAGCCTCTGCCCATCAAGCCAGCGTTCGAACCGCGCCAGTCGGGTGAGACGCGGGTCGAGGTGCGGGTGCCGGCGCGCCAGCCCTATCTGCTGATGGGGTACAAGGCACCGACCGTGGGCAAATCCGAACAGCCCTGGGAGCCCTATGCGCTGTTCGTGTTGGCCAACGTGCTGGACGGTGGCGACAGTGCGCGCCTGGCCCGTGACCTGGTGCGGGGCCGCGGCATCGCCGCGTCGGCCAGTGCCGAATACGGTATCTACAGCCGGCTGTCGGAGATGTTCCTGCTCGCCGGCACGCCGACCGATGGACACAGTGTGGCCGAATTGGAGCAGGCGCTGCGTGCCGAGGTCGCCCGTTTGCGCGAGGGCTTGATCGACCAGGCGGAACTCAGGCGCGTGGTCACCCAGGCCGTGGCGAGCAAGGTGTTCCAGGCGGATTCGCTGTTCTACCAGGCGATGGAGATCGGCTCGTTGGAGACCATCGGGCTAGACTGGCACCTGATCGAGACCGAGATCGACGCGCTCAAGGCGGTCACCCCGGAGCAGGTGCGACAGGTCGCGCAACGCTATCTGGTGGACGACAACCTGACAGTGGCGACGCTGCACCCGCTGCCGATCGATGAAAAGGCACCGCGCAAACCCGCCGTGCAGGGAGTTCGTGATGACAGCTAGGTATTGGGCCCCATTACTGCTGGCGCTGCTGGTCGGCGTCGCGCAGGCCGGCCCCAGGGTCGAGTCCTGGCAGACCAGCCGTGGCGCCAAGGTGATGTACGTGCAGGCACCCGATCTGCCGATGGTCGATGTGAGGGTGGTATTCGATGCCGGCAGCGCGCGCGACGGCGGGCTTGCGGGACTGGCCCGCTTCGTCAACAACACGCTCAACGAGGGGGCCGGCGACTGGGATGCGGACAATCTGGCGCTGCGCTTCGAGGACCATGGCATCGAGTTCGGTCACGGCTCCCTGCGTGACATGGCCTGGGTGAGCCTGCGCAGTCTCACTGATCCCGCCGTGCTGGAGGTGGCGTTGGACACCACCGCCGCGGTGCTGGCCGCGCCGCGCTTCGACAAGGAGGCGGTCGAGCGCGTGCGCCAGCAGATGCAGATCGGTCTGCGCAGCAGCCTGCAGTCGCCAGGCAGGATTGCCGAGCGGCGCTTCTACCGGGCCTTATATGGCGATCATCCCTACGCCCATGCCCCGGATGGCGACGATACCTCGCTGGCCGGGATCAGCCGCGACGACCTGGTGGGTTTTCACCAGCGCTACTACGTCGCGGCGAACGCGGTCGTGGCGATCGTCGGCGCGGTCGACCGCGCGCTGGCCGAGCAGATCGCCGAGCGCATCACCGGTGGCCTGCCGATCGGCCAGCATGCCGGCCCGCTGCCACCCCCGCCGGTGGTCAGCGGCGGCGAGCTGCGCGAGGACTTCCCTTCCTCGCAGACCCATATCTACCTTGGCCAGGCGGGCATGGCGCGCCACGATCCGGATTACTATGCGCTGTATGTCGGCAACCACGTGCTGGGTGGCGGCTCGCTGGTTTCTACCCTCGGCGAGGAGGTACGCAACAAGCGTGGCCTGTCGTACAGTGTGTCCAGCTTTTTCAGCCCGATGCAGGTCGAGGGGCCGTTCCTGATCGTTGCCCAGACCAAGAACGCCAAGGCCGACGAGACCCTGCGGGTGATGCGCGAGACCCTGGCGCGCTTTGTCAGCGACGGGCCGAGCGAGCAGGACCTCGAGGCCGCCAAGAGCAACCTGATCGGCGGCTTTCCGCTGCGTATCTCGAGCAATGGCAAGATCATCGAGTACCTGGCGATGATGGGTTTCTACGACTACCCGCTCGACTATCTGGAAACCCTGACCGGGAAGCTTGCGGCGGTCAGCGTCGCGCAGGTGCGCGACGCGTTCAGCCGCCGCATCGGCGGCCCGGCCGGTATCGCGGTGGTCGTCGGCGGCAACGGCTGAGCGTGACGGCCAACCAGCTGCGCATCATCGGCGGTAACCACCGCGGCCGACGCCTGCGCTTCGTTCCGGGTCGCGGCCTGCGTCCGACCCCGGACCGGGTGCGCGAGACGCTGTTCAATTGGCTGCAGGCGGATATCCATGGCGCGCGCTGCCTCGACCTGTTTGCCGGCAGCGGGGCGCTTGGCCTCGAGGCGCTGTCGCGCGGCGCGGCCCACCTGGTCGCGGTAGAGCACAATCGTGCCGCGGCCCAGCGTCTGCGTGACAACATCTCGCTGCTCAACGAACAGGCGGTCGCCGAGGTCGTGCATGGTGATGCGCTGCGGCTTCTGAGGACGTCCCCCGATACGCCGTTCGACATCGTCTTCCTTGACCCGCCGTTCGCCGACGAACTGTTGCCGGAGGCGTGCCGCCGCCTCGAACAGAATCACTGGTTGAGCGACGCCGCGATCGTCTATCTTGAGCACGAGGCCAAGCAACCCTGGCCGGCCCTCCCGGAAACCTGGATCGTGTCCCGCGAGGGCGTTGCGGGCCAGTCTGCACAGCGTTTGTTGCGCCGCAGCATCCTGGGCTAAACTATTGACTTTGCAGTACCCTTCGAAGGCGGGCGCGTGCCCGCCTGGGGTGCAGCCGCCAGGCGCTGACAAAACGCAATGAAGATAGCCGTCTATCCGGGTACATTTGATCCGATCACCAATGGTCACAGCGACCTGGTGCTGCGCGCCGCGCGGCTGTTCGACCGCGTCGTGGTGGCGGTCGCAAAGGACACCGGCAAGAACCCGGTGTGCGGCATCGATGAGCGGGTCGATCTGGCCAGGCTGGCGCTCGAGGGCATCGACAACGTCGAGGTGGTGCCGTTCGAGGGGCTGCTGGTGGATTTCTGCCGTCGCTATGGCGCGGGCATCGTGATCCGTGGTCTGCGCGCGGTCTCGGATTTCGAGTACGAGTTCCAGCTGGCCAGCATGAACCGTCGCCTGGCGCCGGAGATTGAGACAATATTTATGACGCCTGCGGAGCAGTATTCATTCATCTCCTCGACATTAGTAAGGGAGATCGCCCGGCTCGGTGGGGATGTGTCAGAATTCGTGCATCCAGAGGTGCAGCGGCTGTTCGACAGCCGACGCTGTCCCTGAGCCCTTCTCAAAGACGTTTTGGAGTAGCCACCATGGCCTTGATGATTACCGACGAATGCATCAACTGCGATGTCTGCGAACCGGAGTGTCCGAACGGCGCCATCTCCCAGGGCGACGAGATCTACGTGATCGATCCGGATCTGTGCACCGAGTGTGTCGGGCACTACGAGACCTCGCAGTGCGTCGAGGTGTGTCCGGTCGACTGCATCCCGCATGACCCGAATCATGTGGAGACGCAGGAAGAATTGCAGGCCAAGTATGAACGGATCACGGCGGCCAAAGGCTGAACCGGCATTGTCCGGTGGCGCGCAAAAGGCTCCGCTGCGGAGCCTTTTGATTTTTTGCCTGCTGTGCCTGCCGTTACCTGGCATGGCGCAGCAGGCGGCCGTGGTGTCGGCCCATCCACTGGCCACCGAGGCCGGGGTATTGGTTTTGCAGGCGGGAGGCAACGCCTTCGACGCCGCGGTGGCGGTGAGCGCCGCGCTGGCGGTGGTGGAGCCCTATTCGTCCGGGTTGGGTGGAGGCGGCTTCTGGCTGCTGCACCGTGCCCGCGACGGCTACCAGGTAATGATCGACGGGCGCGAGCGTGCGCCCCTGGCGGCCGGTGCGGACATGTACCTGGACGAGCATGGACAGGTGACGCCGGGCGCCTCGATCGACGGTCCGCTGGCCGCCGGTATCCCGGGCGAGCCGGCCGCACTGGCGCACATCGCGCGACACTACGGGCGGCTACCGCTGGAGGTCAGCCTGGCGCCGGCGATCATTCTGGCGCGCGATGGCTTCCCGGTCGATCCGGTGTATCGGCGCATGGCCAGGTTGCGCGAGGCGCCACTGCGCGCCGATCCGGCGGCGGCCGCCCAGTTCCTGCCGGGCGGGGAGATACCCGCTGAGGGCGATATCCTCACGCAGGCGGACCTGGCGGATACCCTGACAGCAATCGCGCAGCGCGGGGCCAGGGCCTTTTACCGGGGTGAGATTGCGGCGCGTCTGGTCGACGCTGTGCGCGCCAAGGGAGGGATCTGGAGCGAGCGCGATCTGCATGACTACGCCGTGGTGGAGCGCACGCCGATCGTCACCCACTTTCACGGATATCGCGTGGTCGGTGCCGCCCTGCCGTCATCCGGTGGCATCCTGCTGGCGCAGATGTTAACCATGCTGGCTGACTGGCCGTTAGACGCTCTGGGCCCGGTCGACCGGGTGCATCTGCTGGTCGAGGTGATGCGCCGAGCCTATGCCGACCGCGCCCGCTATCTCGGCGACAGTGACCAGGTGCATGTGCCGCTGGCCCACCTGCTCAGCCCGGGCTACGCGATCCGGCTTGCGCGGCAGATCGATCTGCAGCATGCGACGCCGAGCGCAGGCAGCAGCGTGGCGGTGGGCGAGGGCCGGGACACCACGCACTTTTCGATCCTCGACCGCGAGGGCAACCGGGTCGCGGCCACGCTGAGTATCAACTACCCGTTCGGGTCGGGTTTCGTCGCTTCAGGTACCGGCGTGCTGCTGAACGACGAGATGGATGATTTCTCGCTCAAGCCGGGTGTCGCGAATGCCTATGGGCTGGTCGGCAGCGGCGCGAATGCGATCGCCCCGGGCAAGCGCATGCTCTCGAGCATGTCGCCGACCTTTGCTGAGCGCGCCGACCGCATCGTGATCCTTGGCACCCCCGGCGGTTCGAGGATCATCAGTATGGTGCTCCTCGGTCTGCTGGATGGGCTCGACGGTAGTCCGGCGGCCGAAATCGTCGCGCGCGGGCGCTTTCACCACCAGTACCTGCCCGACCGGATAGAGGTCGAGCCCGGCGCGCTGTCGGAAGAGGTGTTGTCCGGGCTGCAGCGCCGGGGCCACACGATCCGCCGGCTGGAAGAACCCTACGGCAACATGCAACTGATCGTCTGGGACCTTGGCGACGATCGTGTCACCACCGCCTCGGACCCGCGCGGTATCGGCAGTGGCCGGGTCTTCGGTGCGGCACGACCGGCCAAGCCCGCAAGCCCCTGACCCGGCGGCCCGGGGGTTGCAATCGACCAGGCGGTCGCTGCGCTGAGCGTGCATGGTCCAGCGCATCGGTGCGCAGGGCTGGGCGTGTTGCGCAGGAGCCCGGGTACGCCACACTGCGCCTGCGGGCACGAAAAACCCCGCGCGAAGGCGGGGTCTGTCTTGTCCGGGTCGCGGGACTGCCCGATCAGTGTTTCCCGGGCCTCAGGCTACCCTCTTTCAGCGCCCCTTCGAGGCTCGAGAAATGCGCCGCCAGGTCTTCCATGTCCTGCTCGGACAGTGCCGCCACCATGCCCTGCATGATCGCGTTCTGGCGGTCCCCCGATTTGTACGCCTGCAGCGAGTGCAACAGGTAGTTGGCATACTGGCCGCCGATGTTCGGGTAGATCGGCGCCACGCTGATGCCGGCCTCGCCGTGGCACGCTACACAGGCTGCGGCCTTGTCTTTGCCAGCCGCGGCATCGCCGCCGGCCTGGGCTGTTGATGCTGCCAGCACGATGCTGATGACGGTCGCTACTATTGTCCTGTTCATCATGCCCACCTTATTTCTCCATGCCCTGCCAGAAGGCGCCGATGTCCGCCATGTCCTGCTCGCTCATGCTCATCGCCTGGACGTTCATGGTCGCGTGCTTGCGCTGACCGTCGCGATACGCTTTGAGCGCCGCGACGATATAGTCGGCGTGCTGGCCGCTCAGTTTCGGCACGTGGTAGGTCGGATAGGTGTTGTTGTAGCTGGGGATGCCGTGGCAGCCCAGGCAGGGCTCCGATTTGGCGCGGCCGGCAGTGGCGTCGCCCGCGGCCGGGACGGCCGAAGACGCAACCAGCAGCCCGCACGCGGCCGCTGCGAGAATGGATCTCATGCTTGGTTCTCCTCTTAATAACATTGCCATGGTCACCCGCCGATGCCGGTCCGGGTGCCTGAATTCTTGTAGCGGCACATTCTAGAGGCCGGGCACCGCGCTGCATAGTCGCGTGGACCAAGGGTTTTTTTCTGCGGCTGCAAGGCGACCTTATGGCGCCCGACGGCGGCTCAGCGCTGGCATTTTGGGCAGAAAGCGCTGGCGCGCTGCCCAATCTGGCGGGTCAGGATCGGTGTCCCACAGCGTTTGCACGGTTCGCCCGCGCGCCCGTATACGAACAACTCCTGGGCGAAATACCCCGGTTCGCCGGATTCGTTGAGGAAATCGCGCAGCGTCGTTCCCCCGCGTTCGATCGCCTGCCCGAGCACCGCCTTGACCTCCCCGGCGAGTCGGTCGAGACGCGCGCGCGACACCCTTGCGGCGGCGCGGTTCGGAAGGATGCCGGCGCGGAACAGCGCCTCGGTTGCGTAGATGTTGCCGACCCCCACGACCACCTTGCCGTCCATCAGTAGGCTCTTGATGGCGACCCGCCGACCGCGCGCCGCCTGGTGCAGGCAGGCGCCGTCGAATGTCGCCGACAGCGGTTCCGGGCCCAGGCCGCGCAGGCGCGGGTGGGCGAGCGGGTCGCCCTCGGCCCACAGCATCGCGCCGAAGCGGCGCGGATCGTGCAGGCGCAGGCAGTGCCGGCCGAACAGCAGGTCGACATGATCGTGCGGCCGTGGCGGGCTGTCCGCCGGCAGTATCCTGAGGCTCCCGGACATACCCAGATGGATGATCAATGTGCCGCGGGTGAAGCCGAGCAGCAGGTACTTGGCGCGGCGCTCGACTGTCTGCACCCGCTGCCCGCCGAGCAGACTCTGCAGGTCGGGGACCGGCCAACGCAGCCGCGGCTGGCGTACTATCGCGCCGCGGATCACCTGGCCAAGCAGGTGTGGTGCGATGCCGCGTCGGGTGGTCTCGACCTCGGGCAGCTCGGGCATGTTCAGTCGCGGGCAAAATGCTGCGCCGGCAGCGTCAGCAGATTGAAATACACATCGTCGATCACCCGGATCTCGCCGCCGACCTGCACGTAGCGGAGTTCCTGCGCGGGGTCGCGGTCGCCGAACAACAGGCGCAGACCGTCCAGCTGCAACACCGCCTGCGGATGCTGCAGCCCGTATCTGGCCGGGTCCGGACCGGCGGGAAAGTGGTCGCGGACCGGGGCCTGCGCGATTGCCAGCAACTGCTGGACGCGTCGATCCTCGGCCGCCGCGTCTTTCGGGTACCGCAGTTGCCAGCCTGCGTCGGAGCGCTGCAGTTCGATTGCCAGGCGGTCGCCGCGCTCGACGCGCAGCGTTGCAATGCGCTCGCCCGACAGATCGGTGAGTGCCATCCGCTCCGGCTGCTGCTCCGGCCAGAGTGTGGCCGCGAGCAACACCGCGACCACGCAGGCGAGCAGCATATTGACCCGACTCCAGGGATTCATGCGCGCCGCCGCCGGTGTCTCAACCAGATGCCGGTGGCCAGATACAGAATCGGCAGCAGCCCCATCAGACCGACCGCGAGCAGGCCGGCCAGCTGTGGCGACCAGTCGATGTCCATGTCGGTGGCGGTGGGCAGGTCGGCCAGGCCCTGATTGTCGGTCAGCCAGCGCAACAGGCCGGTTGCCAGCGTCTGGTTGGCGCCCTGGCCGATCTGCCCGTTGCCGATGAACTGGCGGCTGCCGACGAACACTGCCCGCGCCCGACCATTGTCCTGCTGCAGGGCCAGGCCCACGGTGAGCGGGCCGGCCTGTTCGCCGATGTCGGGATCGCGCGCGATCTGCCCGCGCAGGTTGCCGGTCTCGTTCCAGCTGCGCGGGCTGCTGTGCAGGCGCGCCAGTACCTGCCACCCGCTGCCCTCGGTGACAGTCAGGGCCTGCGCCTGGTGCAGCATGCCGACACCGGCCTGCATCTGCGGTAACAGCTGCGCGGGGAAGTCACTGACGATCGCGTAATCGGGGCTGTCGAGCCGGTACTGCGCGGCCATCGCATCGACCACGATGCCCGGCAGCGGCGCCACGCCGAACTTTGTGCCGAGCATGCCTGGCTGGGCGCCGTCGAGCAGCCACAGCAGCGCACCCCCCGCATCGATGTACTTTTCGATCAGCTCCTCGGTGTGGGCCTCATAGGGCTCGCGCGGGCCGGCGATCAGCAGTAGCGCGGTGTTCTCCGGCAGGGCATCCAGTTGGCGCGGGTCAAGCGCGATCACGCGGTAGCCAAGTTCCTCGATATGTCCGACGAAGGTACCGAGACCACCCGGTGCAGCGTCTATTGGGCTCTCGCCGTGTCCCTTAAGGCTGACGATCCAGTGCTCGCCGTGCAGTGCGAGACGGGTCAGGGCGCGGTCGATAGCCTGCGTGCCCGGCATGGCGATCACCTCGCGTCGCGGGCCGCTGTACAGATGGATCTCTCCATGCCGGCTGGCGCCCTGCGCACGGGCGATCTCGGGTTGCCGGACCGGGTCGACGAACTGCAACCGCACCTGCGGCGAATAGGCGATATAGGGGGCGAGCAACTGGCGCAGCTCTGCACGCTGCACGGCATAGTCCGGCACGAAGGCGGTGATTGCGAGCCCGTCCGGCAGCGCCTCGAGCGCCGTTTGGGCGGCTGTGCTCAGCGTATGCACCTGGCGCGCACTGAGATCGACCTGCAGGCTGTGGCGTTCGCCGACCTTGGCGGCCAGGATCAGGCCGCTCAGCAGCAGCGCGAAGAACAGCGTGCGCCGCAGCATCAGACCTCGCCCCGCCGACGTGCGACCGCGTAGGCGGCGAGCAGCAGTGCTGCCAGCCCGGTAGCGACGAAGAACGCCAGGTCCTGGCTGCGCCACAGCCCCTCCAGGGCCGGCTCGAGGTGCGGCAGCAGTGCCCACCAGTGCCAGGGTGCGGTCGGGCCACTGAGCGAATCGAGCAGCCACAGGAACAGCAGCACCCCGTAGCTGGCCGCCAGCGCCGCCGCGGGGTGATCAAACAGGGAGGACAGGAACAGGTTCACGCAGCCGAGCCACAGCACGAACAGCAGTAACCAGACGGCGGCCAGCGCGAAGCGCGGCCCGTCGAGTTCGATGCCGAGGCCCAGCGCGGCCAGGGTGGCCAGGCTGCTCGCCAGCAGCGGCAGGCTGGCCAGTGCCAGGCCCAGGGCCTTGCCGAGCACGATCTGGCGTGCGCTGACCGGCGCCGACAGCCACAGCGCGATGCGCCCGCTGCGGATCTCGCCGGCCATGCTGCCCATCGCCAGCAACGGGCTGGCCAACAACAGCAGCAGCACCAGGCTGTTGAGGGTTGGCATCACGACCAGGTCCATCGCGCCGAGGCGGGACCCGCCGGCCTTGAGTTGCGGGGCGATCTCGGCGAAGGCCTGCAACTGGGCGAAGCTCAGCCAGGCGATGATCAACTGGGTAAACGCCAGCAGCACCCAGAACATCATGCCGTTGTGCAGACGGCGCCACTCGTGTCGCACGATGGCCCAGATCATGGCGTCGCCGCAGTCGCGGCGTGGGCGCGGAAGTGGGCCAGCAGATCGGTCTCGGGGGTCACCAGGTGTTCCGCCACCTTGCGCCCCCCGTCAAGCAGGATCACGCGATCGCACAGGCCTTGTACATCGTCCAGCAGATGGGTGGCGAGCACCAGGCTGGCGTCTTCGGTGAGCTCGCCGAGCAGTTCGCGCATCTGCTCGGCCTGCAGCGGATCCAGGCCGGCCGTTGGTTCGTCGAGGATCAGGATCTGTGGCCGGTGCAGCACGGCCTGGGCAAGACCGAGACGCTGCGCCATCCCTGCAGACAGGCTGGCGGCCAGCCGCCCGGCGAAGGCGCCGAGCTGCACCTGCTGCAGGACCGTGTCGATGGCTTGCTGCAACGCCGGGCCGCGCAGGCCGCGCAGCTGTCCGGCCCAGACCAGGTTCTCGGTGACGCTCAGCTCCGGGTAAGCGGGCACGCGCTGCGGCAGGAAGCCGATCTGGCGGCGGATCGCAGGTGCGGCCTGGTCGAGCCGCTGACCGAGGATGCGCACCTCGCCGCTGCGGGCCGGCAAGACACCGGCCAGGACCTGCATCAACGTGGACTTGCCGGCCCCGTTGATGCCGAGCAGCGCAAGTCGGTCGCCGGCGTGCAGCTGCAGATCGACATCGCTCAGCCGTGGCCGCTGGGCCGGTCCATAGCTGATGTGTCGGGCGAGCAGGAGTGGTTTCATGTCGCGCCAGATTACCCTGCCGCAGCGCAATTGCGAACCCTGTCGAGCAGGCGGCGTCGAATCGTCTTTAGAATAGTCGCCATGCTCAGACTCGGCGTTGATACCGGCGGTACCTTTACCGATTTCGTGCTCCTCGATGCCGACGGCACGCTGCGCGTGCACAAGGTATTGTCCACGCCGGACGCGCCGGAACGCGCGATCCTCGAGGGTGTTGCCGCGATGGGACTGGATATCGGGAGTCTGCAGCTGATTCATGGCTCGACGGTGGCGACCAATGCCGTGCTCGAGGGCAAGGGGGTACGGACCCTGTACATTGGCAATCGCGGCTTTGCCGACCTGCTCAACATCGGGCGCCAGCAGCGTGCAGCGTTGTACGAGCTGCAACCCGAGGATCCGCCGCCGGTCGTGCCTGAAGGGCTGTGCCTGGAGACCGGCGGGCGCCTGGACGCCCGCGGCCACGAGATCGAGGCGCTGAGCGACACCGACCTGGCGGATCTGCTCGAGGATGTGCGCCGCCTCGCGCCCGAGGCGGTGGCCGTCAACCTGCTGTTCTCCTACCTGGAACCCGCGGCCGAGGAGCGCATCGGCGCGGCGCTGCCGCAGGGCATGTTCGTTTCGCTCTCGTCGCGGGTTTTGCCCGAGATCCGTGAGTACGAGCGCGGCGTGGCAACCTGGCTGAATGCCTGCGTCGGTCCGCGGATGGCGGGTTACCTGGCCCGACTGCGGCGCGGGCTCGAGGGCGTCCCGGTCTCGGTGATGCAGAGTTCGGGCGATACGGTGTCCGCAGAACAGGCCGCGGACCACACGGTGCGGATGCTGCTGTCGGGGCCGGCCGGTGGACTGATTGCCGCGCGCCATGTCGGCGCGCTGGCCGGATACGATGAGTTGCTGACCTTCGACATGGGTGGCACCTCGACCGACGTGGCGCTGGTCGAGGCGCAGCCGCGCCTGACCACCGAGGGCCGTATCGGGCGTTTTCCGGTCGCGGTGCCGATGGTCGATATGCACACCATTGGCGCCGGTGGCGGCTCTATCGCCTGGCTCGACGACGGCGGCATGCTGCAGGTCGGGCCGGAATCTGCCGGTGCTGCACCGGGACCGGCCTGTTATGCCAGGGGCGGGACCCTGCCGACCGTGACCGACGCCAACCTGGTGCTTGGCCGGCTGCAGGCGGACGCCTTTCTTGGTGGCGGCCTGCGTCTCGACGAGGCGGCCGCGCGGTCTGCGGTCGGCGCGCTCGCCGCGCGCATGGGCGTCGGGGCGGTTCAGGCCGCGCAGGATATCGTCGCAGTCGCGAACGAACACATGGCGCAGGCGCTGCGGGCGATTTCGATCAAGCGCGGCGCGGACCCGCGCGAGCACGTGCTGGTGTCGTTCGGCGGGGCCGGTGGCCTGCATGCATGCGCGCTCGCAGAACTGCTCGATATGCGCGAGGTGCTGGTACCGGTGCACGGCGGCGTACTATCCGCGCTGGGCATGCTGGCCGCGCGTCCGGGGCGGCAGCTGTCGCGTTCGCTGCCCGGCCTGCTCGAGGAGCTGTCGGCGACGCAGATCGACGCCGCCCTCGACGAGCTGCGCAGGCAGGGGGTCGATGCGCTGCAGGCCGAGGGCTTCGCCGCGCAGGCATGCAGCGCGCAGGCGTCGCTCGACCTGCGCTATGCGGGGCAGTCATACACCCTGAACGTGCCCTGGCAAGGCATGGCGGCGAGCGCCGGGAGTTTTCACCAACAGCACCAGGCGCGCTATGGACACCGTTTGGCGATGCCGGTCGAGCTGGTCAACCTGCGGCAGCGGGTCAGTGGTCCGGCAGCGCAACTTCGTCTGCCGGTGCTGCCGGACGCACCGGCGGCGCAGCCGATAGCGTATGTCCAGGTCTTGGGGGTGCGCGGGGAGGTCCCCTGCCTGCGGCGTGACCAGCTGGTCGCCGGGCAGTCATTGGACGGGCCGGCACTGGTCGTCGAGACGGTGGCGACTACCTGGGTGGCCCCGGGCTGGCACCTGCGCGTGGATTCACTCGGTAACCTGGGCCTCAGGCGTCTTTGAACAGTTCCACTGCGGCGAAGGCGGCGGCCGAGCTGGCCGCAAAGGCTTCGGACACCTGCGCCGGATCGAGGTCCCTGCAGACGACCGCTGGCCATCGGTTGTGTTCGATCCGGATCACCTGGCCGAGCAATTCACCGTATACCCCCTGGCGCGACGCGATCGCCTGTTTGATCTCCTCCGGCAGCGGCAGGTCGCGCATCAGCTGGTCGATCGGGCGGCCGAGCATCGCATCGAGTATCGACAGCAGTCCAACGGTATAGGCGACATCCGCATCGCCGCGCTGGCACAGACGGGAGAGGTGCTCGCAAAGGTTCGCGCGCAGGATGCCCATGTTCAGGAGTTCCATCGGCCGCCCCTCGAGCCCGGATAGCGCGAACAGGCTGGCCCAGGCCCGAATGCGTTGCAGGCCCATCAGTACCACCGCGCGCTGGATAGACTCGACCTTGCTGCGTAGACCGACGGCTGCCGAATTGATGTAGCGCAGGATCTTGAAGCTCAGGCTGGGATCCTGGCTGACCAGGTAGACCACCTCGCTGATGGGCACGGCCGGGTCGTTGAGACGCGCCAGCAGGCGCAGGATCATGGCCGAATTTTCATGTAGACGGTTCGACCGGATCAGTTTGGGCCGGGCAAAGAAGAAGCCCTGGAAATAGTCGAATCCCATCGCCTTGAGCCGTTCGAACTGGTCGGCGGTCTCGACCTTTTCGGCGAGCAGCTTTGCGCCGGTGGCCTGGAGTTCCGGCATGCGGCGCGCCAGTTCGTCGAGCCGGTCGGGGATCACCTCGACCTTGATGTACTGGACCAGCGGCAGGATCGGGGCAAGCGCGGGCTGGAAGCTGTAGTCGTCCATCGCCAGCGCGAAGCCCAGACCGGTCATCTTGTTGATGCCCTGGAGTAGCGCCTCGTCGACCTCGACGTCCTCGAGCACCTCGAGCACCACCCGGTCGGGGGAGAAGGGGATCGGTGGCATATCGACAAAAAAATGTCGGGTGAGATTGATAAACGCCTTGTGTGGCCCAATGATACGGTCCAGGCCGATCTCCATGAACGCGTTCAGCAGGGTCAGTGACGAGGCCTGGTCGCCGTCCGTGAAGGTATTGCGACCGCCCGCATCGCGGTATAGCAATTCGTAGGCGAACACCTCCAGGCGCCGGTCGAAAATCGCCTGGCGGCCGATCTGGATGGTGTCTGTCGATACGGGCATACTGGGATTCGGGGCTCGCATGGATCCTTCCGTATGGTCGAGCGCACGCGTTGTCTTCGATATCGTCCCCCGGGCCCTGAACTTGAGCCGGACCGCTGGGCGGACGTGCGGTGCGGCGAAGGGTTATGATGTTCGAACGTGAGGTGGATCCGCAGCCCGTTTGGGCTTTGATGGTCTGCATCCTCCTGTCTTTGTGTACCGAGGGAATCCGATGACTGACGGCCTGCTCGATCTGTCCTGGTGGCAACTGATAATCGTTGTGCTGGGAATGACCCATGTGACTATCGTCGCAGTGACCGTCTATCTGCATCGCTGCCAGGCGCACCGTGCGCTCGATCTGCACCCGGTGATCGGACACTTCCTGCGCTTCTGGTTGTGGTTGACCACCGGCATGATTACGCGCGAGTGGGTTGGTATCCATCGGCGCCACCACGCGCGTTGTGAAACGCCGGAGGATCCGCACAGCCCACAGGTTCTGGGTCTCGGCAAGGTGCTATGGGAAGGCGCTGAACTGTATCGCGCGGCGTCGAAACAGCCGGACCTGGTCGAGCGCTATGCGCATGGCACCCCCAACGACTGGATCGAGCGCCACCTCTACCAGCGCTTCAATTTCGGCGGCGTGTCGCTGATGCTGGTGATCGATGCGCTGCTGTTCGGCATCCCGGGAATCGCGGTGTGGGCCGTGCAGATGATCTGGATCCCGTTTTTTGCCGCGGGCGTGATCAACGGCGTGGCGCACTATTGGGGCTATCGCAATTTTCAGTCGCCCGATGCCGCCACCAACATCTCGCCGTTAGGCATCCTGATCGGCGGCGAAGAGCTGCACAACAATCACCATGCCTTCCCGAGTTCGGCCAAGCTGTCGTCGCGCTGGTGGGAATTCGATATCGGCTGGATGTATATACGCGTGCTGTCGCTGCTCGGCCTGGCCAGGGTGCGGCGTGTGGCGCGCGAGCCGGCGAT
The DNA here is from genome assembly GCA_022340805.1 of Chromatiaceae bacterium. Classification (GTDB taxonomy): domain Bacteria; phylum Pseudomonadota; class Gammaproteobacteria; order Chromatiales; family Chromatiaceae; genus Thiosocius. The sequence goes on from JAJDNF010000001.1 coordinate 58,486, forward strand.
GGACGTGGGCAAGAGTGCGATCGATATGGATACGGTCAGGGCGGTGGTCGTGCATCGCATGCACATCCTGGCCAACTATGCGCGCGAGGTCATCAGGCCGGTAGCCGACGCCGAGCTGTGCGCCTCAGAGCGAGATTGTCGGCGCCTGGCCCGGCAGGCGAAGCGGCTACTGTTGCGTGATGAGGCGCTGCTCGATTCAGCGAGTCGCCAGCGTCTGGAGAGCCTGTTGAGCCGCAGCCAGGTGCTCGCTACCGTGCACCGTTCACGGTTGCAGCTGCAGCAGGTCTGGGAACGTACCGCATCGAGCCAGGAGGTTCTGCTGTCGGCACTGCAGCAATGGTGCCGTGAGGCCGAGGGCAGTGGCATCAAGGCGCTGCAGGATTTTGCGCGCAGTCTGCGCGGTTATCATCCGGCCGTCAGTTGATTACGGCGGGATCCGGAACAAAAAAACCGCCGACCGGCGGTTTTTTTGTTCCAGGCAAGACCAGGGATTACTTGATCTTACCTTCCTTGTACATCACGTGCTTGCGCGCGACGGGATCGAACTTCTTGATCTCCATCTTGCCGGTCATCGTCTTTTTGTTTTTGGTCGTGGTGTAGAAGTGACCTGTGCCTGCACTGGAGTTCAGGCGGATCTTTTCACGTACGGCTTTGGCCATGGCTGTCGCTCCTTCAGACGTTCTCGCCGCGCGCGCGCAGCTCGTTCAGCACCGAGTCGATGCCCTTCTTGTCGATGATGCGCATGCCGGCAGCGGACACGCGCAGACGCACGAAGCGCTGCTCGCTCTCGACCCAGAAGCGATGGTAGTGCAGGTTTGGCAGGAACCGGCGCCGGGTCTTACGGTGCGAGTGGGACACGTTGTTCCCGGTAATCGGCCGCTTGCCGGTGACCTGGCAGACTCTGGACATGGTTAAAGCCTCGAAAATTCTCGTTAATTTCGTCGTGCCAGGCCCCTTGGGCTGGCGGAAAGGCGGCAATTTATACCCGAACCCAGGGTGCGGGTCAAGTCCGGCGCGGACCGATCAGAGCAGCCCCCGCTGGGCGAGCGAACAACAGTCTCCATCGCCGACGATCAGATGATCCAGCACACGCACGTCGATCAACGCGAGCGCGTCGCGCAGGCGCATGGTGATGCGCTGATCCGCCTCGCTGGGCTCGGCCACCCCGGATGGATGGTTGTGGCTGAGGATCACCGCGGCGGCATTGTGCTGCAGGGCCCGGCGAACGACCTCTCGCGGGTGCACGCTGGCGCCGTCGATGGTGCCGCGGAACAGTTCCTCGAAGGCCAGGAGACGATGCCGATTGTCTAGGAACAGCACCGCAAAGACCTCGTAGGGGTAGTCACGCAGGCGTGACTGCAGAAATTGCCCGGTATGTTGCGGACTGAGCAAGGGACTGCCGCGATCGAGCTGTTCGTGCAGGTGACGGCGTCCCATCTCCAGCACGGCCTGCAACTGCGCATACTTGGCACTGCCGAGCCCCGGAGCCTCGCAGAATGTCTGGCGCTGCGCCGCCAGCAGCGGGCGGAGTCCACCGAATCGCGCCAGCAGCTCCCGGGCCAGATCGACGGCGCTCTTGCCGCTGACCCCGGTGCGCAGAAAGATCGCCAACAGCTCGGCGTCACTGAGACTGCGCGCGCCATCGCTCAACAGTCGTTCACGCGGCCGCTCGCGTAGCGGCCAGTCCTTGATTGCCATCGTTGCGCTTCCTCCATGAAGTGATCGCAGGCTAACGCATGCGGCTTCGCGCAGCAAAGGCCGCTTTGCCTGGACGGTCGGGTCGGTTACTCTTGCCGGATATCTCGCGGCCATATAAGGAATGCCCCTGTCTATGCGGCCATTGCACGGACACCGCGTGTTGCTCGGCATTACCGCCGGTATCGCCGCCTACAAGGCAGCCGAGCTGGCTCGACTGTTGGTCAAGGACGGGGCCGAGGTGCGCGTGGTGATGACGCGTTCGGCCGTGCAGTTCATCGGTCCGATGACGCTGCAGGCCATCACCGGGCAGCCGGTGCGCGACGCCTTGTTCGATCCCGTGCATGAATCGGCGATGGGGCACATCGAGCTGGCCCGGTGGGCGGAGGTGATCCTGGTCGCCCCGGCCACAGCGGATTTCATCGCGCAGACTGCTGCGGGTATGGCGCACGATCTTTTGAGCACCTTGTGCCTGGCGTCGGCCGCGCCGCTGCTGGTTGTCGCCCCGGCGATGAATCAGGCCATGTGGCGGCATCCGGCTACCCAGGCCAACGTCGCACTGCTGCGCTCACGCGAGGTGACCATCCTCGGGCCGGATCACGGCGAGCAGGCCTGTGGCGACACCGGACCGGGCCGGATGGTCGAGCCGGCGTTGATTTTGGCGGCATTGCGTGATCGCTTTGCCGGCGGGCGGCGTCTCGCCGGCCGACGCGTGGTGCTGACCGCGGGGCCGACGCGCGAGGCGCTCGACCCGGTGCGCTTTCTCGGTAATCGCAGCTCGGGCAAGATGGGGTTTGCGCTGGCGTCCGCACTGGTGGCACAAGGCGCCGAGGTAGTGCTGATCGCCGGGCCTGTGACGCTGGCGACGCCGGTGGCGGTCGAGCGTATCGATGTCGAGACTGCGTTGCAGATGCGTGATGCCGTCTTTACATCACTGCCCGGGGCTGCCATTTTTATCGCCTGTGCCGCCGTGGCGGATTTTCGGCCGGCGACGGTTGCCGAGCAGAAGATCAAAAAGGCGACCGAGACCCTTACTCTGGAATTGATTCGCAACCCGGATATCCTGAGCGAGGTCGCGGCGCTCGCCGACCGGCCATTCTGTGTGGGCTTCGCGGCCGAGACGCACGACGTCGAGACCTATGCAGAGGCGAAGCTGATGGCTAAGGGCCTGGACATGATTGCCGCTAACCAGGTTGGTGTTTCGCAGGGATTCGAGGCTGACGACAATGCCCTGCTGGTGATCTGGAACGGGGGCAGGCAGGCGCTCGCGAGGCAGTCCAAGCCGCAAATCGCCGCGCTACTGGTCAATCTGATCGCGGACCAATTTGATGCACAGACTGCAACTTAAGATTCTCGATAACCGCCTGGGCGACAGCTTCCCGCTGCCGCACTATGCGACCGACGGGTCGGCCGGGATGGATCTGCGCGCGATGCTCGACGGCCCGTCCGAACTGGCACCTGGCCAGACGGAGCTGATCCCGACCGGTATTGCCATCCACATTGCCGACCCCTCGCTGGCGGCGGTGATCTTGCCGCGCTCGGGCCTCGGGCATAAGCACGGCATCGTGTTGGGCAACCTGGTCGGGCTGATCGATTCGGATTACCAGGGGCAGCTGTTTGTGTCTTGCTGGAATCGCGGCAATGAAACGTTTCGCATCGAGGTGGGCGAACGGATTGCCCAATTGGTGCTGATACCCGTTGTGCGCGCCGTGTTCGAGCAGGTCGAGGAATTCAGCGAGAGCGATCGTGGTGCTGGTGGATTCGGACACTCTGGACGGCATTAGGTAGCAAGTGCGACTCTTCAAGAAAAAATCCGAACAGGCCCCCACGCCGCGGCCCGCAGCCAGGGGCGGCCGATCGCTGATTGTCTATTTCCTGCCCACCTTCGTGGTCGCGGTCCTGTTGATGCTGCTGGTCGCGGTGCTGGCCCGGCAGGGCATCCGCAACGCGGCTACCGAGTTGGCGCGCAGCACCGCGGCAAGTGTGGCGGGGGCGCTGGCGACGCGCCTCGAGGGCGAGGTCGTTGCGCGGCGCAGTCTGATCAACCTTGCCCTCGCCGACGGGCGCGCGGCAGAGGCGCTGGCGAGTCGAGACGCAGAGGCTATCCGTGCCGCCGAGGCTGAACTGCAGAAGGGCATGCCGGGCTTGTTGCAGCTGCGCCTGTTGTTACCCGATGCGAACCAGCCGGATCCATCAGGCGTGGCGCCGCTCGGCTATGCGGGGCTGGATATGCTGCGCCAGACCCTCGGTTCCGGGCGGCCGGCCTCCGCCGAGATACACCAGATCAAGACCGGGACCCCGTATCTGGCACTGGCACTGCCGGTGCAGGCCGAGGGGCGCAATGCAGGGGTCCTGTTCGCCGCCTGGGACATGCGCCCGATTGCCAGTGTGGTGGCGAACTCGCCGACGTTCCCCGGACGTCTGCAGCTGTTGCAGGGCGGTGAAGCCGGTTACGTGCTGGCGGAGGGCCCGGGTCCAGCGGCGGCGGCGGCCAACCAGGGCGCCGTTGACGTACCCGAGACGATCTGGACAGTGAGCTACGGCATCAGTCCGCAGAATACCGGCCTGGGCGATACCGCGATGCTGCTCGCAGTGGTCGGCGGCGGCGCGCTCGCGCTGCTGCTGACGCTGTTCCTACAGTGGCGGATTTTGGGCCGTGATCTGCGCGCCGACATGGGCACGCTGGTCGATCTCGGGGAATCCATCCTGCGCCGCGAGGGTGCCGCTGCGCGGCAGGCCTATCTGGCCAGTTCCGGCGATGCGATCGCGCTACTGGGTCAGTATGCACGCGACGCGCGCAACGGCGGCGGCGCGGCAGGCGCCCCGGTGGTGCCCAAAGCCAGCGCTGCGGCATCCACCACAGGAGACGTAAGGCCCATGGGGATCGGCGTGGAAGTCGAGGAGCTCGACGGTGATGCGGCGGGATTCCTGGACGGTGGCCGGACGCTGAGCAGAATAGATGTCCCCGAGGTCTTGTTTCGCGCCTATGACGTTCGTGGCCTGGTTGGCGAGAGTCTCACCGCCGAGATTGCCCAGTTGCTCGGTCAGGCGATGGGCAGCCTGGTCCAGGAACAGGGGGGGCATCGCGTTGCGGTCGCCGGTGACGCGCGCCAGTCGAGTCCGGAACTCTCCGCTGCCTTGATCCGCGGCCTGCTGAATTCCGGCTGCGATGTGCTGGACATCGGCCAGGCGCCGACGCCGTTGCTGTACTTTGCGATGGCCACCCAGCCAGTACAGGCCGCGGTGATGGTGACCGGTAGCCACAATCCCAGCAACTACAATGGGTTCAAGATTGTCATCGGTGACAGGGTGCTGGACGGCGATGAGCTGCAGGCCTTGCGGCGGCGTATGATCGAAGGTGCATTCAGCCGCGGCAAGGGTGTGGTCGAACGCCAGGACCTGGTCGGTGCCTACGTGGAGGCCGTGCTGCAGGAGGTACAGTTGGCGCGGCCGCTGAAGGTGGTGGTGGATGCGGGCAACGGCGTCGCCGGCGACCTGGCGATTGCTACCTTCGAGGCGCTCGGTTGCGAGGTGATCCCGCTGTTCTGCGAGCCTGACGGCAGTTTCCCCAACCACCACCCTGACCCAAGTCAGCCGGACAACCTGGCCTCGCTGATGCTCGAGGTTCAGGCCCAGCAGGCGGATATCGGGTTTGCCTTCGACGGTGATGGCGATCGTCTCGGTGTGGTCGACGACAACGGTGGCGCGGTCTGGTCGGACACCGTGCTGATGCTGCTGGCCGCTGACGTGCTCGGGCGGCATCCGGGCGTTGATGTCCTTTACGACGTCAAGTCATCACGCCACCTGGCCAGTTTCATCCTGAGCCACGGTGGCCGTCCTATCATGTGGAAATCGGGTCATTCGCGTATGCGTGCCAAAATGCTCGAGACCGGTGCACTGCTCGGCGGCGAGTTTTCCGGGCACCTGTTTATCAAGGAACGCTGGTTTGGCTTCGACGACGCGGTGTATGCGGCCACGCGCGTACTCGAACTCCTAGCCCTCGACCCGCGCGGCGCTAACGAGGTGTTTGCCGACCTGCCGTCGAGCCCGGCTACACCGGAGTACCAACTGCCGCTCGAAGAGGGTCAGAGCGCCAGCCTGATGCGTGCGCTCGACGCGCACAAGGTGTTCGATGATGCGCGGCTGGTGGAACTGGACGGTCTGCGCGTCGAGTTCGCCAACGGCTGGGGGTTGATCCGGCCATCGAACACGACCCCGTCGCTGATATTCCGCTTCGAGGCGGATGACGAGGGTGCGCTGGAACAGATCAAGGCGCGTTTCCGCGACCTGTTGCGTCGCGTGGCGCCGGATATGCAAGCACCATTCTAAGCACAATCGGAATACCTATGAGTCTGACAGCGGAAGCGGCGGGCAACGTTGCCCACGTGTTGACCGAGGCGCTGCCCTATATCCAGCGGTTCGGCGGCAAAACGATCGTGATCAAATACGGCGGCAACGCCATGGTCGATGAGGAACTCAAGGCGGGTTTCGCGCGCGACGTGGTATTGATGAAGCTGGTCGGAATCAACCCGGTGGTCGTGCACGGCGGTGGGCCGCAGATCGGCAATCTGCTCAAGCGACTGGGCAAGCAGAGCGAGTTCGTCCAGGGCATGCGGGTCACCGACGCCGAGACCATGGACGTGGTCGAGATGGTGCTTGGCGGCCTGGTCAACAAGGACATCGTCAACCTGATCAATCGGCATGGCGGATCCGCGGTCGGGTTGACCGGCAAGGATGGCGACCTGATCCGCGCGCGCAAGCTGCATCTGACGCGTTCCAACCCGCAGGCGCAGGTATCCGAGATCATCGACATCGGGCATGTCGGAGAGGTCGAAAGTATCGATGCCTCGGTGGTCGATATGCTGGTGCACGGCAATTTCATCCCCGTGGTGGCGCCGATCGGGGTGGGTGCAGACGGACACTCGTATAACATCAACGCCGACCTGGTGGCTGGGAAGATGGCCGAGGTGCTGAAGGCCGAAAAGCTGATCCTGCTGACTAACACGCAAGGGCTGCTGGACAAGGAAGGCAGTCTGTTGACCGGCCTCACCCTGGACAAGGTCGATGCGCTGATCGCTGATGGCACGATCACCGGCGGCATGCTGCCCAAGATCGGCTGCGCCCTGGATGCGGTCAAGGCCGGGGTAAACTCGGCGCACATCATTGACGGACGTGTGCCGCACGCGGTGTTGGTGGAGCTGTTTACCGACCAGGGTGTTGGCACCCTGATCCGTCGTCGCTAGACGTTCACATGCCGCGCCCGTCACGCAAGCAGGCGATCCTCGAGGCACTGGCTCATCAGTTGGAGCAACATCCCGGCGACCGGATTACCACCGCTGCGCTGGCGCGTGCGGTGGGGGTTTCCGAGGCCGCCTTGTATCGCCATTTCCCCAGCAAGGCGCGAATGTTCGAGGGCCTGATCGGCTTTGCAGAGGAGACGGTGTTCGCGCGTATCAACCAGATACTCGCCGACGAAAAGAATACCCAGGTGCGGGTTGCCCGGGTGATCTACCTGTTGCTTGGCTTTGCCGACCGCAATCCAGGGATCACGCGCATCCTGCTCGGTGACGCGCTGGTCGGCGAACGTGAGCGGCTGCACGAGCGCGTACAGCAGTTTTTTGAGCGTATCGACCTGCAGTTGCGGCAGATCCTGCGCGAAGCGCAGCTGCGTCAGGACGCGAGCCTGCGCGCCACACCGGAGGCCGCAGCGGCCCTGCTGACTGCGTTCGTCGAGGGACGCATGCAACAGTTTCTGCGTTCACGGTTTGCCCTGGCATCGCTATCCGCCTGGGAGGCTGACTGGGCGGTAATCAGTCACGGCCTGTTCGATCCGGTCTGAGTCTGTACGGCCGGGCCCGCGGCGCCGCTGGCATTGCGATGCTGCAGCGCGCGGCTGGGCTGGCGGTTCAGCGGCTCAGTCCAGGCGCAGTGGTTTGACCGGTGCCTGTGACCAGCTCGTGTCGTTGCGCCAGTCGACAGTCGGGTCATCCACGTAAACCTCCACCTCGTTGCCGTCGGGATCGTACATGTAGAGGCTCTGGCTGATGGTGTGATCGGCCATGCCGTGCACAGTCACGCCGGCAGCCTGTAGCTGGTGGTAGGCATCACGTAGGGCGGCTAGGTCGTTTCCGACCTTCCAGGCGACGTGGTAGAGGCCTAGGCGCCGGCCCTGCGGAGGGGCGGGCGCATCGCCCACCTCGATCAGCATCAACTCATGGTGGGTATCACCGCCACTGAGCATGGCGGCGCGATCGTTGAACAGGCGTGTGGTGACCGCGAGTCCCAGTGCGTCGCGGTAGAAGCCGAGTGATCTGTGCAGCTCCCGCACGTACAGGACGATGTGGCCCAGCCGGATCTGTGGGCCGGGGTGGGCGGTGCTCACTGAGACTCGGTCGTGCGGCTGAGAGCTGAGCGGAAATTGTCACGGATCGCCGACACCTCTGGTCCGCGGCAGAATTCCTTGCCCTCGGTGAAGTTTGCACACTGCACGTCCATGAAGATGCGCTCGCCGCCATCGCGAGCGTCTTCGAGGCGCGATACCGTGATGCTGATGTCGTGGATGTCACGCGGTGGCGCAGTGACCAGGATGCGCTCTGCGGCGAGATCGACTGGCGTGGTGGCGTGCTGGCGCGCGTATTTCTGCGCCGTTTCCCACAGGCGCCTGCATTCTGCAGGCTCCGTGCAGCGCACCGCGGTCTCGACCAGATCCGGAAACTCGGACTCGGCAATCACGTTGGCATTGGCGGCGCGCGCTGCACCCTGGCGCAACGTGCGGAAGCGCGTCAAGTCGTAGTCGTACTGCTCGATCATTGCGCGTTTCTCGTCCTCTTTGCTGAGGATCACTGCATAGGATTTCTCAATCGAACGCTGGGTACTCTCCAGGTTCACCTTCTGTTTCTCCGTGAATTGCTTACCACGGCGCTCGGTCACCGCCGCTGCCGCCTGGAAATCGGACAGGCGGGCCTTCATGCGCCGGATCTCGGCATGGTTCAGTCCAATCTGTCCGTCGAGTTGGGCGATCTTGCCATCGCGTGCCATGACCAGGTCATCTTCATTGCGGTAGAGGTTGAGTAGAATGCGGTCGCGGGCCTGTTGCTCTTCGAGCAGTTTCTGCTGTTCAGCACGCAGGGCCTGGAGGGCCTTGTCGCGTTCGATCTCCTCCTGGGTCTTCGCCCGATCGTGGTGCTGGACCTCGATACCACGCGCATTCAGCTCGACGTGCTCGCGATCCATGTACTGCGGCGGCACGGTCGTGCCGTAGTGAGTGATGCCATTTTCATCGACCCATTTCTTGATATTGCCGGCCTGCACGGGCGATACGAGTAGCAGGAAAACGGCTTGAACGGCGATGATGAAACGGCTTGTCAACGTCATAACTTTTCACCGACGGTGGATGTTTGATCCGTCATTATAATGATTCACTGTCACCCTTTAGCGGCCAGCATGTGGAACATTTCATACTTTTTTTGATTTCCCTGCTGGCCAACCTGTTTTCCGCGTTCGCCGGTGGTGGCGCCGGCCTGCTGCAGCTGCCTGTGCTGATATTCCTCGGGCTGCCATTCGGCGTCGCGCTCGCCACGCACAAGATCGCCTCGGTCGCGCTCGGCGTCGGGGCTACTGTCCGGCATCTGCGCGAGGGCGGTCTCAGGCGCCGTTTCGTCGTGTTCATCCTCGCCACGGGCGTTCCCGGCGTCCTGTTGGGTGCCAGCGTCATCCTGCACGTTCCGGGGCGCTACGCGGAGACCGCCCTGGGTCTGCTGACCCTGGGGCTCGGCCTGTATTCGGTGGCCAAGGGGCAGATGGGCCTGAGCGAGCAGCCGCGCAATCGCGACGGGGCAGGGCTGTGGCTGGGCGGGCTCGGTCTGTTTGCGATCGGCGTGCTGAACGGATCACTCACCTCGGGAACCGGCCTGTTCGTCACACTGTGGCTGGTGCGTTGGTTCGGTGCCGATTACCGCCAGGCCGTGGCCTACACGCTGGTCCTGGTCGGTATCGTCTGGAACGGTACCGGTGCGCTGGCTCTGGGCATATTGGGCGAGGTGCGCTGGGACTGGCTGCCGGCCCTGCTGCTTGGTTCGCTACTCGGTGGCTATGCGGGTGCGCACCTGGCGATCCTGAAGGGAAACCGCTGGATCAAACGCGCGTTCGAGGTCGTGACCGTACTGATTGGGATCAAGCTGATGGTTGGCTGAGCCGGACCTGCGTGCGGCTGCCGGACGGATATATTACCGGTATGGCAACGTCGTCCGGGCAGCGGGCCCACCGCGCCCCGGCCTCTTATCGCTTTGGACGTCCGTGTACTGAGCAGCGACTATACGCCGTACTCACGTCGGTAGGCCTCGATATTCTCGAGGTGCTGCATGGCATCGCCACGCTGGCGAATGTATTCGACCAGTTCGCGTAGACGGACGATCGCGGCGACCGGCATGCCGTAATCGGCCTCGACCTCCTGGATCGCAGAGCGTTCTCCCTTGCCGCGCTCCTGGCGATCGAGCGCGATGACCACGCCCGCCGGTTTCGCCCCCTCGGCGGCAATGATGTCCATGGATTCACGAATCGCAGTGCCCGCGGTGATCACGTCGTCGATGATCAGGATGTCGCCCTCGAGCGGGTGACCAACGATGCGGCCGCCCTCGCCGTGGGCCTTGGCCTCTTTGCGATTGAAGGCATAGGGTACGTCGATCCCGTGTCGGTCGTAGAGCGCGGCCGCGGTCACGGCGGCCAACGGGATGCCCTTGTACGCGGGACCGTACAGGACGTCGTATTTCAGACCGGCGTCAACGATCGTCTGTGCATAAAAGCGGCCCAGTCTGGCCAGCGCTGCGCCGGTATTGAACAACCCGGCGTTGAAGAAGTAAGGGCTGATGCGACCCGATTTGAGGGTGAACTGGCCGAAGCGCAATACGCCGAGGTCGAGGGCAAAGTCGAGAAACTCGCGCTGGTAGTCTTGCATGTCGTATACCTTTGAGCAGGAGCGCATTGTGCGAAAGGCAGGCTCGACTGACAAGGGCGCCGCCGGGAGGCTTTCCCTATAATGCGCGCCATGCGCGTTATCAGTCTCAACTTGAACGGTATCCGGGCGGCGGCGCGCAAGGGCTTCTACGCCTGGCTGCGGCGCCAACGCGCGGACGTGGTGTGCCTGCAGGAGATCAAGGCGCAGCTCGAGCAGCTGAACGAGCGCCAGTTCTGGCCGCCGAGCTTCAACTGCTACTATCACCCAGCCGAAAAGAAGGGCTACAGTGGGGTCGCGCTGTATGCGCGGCGTGAGCCGGACGAGGTGATTCAGGGCCTCGGCTGGCCGGACGTCGATGCGGAGGGCCGCTGGATCGAGGCACGCTTTGGTCGGCTCAGTGTGGTGTCGCTGTACCTGCCGTCGGGCTCTTCGAGCGAGCAGCGCCAGCAGGTGAAGTTCGACGTGATGGCGCGTCTTACCCCCTATCTGCGCAGGCTGCGTCGCGACGGACGCGAGTACATCATCTGTGGTGACTGGAACATCGCCCACACCAAGGCGGATATCAAGAACTGGCGCGGCAATCTCAAGAATTCGGGGTTTCTGCCCGAGGAGCGCGCCTGGCTGGACAGGCTGTTCGGCCCGATGGGTTGGGTGGATGGGTTTCGCGTGGTCAATCAGAGCGCCGATGAATATACCTGGTGGTCGAACCGCGGCCAGGCCTGGGCGAAGAACGTCGGCTGGCGCATCGATTATCAGGTGGTGACCCCTGGCCTGCGCGAGCACATCGTTGCGGCGAAGATCTACCGGGACAGGCGATTCTCCGATCATGCACCGCTGATCATGGATTACGACTATGAGCCATGAGGTGCAGGCCGGTTGGTGGGATTCGGTCAGCATCTATCTGCACCCCCGGCCGCTGACACTGCTGTTCCTCGGGTTCTCGTCCGGCCTGCCGCTGCTGTTGGTATTCGGTACTCTGTCGTTCTGGTTGCGTGAGGCGGGGATCGACCGTTCCACGATCGGCTTCGTCAGCTGGGTGGCCCTTGCCTATGGCTTCAAATGGGTCTGGGCGCCACTCGTGGACCGCTTGCGCATCCCGCTGTTATCCGGCCTGCTGGGACGCCGCCGCAGCTGGCTGTTGACGGCGCAGCTGGCGGTGGCGGCTGGCCTGGTCGGGATGGCGCTTGCCGATCCGGTGCAGGACCTCGAACAGCTGGTGTGGCTGGCGGTGCTGGTGGCCGTTTCCTCCGCTACGCAGGATATCGTCATCGACGCATTCCGTATCGAGAGCGGCGGGGTGCGGCTACAGGCGGCCATGGCCGCCACTTATATGATCGGCTACCGACTCGCGATGATTGTATCTGGCGCGGGCGTGCTGTGGTTGGCCGCCTGGGTCGATCCGGACGAAGCGAGCTACCAGCATGGGCCGTGGCAGTTCGCCTATCTGGTCATGGCCGGGCTGATGACGGTCGGCATCCTGACCACGCTGGTGGTCGGCGAGCCCCATCCGCCGCAGCGGCCGCCGGCCGATGCCACCCGGGAGCCGGCGCTGTTCGGCCACCTGCCGGTTTGGATGTTGCCGGCGGCGCGTTGGATCTGGTCGGCCATGCTCAGCCCTTTCGTCGACTTCTTCGGTCGTTACGGATGGTTGGCGCTGCTCGTGCTGGCGCTGATTGCGAGCTATCGCATCTCCGACATCGTGTTGGGGGTAATCGCCAATGTGTTCTACGTCGATATGGGCTTCAGTAAGACCGAGGTGGCCAATGTCACCAAGGTGTTCGGCGTGGCGATGACGTTGTGCGGCGCAGTGATCGGCGGCGTCCTGGTGAATCGCCTGGGGGTGATGCGCATCCTGTTTGTGGGCGCATTGCTGTCCGCGGCCACCAACCTGCTGTTTGCGCTGCTCGCCGAGGCCGGCGCATCGGTGCCACTTTTGATCGGCGTGGTGGCTATGGACAACCTGTCCGGCGGGATGGCGGCCGCGGCCTTCGTGGCCTACCTGTCGTCGTTGACCAATGTGCAGTACTCGGCGACCCAATACGCCCTGTTCAGTTCGGTCATGTTGCTGATGCCGAAGTTCCTTGGCGGCTTCTCGGGAGTGATCGTGGACCGCATCGGTTATCCGCAGTTCTTCACGCTGACCGCACTGATGGGGCTGCCGGTGCTGTTGCTGGTGTGGTTGGCGGGTCGCTATACCAAGCTGCAGGGTCAACGCGGCGATGTCTGACGTCGATCTGTTGAGCGCCTTTGTCGTCGGCCTGCTGGGCGGGGTGCATTGTGCGGGCATGTGTGGCGGTATCGTAGGGGCGTTGTCGTTCGGACTGCCGGCCGGGCGCAACCTGCCAATCCTGCTTGCCTACAACGCCGGGCGGATCGGCAGCTATACCCTGGCCGGTGCCTTGATGGGCGCACTGGGCTTCTATTTTTCCAGCCTGTTGCCGGTGCAGGTGGCGCAACGTGTGCTGCTGACCTTTGCCGGCTTGTTTCTGGTCCTGATGGGCCTTTATCTGGCCGGCTGGTGGAACGGGCTGTCGCGCATAGAGCGTGCCGGTGGCCTCTTGTGGCGCAGGATCGAGCCACTCGGTCGCGGTCTGCTGCCGGTCCGCTCGGCACGCCATGGTTTCGTTCTAGGGCTGCTATGGGGCTGGCTGCCATGCGGCCTGGTGTACAGCGCTCTGGTCTGGACGGTGGCGGCCGGAGGGGCTGCGCAGGGCGCACTTCTGATGCTGGCATTCGGCCTGGGTACGCTGCCCAACCTGCTGCTGATGGGGGTTGCGGCCGCGCAGCTCAACCGCTGGATTCGAAAGCCTGCGATCAGGTCGATCGCAGGCGGCCTGGTTATCCTGTTTGGTCTGTTGCTGTGGTACGACGCCTGGTGGGGGCGCGGCTGAGTGCCGCCGGAGCGCCATTGGCGGGTCCGCGGGGCAGCCGCCGCATGGTGATAAAGTGGGCCGTGGTCGCGCCTTACCGCCGCCCGCGGCCCGGGTATCGTCAGTCGGTGTAGAACTCCTGAAACATGTGCGCGCGCAGCGGGTAACGTCCACCCTCGGGCATGATCTCGAACTCGAAATTCAGTGCCTCGCGATGCGCCACCGGAAAATCGGCAATGTAGTAGATCGCATTGCCCTCGACGATTTCGCGCAGTTCGATAGGGCGGATCTGTCCATACAGGGTCTGGGCGACCGCGCGGATCTGGGCCCGCACCGGGGTGCCCAGGGCATCCGGCTCGTCCCGCAGCACGCTGATATTCAAGAGCGCCCGGTTCTTGCTGCGCTGGATACCGTAAGCGGTTGCCACCTGCACCGGCAGGCTGTCGGTGGTCAGTGCATTGTGATGGATCGTGTAGCCGCCAGTATGCGTGGCGTTTTCGGCGCCGACTACCAGCGGCAACGTCAGCATAGATAGGATGCCGAGGGCTGTTGCCAGAAGTTTCATCAGGATGTCCTCCGGGGTGGTCTTGTTGTCTGTGGTCTTCCCTGTGCTCAATATAGACCAGCCCGAGGTGCGCGATATTGCAGGGTTGGCCGAGCGCCGTGGCCGTCCTCAATTTTGACCGCTGACCCGCGCAGGCGGGGGGTGCTCCGGCTTTTCCAACATCCCGCGCACCTTGCCGAGGGAGGCAAGCTGCGCGTGCAGGCGTGCGTTGTCGCGCCTGAGCTCGGCGATGCGCTGCTCGATGGTGTTGCGCGATGTGGCCGCCTGACGCAGGTCGAGCATCTGCTGGGCAAGGTCGTCCCGGCACCCTTTGATCTCGTCAGATAGGGGCTGCATGGCGCTCCCGGTCCATTGCTGTGCCTCGTCGTGCGCGATCCCGATGATTCGGCGTGCACGCGTCACGATCGTATCGAAGTAGCGGTTGGTGACGAAATGCTGCTCGGTCAGCGTGGTGCGGGTGCTATTCCTAAATATCTCGGCCTCCTGCTCGAGCAGGCTCAGTTCCACCTGATGTTTCACGATCGACATCATTGCGGGATGCGGCAGGGTAAAATGGTGCTGGCTGTGGAATCGTCGATACGCGTTGCGCAGCAGGCGTCGCATCGATTGGGTCTGGGTGCCGGCGATATGCATGCGTGCATTGATGTCTTCGAGCAGTCGGCGCATGGACTCCTTGAGACCGTGGGTGGTCCAAGCACCAGCCATGTTCCTGCGGATATCGTCCAGGGTGGGTTCCAGGGTGTTGGCGTTGAGCGCGCGCAAGAGTATCCGGCCGTGCTCGCTGAATGCGTTGATGCTGGTCCGATAGGCGTCCAGGTCCGCCTGGTAGCGTTCGTGGTCGGCCTGGGTGACAGCCAGCATCTTGGCGATTGCCGAGTCGCTGCGGCCGGCAAGGTCGAGTAGGGCCTGCTGCTGGTGTTCGTTGCGTTGCAGCCGCCCCCGGATGATGTTTTCGAGGGCCTCAATGGCATCGCGGACCAGGTGGGTGTGTTCGTGCCGGATGAGCTGCACGCGGTTTGCCATCATTGCTTCACCCAGATACCTCTCGAGGCTCGCGATACCGCTGCGTCTCTCCAGGCTCGGGTTGTGCTGCACGCGGGCGAGCAGGGCCTTCTGCGCCGACAAGGCGAACACCTGCCGATTGCTTACCGCAAGGGTCTCGGCCACTCCTCGACACTGTTTGACGATGGTTTCGGCGATCTGGTGTGCGGATCGCATCTCGTCCCACAGCGTGTCGGTCTTGTTGAGCACCACCATCACCCCGGGCCGCCGCTGGGTGCCTGGACGCTGGATGAAGCGCTGCCAGATCTGCAGGTCAGACTGGGTGACGCCGGTATCTGCGCCGAGCACGAACAAGATCGCATGTGCGGCCGGCAGCATTTCGTAAGTGAGTTCCGGCTCGCTGCCGATTGCGTTCAATCCTGGGGTGTCGAGTATGCGCAGCCCCTGGGCGAGCAGGGGGTGGGGGATGTTGATCTGGGCCAGGCGCCAGCGCGGGATGCGAACCTGGTCCTCCTGTGGGTCGTGCTGTTCATGCGACAGCCCCAATTCGGCCGCCTCGCGACGCGACACCAGTTTGTGTTCGGTCAGGATCTGCAGCCGGGTCGATAACTCCTCTGCGTTGTCAAGCGGCAGGTCGAATGTCATCCAGCGTGTCGGATCGTCGCGCAGCGCGCTGAGCGACAGTTCTTCACGCCGTGTCTCGATCGGCAACAGACGCAGTTCGGGCGGGCGCCCGGCCTCGCTGAAGATCTCGGTAGGGCACATCGTGGTTCGACCGGCATCGGCAGGCAGCAGGCGGCGCCCAAAGTCGGCGAAGAACAGCGCATTGATCAACTCGGTTTTGCCGCGCGAGAACTCGCCCGCGACGGCGACGGTCAGGTGGTCGTCACGCAGCGCGCGCAGCGCGCGCTCGATCGCGTGGCGCGCCTCGATGGTATACAGTCCCTGCTGTTTAAGCCATGGCTGCAATTGTTTCAACAGCCGCGACTGGGCCTGCTTCCAGGCGCGGAACGCGCCCATCTGGTGGGATAGGTTTGTATTCGACATCGGTCTCTTGGCCACCGTGGCGGAACGCGGCTCGGCACGCGCAAACCGCCCAGATCGTAATTATTTTGACTTACCGGGTGGCTGCCGGCCGGTCCTGTCCACCGAGTATAGGCCACCTCATGGCCGGCCCTTATTGCGCTGCGTCAGCAGAGCGCTGAAGACCAAGTGCGCTACAGGAGTGGGCCGCGGCACCTTGGAGTGAAAGCAGAACAGGGTTCGCCAGGTTGCGGCCCCGAGCGCGTGAACATCCCATGCGCCGGCGCCTGTTTCAGACGGCTTGCGGACCTTCAATGATGGCGGGCAGCCGGACCGGCGATGCGATCCGAACCCTTTTAAGAGGGCTGGTTTCGCCCGCCTCGATGGTGACATGCGATTTGGCCACGCCGAACTGCTTGGCCAGCCAGGCGGTCAGATGGGCGTTCGCCTGTCCATCCACCGGCGGGGCCGTGATGCGTACCCTCAGGCGGTCGGCTTGGGCCTCGGCGAAGGCGTCGCGGCTGGCGCGCGGCTGCAGCTTGAGGCTGAGTAGCAGGTCCGTACCCTCCCAACGGTACCAGGCGTGCATGGCTACAGCATCTGGCCGATCAGATCCTTCACCGGCGGCACCAGCAGCATCTCCAGGACCACCAGGCCGACCATGACCACCATGGGCGAGAGGTCGAGGCCACCCATGTCCGGCATGCGTCGCCGCACCGGTGCCAGCACCGGCTCGGTGAGGCTATGGATCAGCCCGACTACCGGATTGTAGCTGCCCGGGTTGATCCAGCTGAGGATGACCTGGATCAGGATTGCGAACAGGAAGATATTGATCACCAGCGAAATGAGTTCGGGGATCGCCAGCAAACAGGCTGCGGCCGGTTTGAAGCCGGCGCCCGCCAGGCCCAGGATCGCGAGCTGCTCCACGCTGATTACCAGCCAGGCCAGTACCAGTGAGGCCATGTCAATACCGGATACGCCGGGTATCACGCGCCGAAGAGGGTTGAGCAGCGGGCGCGTCACCTTGACGATCAGTTGCGACAGCGGATTGTAGAAATCCGCCCGCATGAGCTGCAGCAGGAAACGCAGGACCACCAGCGTCGCATACAGGCCGAACAAGACCTGGACCAGGAACACCGCCGGCTGAGTCAGATATCCGCCGCCCATCACGCCACCCCCAGGTCTGCGGAGAGTTCCAACGAGCGGTCGCGAGCGGCCTCGAGCGCGCGCTGGAACAGCTCGTGAATGCCCCCGTCCTCGAGCACGCCGACCGCGCGCTCGGTTGTCCCTCCGGGGGAGGTCACCTGCATCCGCAGCGCTTCCGGGGAATCACTGCTCTCCAGTGCCATGCGCGCGGCGCCGAATGCGGTCTGCAGCGTCAGCAGATGCGCGGTCTCCGGCGACAGGCCGAGTTCGCGGCCGGCCGCCTCGATCGCCTCCATTACCAGGAAGAGGTAGGCCGGTCCGCTTCCGGAAAGCGCGGTGACGGCATCCATCAGGGACTCGTCTTTGATCCACTG
The DNA here is from genome assembly GCA_022340805.1 of Chromatiaceae bacterium. GTDB lineage: Bacteria > Pseudomonadota > Gammaproteobacteria > Chromatiales > Chromatiaceae > Thiosocius. The sequence goes on from JAJDNF010000001.1 coordinate 76,114, forward strand.
GGTCAGGCCGACCGCGCGCATCAGCGATTCGGCCTGCTCGCGTTGCGGCGCGCTTACCCTTGGCGTCGCATACAGCACCGTGGCGCCGGACTGGATCATCGCGGGCGTGTTCGGCATGGTCCTGACCAGCGCCACGTCTCCGCCGAGCCAGCGCTCGAGGCTGCTGCAGCGTACCCCGGCCGCAATCGAGATGACCAGTGGTCGGCGCTCCTGGACCTGGTCCGCGAGTTCCATCGCCACCTGACGCAGCACCTGCGGTTTGACCGCCAGGACCACGATATCTGCCTCCGCCGCCGCTGCGCGGTTGTCCTGCAGGGTACGTATCCCGGTCGCGGTATGCAGTGCCCGACATTTCTCGCTGGATTGGTCGGTCGCGGTCAGGTGGCCGGGTGATACACCGTCGGCCAGCAGGCCCCGGATCAGGGCGCCCGCCATGTTGCCGGCGCCGATAAATGCGATGTGCTTGTCCATCTCGTGTAAAGGCCTGTGAGTTGCGCTATAGCACGAAGTCTAACGGAAGCCGTTGGCGCGCGTCAGGGGCGGTTCTTTGCCCGCATGGCTAACCGCGGGATCCGAAAATGTCAGTGCCGATGCGCACGATGGTGGCACCCTCGGCAATAGCGGCCTCCATGTCGCCGCTCATGCCCATCGACAGGGTGTCGAGGGCGAGTCCCTGGGCGCGCAGCCCGTCCAGCAGCCCGCGCAACCGGGCGAAGGCCTCGCGTTGAACCTGCGGTTCGCTGCTAGGGTCCGGCATGGTCATCAGGCCTCTGAGTCTCAACCGTGGCAATGCTGCCACCGCTAACGCCAACCCGGGAAGCTCATCGGGGGCCACGCCCCCCTTGCTGGCCTCACCGCTCATGTTGACCTGGATGCAGACCTGCAATGGCGGCAATTCAGCGGGTCGCTGCGTGCTCAGGCGCTCCGCGTGTTTCAGGCGGTCTAGACCGTGCACCCAGGCAAAGTGGTGCGCGACCTCGGCGGTCTTGTTGCTCTGCAGGCGGCCGATGAAGTGCCACTCGATATCGGCGCCGTCGAGGCCGCGGACCTTGGGTAGGGCATCCTGCAGGTAATTCTCGCCGAACCGGCGTTGTCCGGCGGCGTGGGCGGCCAGAATGTCGCTGACCGGCCGGGTCTTGCTGACTGCCAGCAGCGTCACCTGGTCGGGATCGCGTCCGCTCGCGGCCGCAGCTGCGCGTATGCGTTCGCGGACCGAGTTCAATCTCTCGGGAATCTCGTTCATGGAGCGGATATCATTGGTCATTCAAGGCTGCAGTGAATGGCGGGTTGTCGGCATCGCCTTAACTCATCGCAAACGCTGTCGCTAACTATAACTGGTTACACATCGTCCTTTGGATATTGTTGCTGCGGGAACACTATGGATATTGCTGAGCTGCTCGCCTTTAGCGTCAAGCACAATGCGTCTGACCTGCATCTGTCGGCAGGCCTGCCGCCGATGATCCGCGTCGACGGTGACATCAGGCGCATCAACGTGCCGGTCCTCGATCACAAGACCGTTCACGAGCTGGTCTATGACATCATGAACGACAAGCAACGCAAGGACTACGAGGAGTTCTTCGAGGTCGACTTTTCGTTCGAGATTCCGGGGCTGGCACGCTTTCGTGTCAACGCATTCAACCAGGACCGGGGGGCGGCAGCGGTATTTCGCACCATCCCTTCGAAGGTCCAGAGCCTCGAGGAACTCAACTGTCCCTCTGTGTTCAAGGACATCTGCGACAATCCGCGCGGTCTGGTCCTGGTCACCGGGCCGACCGGCTCGGGCAAGTCGACCACTCTGGCCGCGATGATGGACTACAAGAATGAGACCGAGTACGGCCACATCCTTACCATCGAAGACCCGATCGAATTTGTGCATCAGAGCAAGAAATGCCTGATCAACCAACGCGAGGTCCATCGCGATACTCTTGGGTTTGCGGAGGCGCTGCGTTCGGCACTGCGCGAAGACCCGGACATCATTCTGGTCGGTGAACTGCGAGACCTGGAAACTATCCGTCTGGCGATGACCGCGGCTGAGACCGGCCACCTGGTCTTCGGTACCCTGCATACAAGCTCCGCGGCAAAGACCATCGACCGTATCGTCGACGTGTTCCCGGCAGGTGAGAAGGCCATGGTGCGCTCGATGCTTTCGGAATCGCTGCGGGCAGTCATTTCGCAGACCCTGTTGAAACGCACGGGCGGCGGTCGAGTTGCCTGCCATGAAATCATGGTTGGTACGCCGGCCATCCGTAACCTCATACGCGAGGACAAGGTCGCGCAGATGTATTCGGCTATCCAGACCGGCCAGGCGCACGGCATGCAGACGCTGGACCAGGGTATGCAAGACATGCTGCGCAAGGGGCAGATATCCAAGCAGGATGCCATGGCAAGGGCAGTCAACAAGGAACTGTTTAGCTAGACGCGATCGCTAGATTGTGGTGTGGTTCGGCGCTGAGATGAGGGCTGTCGACGGCCCGGAACTGGTTGCGGCGGCGTCAGAAAGGGGAGCTTGAATGGACTTTAACGACATCCTGGACATGATGATCCAGAAGAAGGCGTCCGATCTGTTTATCACCGCGGACATTCCCCCCAGTATCAAGGTGCATGGGCGGATAACACCGGTTTCGAAAACACGCCTGGACGCCGCGCAGACCCGCGAGCTTACCTTGTCACTGATGACCCCGGAGCAGCGTGACGAGTTCCTGCATACCAAGGAGTGTAACTTCGCCTTCAGCGCAAAGAACATCGGTCGCTTCAGGGTCAGCGCCTTTGTGCAACGCGATGCGGTTGGCATGGTGTTGCGCCGGATCGAGACGCGGATCCCCACGCTGGAGGAGCTGGGTCTCCCGCACAGCCTGCATGACCTTGCCATGGCCAATCGTGGCATCGTGTTCTTTGTCGGCGCGACCGGCACGGGTAAATCGACATCGCTCGCAGCGATGGTCGGATACCGCAACCAGAACAGTACCGGCCATATCATCAGCATCGAGGATCCGATCGAGTTCCTGCACAATCACGCGGGCTGCATAGTCACCCAACGTGAAGTCGGCATCGATACCGAATCGTATGAAGTCGCATTGCGCAATACGCTGCGTCAGGCGCCCGACGTGATTCTTATCGGCGAAATCCGTACGCGTGAAGCGATGGAGCACGCCATTACATTCGCCGAGACAGGGCACCTGGTGCTGACAACGCTGCACGCCAATAACGCCAACCAGGCCCTCGATCGCATGTTGCATTTCTTCCCCGAAGAACAGCACGACCAGATACTCATGGATCTGTCGCTGAATCTGCGTGGAATCGTGGCGCAACAGTTGGTCCGCCGACCCGATGGCAGCGGCAGGCGGGCGATCATGGAGATCCTGTTGAATACTCCGCTGGTATCCGATCTCATCCTCAAGGGAGAGGTACACAAGCTCAAGGAGCTGATGAAGCGCTCGACGGAACAGGGCATGATCACCTTTGATCAGGCCCTGTATGACGCCTTCAGACGCGGCGAGATCACACAAGAGGACGCCCTGTACCACGCCGACTCGGCGAACGAGGTCCGCCTGATGATCAAGCTGGGTGACACCAGTCCCAATGCGCTGAACAGGGACGCCGGCAAGATGAGCTTCAGCGAATAGCCCTGTTCGCCTACCATCCTTCCTCAAAGGGCCCGCGATCGGGGCGAATCAAGTAATACAGTTCCCAAATCCGGGTGGGGGGCTATGGTCAATGCTGCTAAAATCTGAGCGCGTAACGTAACAAGCCGCCTCGAGCGCCTGGGTGTCTGGGCTGGGGCGGGGAACATGGATTGTTTTCGGACCCGCCCCAGCTTGACTCGCTTTGCCCGCACATTGCTGCATTTTTGCCTTGCGATGCTCTCGCCGCCCGCCGTGGCAGCGGAACTCGTGGTGCACCCCTCCGTGCCCGAACATGATCTCACGGTGAACATGGCGCGCCTGGTTTTCACAATGCGGTTGCTGCGCTGGCCTAATGGGAAGCGTGTCAAGGTGTTCGTGCTGCCGGACCAGAATCCGCTCCATCGTGAGTTCACGAAGGAGGCTCTCGATCTGTACCCACGGCAGCTGCGCCGCGTGTGGGACAGAAATCTCTATGCTGGCTCAGGCCCGGTGCCGGTCGAGGTTGCAACCGTGCAGGATATGGCCCGGCTCGTGTCCGAGACTCCGGGCGCGATCGGCTATCTACCGAATGACTTCGACATCGAAGCGGTGAGGGTCATTCATGTCAAATAGGCGCCTGCTATCTCTGGTGTTCTGTGGCCTCCTCGTCGAATTGCTTCGCTCCCAGGCGGCGTGCGCGGATGTGTTCGATGACCTCGAGGTCCATGGCTTCGCAAACCAGGGCTTCGTCAAGACCACTGCCAACAGCTTCTTCGGAGACAGTGAACGTGGCAGCTTTGACTTCACTGAGCTTGGCATCAACGCAACGATCGAGCCGTCCCCGAGCTTGCGTCTTTCAGGGCAGTTGCTTTCTAGGCGTGCGGGGGAAATGTATGATGGATCGCCACATGTGGATTTCGCGTTAGCAGATTTCTCCATTCGCAATACGACTGTAGATAGTATCGGACTCCTGCTTGGAAGAATAAAGAACCCGCTCGGGCTATTCAACGAGACTCGCGATGTCGCATTTACGCGACCGGGAATTTTTCTCCCACAAGTAGTCTATTACGACAAAGTCCGCAATCTTTTTATGTCCTCTGACGGTGTGGCAGTTAAATGGAATCTCTTCTACGACGCCGCGAACGTTGAGCTGTTTTTCGGTGTTGGCAAGCCATTACTGGACGAGAACGTCGAGCATGGGTATTTGGGTGCTAGTTTTGCGGGAGACCTTGAGACAGATGGGGTTGCGTATATCACACGACTTCTAGTGGAAACGCCTGCTGACACCATCCGCGCTGCGTTCAGCATTGCGAAAACATCAATGGGTTTTCAGCCATCCCTGTTGGATCCGATTGGAAATGGCAACGTAGATTTCGTATACGGGATCGCGTCTTTGCAGTTGTCGATTGAGAACTGGACTATTACTGCGGAGTATATGCGGGAGCCTACGAATTGGGACGGATTCACGGGGTCGATATTTGATGGTATGACGATGGCTGCTGAGGGGTACTACATGCAGGCTGCTTGGCAGCCGGTAAGCAACATTGAGTTCATGGTCAGGTATGGCGAAGGATTTGCAGATCGCAATGACCGATCTGGTGAGAAATTCAGCCGATTGACGTTCGCGTCAGTTCCGGCCCACACGAGATATTCGAAAGCGTTGGTGACCGGTATCCGCTGGGACGTAAGTTCAAATTTCATGCTGCGCGCTGAGTTTCAGCGGCATAAAGGCACTTTTATACTAAGTAGTCGCGAAAACCCCGATCCGGTCAGTACTCAGCCGGACTGGAATATGTTCGCGATCTCGGCGTCGTACCGATTCTGATTTGCCGCGGCGCTATGAAGATTGTTGGCAAAGCTATGCGAAGCAGCGGGTTTTTCAGTCTCAAGTGGAAGACCCTGCTTGTGCTTAGTTTGGCACTTGTCATAGTGAATGCCGGGTTTGCATATCTGGTTTATGCCAAAGCGGCCGCTCAATTTGATGCAGCGCAGGCCAACAAGCGATTGACG
>JAJDNF010000010.1 GCA_022340805.1 Chromatiaceae bacterium
TCTGCAGGTCACTGCCGTCGACCTGGATCCGGACCGGCTGGTGCGCGTGGCGGAGAATCTGCGCCGCGCCGGCCTGGATGCGGAACTTCACGCTGGCGATGCGGCCGAACCCGGGGGCGCGGCCTGGTCGGCACGGCGCTACGACCGCATCCTGGTCGACGCGCCGTGCTCGGCCATCGGCGTGATGCGGCGCCATCCGGACATCCGCTTGCTGCGCCGCGCCGCGGATGTCGATGCGCTGGTCGTGCGGCAGGCCGCTATCCTCGACGCGATGTGGGCGCTGCTGGCGCCCGGTGGTCGCCTGCTGTACGTGACCTGTTCGCTGTTGCCCGCCGAGAACGCACAACAGGTCGATGCCTTCTGTGCCCGGCATGCCGATGCAAGGGCGGTTGAATTGCCGGCTGCGCCCGGTATGCGCAGCGGTAAGGGTGTACAGTTGCTGCCGGGTGTCGACGACACGGACGGATTTTATTACGCCGCGCTGCACAAAACGCCTGCGCCTTGATGTATGAGCAGAATTACCTCGATCATTGCTGTTGTCGCACTGCTGGTTCTGTCGCCCGCACTGTTCGCGGACGAAGTCGAGTTTCGCCGTGTTGGGCTGACCCTGAGCGAAGGTGGACTCATTCTGCTCGATGCCGACATCAGCTACGAACTCAACGCCACGGTTGCCGAAGCGCTGGAGAATGGCGTCCCGCTGACGTTTGAGACGCACTTGCAGATGCGCCGTGCAGATGCATGGATCTGGGAGTCGGACATCGTCGACCGCCGGTTGCGCACCGTGCTGCTGTATCGTCCGCTGTCGGGGATGTACGAGCTGCGCAATCTTCAGGGCGACGAGCATCTCTCGTTCGCCACCCGCGCCGCGGCATTGCGCACTCTGGGCAAGATCGTCGCGATGCCGGTGATCGAACGCAGCAGTCTCAACGTCGACGAGGATTACCTGGTGCGTCTCGATGTGAGCCTGGACATCGAGTCCCTGCCCCTGCCGATGCGCCCCGGCGCCTACCTGGACCGCGACTGGTGGGTCTCCAGCGAGCCGTGGGAGTGGCGGCTGCGGCCATGAACAGTCGGCGCCTGGATGTCCTGGCCGCAGGCATGCTGGTCATCCTGCTGCTTACCTCGCTGCACATGATCAGCGCCGCGGTGCAGCGTTCCGAGGAACTCGGGCGCTGGTTCATCCCGCTGCTGCTGTTCACCGTCGTTGGCCTGGTGCTGCTATTCGTGCTGGTCGGGTGGAACCTATGGCAGCTGTTGCGCGATTACCGCCGGCGGGTCGCCGGTTCCCGGTTGAGTGCGCGCCTCTCGGTGCTGTTTCTGGTTCTCGCGCTGGTGCCGGTCAGCGTGGTGTATTTTTACTCGACACGCTTTCTCTCGAGCGGCATCGACAGCTGGTTCGATCTTCAGGTCGACAGCGCGATGGAGGATGCGCTGATGCTAAGCAAGGCATCGCTCGATCTGCACAAGCGAGAGCGGCTGAAGCTCTCGGAGAGCATGCTGGACTCGATCGAGGATACCTCGCAGACCGCCATCGCACTTGCGGCCAACGAGCTGCGCAGCAGTTCCGGGGCGTCCGAAATCACCCTGTTCAGTCTGCAGGGCTCGGTATTGGCGCTCAGCAACGCAAATCCGGACGTGTTGTTGCCGACCCCGCCGGAAAGCGGCACGGTGCAGCAGGTCGTAGCGGGCGACAACTACGTCGGCATGACCACTGCCCAGGATGGTCGCCTGCTGGTGCGCTGCCTGGTACTCGACAAGCGCCAGCGCGGGATCATCCTGCAGGCGCTGTATCCCGTTCCCCAGTCCTTGGGTGATCTCAGCCAGAAGGTGCAGCGAGCCTACGAGTTGTACCGCACGCGCGCCTACATGCGCTCGCAGATCAAGTTCAGCTTCGCGCTAAGCCTCGCCCTGGTGCTGATGCTCAGCGTGTTTGCCGCGGCCTGGGCGGCCGTGTACACCGCGCGCCGGCTGGTGCAGCCGATCAGCGACATCGCCGAGGCTACGCGTGCGGTCGCCGAGGGTGACTACGATAAACAGCTGCCGACACCCAGGGTCGAGGACGAACTCGGTTTCCTGGTGTCTTCGTTCAACGCCATGACGCGGCGCATTGCCGGGGCACGCAATGCGCTCGAAGACAGCCGCCGCGCGCTGCAGAACCAGCACAATTATCTGGAGACCGTACTCGGCGGCCTGTCCACTGGCGTGATGGCATTGGACGCGGAGAGCCGTGTCACGACTGCCAACCGGGCCGCCGACCAGATCCTTGGCATGGCGATGGATGAGCTGCAGGGACAGCCGCTGAGTGCGCTTGGCGAGCACCACGAGTCGCTGCGGCCGTTCGTCGACTGGATAGTCGACGGGCTGGCGCGCCACGCGCGCGAGGGTCGCGCCGAGATCACCCTGTATCGCGGGGGTGGGCGGCAGATCCTGCTGTGCCGCCACTCGCCGCTGGAGGCCGAGAAGGGCATTGCGACAGGGTCGCTGCTGGTGTTCGACGATGTCACCGAGTTGGTCCGGGCGCAACGCGACGCGGCATGGGGCGAGGTGGCGCGGCGGCTGGCACACGAGATCAAGAACCCGCTCACCCCGATCCAGCTGTCGGCTGAACGCCTGCGTCACAAATACCTTGGCAAGATGGCGCCCGAGGACGGCAGGGTGCTGGACCGAGCGACGCACACGATCGTGCAGCAGGTCGAGGCCATGAAGGCGATGGTCAACGATTTCTCGGACTACGCGAAACCGAGCAAGCTGCAGCTCGAGCCGCTGCGCGTGGACGATTTTCTCAGCGAGGTCGCAGAGCTGTACGAAGGCGGTTCACAGCAGCTGGTGATGCAGCTCGACGCCCCCGGGCTGACCGTCGAGGCCGACCCGGTACGCCTGCGCCAGGTGCTACACAATCTGCTCAAGAATGCACTCGAGGCGGGCGGCGAAAACGGACGTATCTTGGTCAACAGCCGGGCCGGTGAGGAAGAGAACAACATTTTCGTGGAGATCGCAGTGAGCGACAACGGGCCAGGATTCGATCCCGAACTGATTGCACAGGTATTTGAGCCTTATGTGACGAGCAAGACCAAGGGCACAGGGCTGGGCCTGGCAATCGTCAAGCGCATCGTCGCCGAACATGGCGGTGTCGTGCACGCGGAAAATCTGCCCGAGGGCGGCGGGCGCGTGGTCCTGCGCCTGCCGGCGATGGCGCAGACTGTCGGCGCGGCCGTCAAGGCGGGTGGCTGATGGGCGCGCCACACATCCTGGTGGTCGATGACGAACGGGATATCCGCGAATCGGTGCGCGATATCCTGCAGGACGAGAACTACAGTGTCGCGATGGCCGAGAACGCGGCGGCGGCGCGTAACGCGCTGCGCGATCGTCGCCCGGACCTGATCCTGCTCGACATCTGGATGCCGGATCTGGACGGCATCAGCCTGCTCAAGGAGTGGGCCGAGGGTCGCGGCCTGGTCTGCCCGGTGATCATGATGTCCGGACACGGTACGGTCGAGACGGCGGTCGAGGCGACTCGCCTGGGTGCTTACGACTTTCTTGAGAAGCCCCTGTCGCTCGCTAAGCTGCTGCTCACGGTAGATCGTGCGCTGGAGGCCGACCGACTGGCGCGTGAGAACGTCGGTCTGAAGCGCCGCGGCTCACCGTTGGTCGAGCCGATCGGCCACAGCACGGCGATCCAGCGCCTGCGCGAGCAGGTCAAGCGCGTCGCGCAGCACGACAGCTGGGTACTGATCTCCGGTGAGCCGGGCAGCGGTCGCGAGACCTTCGCGCGCTACCTGCACGCGCACAGCTCGCGCAAGGACCGCCCGTTCATCGATGTCGCGGTATCGGCGATCAGCAAGGGCAATGCGGCGCTCGAACTGTTCGGCAGCGAGCGCGATGGCGTCACCCAGTATGGTCGCCTGGAACAGGCCGCAGGCGGGACCCTGTTCCTGGACGAGGTCGCGGACATGAATCTCGAGGTGCAGGCGCAGCTGGTCGGTGCGCTCGACACGGGGTCCTTCATGCGGGTGGGCGGTTCGGCGCCGGTCAACATCGATGTGCGCGTGGTCGCGGCCACCCAGCGCGACCTGCACCGTGCGGTCGAGGATGGCAAGTTCCGCGAGGATCTGTTTTATCAGCTCAACGTAGTGCCGCTGGCTGTGCCCCCGCTACGCGAGCATCGCGAGGACATACCCGAACTGCTCGACAGTGCCGTCGATCACCTGGTCGAGCAGGACAAGCTGCCGTATCGGCGGTTTTCGATCGCGGCGCAGAACGTGCTGCGCAATCACCCCTGGCCGGGCAACATCCGCGAGCTCAAGAACCTGGTGCAGCGCGTGTTGATCCTTGGCACCGGCGACGAGATAAGCGCAACCGAGGTCGAGGCCGCGATGGGTGCCGCGCATGCGGCCAGCGGGGCCGCCGGGATCCCGGGTGTATCCTTCGATCAGCCGCTGCGCGATGCGCGTGACGCCTTCGAGAAGGCCTATCTCGAGTATCAGCTAGAAAAGCATGGTGGCAACGTGAGCCAGATGGCTGAAGAAGCCGGCATGGAGCGCACCCATTTGTACCGCAAGCTGCGCGATCGCGGCATCGAGATCAAAGACCGCCGATGACGCCGGCAATCAAGGCAGTCAGTAGCGCAGGGGTCGGCGTCACGCTGCACGAGTATCACCACGACCCCGCCAACAGCAGTTTCGGGCGCGAGGCCGCCGAGGCCCTCGGCCTGGATCCGCGGCGCGTGTTCAAGACGCTGCTGGTCGAACTCAATGACGATTGCCGCAAGCTGGCCGTTGCCGTGGTCCCGGTCAGCGGCCAACTCGATCTCAAGGCCATGGCCAGCGCCTGTGCTGCCAAGAAGGCGAGCATGGCCGACCCGGCGCAGGCCGAACGGGTGACCGGCTACAAGGTCGGCGGCATAAGCCCGCTCGGCCAGAAGAGATGCCTGCCGACCGTGGTCGACGCCGCGGCGCTCGACTTTGAAAAGATCTATGTCAGTGGCGGGCGACGCGGCCTGGATATCGGCATTGCCACGGCCGATCTGATCCGGCTTTGCCGGGCGACGACCGCGCCGATCGGGCGCAGCTGACGGCGACGCCTGTGAACCGGTGTTCCGGGTGCCAGTGCCCGGCTCGCAGGCCAGGTAGCGCGCCTTGGCCTGGCGTGCGGCCCTGGCGATGTCCGGCACGCAGGCCTGGTCGGGCCACGGCATCGCGTGCGCGATCGCGTCACCCATTCCTGCAATTCAGTTTATGCTAAGTAACTTGCATCAATACTCAGGAATGGTTTCCCGCGGCGAGATTGCTTGACCCTGCGCATAGGCGGTCACTGCAAACGCAATGGCCCTGGGCGCAGCGCGGCACTAGAATTAACCGATACACGACATAAGCAGAATTCGACATCGTGAAGATCATCATCCTGGGTGCCGGCCAGGTGGGCACCACCGTGGCCCACAACCTGTCGAACGAGGCCAACGATATTACCGTGGTCGATCAGGACCCCGGCCTGTTGCGCGATCTGCAGGACCGCCTGGATATCCGTACCGTGCAGGGGCAGGCCTCGCACCCGGGGGTGCTGCAGCGTGCCGGCGCCGACGATGCCGATATGGTCATCGCGGTCACCAACAGTGACGAGACCAACATGGTGGCCTGCCAGACCGCCTGGACGTTGTTCCACACGCCGACCAAGATCGCGCGGGTGCGGGCCCCGGAATACCTCGCGCACCCGGCCCTGTTCAGCCAGGGTGCACTGCCCATCGATGTGTTGATCAGCCCCGAGCAGCTGGTCACCGATTACATCCTGCGCCTGATCGAACACCCGGGCGCGTTGCAGGTGCTGGATTTTGCCGGCGGACGCGTGCAGCTGGTAGCGGTGCGGGCCTATTACGGCGGACCGCTGGTTGGGCACGAGTTGCGTACGCTCAACGAGCATCTTCGCGGAGCTGAGGCCCGCGTTGCGGCGATCTACCGCAAGGGGCGCGCCATTCAGCCGGAAGGTCACACCGTGATCGAGCCCGACGACGAGGTGTTCTTCCTCGCTGCGTCGAGCAACATTCCGGCGGTAATGGCCGAGCTGCGCAAGGCCGAGAAGCCGTTTCGCCGCCTGATCTTCGCCGGCGGCGGCAACATCGGCCGACGCCTCGCGTCATCGCTGGAGAACGATTACCGGGTGAAGATCATTGAGCACAACGAGGTGCAGGCCCGACGCGTGTCCGAGGACCTGCATCGCACGATCGTGCTGCAGGGCGACGCCGCCGACGAAGACCTGCTGCTCGAGGAAAACATCGAAGACACCGACGTGTTCTGCGCGGTTACCAACGACGACGAGGCCAACATCCTGTCGGCGATGCTGGCCAAGCGTCTGGGCGCGCGCAAGGTGATGGCGCTGATCAACCGCGCCGCCTATGTTGACCTGGTGCAGTCCGGTGCGGTGGATATCGCCATATCGCCGCAGCAGGCGACGATCGGCACACTGTTGACCCACGTGCGGCGCGGCGACGTGGTGATGGTGCATTCGCTGCGCCGCGGTGCGGCCGAGGCGATCGAGGCGGTGGCGCATGGCGACCGCGTGTCGTCCAAGGTCGTGGGCCGGGCCGTGGAGGACATCAAGCTGCCGGGGGGCACCAGCATTGGTGCGATCGTGCGCGGCAACGACGTGATCATCGCGCATCACGATACCGTGATCGAATCCGAGGACCACGTGATCCTGTTCCTTACCGATAAGCGCCGCATCACCGATGTGGAGCGCTTGTTCCAGGTCGGCATCACCTTCCTCTGATGTCGTTTGCCGCGGTTCAGCGCATCCTCGGGCTGTTGCTGACCGTCTTCAGTTTCACCCTGTTGCCGCCATATCTGCTTGCGTTATTCACCCACGACGGTGCAGCGGTCGCGTTCGCGACCGCGTTCGCGCTGACGTTGGGCGTCGGGGTGATCAGCTGGTTGCCGGTCCGCGATATGCGGCGCGAACTGCGGCTGCGCGACGGTTTCGTGATCGTGGTGATGTTCTGGTTCGTGCTTTCGGCAATCGGCGCGCTGCCGTTCGTGCTGGCCGAACATCCGCACCTGTCGATCACCGACGCGATGTTCGAGTCGGTGTCCGGCTTGACCACCACCGGTGCGACGGTGATCACGAACCTCGAAGAGCTGCCGATCTCGATCCTGTATTACCGCCAGCAGCTGCAGTGGCTGGGTGGCATGGGCATCATCGTGCTGGCGGTCGCGGTACTGCCAATGCTGGGTATCGGGGGCATGCAGCTGTACCGTGCAGAGACCCCGGGGCCGATGAAGGATAACAAGCTCACCCCGCGCATCACCGAGACCGCCAAGGCGCTTTGGTATATCTATCTCGGACTCACGGTTGCGTGCGGTTTCGCATACTGGCTGGCCGGGATGAGTGTGTTCGACGCGGTCGGGCATGCCTTCTCGACCGTCGCGATCGGCGGTTTTTCGACCCACGATGCCAGCATGGGCTATTTCAACAGTCCATTGATCGACATGATCGCGGTCTTGTTCATGTTTTTGGCGGGCATCAATTTCTCGCTGCACTTCGTAGCATTTCGCAACCGCGCGATCAGCGGCTACTGGCACGACTCCGAGTTTCGCTTCTACCTGCTCCTGATCGCTTTGGTCAGCCTGATCACGATCCTCGGACTGTACTTCACCGAGACCTACGACGACTGGCAGGACGCGGTGGTCAACGGCCTGTTCCAGGCGGTCTCGATCGGCACCACGGCCGGCTTCACGACCGCCGAGTTCTACAACTGGCCCGGATTCATCGCGATCCTGCTGCTGTTTTCCAGTTTCGTCGGTGGTTGCGCCGGCTCGACCGGCGGCGGCATCAAGGTGATCCGCCTGCTGCTGTTGGTCAAACAGGGCCTGCGCGAGATCACCCGCCTGGTGCACCCAAGTGCGCAAATCCCGGTCAGGGTGGGGAGTAAGACCGTCGATTCGCGCATAATCGAGGCGGTTTGGGGGTTTTTTGCGCTGTATGTCGCCAGCTTCACCGTCATGTACCTGGCACTGGCAACCACCGGTCTGGACCTGATGACCGCATTCAGCGCGGTTGCGGCGAGCATCAATAATCTCGGCCCTGGGTTGGGCGGCGTGGGGGCGCACTACGCGGAGATGCACGACCTGGGTAAATGGATCCTGTGTTTCGCGATGCTGCTGGGCCGCCTCGAGATATTCACCCTGTTGGTTCTGCTGACGCCGGGGTTCTGGCGCAGGTAGCCGCAGCGGCCCGCAATTGGCCTCGGCTTTGCCGGTCGCGGGCGCGCAACCATCTGGCGATTCAAGTGGCGGTGGATTAAAGTCTCAGGCCCGGATTTCTGTGAAATCAGCGACCCGTGCTTCATGCACCTTACAGATTGGAGAAACCAGATGAAGAAAAGCTTCAAAATCGGCCTGCTGGCCGCTGCTGCGATGCTCGCCGGTAACGTTACGGCGGATGAAAACCTGGCCATGAAAAGTGGCTGCCTCGCCTGCCACAAGGTCGACGTGAAGCTGGTCGGCCCGGCATACAAGGACGTCGCAGCGAAGTTCGCGGACAACCCCGACGCCAAGAAGATCCTCACCGATGCGGTGATCAAGGGCAGTGTCAACGCCTGGGGCCCGATCCCGATGCCGGCAAAAGGTGGCCGTGCGGACGTCAGCGACGAGGACATCGGCAAGATCGTCGACTGGATCCTGACCCTGAAGTAAGGGGCAGCGCTTGCCGCCCCCGGGTGGCGGGCAGGCAGAGGGCACCCGCGTGGCGCCCTTTGCGTTCTCGGTCGTCATCCCCGCCGATGGTCGGCGTGCCGACCCCACACCCGCGCGCCGCGCAGCCGGCGAGCCCGGTCAGCAAACGTAGTATCCTCGGGGCATGACAAAGCGCCCCCCCTTCATCCTCGTCGACGGTTCCTCATACCTGTTCCGCGCCTTCCATGCGTTGCCGCCACTGAGCAATTCCAACGGCGAGCCCACCGGCGCCACGGTAGGGGTGATCAACATGCTACGCAAGCTGATCGCCGACTACGCGCCCACGCATATCGCGGTGGTATTCGATGCCCCGGGCAAGACCTTTCGCGATGCCCTCTATCCGCAGTACAAGGCGAATCGCCCGCCGATGCCGGATGAACTGCGCGTGCAGATCGAGCCGACCCTCGAGATCATCCGCGCGATGGGTCTGCCGCTGCTGAGCGTCGACGGCGTCGAGGCCGACGACGTGATCGGTACGCTGGCGCGCCAGGCGACCGAGCAGGGTGTGGACACCCTGGTGTCGACCGGCGACAAGGACATGGCGCAACTGGTGAACAGGCATGTCACGCTGGTCAATACGATGACAGACACGACCCTGGACGAGGCCGGCGTTAAGGAAAAATTCGGCGTGCGGCCGGACCAGATTGTCGACTTCCTCGCGCTGACCGGTGACAGCGTGGACAACATCCCCGGTGTGCCCAAGTGCGGCCCGAAGACTGCGGCCAAGTGGCTCGGTGAGTTCGATACACTCGACAACCTGATGGCGCATGCCGACGAGGTCAAGGGCAAGATCGGCGACAGCCTGCGCGCCAGCCTGGATATCCTGCCGCTGTCGCGCACCCTGACCACGATCAAGACCGATGTCGGGCTCGACCTGGGCCCCGCGGCGCTTACGCCGCATCCGGGTGACCCTGAGCTGTTGCGCAGACATTACCAGCGCCTGGAGTCGCGCCGCCTGCTCGCGAGCATCGACGACGCGCCCGGCGCCGCCGAGCAAAGGCCCGCGCGGACCACCGACGCCGACTATCAGACGGTGCTGGATCGCAAGACCTTCGACGGCTGGTTGAAGAGCCTGCACAAGGCGAAGCTGTTCAGCTTCGACACCGAGACCACCAGCCTCGATTACATGCAGGCGCGTGTCGTCGGTGTGTCGTTCGCGGTCGAGGCCGGCAAGGCGGCCTATGTGCCACTGGCGCACAATTATCCCGGGGCGCCGGAACAGCTGGACCGCGATGCGATATTGCAGGCCCTCAAGCCGCTGCTCGAAGACCCCGGCCGACACAAGGTCGGACAGAACCTCAAGTACGACATGAGCGTGCTGGCCAACCACGGGATCAGCCTGCGCGGCATCGCCTTCGACACCATGCTCGAGTCATACGTGCTGAATGCCGGGGGTGGCCGGCATGACATGGACAGCCTCGCCGAGCGCCACCTCGGCCACAAGACCATCCATTTCGAGGACGTCGCCGGCAAGGGCGCGAAGCAGCTCACCTTCGACCAGGTCCCACTCGAACAGGCCGGCCCCTATGCCGCCGAGGATGCGGATATCACTCTGCAGCTGCACCAGGTACTGTGGCCGCAGCTCGAGTCTGTGGCGTCGCTGCGCAGGCTGCTGATCGATATCGAGGTGCCGCTGCTGAGCGTGCTGTCGCGCATCGAACGCACTGGCGTGCGCCTGGACGGCCGGATGCTGGCCAGGCAGGGCGCCGAACTGGCCAAGCAGATGCACCGCCTCGAGCAGCAGGCCTACAAGATCGCCGGGCGTCCCTTCAACGTCGGCTCGCCGAAACAGATCGGCCAGATATTCTTCGAGGACCTGAAGCTGCCGGTGATTGCGAAGACGCCCAAGGGGGCGCCCTCGACCGCGGAGTCGGTGCTGCAGGAGCTTGCCGACCAGGGACACCAGCTGCCGCAGGTGATTCTCGAGCACCGCGGCCTGGCCAAGCTCAAGTCGACCTACACCGACAAGCTACCCGAGCTGGTCAATCCGGAAACCGGGCGGCTGCACACCAGCTACCATCAGGCGGTCGCTGCGACCGGGCGACTGAGCTCCTCCGACCCGAACCTGCAGAACATCCCGGTTCGCAGCGAACAGGGGCGGCGTATCCGCCAGGCCTTCATCGCCGATCCGGGCTGGCGCATGCTGGCTGCCGACTACTCGCAGATCGAGCTGCGTATCATGGCGCACCTGTCCGGCGACAAGGGCCTGCTCGAGGCGTTTGCCGCTGGCGAGGATATCCACCGCGCGACCGCCGCCGAGGTGTTTGGCGTCGACAGCCCCGAGGCAGTAAGCGGGGAGCAGCGCCGCTCGGCCAAGGCGATCAACTTCGGCCTGATCTACGGCATGTCGGCCTTTGGCCTGGCGAAACAGCTCGGCATCGAGCGTGGCGCGGCACAGGAATACGTGGATCTGTATTTTGCCCGCTATCCCGGGGTGAAAGAATTCATGGAGCGGACCCGCGAGCAGGCGCGCGAGCAGGGCTTCGTCGAGACGCTGTTCGGACGGCGCCTGTACCTGCCGGACATCAAGGCGCGCAACCAGCAGATCCGTGCAGCGGCCGAGCGTACCGCGATCAATGCGCCGATGCAGGGCACCGCGGCCGATATCATCAAGCGCGCGATGCTCGCGGTGGACCACTGGATCGAGACCGCGAAGCCGGCGGTGCGCATGCTGATGCAGGTGCACGATGAACTGGTGTTCGAGGTCGCGCAGGACCAGGTCGATGCGGCGGACAGGAGGATCCGCCGGTTGATGGAAGGTGCCGCAGAGCTGAAGGTCCCGCTGGTGGTCGATGTCGGTGTCGGCGACAACTGGGACGAGGCGCATTGATGGGCAGAGGGCGAGACGTGCACAGGCGGATGGTTTTCTGGACCGGGATGCCGTTGGATGCGGCCGGTGCCGCGCTGATCGTATCGGGTACCAGCGACAGGCTGATGCATGGTACAGGGGCATTGGGCGTTCTTGCCGGTGCCGTCCTTGCCGTGCGCAACCACCGGGTCTGAGTGTGGTCCGCCTTTCGACTATTGGCGTCTGCTGCGCAGCTCATCGGAACCGCGGTCGCGTCTGGCGCAGCGCAGATAGCGAGAGTTCAAGCGGGCCGGAGTTGGGATCGCGTCAGGCGTAGGGTCGGATGACGGCAGCGAATCAAACCGTCATCCGTGCACCTTTCCGTTCGGCACCTGATAGCTAAACGGCAAGGCTGCACCGCAGCCTGTCCGGTGCGCTGCGCTTATCGCACGCCATCGTTCCAGGTCCGGCACCCTGCAGGCTCGGGTGGCGTGAGCGTATCCCACCGCAATCCCCGCACCCCTGCGTTTACCGGATCCCGAACCACTCGTCGAGTTTGGCGTGTGCCTCGTCGATGCCGCTGCGCTTGAGCGACGAGAACGTCTGCGCACTGAACATCGGGTTGATCTTGCCGATCGTGGCACGCACCTTGAGCAGGGTATTGGCGGCCGGCCCATTATTCAGCTTGTCGGCCTTGGTCAGCAGCACGTGCACCGGCAGCGAGATATGACTGGCCCAGTCCAGCATCTGCTGGTCGTAATCCTTGAGCGGGTGGCGGATATCCATCATCAGCATCAGGCCCTTCAGGCATTCACGCTGCTCCAGGTAGGCGGCGAGCGAGCCCTGCCATTCGCGCTTGATGCCCTCTGCCACCTTGGCATAGCCATACCCGGGCAGATCCACGATGCGCCGCTGCGCATCGACGGCAAAGAAATTGAGCAGCTGGGTGCGCCCCGGCGTCTTGCTGGTCCGGGCCAGGCTCTTCTGGTCGCACAGGGTGTTGATCGCGCTGGACTTGCCGGCGTTCGAGCGGCCGGCGAACGCGACCTCGTAGCCTTCGTCCGGCGGGGCCTGTGCGAGCTTGGCGGCGCTGGCGAGGAAGGCGGCCTGGCGGTATAGCGGGTTCATGCGTCGGGAAAATCGCTGCGCCGCCAGTGCCCGGACTTGCCGCCGGATTTTTCCTCCAGCCGCACGTTTTCGATCACCATGCCGCGGTCGACCGCCTTGCACATGTCGTAGATGGTCAACAGCGCGACCTGCACCGCGCACAGTGCCTCCATCTCGACCCCGGTCTGGCCACGCGTCTTGGCCGTCGCCGTGCAATGGATACAGTCCAGGCGGGGATCCGGGGTGAACTCGATGCCGACCTTGGTCAATGGCAGCGGGTGGCACAGCGGCACCAGTTCGGCCGTGCGCTTGGCGCCCATGATCCCGGCGATACGCGCCACACCGAGTACGTCGCCCTTCTTGTGCCCGCCGTCGAGGATCATCGCCAGCGTGTTGGCCTGCATGCGGATGCTGCCACTGGCGACCGCGGCCCGCTCGGTGACCGGTTTGTCGCCGACATCGACCATGTGGGCCTGGCCCTCGGCATCGAAATGGGTGAATCGTTCAGACATGGCCGGCAGCCACCGCGTCGCGGTACTCGAGCGACTTTGGCACCTCGCGCGGCTCGAACCGCAGGGTATCGAGGTCGGCCAGTACCCAGGTCGCCGGGGCCTGGCCGACACCGCCGATGGTGCCGGGATTGACCACGTGGGTGATCCCCCCGACGCAGTTCTTCTGCGCGAGGATCTCGACCTTGTGGCTGTGTCCGCAGCACACCAGGTCCCAGTCGCCGGTCGCCGCCATCGCCTTTGCGTAGTGCGGGTAGTGGACCAGGAAGATCCGCCTGCCGGCCAGCTCAATGCCGGCGTCCATGCCGTGGAAGCGGACCACGCCGCCGGGCTTGTGCGCCAGTTGGGTCAGCGCGAACAGGTCGCCGGTGTTGTTGCCGTGAATCAGGTGTACCGGCAGACCGTATTTCTCCAGACAATGCAAGGTGCTCGGTGCCACCAGGTCACCGCAGTGCAGGACCGCCTCGGCGCCTGCCGCCTTCGCATCGGCCACGGCCGCGTCGATCAGGGCGATATGGTCGTGGCTGTCGGACAGAATGCAGACCTTCATGGGTATAAGGCTTCGATGTACAAACGGGTCACTATCCTAACCTATACGGGGGGGAGGGGGCCGGGGGCCGAGGTATATGATCCATTTGTCCCCGTGGTGCGGCGCCGACCGATGAACATGACGACCAAGCTGCTGATATCGCTCATCCTGCTGCTCGGCCTGGCCGGGATGCCCTGGGCGGATGTGCGGGGCCGCGAGCTGTTGCAGGCCCTGCATACGCTCGCAAGGCCGTTGCGCGACGCCAATGACCTGGCGCCGCTGCTCGACGCGGTCGACGACGCCCGCCTGGTGCTGCTGGGCGAGGCCTCGCACGGCACCCGGGAGTTTTATGCCTGGCGCGACCTGCTGTCGCGGCGCCTGATTCGGGAGCACGGGTTTTCCTTCATCGCCATCGAGGGCGACTGGTCGACCTTACTGCCGCTCGATCGCTACGTCCGGCACCATCCCGCTGCGCCCGCCTCGGCGCGCGCGGCCCTGCTGCAGGTCGAGCGCTGGCCGCGGTGGGTCTGGGCCAACACCGCACTCGAGGCCCTGGCGGAATGGCTGCGGGCCTTCAATCAGGGGCGCCCGGCGGGGCACCGGGTCGCGATACATGGCATCGACCTGTATGCGATCTGGGAGTCGCTCGATGCCCTGCAGGCGTTCTACCACACCCACCTGCCTGGATCGGCGCCGCGGATGCGCCGACTATATCGTTTCCTGGGTCAATTTCGCGGTGACTACCGGGCCTACCCGGACTATGTCCGCCGCACTCGGCACTCGGCACACAGCGTGCTCGCCCCGGTCGTGGAGGAACTGGCTGCGCGTTACCGCGAGGCCGCCCCTGCGGATCGCGATCTGCTGTTCGAGGCGCTGCAGCACGCCAGGGTGGTCGAGTCCGGCGAACGATACCTGCGTCTGATGCCGCGCCCCGGCCCCGGATCCTGGAATGCGCGCGCCGAGCACTTCGACAGGACGGTCGCACGCCTGCTTGCGCACCATGGCCCTGGGAGCCGCGGCATCGTCTGGGCGCATAACACGCACATCGGCGACGCCCGCGCGACCGACATGGTGCGCACCGGCGAGGTCAATCTTGGACAGCTTGCGCGCGAGCGCCACGGTGCCGACGGGGTCTTTGCGCTGGGGTTCGGGACCGGGACGGGCAGCGTGCTGGCCGCGCGCAGCTGGGAGGGGCCGCGCGAGACGATGCAGGCGCCCCCGCCACGTCCGGACAGCCTCGAGGCGGCCCTGCTCGCCAGCGGATACGGTGACCGGTTCCTGATCCTCGATCCGGCCGCGCCGGCCACCGCGTTTGTGCGCCGGGCGCTGCCACACCGCGCGATCGGGGTGGTCTTCGATCCGGCACGCGAGCCATGGAAGAATTACATACCCACCCGGCTGGCGCTGCGCTATGACGCCTTTGTGTTCCTGCCAGTCACGCGCGCACTCGATCCGCTGCACGCGGAATAGGCGCTGCCTGGCATGCGCACGGCATACCCTGCGCGCCCCCGGCTCAGAAGTTCGGCTTCTCCGGCGCGTCCCGGTACATCTGCACGCTGTCCATGATCTCCTGCTTGGCCTCGTCGACGCCGTACCAGCCGTCGACCCGGACCCACTTGCCTTCATCGAGGTCCTTGTAGTGTTCGAAGAAGTGCGAGATGCGGTTGAGTATCTCCCCCTGCAGGTCGCGGAAGCTCTCGACCCCGCGATAGGTCTTGCACAGCTTGTCAATCGGCACCGCCAGCACCTTGGCGTCGTCGCCGGACTCGTCTTTCATCTTCAACACGCCGACCGGGCGGCAGGTGATTACCGAGCCCGAGATCAGCGGGTGCGGCGTCAGCACCAGCACGTCAACCGGGTCGCCGTCCTTGGACAGGGTGTGCGGGACATAGCCGTAGTTGCAGGGGTAGTACATAGCGGTCGACATGAAGCGGTCGACGAACATCGCACCGGTCTCCTTGTCGAGCTCGTACTTGACCGGGTCGGAATGCGCCGGGATCTCGATGATGACGTTGATTTCGTTGGGCACCTTGCCCTTGCTGACGCGGTCGAGGTTCATGCGGTTCCCCTTTGGAGGTGTCGTGTCTTGGTGCAACCCGGCCTTCAGCCGGGCTGGTGCGATGGCCGGGTAGGGTAAGCGCACAGCGCCCAGTGCGTCCACCGTCCACGGCCGCTGCAAGCAAAAAAGGGGGCCTCTCGGCCCCCTTGCTAAACCTCTGAGTGTGCGGTGGTTTACAGCATCGGCACAATCAACAGCGCCACAATATTGATGATCTTAATCAACGGGTTCACGGCCGGTCCGGCGGTGTCCTTGTACGGATCGCCGACGGTGTCGCCGGTGACCGCCGCCTTGTGTGCATCCGAGCCCTTGCCGCCGAAGTTGCCGTCTTCGATGTACTTCTTGGCGTTGTCCCAGGCACCGCCGCCGGTGGTCATCGAGATCGCCACGAACAGACCGGTGACGATGGTTCCGATCAGCAGGCCGCCGAGCGCCTTCGGGCCGAGCAGCAGGCCGACCACCACCGGGACCGCGATCGGCAGCAAGGAGGGGATGATCATCTCCTTGATCGCCGCCTTGGTCAGCATGTCGACCGCGCGCGAGTAATCCGGCTTCTGGGTGTGATCCATGATGCCGGGCATCTCTTTGAATTGACGCCGCACCTCGTTGACGATGCCGCCGGCCGCACGACCGACCGCCTCCATCGCCATCGCGCCGAACAGGTAGGGCACCAGGCCGCCGATGAACAGGCCGATGATCACCATGTGATCGGACAGGTCGAACTTGATGCTCATGCCGGCTTTTTCGAGCGAATGGGTGTAGTCCGAGAACAGTACCAGCGCGGCCAGACCGGCCGAGCCGATCGCATAGCCCTTGGTCACCGCCTTGGTGGTGTTGCCGACCGCATCCAGCGGATCGGTGACATTGCGCACCTTCTCGTCCAGCTCGGCCATCTCGGCGATGCCGCCGGCGTTGTCGGTGATCGGGCCATAGGCATCGAGTGCGACGATGATGCCGGTCATCGATAGCATCGAGGTGGCGGCGATCGCGATGCCATACAGGCCGGCCAGCTCGTAGGCACCCCAGATCGAGGCGCACACTGCGAGCACCGGTGCGGCGGTCGATTTCATCGATACGCCAAGGCCGGCGATTACGTTGGTGCCGTCACCGGTGGTCGAGGCCGCGGCGATATGCCGCACCGGGCTGTATTCGGTCGCGGTGTAGTACTCGGTGATCAGGACCATTGCCGCGGTCAGTGCCAGGCCGATCAGCGCGGCGTAATACAGGTGGCGCGCTGAGAAGTCCGGGTTGCCGCCCATCATGCTGTCAGTGACGAAATAGAAGCCGACCGCGGCGATCACGCCGGATACGATCAGGCCCTTGTACAGCGCAGTCATGATCTTCTTGTCGCCTTCTTTCGCCGTGACGAAGAAGGTGCCGATCACCGAGGCGACGATCGACACGCCGCCGAGCACCAGCGGGTACAAGACCGCTGCGGTCGAGCCGCTCATCAGCAGGCCGCCGAGCAGCATGGTCGCGACCACGGTGACCGCGTAGGTCTCGAACAGGTCGGCCGCCATGCCGGCGCAGTCGCCGACGTTGTCGCCGACGTTGTCGGCGATGACCGCCGGGTTGCGCGGGTCGTCCTCGGGGATGCCGGCCTCGACCTTGCCGACGATGTCGGCACCAACGTCTGCACCCTTGGTGAAGATGCCGCCGCCGAGTCGGGCGAAGATCGAGATCAGCGAGCCGCCGAAGGCCAGGCCGACCAGCGGGTGCAGTGGGTCTTCGACACCCATATAAACCAGGATCGCGTAGTAGCCGGCGACGCCGAGCAGGCCCAGGCCGACCACCAGCAGACCGGTGATCGCCCCGCCGCGGAATGCGATCTGCAGCGCGGCGTTGATGCCGTGGTTGGCGGCCTGCGCGGTACGCACGTTCGCGCGCACCGAGATGTTCATGCCGATGTAACCGGCCAGGCCGGAGAAGATCGCGCCGATCAGAAAGCCGACCGCGGTGGCCCAGCCCAGCGTGACGAACAGCACGATGGTGAGCACTACGCCGACGATGCCGATCGTGGTGTATTGACGATTCAGGTACGCCGATGCGCCCTCTTGAATGGCCTGCGCGATCTCGCGCATGCGGTCGTTGCCGTCGGGCTGGCTGAGGATCCACTTGACCGATACAAAGCCGTAACCGATCGCCAGCAGCGAGCAGGCCAAGGCAAACCAGAGTGCTGTATTCATAAACAAACCTTCCCTCTATGAAGTGCTTTTGCGGCGGGAAATTGTTTTGGTTGTCGGTTTTCCCGCGCAGGATTCTTAGCCCTCGCGGCCTGCTTACCAACCAAATTGTTCGAATGGCGCGATTAGCGACACTGTTGTGAGGGTATTTCGCACCGTTTTGTTGCTGCGCAGGGTATCAGGCCAGGCCGCGCGCAGCTATCGCAGCCGGCCATCAATAAAAAATGGCCATGCTTGCAGCAAATTAATTTATGCCGGCCAGGCCCGCAGGGCTGGCTGAATGCTGGCCGTGCAGACCCGGCCGGGGTCAAGGCGATCACGCTGCCAGTTGCGTTAGACTGCCTACCTCGTGATTCCTCGGGAGAGCATCGGCGTGCCGGGTCTGCGTATCCTTCTGAGTCTGGCTATCGGCCTGGCGACGCTGCCGGTGGCGGCGGACGAGATACGGATCGCGGTTGCGGCCAATTTCACCGCCACCCTGCAGCGGATCGCCGGCGACTTCACGCGCGCCAGCGGGCATCGCGTGCTGATCTCCTCGAGCTCGACCGGCAAACACTACGCCCAGATCCGCAATGGCGCCGGATTCGACATCTTTTTCGCCGCCGACGCCGAGCGTCCGGCGCTGCTCGAGCAGCAGGGCATCGGGGTGCCCGGCAGCCGCTTCGTCTACGCGACCGGGCGGCTGGCGCTGTGGACGCGTGGCGAGGCGGTGGTCGGCGACCCGGCCGACGTGCTCAGGGGTGGCCGGTTTGCGCGTCTGGCGATCGCCAACCCGCGCCTCGCCCCCTATGGCCTGGCCGCCGAGCAGGCGCTCCGGGCATGGCAGCTGTGGGACAAGTTGCAGCCCAAGCTGGTACGCGGCGAGAACGTCGGCCAGGCCTATCAGTACGCCGCGACCGGCAATGCCGAATGGGGCCTGGTCGCACTGTCCCAGGTGCTGGCGCGCGAGCCGCGAGTGCGTGGCAGCTACGCGATAGTGCCGGCGACGCTGCACACCCCGATCAGTCAAGAGGCCCTGCTGCTGCGGCCGAGTCGGGCTGGCGAGGCATTCCTGGCTTTTCTGCGCGGCGATGCCGCGGCGCAGGTGCTGCGCGAGGCCGGCTATGCGGCACCGGGGCGGTCATGAACCCGGCCACGGTCTCACCATCGGATCTGCAGGCGCTTTGGGTAACCCTGAGGCTGGCCGCTCTGACCACGCTGTCCCTGCTGCTCCTGGGGACCCCGTTGGCCTGGTGGCTGGCACGCAGCGGCAGTCGCCTGCGCGCCCCGATCGAGGCGGTGGTCGCGCTGCCGCTGGTGCTGCCGCCGACCGTGCTGGGTTTCTATCTGCTGCTGGCCATGGGACCAAACGGTCCGCTGTCCGGGCTGTCGATGGCGTTCACCTTCGCCGGCCTGCTGCTCGGCTCGATGGTCTATTCGCTGCCGTTCGTGGTGCAGCCGTTGCGTGACAGCTTTGCCGCGGTCAGCGAGCAATCGCTCGAGGCGGCCGCCTGCCTGGGGGCCGGACCGGTGAACCGGTTCTTCAATGTCGTACTGCCGCTGGCCAGGCCCGGCTACGTGACCGCCAGCGTACTCGGTTTCGCCCACACGCTCGGTGAGTTCGGCGTGGTCCTGATGATCGGCGGCAATATCCCTGGCCAGACACGCGTGCTGTCGATCGCCGTCTATGAGCATGTCGAGACCCTCGACTATGCCCGGGCGCACCTGCTGTCGGCCGGTCTGCTGATCGTATCGTTCGCGCTGCTGCTGGTCGTGTATGCCAGCGGTGTCGGGCGCAAGGTGGTGCGTTGAGCCTGCTGGTCGATACCCGGGTGCGCAAGGGTGATTTCGAGCTCAAGGTCAGCTTCGAGGTCCCGGCCTCCGGGTTCACCGCCGTGTCCGGCCCTTCAGGCTGCGGCAAGACCACACTGCTGCGCACCATCGCCGGGCTGGAGCCTGGCGCCGACGGTCGGGTGAGTGTGGCCGGCGAGTGTTGGCAGGATCGCGCCTGCCGGCTGCCGACCCATCGCCGCGCGGTCGGCTACGTGTTCCAGCAGGCCGCGCTGTTCCCGCACCTGGACGTGCGCGGCAACCTGTTGTTTGGACGCCAGCGGCGTCCGGCGGTGCGAGCGGCGCTCGCGTTCGACGATGTCATCGAGCTGCTGGGGCTGGCGCGACTGCTGGCGCGTGCCGTGCACGGCCTTTCCGGGGGCGAAAGGCAGCGCGTCGCAATCGCCCAGTCGCTGCTCAGCAGTCCGCGCCTGTTGCTGATGGACGAACCGATGGCTGCGCTCGACCGGGCCAGTCGCCAGACCCTGCTGCCGTACCTGGAGGCGCTGCAGCGCACCCTGGATATCCCGGTCCTGTACGTGACCCATGCCCTCGACGAGATCGCGCGACTTGCCGATCACATGCTGCTGATCCAGGCGGGGCGCATGACCGCAAGCGGTCCGGTCAGCGAACTGCTGACCCGCCTCGACCTGCCCATGGCGCAAGGTCGCGAAGCCGGTGCGGTGATTCGTGCCCAGGTCAGTGGACACGACGATCTCGATCAGCTCACCCGTCTGGCCTTCAGCGGCGGCCAACTGTGGGTGCCCCGGGTCGCGCTGGAGCCGGGCACTGCGGTACGTCTGCGCATTCTGTCACGCGACGTCAGCCTGGCCCGCAAGACCGACCCCGACAGCAGCATTCTCAACAGTGTGCCGGTCAGCGTGGTGGATGTGGTCGAGGCGGGGGCGGCCGAGGTGATGGTGCGCCTGTGTGCGGGCGCGGATACGCTGCTGACCCGGGTCAGCAGGCGTGCGCAACGGCATCTCGAGATCGTGCCGGGGCGCCGTCTTTACGCGCAGATCCGCAGCATCGCGGCGCTGGTCTAACCTGCAGCTTGTACCAGTCGATCATGGGCCAAACAGCGAAATCCGATGTGGTGGCTGCCAATCTGCGTTCTGCTGGGATCTTCTGGCGGCTAAGGTTTGTGACCGGCCCATGATCTATCCGCGCCCTCGCTTTTCCAGGCACGCCTGCACTTGCTGCGACGCTGCACATCCCTGCGCCTTACCCCTACCGGGCTTGCGCGACGGCCCCCGTCGGCTCAGCGCCCCACGCGGGAGAAATCAGTGCCCTCGGTGAGGCCGAAACTTTCGGCCAGATCGAGTTCGCGGATCAGTTGATCCACCGCGGGCTGGCCGTGCTGGTTGCTGATCTCGGCCAGTATCAGGCGCACCGCGTTGCGGTTGTAACCGCCACCGAACGAGAGTTGCACCCGGATCAGTTCACGTGCCTTGTCGAGCGTCATCGGTCTGCGATCCTTGTTGCTGGCGGTGAAGTAACGGTGCGTCGTGCCGCGAACCCAATGCCTGTGCCGTTGGTCGGGCGCGCCGACAGTTCGGCTGCGCCCCGGCGATCATGCGCGGCTTCGGCCGGCCCGCCAGGTCCCGGCCCGCTGCACGGCGATCGTCGCGGCGGTGGGCGACCGGCTCAGAATATCCCCGCGGCCGCAAAAACGCCAAAGGGCCCCGCAGGGCCCCTTGACGCAGACCGCGCCGGGCCGTCTACAGCTCGAAATTGCCCAGTTTGCGCGGCACGCCGGCGAGCTTCAGCGTGACGTAGTCGGGCATCCCGTTGGCCTTGTAGGGCGGGTAGGCCTCACCCTGGATCAGCGGGTACAGGTAGTCCTTGCACTTCTGCGTGATGCCGAAGCCATCGTCGGAGATGAAGTCCATCGGCATCATCTTCTCGACGTTGGCGACCTCGCTCAGCGGTGCCTCACCGATCTCCCAGGCATACGGGCTGTTCGACTTGCGGACCACGGTCGGCATGATCGAGTTCTTGCCCTCGAGGGCCTTTTCGACCGCGGCCTTGCCCAGCGCGTACGCCTGCTCCACGTCGGACTGCGAGGCCAGGTGACGGGCTGCGCGTTGCAGGTAGTCGGCGACCGCCCAGTGGAACTTGTAGCCCAGGGCGTCCTTGATCATGTTGGCGACCACCGGTGCGGCGCCGCCCAGCTGGGCGTGACCGAAGGAGTCGCGCGTGCCCTGCTCGGCGAGGAACTTGCCGTCCGGCCAGTGGCAGCCCTCGGACACGACGATGGTGCAATAGCCGTGCTGCTTGACCTTGGCATCGACGTTGGCCAGGAATTTGTCCTTGTCGAACTCGACCTCCGGGAACAGCGTGACGACCGGAATGCCTTCGTCCTCGACCAGCGCACCGGCAGCAGCGATCCAGCCGGCGTGCCGGCCCATGACCTCGATCACGAAGATCTTCGTCGAAGTGGCGGCCATTGAGCGCACGTCGAAGCTGGCCTCGAGCGTGGAGACCGCGATGTATTTCGCCACCGAGCCGAATCCCGGACAGTTGTCGGTGATCGGCAGGTCATTGTCCACGGTCTTGGGCACGTGGATTGCCTGGACCGGGAAGCCCATCTTCTCGGACAGCTGCGAGACCTTGTAACAGGTGTCAGCTGAGTCGCCACCGCCGTTGTAGAAGAAATAACCGATATTGTGCGCCTTGAAGACCTCGATCAGACGCTCGTACTCGCGCTTGTTCTGCTCCAGGCTCTTGAGCTTGAAGCGGCATGAACCGAAGCCGCCGGACGGGGTGTGTTTGAGTGCGGCGATCGCCTCCGCGGACTCCTGGCTGGTGTCGACCAGGTCTTCGACCAGCGCGCCGATAATGCCGTTGCGCCCGGCATAGACGTTCGCGATCTTGTCGGAATGGGCGCGGGCCGTCTCGATCACGCCACAGGCCGACGCGTTGATAACGGCGGTTACCCCGCCGGACTGTGCGTAAAAGGCATTCTTCGCCGTCATAGTGTTTCCCTCTGTTGCAGACCTAGATATTGCTTGTTGTGATCCTGCGGGCGGTGCCGTTTTCAGCGCCGCTTGCTGTCGATGTCCCCGCGCTCCCGTGCGCTGTGATCCGCCTGCGCCTGGAGCAGCGAGACCGCACATTCGGTGAGATCGTCATATTCGTGCACCCCGGTACCGTACTGTTGGTAGCCGCGGAAGAAGAACTGGCAACGGTAGCGCCGTTCCCCGGACTTGAAGATGACAAAGTGGCAGTCGTCCGCCTCCCAGACAAACACCGGACAGGAGGTCAGCTCGCGATCGGCCGGGTTCAGGCGGATCTCGGCGTCGGCAAATTGCAGGTCGATGTCACGACCGTACCGTTCCTTCAGGGTCGTCTTGACGATCCATTCTTCGGTCGCATTGATGTCTGGGATCTTGCTCATGCTGCCTGGCCGCTGGCCCGAAGCCCGCCAGCGGCCTCGGTGCAGAGGCGACGCGGGACGCGTTTCGTTCTGGTTTTCGGGAAAATACCGCGGATCTACTCGTTTATTTCTGTCAATCGCCTAAAATCCGTAACAAATCAGACGCTTCGTTGACAGGCAAATTGATCTGCGATTAGCTTAGACAACGCAGCACGGGCTAGCCAATGCAAAACACGCATGCCCCCATAGGAAAATCCTAATTTCCTTATATGGCAGGCGGTTGGATGCGTCGCTGGTCACCGCCCGTGAACGGCCGCCGCATGGCGCCTGGCAGAACAATAATGGCCACCAAGGAGCCAAAATGAGGATCGTTCTATTGGGCCCCCCGGGCTCCGGGAAGGCCGAGCTGTCCCAACAGATCTCCAAACACTACGAAATCCCCGTCGTCACCGTCAGTAGCGTGATGCAGCGGGCGGCTGCCGAGCAGTCGGAGCTTGGGCGGCTGGCCAAGGAGGCCATGGACATGTCGCGTGTCTCGGACGAACTCCTGCTGGCCCTGCTACGCATACAGCTGCCGCAGATGGACCTCGCAAAGGGGTTTGTGTTGGTGGATCTGCCGAAAAACGCGGGTCAGGCCGACGTGCTCGACAGTGTGCTGAGCGACCTGGATGCCAGCATAGAACTGGTCGTCAACCTCGAGGTGGACCGGGACGAACTGATGGAGAGGCTGGTCGGCCGTATCACTTGCGACCATTGCGGGGCACAGTACAACCTGTATGTGAACCCGCCGTTGGTCGATGGTGTCTGCGACGCGTGCGGTGCGCGGGTCGTGCGGCGCCCGGATGACTACGAAGAGACCATCAGCAATCGGCTGCGCGTCTACGAAGGCCAGATGGGACCCCTGTTGCAGTATTACCGACTCAACGACCGGCTGCGCCGGATCGAGGCGGATGAAGGCCCGAACAAGGTCTGGAAGGCGGTCCGCAAACTGATTGATTCCATGCCGCCGAGCATCCCGCCCGGTGGCGCTGCCGAGCCGGTCGTAGATCCGTCGGTGGCTGCAGTGGCGGTCGCGGCGAACCGCACACGCAAGAAGGCCGGCAAGTCCGGGGCGGCCAAGGCAACGAGGGCGGTGGCTGGCGACACTGGCAAAGCGGTCAAGAAGGCCGCGGTGAACAAGAGTGTGGCCAAGAAGGTTGCGCCGCAGAAGGCTGCAGCCAGCAAGGTTACGACGAAAAAGGTCGTCGCGAAGAAGGCGGTGGCAAAAAAGTCAACGGCCAAGAAGGTGGTGGCGAAGGAGCCGTCTGCGAAGGCCGCATTGTCGAAAAAGGCGGCGCCCAAGAAGACGGTGGCCAAGAAGGCCGCAGCCAAGAAGGCCGCAGCCAAGAAGGCCGCAGCCAAGAAGACCGCAGCCAAGAAGGCCGCAGCCAAGAAGACCGCAGCCAAGAAGACCGCAGCCAAGAAGACCGCAGCCAAGAAGACCGCAGCCAAGAAGACCGTGGCCAAGAAGGCCGTGGCCAAGAAGGCCGTGGCCAAGAAGGCCGTGGCCAAGAAGGCCGTGGCCAAGAAGGCCGTGGCCAAGAAG
>JAJDNF010000017.1 GCA_022340805.1 Chromatiaceae bacterium
ACTGCAGGATGCGCTCACGCGCCTCATCGGTCGCGGTCAATCCCATTCCCCAGATAAAGTAAATGGCAACCAGGGTAACAAGCATGATCAGCGGGATGATCGGCGCGAGGTTTGCCAGGAAATCGTTGAATGTCAGTCCAACCGCCGAACCGATCGTGATGTTGGGCGGATCACCAGTCAGGGTAGCGGCACCACCATTGTTTGACGCAAAGACCTCTGCGAACAGTAGGGATAGGGGTTTACGTCTAGCTCTTCGGTTATCAGCAGGGTGATCGGCGCGATCAACAGCACAGTGGTCACATTATCGAGAAAAGCCGAAAACGCCGCCGTGACCACCGCCAACATCAACAGGATGCCCCAGGGCCTGGCCTCTACCTTCTTGGCTGCCCAGATAGCGACAAACTGGAATACGCCGCAACGCCGCGTGATCGCCACCAGCACCATCATCCCGGTCAGCAAACCGAGGGTGTTGAAATCGACACCCGCCAGCGCCTGTTGCTGATTCAGGACCCCGACGGTGACCATCAACGCGGCACCAAGCCCGGCCACAATCGCCCGATTGATCCTCTCGGTAACGATGACCACATCTGATCAATGGTCGGATGCCAAACAGGCCGATAAACTGGTCATCCTCGTCCACAACCGGCAAATTCCGGATCTGCTGCTGGTGCATGATCGACAGGGCATCACACACCCTGTCCGTTGGTTTTAGCTTTACCAGCCGGAAACTCATGATATTTTGGACAGTCATATCGGTCTTCTCTCGCGTGTGCTGATAAATCCGGATGCCGCGAATCGATTTGGCTTCCTTGTCACCGGACCCTGGCCCCATGGCCGCGCCCGTCCGTCGCGGGGCCTGTGTTCAGGTTAGCAGGCATTGTCGGTCGTCCGGTTCGGAATGCCTATGAAGACCAGGGTGTCGAGTGTCTGCAGGATGCGATGTCAAGTCGCGACGATTTTCGCGTCGGCCGAAATCGCCGTGTGTCGCCGAGCGTGCTGGTCTCGGCGTCTGGCCTACATGGGGCCCTTTCAAACTGTCGCTGCGTGAAATAGCAGGGGGCCCGATGCGGGGCCCTTGTCTGCCTGTTGCTGTGAGTGAGGCACGTGGCCAGCATCGCTCGGCGCGAGGGCGGGTGACGTGCTTAACGCCCCGGGATGCGATCTTCGCCCTGGCCTGGGATCCCCCGAAGGGTCTGCAAGATGCCGTCGACGGCCTCGAGGGCCCCTTCGAGATAGCCGCCATGCGCAGCGGCGAACTCGCTGCCCGCAAGGTGTAATTGACCCGACCATGACCCGATGGCCTGCTGCGGTGGACCGTATTCCGGGTGGTGGCCGAGGGGTGCCAGATCGAGTTCAGTGGCGGTGTAGGGGTCGCGCGCCCAGTCTTTGACAAAGGTCGCCAGCGGCGTAGCGGCGGGTGCGCCAAACAGCCGCTGCAACTGCGCGAGCGCTGTGCTCAAGAGTGCCGCCTCGCCGATCGAGCGACGCGCCCCAGGGGCATGGCCGACGAATCCGAACAGCGCAAAGGGCCCGCCATGGACGGGCGACGCGTCGTGTATCTCAGTCATCGGTCCGCGGCGGCTGAAAGCCTCGCCGGACAGGCCCTGCTCGCGCCAGAACGGCCTGTCGTAGAGCGCGACGATCTTGGCGTGCCCCGCCATCCAGGTCGGTGCGCTGACCAGCTCGCGGCGCAGCGCCTCTGGCAGCGGGGGCTCGAAGGCCATGGTTCCGGCAATCAGCCGTGGGGGCAGGGCGAGCAGGACCCGGCTTGCAACGACTGCAGCTGCCGACCCGTCGCCGCGGTGTGCCTCGATGCGTCCGTCGCGCTGCCTGAGCCGATGTAGCGGGCTGGATAGCCGCACATGGTTGGCTGGCAGTCGTTCGGTCAGCGCCGTGACCAGGGCCTGTGTGCCGCCGCTTACCCGGTACGAGCCGCGCATCGGTGATGGGCCGGAAGAGCGCGTGACCAGGTCGCCAGCGGCCTGTTCATGCAGCATGTCCCCGTGCAGGAATTGTTCGAATACGGACAGGTCCAGTTCGCGGATCAACCGCGCAATGCGCGGCTGGAAGTCCGGCCACACCCAGGCCGGGCCCAGATCGTACAACGCGGGCCGAGCGTCACCCGGGTACGCGGCCCCGCAGATGCGCCCGCCGAGCCGGTCTCTGGCCTCGAGCAGCTGAAACTCCACATCCTGCTGCGCGAGTCGGTAGGCCGCATACAGGCCGCTGAGGCCGCCGCCAACGATCAAGACCTCGGTATCCAATCAGAAACTTTCCACATCCGGGCGCAGATCGATCTCCTGGCTCCAGGCCGAACGCGGCTGTTGGGTGAGCTGCCAGTAGATCTCGGCGACATCATCCGGCAGCATCGCCTGAGGCTCGTCGATCTGCAGCCGCTGCCGGCTGCGTTCCGTCCACAGGATGCCATCCAGTACGACGTGGACGACGTGAATGCCGTGCGGCTGAAACTCGCGGGCCAGCGCCTGCGCCAGGCCGCGCAGCGCGAATTTTGCCGACGCAAATGCGCTGAAGTTGGCGCCGGCACGCAACGCGGCCGTGGCACCGGAGAAAATGATGCTGCCGCCTTGCCCTGACAGCATCTGCGGAACGACCTGTTTGCAGCACAATACTGCGGATAGCACCATCGCATGCCATGCCAGTTCAAAATCCGCAGCCGTAGTCTGCAGAAACGGCTTGATCAGCAGTTCGGCCGTGTTGTGCACGAATATCCGCAGGTTGCCCGGATAGGCCGACGCTACACGGCTGAAGGCCTGTTCGACCTGGTCGGCATCGGACAGATCGACCTGCAGCAGATCGAATTCGCAGGGGTGGGGTGTTCGGACCAGGCCGACCACCTGGTAACCCTGCGCGGTGAATCTTCTGGCCAGTGCGACGCCGAGGCCCGGGCCAAGGCCGGCGATAACGGCCAGTGGTTTTGTATCGGTCATGGTGGACAGCTCTCGAGGGCCAATGCTAGACGTTGAATAGACGCCGACTTGGCGCACAGGGCAAGGGTTTTCGGAGCCCGGCCGGGACGCACCGGACGACGTGCTGGGCAACGGTTTGCGTGGCCGGCCGGGTGGTGCGGGTCGAATGTCTGATCTCGATCAATCGGCCTTCGAGGATATTCAGCGTAAGAAAAACTAGAATCCCGGTACAGTCTCGCACGGAGAGGACAATGCAATCGGAGGACCCACGGCAAGTCGTGAACAGCTATCTGGAGGCGCTGGGCAGGCGCGATAACGAGGCGGCGCGCGCCTATCTCAGCGATCAGGGGTTCTCGTATGTCAGCCCGATCGCGCAGTTTGACGACGCAGACGATTTTACGGCCAGCATGGAGGGTGTGGGTGCGATCCTGCACAGCATCAAGACCTTGCATTGCTTCGTCGACGGCAATGACGTCTGTCATATTCTGGATTTCAAGGTGAGCATGTCGGGCTACCAGACCCGGCGCGTGGCGCAGCTGGCACATGTGGAGGCCGGGCGCATTACCCACATCGAGGCGATCTTCGATGCCAGCGAATACCGCCGCATGATCGAAGGCTAGCGTGTCGCCTGGCACGGCAGTGGCTGAGGCGCGCGTCGGGCGCACTTGCCAGCGTGTCGTGCAACGCGCTGGGGCCTTGCCCAGCCCGTGGATGCAACTTGGCCCGGCCCGGCCAAGGCGGCATACTGCGGCCATCAAGTGACCGGTCCCCACTGCCGATACCCACGATGGGAACACCGACGACATTTCACAGGCAATCCAGGCGGTGATGATCTGCCGGGTGCACGGCCCCACCGTTACACACCCGCTATCCCGCGCTATCACTAACATCATCAAAGAAGCGAATCCGAACAATGACGTACAAAGTTCAGCCTCACGGCGGCGAGGCCCTGGTCGATCTGTTGGTCGATCCCGACGAGGCCGAGCGCCTGAAGCAGGCCTCTGGTGGCTTTCCATCGCTCACCCTGACGCAGCGCCAGATGTGTGATCTGGAACTGCTGATCAACGGCGCGTTCACCCCGCTGACCGGTTTCATGCGGCAGGCCAGCTACGATTCGGTCGTCGATTCGCTGTGCCTGCCGAACGGTACCCTGTGGCCTGTGCCAATCGTGCTTGATGTCAGCGAGCAGTTCGCCGAGAAACTGTCGGTGGGTGACCGCATTGCATTGCGCGATGGCGAGGGCTTCATGCCCGCAGTGCTGACCGTCGAGGAGATCTGGCGGCCGGATCGGCGGCGCGAGGCGGAAAAGGTATACGGCACCGCCGATGTCGCGCATCCGGGCGTGCGTTATCTGATGAACAGCGTCAACCCGGTCTATATCGGCGGAAAGGTGGAGGGTATCCAGGCGCTGCAGCACCACGATTTCGAGAACCTCTGGGATACGCCGGCGGAGATGCGGGCACTGTTCGGCAAGCTCGGCTGGCGACGGGTGGTGGCCTTCCAGACCAGTAAGCCCATGCATCGGCTGCAGCGCGAGATCACCATGCAGATCGCCAAGCAGCTGCAGGCTCACATCCTGTTGCACCCGACCGTAGGGATGACCAAGCCGGGGGATCTGCACTATTACGCGCGCGTGCACTGCTACCAGGCCATCCGTCGTTACTATCCGCACAACCTGGCGATGTTGTCACTGCTGCCGCTGGCGATGCGCATGGCCGGCCCGCGCGAGGCGCTGTGGCACGCGATCGTTCACCAGAACTACGGTTGTTCGCACATGATCGTCGGCCCCAAGCATGCCGGGCCACCGGCGCGCCTTGGCGAAGAGGCACCCTATTACGACACCGAGCAGACGCGTGCGCTGATCGACGCGCATGCCGGGGGCCTGGAGATCCAGATCGTGCATGTTGAAGCGCACCACTACGTGGCCGAACAACAGCGCTTTATGGCCGTTACCGAGATCAAGGAGCGGGGGCTGGACGGCGTCGAGTACACCGATGCCCAGCTGAAATGCGACCTGGCCGTGGGTGAAGAGCCACCGGAGTGGTTCAGTTACCCCGAGGTGGTGGCAGAGCTGCGCAACGTCTATCCGCCGCGCAACCGCCAGGGTTTCACGCTGTTCTTCACCGGTCTGTCGGGTTCGGGCAAATCGACCCTGGCCAAGATCGTCTATGGCAAGCTCGTCGAGGGAGGGCGGCGTCCGGCGACCCTGCTCGACGGCGATATCGTGCGCCAGAACCTGTCCAGCGAACTCGGATTTTCCAAGGCGCACCGCGACCTGAATATCCGTCGCATCGGTTACGTCGCCAGCGAGATAACCAAGAATGGCGGGATCGCGATCTGCGCCCCGATAGCGCCCTACACGGAGACACGCCGCGCGGTGCGCGAGATGATCGAAGAGCGTGGCGCGTTTATCGAGATCTATGTCGCGACCCCGTTGGAGGTCTGCGAGGCGCGCGACCGCAAGGGCCTGTACGCGAAGGCGCGCAAGGGCCTGATTCCCGAATTCACCGGGATCAGCGACCCCTACGAGGTGCCGCGGCGCGCCGAGCTGACGATCAACACCGCGGAAGCGAGCCCGATGGAGGCCGCCCAGGAGATCTACCTGTACCTGCTCAAGGAGGGGTACATCGATTCCTGATCGCGCGCTGGCTTGTCGGGGGGCGCGTCGCAGCCTGTTGGCTGCTGCCGCGCGGACGAGTTCCGAACCCTGCTGGAGCAGGGCGAGGAAACCGGCATGCTCGATGCTGCCGAAAGGGTGCTGCTCGACAAGCCGCTGGAAACGTAAAAAGCCCGCGTCTAGCGGGCTTTTTACACTGCCGAATCCGGGTTGCTCAGTGAGCCTTCTTGATCTCGTCGAACGGGTCCGCCTCTGTCTCGCTGGGCTCCACGTGGTGGTCACGCGGGCTCCACATGCCGTGACAACGGTCAGCCTCGACGCCCTGCATGGTCAACAGGGTCCAGACGGCGGCAATTCCCCACATCGCCAGACCCAGGCCAACCGTGTACCAGCTGATGCCCGGTTCGCCGGTCGGACCGCCGAGGAAACCGTAGATCACGCTGACCACACCAAACAACCAGAATACCGTGACCGGGGCCGCGCAATTCGTACCGCAGCCGTAGCGACAGGCGCCCACCGGCGGCATCAGCGCCGACGTCAGGTAAGTCTTCAACCGCATTCTCAATCCACCCTACGTGATCGTTTTTTATTCTGATGGTTGATTATTAACATGGCCGCACAGGCCCGGCAACCGTTATCGATCGCGTCGTTTTCAGGGTTTTCCCTTGTCTCACAAGGGCTTCAGGCGGACAACGCATCCGGCAGGTGTGGCCGGATGGTCTCCACCAGCGTGCGGTGCAGGCGCACCCCGGCGGTGATCACGTTGCCTGTCTCCAGATGCCGGCCTCCGCCGCGGATGTCGCTGACGACGCCGCCGGCCTCCTGTACCAGCAGCGCGCCGGCGGCAAAATCCCATTCCGACAGTCCCAGTTCCCAGAATCCGTCGAGTCTGCCCGCAGCCACATAGGCAAAGTCCAGCGCGGCCGAGCCTGGCCGGCGGATCCCGGCGGTTTCCTGGGTCAGGGCCTTCAGCATCCCGAGATAGGCATCCATGTAGCGCTGGTCACGAAACGGGATCCCGGTGCCGAGCAGGGCACCCTTGAGGCCTTTCTGATCGGTCACCCGCAGACGGCGGTCGTTGAGCAGTGCCCCCGCGCCGCGCGCCGCGGTGAACATCTCGTCGCGCAGCGGGTCGTAGACCACCGCGGTCTCCAGCTTGCCGCGGTGTTTCAGTGCAATCGAAATGGCGAACTGCGGGAAGCCGTGCAGGTAGTTGGTGGTGCCGTCCAGGGGGTCGATGACCCACTGAAAATCGTCCTTGCCGTGCGCGCCGCTTTCCTCGGCCAGGATCGCATGTGCCGGGTATGCCTTGTGGATGGTGCCGATGATCGCCTGTTCGGCGTTGCGATCGACCTCGCTGACATAGTCGTTGACCTGTTTTTCGGACACCGTGAGGGTGTCGAGCCGGCTGAATGAACGCATGATGACGCTGCCGGCCTGACGGGCGGCGCGTACCGCGATGGTGGTTGTAGGGTTCATGGGGTGTTAGTGGCTCGTCGGATCTGCCCGCCTTGAGCCAAGACTCATGCGAGCGGATCGTTAAGGTTTGTAGAAAGGGAGAATCGTCGCTGCTGCCTGCCGAATTTCGATAAGCACGGCGAATGGCTGTATCACGGAATTTGCTGCAGGCAGTGTCGATTCAGGCAGGCTCTTAGAATACGGGAAATGCCGGCGCGCGCAAAGGCGCACCCCGCCCATCGGGGCATTTGCTAAGCTCGCGCGATGAACTCGAACATCCGCATAGTGATGGTGCATACCTCGCACGCCGGCAACATAGGCGCCGCGGCGCGGGCCATGAAGAACATGTGTCTTGCGCAACTCGTCCTGGTCCGGCCACGCGACTTTCCCAGCGAAGCGGCCGTTGCGCGCGCCTCGGGTGCCGACGACGTGCTGAATCAGGCGAGGGTGGTCGACTCGCTGGCCGAGGCGGTTGCCGACAGCCGGGTGGTCATAGGTGCCAGCGCGCGGTTGCGCTCGGTCCACTGGCCGCTGCTGGGCCCGCGCGACGCGGCCGCGCTGGCGCAGGCCGAGGCGTCTCGGGCGCCGGTGTCGATCGTGTTCGGGCGCGAGAGTTCGGGGCTGAGCAACGAAGAACTGGACCTGTGCACGCACCTCGTGCATATCCCGACCAACCCGGAATACAGCTCGCTCAATGTCGCCATGGCGGTGCAGCTGATCAGTTATGAGCTGATGCTCGCCAGCGGCACCGATATGGCGGGCGGCGAAGACAGCGGCCAGATCGCCAGCAACGCCGAGATGGAGGGCTTTTTCGCCCACCTCGGTCAGGCCCTGGACGACATCGGATTCACCGACGAGCGCCGTTCGGAAAAGCTCCTGCGCCGTCTGCGCCGCCTGTTTCACCGCGCCGCGCCGGCCAGCGACGAGGTCAACATCCTGCGCGGCATTCTCAGCGCAGCCCAGGGTCGCAAATCGATGCGTCGCGTTACCGGCGACTAGCCAGGCCGTGGACCGGATCAGGGCGGTCGGTTTGCTGGTTCGGTAACCGGTAATTGAGTACAGTGTTGCGTCTCTGTTCAGCATCCGCAGTGTCCATCCATGTTCGAAAAGATTCGTGAAGACGTGCGCGTCGTGTTCGACCGCGACCCGGCGGCGCGCAGCACCCTGGAGATCCTCACGACCTACCCGGGTGTGCACGCTGTGATGTTCCACCGGCTCGCGCACTGGTTGTGGCTGGCCGAGGCGAAGTGGCTGGCGCGTCTGCTGTCGCACATCGCGCGCTGGCTGACCGGGATCGAGATTCACCCGGGCGCGGTTCTCGGACGGCGGTTCTTCATCGATCACGGCATGGGCGTCGTGATCGGCGAGACGGCGGTCATCGGTGACGACTGCACCCTCTACCACGGCGTCACCCTGGGCGGTACCAGCTGGCAGAAGGGCAAGCGCCACCCTACGCTGGCCAGTGATGTGGTGGTCGGCGCCGGGGCCAAGGTGCTGGGCCCGATCTCGATCGGCGCCGGGGCGCGCATAGGCTCGAATGCGGTGGTGCTGCGGGACGTGCCGCCGAACAGCACGGTGATCGGCGTGCCGGGCCGCCTGATCGAGCGCAAAGAGCCACCGGTCGATACAGAGCATCGCGAAAAGATCGCCTCGAAGATGGGCTTCGATGCCTACGGTGTGACCGCGGATGCGCCCGACCCGGTGGCCCATGCGATCAACTGCATGCTCGATCACGTGCACGTGATGGAGACCAGGATGCAGCGCATGTGTGAGGCCTTGCGCGAGATGGGATTCGAACCGGGCGAAGACGATCTGCCGGATTTGGGGTCTTGCGAGATCGTCTCGACGGCCGAGGAGTTGCACAAGATGCAGCTCGCCGAGGAGGTGAAGGAGGACTGATTTCCTTGCAATCAGCGGGCTTTGGAATTCTTGACTAATTTACTCGACAATGTATAGTCCGGCGCAACCAAGGTGGCGGAGTATAGACCGGTGAGATTGACAACCAAAGGCCGTTACGCGGTGACTGCAATGCTCGATCTGGCCATCCATCACGGCGGCGGGCCGATTACCCTGGCCGACATCGCGCAACGCCAGGGGATCTCCCTTTCCTACCTCGAACAGCTGTTTGCCCGGCTGCGCAAGCGCAACCTGGTATCGAGTGTGCGCGGGCCTGGCGGTGGGTACACCCTGGGGCGCGACGCCTCGGGTATTTTTGTCGCGCAGGTGATCGCAGCGGTCGATGAGAACGTCGACACGACGCGCTGCGGCGGCGCTCACAACTGCCAGGACAACCAGCAGTGCCTGACCCACGACCTGTGGCAGGATCTCAGCACGCGGATATTCGATTACCTGAACCAGATCAGCCTGCAGGACCTGATGAGCCGGCGCGGGGTCCAGGAGGTCGCGGAGCGTCAGCACAACGGCGAGCAGGCCTCGGTGAGCCTCGGGCAATTGAAGGCCGAACCTGCCGGCGCCTAGCCGTTTGGTAATATTGCAAAAAAGTCAGCCGTCTCGGAGCGCTGCATGAAGCTTCCCATTTACCTCGATTATTCCGCCACCACACCGGTCGATCCGCGTGTGGCCGAGAAGATGTGTGCCTGTCTGACGCTCGACGGCACCTTCGGCAACCCGGCCTCGCGCTCCCACCCGTTCGGCTGGGCGGCGGAGAAGCTGATCGACGAGGCGCGCGCCAATGTCGCCGCGCTGGTAGGCGCCGACCCCAAGGAGATCGTCTGGACGTCGGGCGCCACCGAGTCGGACAACCTGGCGATTAAGGGTGCGGCGCATTTCTACCAGAAACAGGGCAAGCACATCATCACGCTGAAGACCGAGCACAAGGCGGTACTGGATACATGTCGCCAGCTCGAGCGCGAGGGTTTCGAGGTGAGCTACCTCGATGTGCTGCCCAGCGGTCTGGTAGACCTCAAGGTGTTCGAGGCGGCGATCCGGCCGGACACTGTCCTGGCCTCGGTGATGCATGTGAACAACGAGATCGGCGTGATCCAGGACATTGCCGCGCTCGGCGCCATCTGCCGCGAACGCAAGGTGATCTTCCACGTCGATGCGGCGCAGAGCCCGGGCAAGGTGCCGATTGACCTGGCCGAGCTCCCGGTCGACCTGATGAGCTTCAGCGCGCACAAGATCTACGGCCCGAAGGGCATAGGGGCGCTGTACGTGCGGCGCAAACCGCGCATCCGTCTGGAGGCGCAGATGCATGGCGGCGGCCACGAGCGCGGTATGCGTTCGGGTACGCTTGCGACCCATCAGATCGTCGGCATGGGAGAGGCGTTCCGGCTCGCGCGCGCAGAGATGGCTGCCGATAATGAGCGCATCGGTGCGCTGCGGGACAGGTTGTATGACGGCCTCAAGGACATGGAAGAGGTCTATCTGAACGGTGACGCGGATCGCCGGATCGCCGGCAATTTGAATATCAGCTTCAACTTCGTCGAGGGTGAGAGCCTGATGATGGCGCTGAAGGACGTGGCGGTCTCGTCCGGGTCGGCCTGCACCTCGGCGAGCCTGGAGCCTAGCTATGTACTGCGCGCGCTCGGCCGTCCGGACGAATTGGCGCACAGTTCGCTGCGCTTCACGCTGGGCAGGTTTACCACCGAGCAGGAGATCGATTTCGTTCTGGCACAGGTTCGTGGTCAGGTCGAGCGGCTGCGCGAGTTGAGCCCGCTGTGGGATATGTATAAAGAGGGCATCGATCTGAACGACGTCAAATGGGTGGCGCACTGAGCGGGCGACCGGCCGATGCGCGGCGGCGCCGCAGGCCGGATGTTCGCGGGCCGGCCTGGACCGCACGCGGTCGCGTGGTCGAGGAGATTGGCCCGGCTTTGTGAAACGCAGGGGTTGGGTGTAGCCTCTTGCTGCGGACCGAGGTTATGTCCGTCTCGAGAGAGTATTGTGCGGGCGTGCCCGCTAGTCTTCCGGTGAACCGTGGCCCGGCTGCCGGAGGATTTTTCTGTCCTACGGGCCACACGCTTGAGAGCATTGTGAGATGAATATATATGTAGGCAATCTGGCATACGGCGTCACGGAAGACGATCTTCGCGAGGCCTTCTCCGCTTACGGAGAGGTTTCCCGAGCGAACGTGATCATGGACCGTGACACCGGTCGTTCGAAGGGATTTGGCTTCGTAGAAATGCCAGATAACTCGCAGGCCGAAGCTGCGATCAACGGACTTAATGACAAGCCGTTGTCCGGTCGCGCGATTCGCGTGAACGAGGCCAAGCCACGAGAAGATCGTCCGCGCCGCCCGCCGCGCCACTGATCTGTTTTACGCGGTGATGTGCCGCCCGGCCCTGATCGGCCGGGCGGTCAGACAGAGTTAGAGGGCAAGACCATGGCTTACAGCGAGAAGGTCATCGATCACTACGAGCATCCGCGCAATGTTGGGGTGCTCGACAAGGAAGCGAAGAACGTGGGCACCGGCATGGTGGGCGCGCCGGCCTGTGGTGACGTGATGCGTCT
>JAJDNF010000021.1 GCA_022340805.1 Chromatiaceae bacterium
GGCCGCCTCGATCCGTAGCCGGCGCGCCGGGTTGCGCGCCAGCTGGTGCGCGTTGACCGTACAGCCCCGGTCCTGCAGCAGCGCGAACAGGGCCTGTTGGCTCGGCGACAGGCTGTCGAAACCGCTATGCACCAGGTGGGCCGGGACGTCCAGTGCGTCGTGCTCGAAAGCGCGCCGCACCAGCGACGGCAACTGCGCGGCACTGAGCAGGCCGCGATCTCGCAGTTCGGCGTCGAACGCGCCGCGCCAGGCCAGAAACATGCGGGTCTCGTCGCCGCCCAGCGTGGCCAGTGGAAAGCCCCCGAGGTCCCAGTCGTGCAGCAGCGCAAAGGCGGCCATCGCGTTCTCGGCGGCGGCCGCTGGGCGCAGCAGGCCGTCCGGCCCACTGTGTCGTTCGACGATTTCCTGCCACAACAGGCGTTCCTGCGCGGCATTGAGCAGATCGAGTTCGGTAAACCCGGTGTCCAGCAGGCGGGTGTAGTGGCGCGTCAGCCAGGCATTCCACGGCAGGATGTCCGCGCTCGGCCAGACCTGGCGTCCAGCGGCCACCTGACGCCGGTCGAAGCGCATGCGCAACTCGGCCGCGAGGCGCTTGTTGACGGTCAGCAGGGTGGTCTCGCCATCCAGGGCGTCGAGTGTCCAGGTCACGGCGCGGCAAGGCTCTCGTGGGTCGGTCGCGCAAGGCTACCAGAAGCCTGTCGCGAGGTGGCCCTCGGCAGGGCCTGCGCCGGTCAATTCTCCAGGATGCGGATGCGCGCCGGGTCCAGGCCGACCACGACCTGATCGCCGACGTGCAGGCTCAGTTCGTTGGCGCCGCGCGGCAGGTCCAGCCATACGGTCTTGCCGGCGAGATCGATGCAGTAGCGCACCGTCTCGCCGAGAAACTCGGTCTGCTCGACACGGCAGGTGAAACGGATCTGGTCGCCGAACGGTTCCTCGTCGCGCCGGATCACGCGCAGATCGTGCGGGCGGAACATCGCCACGCCGGTGCGGGAGCGTTTTACCGCCTCGTCGAACAACGGTATCACGATGCCGTTTTGCGCCCTGAACAGCGGTTGGTCACCGGCGTACTCGATCTCGCCGTCGATCAGGTTGGCGCTGCCCATGTACTCGGCGACGTGCCGGTTGCGCGGCGTGTCGTACAGATCCATCGGTGTGCCTACCTGCTGCAGTTCGCCCGAGTGGATGATCGCGATTCGGTCGGCCACGCGCAGCGCCTCGTTGCGGTCCTGGGTGGTCAGCAGGGTGGTGGTGCCGCTCTGCTGCTGGCGCTTGCGCAACACGCGCAACAGGCGTTCGCGCAGCTGTGCGTCCTGCGCGCTGAACGGCTCATCCAGCAGGTCGACCCTGGCATCCGCTGCCAGCGTGCGCGCCAGCGCGACGCGCTGCCGCTGGCTGTCGGACAGCTGCCAGGGGAGAAGTTTTTCGAATTCACCCAAGCCGACGAAGGCGAGTTCACGCGCCACCCGCGCGCGGCGCCGGCTGGCCGCCACGCCTGCCTGCTGGAGCGCGAAGGCCACGTTGTGCGCGACATTCAGGTGCGACCAGAGCGGAAACGACTGGAACATCAGCGCGACCGCGCGCCGGTGTGCCGGGACGCGGGTGATGTCCTTGTCGTCGATCCAGACCTCGCCCGAGGCGGTCGGGTCGAGACCGGCAATGCTGCGCAGCAGCGTGGACTTGCCGGAGCCGGCACCGCCAAGCACCACGAACAGTTCCCCGGGCAGCACGTTAAGCCCGATCTGGCGCAGGACCTCGTGTTGATCAATAGTGACATGCACGCCACGCAGTTCGACGCTGGCCGGTTCACTGTTTGTCATGCTTGGTCTCTCGGCGACTGGCTGGGTATTGGAGCTCGGCTGCGGCAGGCGTTGCGCGACAGCAGGAATGCAATCGCGAGGCCGGTGGCGATGAACGATACTAGCAGCACACCCTGGGTGGCCCACGGCGCCGGGTCGCCAGCGGTCTGCAGGGAGCGGAACAGCGTCACCGCGTACGGGGCC
Organism: Chromatiaceae bacterium; assembly: GCA_022340805.1. Taxonomy (GTDB): domain Bacteria; phylum Pseudomonadota; class Gammaproteobacteria; order Chromatiales; family Chromatiaceae; genus Thiosocius. Next base: position 2,004 of record JAJDNF010000021.1, read on the forward strand.
GCCGGATCCCTGATCAGGACCAGTGCCACCGATACCTCCTGGATGGCGGCAACAGCGCCGAACAGCAGCACGGCGCCGAGCGTCGCGATCAGCGCCGGCAGTCCGATGCGCAGGTACAGGGCCGGACCGTGCGCGCCCAGGTTGCGGGCTGCTGCCAGACTGCCGTGGCGAAGCGCGCGCAATTCGCGCGCAATCAGGCGCTGTGCCAGCGGCAACTGCTTGAGGGCGACGATCAGGATCAATGCGCCCCAGGCCAGCTCAGGCGAGGTGTCCAGATACAGGTCCAGGCGTGCGCTCGCGTGCAGGTAGGCCAGCGCGAGCACGATGCCGGGCAGGGCCAGCATCGCGGTCGCGACGAAACGCATGCTGCGCGCGATCGGCCCAGGGGTGAGGGTCAAGGCGCCAAACAGCAGGCCCAGCAGCAGGGTTAGCAGCGCCGCAATGCCGGCATAGCCGAACGTGGTGACGAGGCCGGGCCACTGCTGGTGCAGCAGGGTCGTGTAGGCGATGCCCTGTTGGCCGGTCGGAAGCAATCCTTCCGACCACTGCATGCCGACTGCGATGAGTACCAGCCAGATCAATGGTGCCAGCGTGACGGCGGCGAGCGCGAGCAGCGGCAGGAACGCCAGCACAGCGCCAGGCAAGCGGCGCCAGCGCAGCGATCGTGCGCAATGTCGATCGGTCTCGGTATTGAGAGGTGGCAGCAGCGCCGACCAGGCGAACGCGGTGATCAGCAGTGACACGAACAGAAGCAGCAGCGCACCGGCCTGCAGCTGCGGATCGGCCAGGCCTGCCTCGCCGAGGCGCAGCAGCAGCTGCGGGGCGAGCATGTCGCCGACGCCGAGTACCAGCGGGCTGGCCGCGTCCTCGATGACCCTGAGCACCATCACGCTGGCGCCCAGCAGGTAGCCGGGTGTGGCGAGCGGCAGGATGACGCGCCGCCATATGGCGAGGCGGCCGGCGCCGAGGTTGCGTGCGCTCTCTTCGAGGCTGCGGTCGATCTTGGTCAGACCGGTCAGCAGTCCGAGCAAGATGAGCGGGAGATAGTGCAGTGCGAAGACCAGGATCAGGGTCAGCACATGCCCCACCGCGTATCGGTCACCAGCCACCCCGAGCGGCGCGATCAGTTCGAGTGCGCTGCCCAGGTGCTGCAATACCGCGGCGCTGAGGTACGCCGGCATCACCAGCGGCAAAACGCCGAACAGCCCGATCAGGCGCCGGGTCAGCGGACTGCAGCGCAGCGCGACGATGGCGATCGGGATCGCGACGACGCTGGCCGCCCCGCAGGCCAGCAGCGCAACCGCCATGCTGCGCAGAAACGCCTGTTGCACCGGCGAGTCGCTCAGCAGCCTGCGCAGCGCCTCGAGTTCGACGCCGTTTGCCGGGATGGCAGCGACGCACAACAGGACCAGCGGCGCCAGCACCAGCACGCCGAACACGAGCAGCAGGGTCAGCGCCAGGGTGCCGCTTTTCCATGTCATTCGCTGCTGTTCGATCATCGGCTTCCGAAGTTGGGGTGGTGCAGCGCGCCGCTGCCTGCCGAGTTATCCATGCGTTCGCGGGCACGGCAGGGCGCTGGCGAGCGGTGGGAATTTAACGGTGCCGGTCAACCGCAGGGGACCCGAAGGCAGGCACCCCTTGAACCGTTCCGGTGTGGATTCTGCCGGTTCACGGCAGATCTGCCAACCGCGCAAGCCCGGCGGTGGTGCAGCGTGCGGGGCCGCGCCGGGAATGGGCTTCGCCAATCGCTCCGTATGCGCTGTCGGTGTGCTGTCGTCAGGACACCGGATGCCATCCGCGCAGATGCCGCATCGCGCCGGGTGTGGCCACCTGCGCACACTGCGATGCCCGCGAGGGGAGCCTCGGTAGATCGGATTTTTATTAATATTCTCATAGACTTGCGCTTCTATCGTCGATTCTCGAATCGGCTATACTCGAACGCATCCGCGTTGCGAATGGAATGCCCCGATTTGCGTCTGGTCCGAACTCTACCGTTGGCAGGTCTGTGTGCCGCCGGACTCCTGCTGCAGCTTGGCTGCAGCGAGGACGATCCGGACCGGGTTGCGCGCGAGTTGGCCGGGATCACGACGCCGGCCAAGGTCGTGGCGCCCGCTGCGGAATCGGATCCGGATGTGGCAGCGGCTGCGGGAGCAGCAGAAGCAGGAGCAGTGGCCGCGCCAGCGGCCGGGGCCGTCGCTGCGGCCGCTACAGTTGCCGTGGCGACAGGCTATGTCGGGGACCTCAAGGCGCTGAAGAAACACGGCCGTCTGCGGATCCTGATACCGGCCAACATCGGCGGGGTGTTCTACCTGCCGCGCAAGGGCTGGCCAGTCGAGGCCCAGCACGAGGCGGCGGAGAGTTTTGCCCGCAGCCAGGGTTTGGTCCCCGAATTGGTGCCGGTGGACAATTTTGCCGACATCATCCCGGCACTGCTGGCCGGTAAGGGCGACATCATCGCCGCCAACCTGTCCGTCACCGAGGCGCGGCGCCGCCAGATCGCCTTTTCCGTACCCCTGACGACGGTGCATCAGCAGGTCCTGGTCGCGCGCTCACGCGACGATCTGCGCGGCCTCGACGATCTGCCGGGCAAGCGCCTCATGGTCGATCCAAGTTCCTCGTTCTGGGAACGCCTGCAATCGTTGCGCGCGCAATATCCCGGTATCGAGCTGGTGGCGCGCCCACGCGGGATGTCGGACGAGGAAGAACTCGATGAGGTGGCGTCCGGGCGCGTGGATGCGAGCCTGCGCGACAGCAATGTGGCGAGCATGTACCTCAGCTACCGCGATGATCTTAAAGTGGCGTTCGAGCTGCCGGGCACCGATGACATCGCCTGGGGCGTGCGTCCCGATTCACCGCGCCTGCGCGCCGCGCTGAACAAGTTCCTGCACCTCGAGTTCCTCGCCGACGCCCAGGCATCGCGCCACAAGGACGGGCTCGATGGGATCAGGAAACGCAAGGTGTTGCGCGTCCTGTTGCGCAACAACGCCGCGTCCTATTTCCTGTATAAAGGCGAGCTGTACGGCTTCGAATACGAATTGGCCAAGGCCTTCGCCGATGCCAACCGCCTGCGCCTCGAGGTAATAGTGCCGGATACCCAGGAGCAGCAGCTGCAGTGGTTGCTGGACGGGCATGCAGATATCGCGGCCGGGTTTCTGGAGCCGACCGACCAGCTCAGGTCGCGCGGACTGGCCTTTACCCGGCCTTATCACTACGCGCCCCGCCACCTGGTGGTAAGCGAGGATGCGCCGGTGAGCTGCGCGCGGGATCTGCGCGGTCGCAAGGTCACCGTGCGCCGGTCCAGCCCTTACTGGCAGGACCTCGTGCAGCTGCAGGCCGGCGGTGTCGTATTCGAGCTGGACGAGGCACCGGAGAATATGGAGACCGAGGAACTGATCGCAGGCGTGGCCAGCGGTGAACTCGAGGCGACCGTCGCGGATGGCCACCTGCTGGATATCGAGTTGGCGCGCGGCATCCCGGTCAAGTCCGGATTCGGGATGAGCGGTGACCGGCCGCATGCGGTGGCGGTGCGTGCGCAGGACAAGAAGCTGCTCGCCGCGCTGAACGGATTCATCAAGAAGGAGTACAAGGGTCTGGTCTACAACATCCTGTACAAGAAGTATTTCACCAATCAGCGCCAGATCCGCGACCTTGCGGCCGGGCGGCCGGGTGCGACGCAGTCGCAGGGCTTGTCCCCTTATGATGAGATCGCGCGCAGGTACGCCGAAGAATACGGCTTCGACTGGCGCCTGATTGTCGCCCAGATGTATCAGGAGAGCCGCTTCGACCCAAAGGCCAAGTCGTTCGCGGGTGCGCAGGGCCTGCTCCAGGTGCTGCCGCGCACGGCCAAGTTCATGGGCTTTGGAAAGGTCGACGATCCCGAGGAGAATATCCACGTCGGGATCAAGTACCTGGATTGGGTGCGCAATCGTTTCGAGCCGGAATTGCCGGTCAACCAGCGCATGTGGTTTTCGCTGGCCGCCTATAATGCCGGCCACGGGCATGTCGCAGACGCGCGCAGGCTGGCGCGTCAGCAGGGTCTGGATGGCGATCGCTGGTTCGACAACGCAGAGAACGCGATGCTGCTGCTGTCGAAGAAGCAGTATGCCAGCAAGGCGCGTTACGGGTACGTACGTGGGATTGAGCCGGTGAGCTATGTACGCGACATCCAGCAGCGTTATCGTGCCTATGTCGATATCTCGAGTCGACGCCTGTCGCGCCAAGACGTGCGGCGCTCGGACCCCGCGGACGTCACCGCGACGCGACTGGCCGCCGACGCCCGCTGAGCAGGCACGGCCGGCCAGCTTGTGCGCTGGCCTGGTGCAATGTCCCCAGCGAACTGCTTACAACTCCAACATAAACCGGGATCTCAAGTTTGATCACGATCGATTACTTCTCCGACATCCTGTGCGTATGGGCGTATGGGGGACAGATACGCCTGGACGCATTGCAGCACGAGTTCGGTGACCAGGTTTTGGTCAGGCACCATTTCATGACGCTGTTCGCGGATACCGCGACACGCGTCGGTAAAGGCTGGAAGGACAAGGAAGGCTTTGCCGGGTTCGGCAGGCATATGCAGCAGGTCTGTAACCAGTGGCCGCATACCCACCTGCATCCTGATGTGTGGACCGGCTGTCGGCCGACCAGTTGCACGACCTCGCACGTGTTTTTGAAGGCGGTCAGCCTTTGCCTGGACCTCGAGTCGGGCGATGGCGACCCGGTGCTGTGCAGGCGTTTCGATGCGCTGGTGGCGCAGACGCGGATCGCGTTCTTCGAGCAGGCACAGGACGTGTCCAGCCTGGCGGTGCTGCTGGATCTGCTGCCGTCGCTCGATATCGCGGCCGACGCGGTGCGGGCGCGCATCGAGAACGGTGAAGCGTACGCGGCGTTGCATCGCGACGCCGAGTTGAGCAAGACCTACGGGGTCCAGGGTAGTCCCACCTTCGTTTTCAACGAGGGGCGGCAGCTGCTGTATGGCAACGTCGGGTACCGCATCATCGACGCCAACGTGCGCGAGCTGATGTCCTCCGCGCATGTCGATGGGGAGCCCAGTTGGTGCTGAGGCGCATTCGTGGCCCGATGGCTGCGTGGTAATCCGATGGAGATGCCGGCAATGGCACGTGGCTGACGGCTGCGTGCGAGCTACTGCTACTGGTAGGTGCGACCGCGATGCTCCAACCAGCCATCGACATGCCGGCCGCCCGGGTCATGGTGGGTCCAGTGGATCACACCGCCCTGCTTGTTCCACTCGTACTCGCCGTAGAACGCAACGCGGTCACCCTCGCGCAGGCCGTCGATGCGTGGTGCGAGGTCGATATTGTGTGCCACCAGCAGGGTCTGTCTGTTCGGCAGTCGCAGCAGGAAACGCTGGTGGCGGCTGCCGTCGCGATCGTCGCTCAGGACCTTTTTGACGACGCCTTCGCCCTTGACCTGGACATCACTGCGCTGCGCGCGGTAGGCGTCGGCGATGGCCTGCAGGCCGCTGCCAGCGGATGCCGTATCGCCGCCACCAGGGCCTTCGACGCGATTGCTACCACCCTGGATCAGACCCTGTTCGTTGAACAGCAGCAGCACGCCGACCAGGATGGCCACCATCAGGCCGATGGTCTTGCCGTTCATTGTTTTTGTCTTGCGTTGCACCGCGAACTCAGCGTTTGCATCGGTAGATCGATAGTTCTGACACATGGCGCGAGGGATCGCCGTCTTCGACCGCGGCAATGTCGGCAATCATCTCGATATATGCATGCGGGAGTCCATGCTCCGTGGCGCCGCGCAACACATGTTCCTTGTACCAGGCGTATGGTTTGAGCAGTGGGTCGATGTGCGTGGCGTAGTAGGTGAATGCCGACATTTCGCTGCCGTCCGGCAACCGCACCACCACCGTGGTCTGCAGGTAGCCTTTGCCCAGTCCCTCCGCCGCGTCGAGTCGGGGCTTGTGTGCCGCGTCGATCTGAAACACGACACCGTACATCACGCTGTCGTGTTGCTGCGTAGGCACTGCATCGCACTTGGCGGAGCCGTCTCTGCCGGCCTTGTGAAACGCCAAACGATGGTCCTTGATCAGCGCGACCGACAGCGGGCGCGCCGATGGCACGCGCTGCTGCAGGCGTGTGGTGGACATATTGGAGCCGTAGGCGAAATAGAGCATCCGACGCAGTCGCTGTGGCATGCGGTTCAAAACTCTGGAATCGGCGGACCCGGGCACACAGGCGATCCGCAGTGTGTTGCGCGCCTGCGGCCGCCGGTACGTGCTCGGCCAATCGCTATTCGTGCGCGATCGCCTTGTCCGTGAACAGGTAGTCCTTGAGTTCCTTGTCGAAGCTGGGATCTGCGCGGCGGATCCATTCGAGGACCATTGCGGCGTGTTCCTTTTCCTCGTCGCGATTGTGCGCCAGGATCGCCTTCAGTTCCGGATTCTTGCACGCATCAACCCGCTGGTTGTACCAATCCACGGCCTCCAGTTCTTCCATCAGCGACACGATTGCGCGATGCATATCGCGGGTAGCGTCCGACAGTTCCTCGATCGGCTCGTGGTAGCCTTCGTTCGACATCTCTGACTCCTCCGTTGCGGGCTTCACATTGCATCATCATAACCGGATTTGCGGCCTCGATTGCGCGCGATTCGCGAGCTGTGCGGGTGCTGCCAGGCATCGCCTCACGCCCGCAGCGCGTGCAACAGCTTCTCGTAGATATGCTGGTCCGCGGTTTTGTAACAGCAGAACACGACCTGGTCGACGCTGCCTGGGGCGCTCAGACATGCATCGACCGTCTGCACCGCGATCGTGGCCGCCAGTTCGACCGGGAATCCATAGGCGCCTGTACTGATGCCCGGAAAGGCTATCGATCGGACGGCGTGCTGCGCGGCCAGCTCGAGCGAGCGTCGGTAGCACGAGGCCAGCAGCGCCGCCTCGCCGTGTGTGCCGCCCTGCCAGACCGGACCGACGGTGTGGATCACGTAGCGCGCCGACAGGCGGTAGCCGGCTGTCAGTTTGGCGTCGCCGGTCGCGCAACCCCCGAGTCCGCGGCAGGCCTGCAACAGCCCTGGCCCCGCGGCCAGGTGAATGGCGCCATCGACCCCGCCGCCGCCCAGCAGGGTGTGGTTCGCGGCATTCACGATCGCATCCAGATCCAGGGTCGTGATATCGGCTGTCAGGGTGCGCAGCAGGGTCGCCATGGGCATGTCTCGCGTCGCTAGTGTGCCGGTTCCGCGCTGGCATCGCTGCGTCCAGGCGCGCAACGCGGGATCCATCGCCTGATTATGCGGCAGGCGCGTGCGCTGGGGGTGACTGACACTTTTGCGCAGGTCGGGTAGGGCGCCTGCCGGCGGTTGCTGGGACCGGCCAGGGCGCGTCTGCGGCCTGCCAGCCGTCGCGAACCCGATCGGGAAGCAAAGGAGTCAATTGTTCAACTTGCTGCGCTGGCTGCCGTCACTGATTGGGAAGGCGTGGCCCCTGGCCCTTCTGTCTAGACCAGGGATTCGACGCTCTCCTCTGTGGCGCGATGATAGCGCTTGACGGGCCTCCGCTCTCCCCGCGGTCGCCCGTCTTTTTTTTGCTCCATTGCTGGATCATGGCCGGCGAGTGCTGCACGTCGGCCAAAATCCGCCCCCGCTACGCTTGCGGCCCGCCCGCTCGCCGGTCGCGGAAGTCGCTGAATGGCTTGATGAATTCACGGCCTGCGCCGGGTGGTCATGAGGGACCTGGAGAGGACGCCGCCCCTGGCAAAGACCTGGCAAAAAGAAAAGGCCCGGTCCATCGCTGAACCGGGCCCTGGGTATATGGTGCCGAAGAGAGGACTTGAACCTCCACCGGGTTTCCCCGACATGGACCTGAACCATGCGCGTCTACCAATTCCGCCACTTCGGCAGTGCGGGGTGGCCCCCAAAACGGAAGCGCGGACTCTACAGCGACACTTTTGGGCTGTCAACGCTACAATAGCGCTACATTTACCCAGCAAGAGAAAACCCTTTCCGTGTCAAAACGTAAACCGCGGCGTCCCAGTCGCAACAGCGACCCCTACGAGGCCCGCGAGGCAAAGAAATACGCCAATCCCATCCCCAGCCGCGAATTCATCCTCAGCCTGATGGAGGAGCACGCTGCGCCGCTGCGCTTCGACGACCTGGCCGAGGCGATGAAGCTTGCAGACCCGCAGCAGGTAGATGCGCTGTCGCGGCGCCTGAACGCGATGGCGCGCGACGGCCAGGTGGTGTGCAACCGCCGCGGTGGCTACTGCGTGGTCAACCACGAGGACCTGGTCCACGGTCGCGTGATCGGGCACCCTGACGGGTTCGGCTTCATGCACCCGGACGAGGGTGGTGACGATCTGTTCCTCAGCCCGCGCGAGATGCGGCGGCTCTGGCACGGCGACCGCATCGTCGCACGGGTCGCCGGCGTCGACCGGCGGGGCCGCCGCGAGGCGGCGGTGGTCGAGGTGCTCGAGCGCGCGTTCCAGAACGTCGTCGGGCGGATGCAGATCGAGGCGGGCGTCGCCGTGCTGCTGCCGGACAACAAGCGCGTCACCCAGCAGGTGCTGATCACGCCCGACCGGCTGTTGGGTGCCAAGCACGGCCAGATGGTCGTGGTGCACATCACCGAGCATCCGCAGGCCTGGCGCCAGCCGCTCGGTGAGGTGGTGGAGATCCTCGGCGATCACCTTGCGCCGGGCATGGCGACCGACGTGGCGATCCGCGCCAACGACATCCCGCTCGACTGGCCGGCCGCTGTCGAGCAGGAGATTGCTGCACTCAGCGCCGAGGTGCCCGAGGCGTCCAAGCAGGGGCGGGTGGACCTGCGCGGCACCCCGCTGGTGACCATCGACGGCGCCGACGCGCGCGATTTTGACGACGCGGTGTATTGCGAACGTACCAAGAAGGGCTGGCGGCTGCTGGTCTCGATCGCCGACGTCTCGGCCTACGTAGTCTCCGGTACGGCGCTCGACGAGGAGTCCTACAAACGCGGCAACTCGGTGTATTTCCCCGACCGGGTGATCCCGATGCTGCCCGAGATCCTGTCCAACGGCTTGTGCTCGCTCAACCCGCATGTCGATCGCCTGTGTATGACGGCCGAGTTGTATTTCGACGCCGAGGGTATTCTCTATCGCTCGCGCTTCTTCGAGGCAGTGATGAACTCGCATGCGCGGCTCACCTACGATCAGGTCGGCGCGATGCTGCTCGACGGCGATCCGGCGCTGTGCGCCCAGCACGCTGATCTGTTGCCGCAGCTGCACGATCTGTATGGGCTGTTTCAGCTGCTGCACACGGCGCGCGCCGAGCGCGGGGCGATCGATTTCGATACCGTCGAGACGCGTTTCCGTTTCGACGACCAGGGCAAGCTGGCGGCCATCGAGCCGCTGGTTCGGCACGACGCGCACAAGATCATCGAGGAGTGCATGCTGGCGGCCAACGTTGCCGCGGCCCGCCACCTGCTGCGCCACAAGATGCCGGCGCTGTATCGCATCCACGAAAAGCCAAGCGCCGAGAAGCTGGCCGACCTCGGCGAGTTTCTCGGCGAGTTGGGGCTGCGCCTCGAAGGCGGCAGCAGTCCGACCGCGAAGGACTATGCAAACCTGCTGGAAAGCGTGAAGGTACGTCCCGACTTCCATGTCATCCAGGTCGTTCTGCTGCGTTCGATGATGCAGGCCGTGTACTCTGACAACAACGTCGGCCACTTCGGGCTGGCCTTTCCGGCCTATGCGCACTTCACCTCTCCGATCCGGCGCTATCCGGACCTGATGGTGCACCGTGCCCTCAAGCACCTGCTGACCGGCGAACGCCCCGAGGCATTCGAGTACACCCATCAGCACCTCGCGGCGATGGGCGAGCACTGTTCGGCGACCGAGCGGCGTGCGGACGACGCGACCCGCGATGCCGCCGACACGCTCAAGTGTGAGTTCATGCTCGACAAGGTCGGCGAGACCTTCGACGGGGTGATCTCCGGGGTCAACAGTTTCGGCATCTTCGTCGAACTCAGCGGTATCTATGTGTCGGGGCTGGTGCACATCACTGCGCTGGATTACGACTACTTTCACTTCGACCCGATCGGTCACCGGCTGAGGGGCGAGCGCAGCGGCAAGGTCTATCGTCTGGGCGACACGCTGCGGGTCAGGGTCGCGGCGGTCAATATCGACGACCGCAAGATCGATTTCGTGCTGGCGGAAAAGATCGAGGGGCCGGGCAAGGGTGGTTCGCGACCCGGTGGCGGCGGGCGCCGGCGCAGGCGAGCAGGTGCGCAGGCGGCATCCGACGGCAAGACCCGCGATGGCAAGGCAGGGACACCTAGCGAAGGCCAGCAGGCGGCACCATCGAAGGGTGGCGGGCGCAACAGGCGACGTAAGAAACAGGGCTGAGCGATGTCCGGCCAGTTGATCATCGGCCTCCATGCGGTCCGCACCGCGCTCAAGCACGGCGCACAACGCATCGACCGGCTGCAGTTCGACGCAGCCCGCAGGGACCGCCGGCTGCGCCAGCTGCTGGACGAAGCGCGCGCTGCGGGGCTACAGGCGGTGCCCAGCGACAAGGCCGCCCTCGACCGCCTGACCGGTGGCGCCAACCATCAGGGGATCGTCGCACATGGCGAGATGCCGGCGAGCCTGGGCGAGGCCGCGCTCGACGACATCCTGGGCCGGCTCGAGGTTCCCCCCTTCCTGCTGGTGCTCGATGGCATCACCGACCCACACAACCTGGGTGCCTGCCTGCGCAGCGCCGATGGCGCCGGCGTGCATGCGGTGATAGCCCCGCGCGATCGGGCCGGCGGCCTGACGCCGGTGGTGTGCAAGGTGGCCAGCGGCGCGGCCGAGACCATGCCGTTCGTACAGGTCACCAACCTGGCGAGGACGCTGCGCTACCTGCAGGAGACCCATCGCATATTCGTGGTCGGGACCGCGGGCGAGGCCGGCAGCGAGCTGTTCCAGGCCGATCTGACCGGCCCGCTGGCGCTGGTGATGGGTGCCGAAGGCGAGGGCATGCGGCGACTCACCCGCGAGACCTGCGACCAGTTGGTCCGCCTGCCGATGGCGGGACATGTCGAAAGCCTGAACGTGTCCGTGGCAACCGGTATCTGTCTGTATGAAGCACTGCGGCAGCGTTCGCCCCCGGGGCGGCGGGTCTAATTGCTTGCAACGCATCGGTTTTTCTCCTAGAATCCCGCGCCTTTCCGATCCGCCGAATGGCTGGTCCTCCTTGCCTCACCGCCGCGAGCGGGAGGCTGAGTAAACCGTAAGGAGCAACAATGCGTCACTACGAGATCGTGTTTCTGGTCCATCCCGACCAGAGCGAGCAGGTTCCGGCCATGGTCGAGCGTTACCGCGCGACCATCGAAGGCAGCGGTGGCACCGTTCACCGCCTGGAAGACTGGGGGCGCCGTCAGCTGGCCTACCCGATCAACAAGATCCACAAGGCACACTACGTGCTGATGAACATCGAGTGCGGCGCCGAGGCGCTGGCCGAGCTCGAGAGCGCGTTCCGTTTCAACGACGCCGTGCTGCGCAACCTGGTCATCCGCCGCAAAGACGCGGTCACCGAGACCTCGCCGCTCGCCAAGAGTGACGACAGGGACGAGGCCCCCGCCGCCGCCCCGTCGCGCAGCGAAGACTCGACCGAAGAAGCAACCGCCTGACGTATTAGGAGAAATTAGCGATGTCACGTTTTTTCCGTCGCCGTAAGTTTTGCCGGTTCTCCGCCGAGGGTGTTGCGGAGATCGATTACAAAGACCTGAACCTGCTGAAGCAGTACGTCAGCGAGTCGGGCAAGATCGTGCCGAGCCGAATCACCGGCACCAGTGCGAAATACCAGCGTCAGCTGGCGGACGCGGTCAAGCGGGCCCGTTACCTGGCCCTGCTGCCGTACTCCGACAGTCACTGATCGGCGTCTCGCTGCCGACCCGCTGCGGTGGGTCATGATGGATGTAGGCGCATGAAGGCCATCGTCAACTGGGTGATGAAGGGCCGCATGCAGGCGGTGATCGCCGCAACGGTGCTGGCCATGCTGGGGCTGTTGGTGACGCCGCTGGCGCTGCTCAGTGCCGCGGTCATTGTGCTGACCGTGCTGCGCCAAGGCGCGCGCGAAGGCGCGCTGGTCGTCGCATTTTCGCTGATGGCGATTACCGGGCTCGGCGGCCTGGTGCTGCAGATGCCCGTTGCGACACTCGTGGTCGGCGTGCTGCTCTGGCTGCCGGCGGCAGTGCTCGGCGCTGTGATGGGGCGCACCGGGTCACTGCGCCTGGCCATCGAGGCGGCCGCCGTCGGCGCCGCGCTGATCGTCTTGCTGCAGTATCTGTGGCTCGCCGATCCGGCGCAGTTCTGGGGCGACGCGTTGCGCGAGTTTCTGTCGCAGCGCGTCGAGCCGGAGACACTGCAGGCGGCCAACGTCAGTGCGCTGATCGAACTGATGGCGGGTTGGATGGCCGGTGGCGTGGCGGCCAGTTGGCTGTTGGGTTCGGTGCTGTCGCTGGCGCTGGGGCGCTACTGGTCGGCGCTGCTGCACCGGCCGGGTGCGTTCGGCGAAGAGTTTCGCCAGCTGCGCTTCGGCCGTTGGCTGTTGCTGCTGGTGCCGGTGCTGCTGGTGGTCGGCGTGCTGCTGACCGGTGGCGAGCCAAGTCTGGTCGGCCAGCTGTACCTGATCGGCATGGTGGTCTTCCTGGTCCAGGGGATCAGCCTGGCCCATGGCCTGGTCGCCGAGTTCGGTGGATCTACCGCCTGGCTGGTGGGTATGTACCTGCTGCTGATTTTCGTTGCGCCTCAGGGCGCTACCATGATCGCCGCCGCTGGTTATGCAGACGGCTGGTTGAACTTCCGGGCCCGCGCCCGGGCACGTCGGTCCGGATCCGACGGCAAATGAATCGCATACGTGAGGTTGAGAACGATGGACGTCATTCTTCTGGAAAAAGTGGCTAACCTGGGTGGCCTGGGTGAAAAGGTTTCGGTGAAGTCCGGCTTCGGTCGCAACTTCCTCATTCCGCAGGGCAAGGCAGTATTCGCCAGTGCCGAAAATGTGAAGAAGTTCGAAGAGCGGCGTGCCGAGCTCGAACAGCAGGCGGCCGACCGGCTGGCAGCCGCAGAGGCGCGCAAGGCGCAGGTCGAAGGCCTGAGCGACGGGGTGACCATCAGCCACAAGGCCGGTGACGAAGGTCGTCTGTTCGGCTCGGTCGGCACCGTGGACATCGCGCATGCCTGCAGCGCCGCGGGTGTCGAGGTGAACAAGGCCGAGGTACGTCTGCCGGAAGGCCCGTTCCGGGCCGCGGGCGAATACGAGGTGACGCTGCACCTGCACACCGATGTGAATGCGGTCCTTAAGGTGAAGGTGGTCGCCGAGGACTAAATGGCACCGTCGGCGCTCCCCGCGGGCGCCGCGCAAGCCTGTGCACAGAGCCCGGCCTTTGCCGGGCTTTTGCGTTGCCTCCGGTGCCGTCGGCGGTCGGGTTTCACCGAGGTCGAATTCGCGCCGGCTTGTGGTGTAATCTCACTCCCCCCACGAATCATTTTTGGCGGCGGCATGGTTGACGCGCTCTATGAATCTATCCCCGAGGCCATGACCGATTCCGGTCGCGACGCCCAGATGGACGCACTGCGCATACCGCCGCACTCGTTGCAGGCCGAGCGTGCGGTGCTCGGCGGCCTGATGCTGGACAACAGCAGCTGGGACAGGGTCGCCGACCAGGTCAGCGAGCAGGATTTCTACCACCGCGAACACCAGCTGATCTTCTCCGCGATCGCGAGCCTGGCGGATGCGGACCGTCCGCTGGACCTGGTGACCGTAAACGAGGAACTCGAGCGCCTCGGTTCGGCGCAGGACGTCGGTGGGCTGGCCTACCTGGGGATCCTGGCCAACGAGACGCCGAGTGCGGCGAACATCCAGGCCTATGCCTCTATCGTTCGCGAACAGTCGGTGGTGCGCCAGCTGATCCGGGTCGGTAACCAGATCGCGGAGAGCGGCTACCGACCGAAAGGGCGCAAGGTCCACGAACTGCTCGACTATGCCGAGAACCAGGTGTTCCAGATCGCCGAGCAGCAGGCGCGCGGCGGCGGCGGATTCCGCGCCATCACCCGTCTTCTGACCGAGACCATCAACCGCATCGAGGAACTGTACGGCAGCGACAATGCGCTGACCGGCGTGCCGAGCGGGTTCACCGATTTCGATGGCAAGACCTCGGGGCTGCAGAAGTCGGACCTGATCATCGTCGCCGGCCGACCCTCGATGGGCAAGACCACGTTCGCGATGAACGTCGCCGAGAATGTCGCGATCACGACCGGGCTGCCGGTCGCGATCTTCTCGATGGAGATGCCGGGTGAGGCGCTGACCATGCGCATGATCTCCTCGCTCGGCCGCGTGAACCAGCAGGCAGTCCGCTCCGGCAAGCTGGAAGACGACGACTGGCCGCGCATCACCTCTGCGGTCAACATCCTCAACAATACCAAGCTGTTCATCGACGACACCCCGGCATTGACCCCGACCGAACTGCGCGCGCGCTGCCGCCGCCTGACCAAGGAGCACGGCCAGCTCGGCCTGGTGGTGATCGACTACCTGCAGCTGATGCAGGCACCGGAATCGGGCGAAAACCGCGCCACCGAGATCTCGGCGATATCACGTGCGCTCAAGGCACTGGCCAAGGAACTCAAGGTCCCGGTGGTCGCGCTGTCGCAGCTCAACCGCTCGCTCGAGCAGCGCCCCAACAAGCGCCCGGTCATGTCCGACCTGCGCGAGTCGGGTGCCATCGAGCAGGATGCCGACCTTATCGTGTTCATCTACCGCGACGAGGTCTACAACGAGGACAGCCCGGACAAGGGCAAGGCCGAGATCATCATCGGTAAGCAGCGTAACGGTCCGATCGGCAGCGTGATGCTGACCTTCCAGGGGCAGTTCACGCGCTTCGACAACTTTGCCTACGACGTGTATGGCGACGACCAGTACTGAGCGACGCTGACTGTACTGGCAAGGATGAACAAAAAGCCTGTCCTGCGTGCTGGTCGCCGTGCATACCGCCGACCCGCACCCATCGGGACGCCCTGTTGCCTTTCTCGAGCCATCGTTAACTGAACTGAATCGATCGGTGAGCAAACCAGCCAAGACCATCTATGTCTGCACCGAGTGCGGTGCCCAGTCGCCCAAGTGGGCGGGGCAATGCGGCGACTGCGGCGCGTGGAACACCCTGCAGGAGACCATCGCCGCACCGGCGGCGAAGGGCGACAGCCGTTTCGCCGGCTATGCCGGTGAGGCCGATGCCGCGCAGATCAGGAACCTGTCCGATGTCGTCGCCCAGCAGACCGAGCGTCTGTCCACCGGCCTTGGCGAACTCGACCGCGTACTCGGCGGTGGCCTGGTTCCTGGCTCCGTGGTGCTGATCGGTGGTGACCCGGGGATCGGCAAGTCGACCTTGCTGGTGCAGGCGCTGGCCCTGCTCGCCGAACAGATACCGGCGTTGTACATCAGCGGCGAGGAGTCCGCCGAGCAGATCAGTCTGCGGGCGCACCGCCTGGGCCTGCCGACCCAGCGCCTGCGCCTGCTCACCGAGACCTGCGTGGAGCGGATCCTCGCGCTGATCGCGAGGGACCGGCCGCGGGTGCTGGTGCTCGATTCGATCCAGACCTTCTATACCGAGACGCTGCAGTCGGCGCCCGGATCGGTCGCCCAGGTGCGCGAGTCCGCAGCACGCCTGGTGCGCTTCGCCAAGCAGACCGGCACATCGCTGTTCCTGGTCGGGCACGTGACCAAGGAGGGCGCGCTGGCCGGGCCGCGCGTGCTCGAACACATGGTCGATACGGTGCTGTACTTCGAGGGCGAGAGCGGCAGTCCGTTCCGGCTGGTACGCGCGATCAAGAACCGCTTTGGCGCGGTCAACGAGCTCGGTGTGTTCGCGATGACCGACAAGGGGCTGCGCCAGGTCAGCAATCCCTCGGCGATCTTCCTCTCGCGTCACGAGCAACAGGTGCCCGGCAGCTGCATCCTGGTCACGCGCGAGGGTACCCGGCCGCTGCTGGTCGAGGTGCAGGCACTGGTCGACCAGAGCCCACTGGCGAATCCGCGCCGCGTCGCCCTTGGCCTCGAGCAGAATCGCCTGTCGATGCTGCTCGCGGTCTTGCATCGCCACGGCGGCATCGCGATGTTCGACCAGGACGTGTTTCTGAACGTGGTCGGCGGCGTGCGCGTGACCGAACCGGCCGCCGACCTGCCGGTGGTCCTGGCGGTATTGTCGAGTTTCCGCGACCGGCCCTTGCCCGGAGATCTGGCCACCTTCGGCGAGGTCGGCCTGGCCGGTGAGATCAGGCCGGTGCCGAGTGGGCAGGAGCGACTGCGCGAGGCGGCCAAGCACGGTTTCAGACGCGCGATCGTACCCAAGGCGAATGCGCCGAAGCAGCCCATAGACGGTCTGCAGGTGGTCGCGGTGAGCCGTATCAGCGAGGCGCTGGAGGCGTTTGACTAGCCCGCATCCGTCACCGGCCGGAAGGCAGCTGTGGCGTAACAGGCTGAAATGGCGATACAAATGATTGAATCTGTTCGTGACCCAGGATTAACACCCTGTTTCCGCTGCCTGCCCATCCCGGTCCTGGCGGTTTCTCGCTCGCGCCGGCTGCAAAATCCGCCAGCAACCGTGATGCCGGTGACAGGTGCGGGCTAGTCGGCGATCAGCTGCGCGAGGTCGCGTTCGAGCAATTCCCGGTCTGCCAGGTTGAGTTCGACCATGCGCCGCAGCCGGCTCGCGCTGTCGAGATCGATCGCGCTGCAGTGCAGGCCGATGTGGTCGCCATCGACGTGCGCGATCGCGCCATGCATATCGATACAACAGTCATCTCCACCCAGGCGCAGGCGTACCTGCGCCTGGGTGCCATGCTGTGGTCGCCAGCCGTCACTGACCGCGAACAGCAGGCCGCGCAATGAGACGTCCAGCACGATGCCGGTGTGTTGCACACCATCGGCGCGGATCACCACCGGTTTGTCGGTGGCGATTCGGTGGAAGCGGCGGCGTTCGTCGGATTGCTCGGGCATCGGGGATTCCTGTGGGTTCGCCTGCTACGGGTAGCGGCAGTGCCGAGGCCTTTGTGAGTCCTGCCTGGGCCGTTCACTCGTTGGCGGTCGGTCGGCGGCGCTCATGCGGGCGGATGCGCGCCGTCTTGACCGCATTGTCCTGGGTCTGCACCACCTCGACAGGGTAGCCTGCGACAAGCAGCGAGGTGCCGGTCTCGGGCAGGCTCTCGAGGTGCTCGACGATCAGTCCGTTGAGGGTCTTGGGGCCATCGGTGGGCAGCTCCCAGTGCATGGTCCTGACCAGGTCGCGCAGGTTGGCGCTGCCATCGACCAGGAAGCTGCCGTCATCTTGTGGCAGGACATCGGCAATACCGTCGGCCGGGTCGGTGGCGAACTCGCCGACGATCTCTTCCAGCAGGTCGGCCATGGTGACCAGGCCCTGCACGTCGCCGTACTCGTCGACCACCAGCGCGGTGCGCCGGCGGTTGCGCTGGAAATTCAACAGCTGGCGGTTGAGCGGGGTGCCCTTGGGGATGAAGTAGGGTTCGCGGATCAGCGCCTCGAAGCTCTCGCGGGTCAGTTCGCCATCCAGCAGGGCCTGCATCGCACGCCGCGAGTGTACGAAACCGACCACGTGGTCGATGTTGCCGCGGTATACCAGCATGCGCGTGTACGGCGTCTGCTCCATCTGCTCGACGATGTCGTCGAACGAGTTGTCGAGATCAATGCCGTCGATCTCACTGCGCGGCACCATGATGTCGTCCACGTTGACCTTTTCGAGATCGAGGATGTTGAGCAGCATCTTCTGGTGGCGCTTCGGGATCATTGCCCCGGCCTCGTTGACCACCGTGCGCAGTTCCTCGCGGCTCAATGCATTACCCTCGGTATCCTCTGGCGAGACGCCCAGCATACGCAGCACCGCGTTGGCCATCAGGTTGACCAGCCACACCAGTGGAAACAGCACGCGTAGCAGGGGCGTATAGACCCAGGATGCCGGAAAGGCCACGCGTTCGGGGTGCAGCGCGGCCAGGGTCTTGGGTGCGACCTCGGAGAAGATCAGTACCACCAGCGTGAGCAGGCCGGCGGCAAGCGGGATCGCGCCCTCGCCACCGAGCTCGATCGCGATCACGGTGGCCAGCGAGGACGCCATGATGTTGACGAAGTTGTTGCCGAGCAGGATCAGGCCTATCAGGCGGTCAGGCTTGCTCAACAGCCGTTCGGCCAGTTTGGCGCCCGGATGCCCGGCGGCCGCCAGGTGGCGCAGCCGATACCGGTTCAATGTCATCAGCGCCGTCTCTGAACCTGAAAAGAACGCCGACAAAAGGAGAAGAAAGACCAGGGCGCCGAACAAGGCGCCGAGCGGAAGATCGTTCAAGAGGGCCGACCCGGATTACAGCGATTCACCCCGACGTTCTAGGGGTCAGCGCGGACGCTGTCAAGGTCCGTGGCCGACGTGACCTACAAGGGTTGCTTTTGCTATCTGACGTATTTTTGACATCGCATTGCGGAGGTGCTTAACTTCTGGAAACTCCATAGTTTTTCAGGTTGCGCATGTCTATCGTAAGCACCGGAGCTGGCTGGATGATGCCCGAAAACCCCAAAGGCCAATCACTGACCACCTTCACTGTGATGCTGGTGCTGTCCGACCCGGCATCAGTGGATTACCTGCAAAACATCCTGCAGTTTATTGATTGTGATGTGCATGTGCCTGACTCACCTCAGGATTTGAAGCGGCTCATAGAGCGTTTCAGTGATCGGCCCGTGTCCGTTTTCCTCAGCGGCCAGCTGCCGGATCAGGACCGCAGCAGCTATCTCAGCGCGATCAACGAGTGCACCCCGCGACCGGCATTGATCCAGGTCCAGGAGCGCTCCGGCGACGACATGCTGGTCAGCGGCGACGTGCTTGGTACACTGCGCCTGCCGTGTCACTACGACGCAATCTCGGCACTGATGCACAAGGCCCAGGTGTATGCCGAGTCCCAGCAGCACGGCGAGGCGCCGCGCCGCCCCCTCGAGCTGTTCCGCAGTCTGTCCGGCAACAGCCGCGCGACCCGCGGTATCAATAAGATGATCGAGCAGGTGGCGGACACCGAGGCGACCGTACTTATCCTTGGCGAGTCGGGGACCGGCAAAGAGGTCGTCGCGCGCAAACTGCATTACCACTCGAAACGCCGCGGTCGACCCTTCGTCCCGGTCAACTGCGGCGCGATCCCGGGTGACCTGTTGGAAAGCGAGCTGTTCGGCCACGAGAAGGGTGCCTTTACCGGTGCGATCACCGCGCGCCAGGGCCGCTTCGAATTGGCCGAAGGCGGCACCCTGTTCCTCGATGAGATCGGCGACATGAGCCTGCACATGCAGGTCAAGCTGCTGCGCGTGCTGCAGGAGCGAACCTTCGAGCGGGTCGGCAGCAACAAGACCATCCATTGCAACGTGCGCATCATTGCCGCGACGCATCGTAATCTCGAGCAGTCGATCAAGGAGGATAGCTTTCGCGAAGACCTTTACTACCGGCTGAACGTGTTCCCGATCGATGTTCCGCCGCTGCGTGAGCGGGTGGAGGACATCCCGGTGCTGGTCAACGACCTGATCCAGCGTATCGAGCACGAGAAGCGCGGCTCGGTGCGACTGACGCCGGCCGCGGTGACCGCGCTGACCCACTACCGATGGCCGGGCAACGTGCGTGAGCTCGCCAACCTGATCGAGCGCCTGGCGATCCTGTACCCGTACGGCGTGGTCGACGTCGCGGACCTGCCGGAGAAGTTCCGTGCCGGTATCCCGGTAGCGGCGGTGGTCGACACCGAGGAGGACGATGTCCTGCCGCTTGTCAGTACGCACGGTGATCAGCCGAATACCGTATCCAGCATGCCGCGGCTCCCGGCCGAGGGCATCGACCTCAAAGTGCATCTGGCGAATATGGAGCAGAGCCTGATCCGCCAGGCCCTCGAGGAGGCCAACGGTGTGGTCGCGCATGCCGCCAAGAAGCTCAAGATGCGGCGCACGACGCTGGTCGAAAAATTGCGCAAATACGGTCTGCAGCGCGGTCAGGAACTGACGGGGCTTTGACGTAATCGATTCGTTCTTTTTTTAACGGACTGTTTCTAAAAGAAAAAAAGAAGTGGCACGTGTCTTGCCTGATTCCCTGCCAGAACAGAATGGGCAACGGGATTCAGCCACATGGGCACGCTGCAGATGCAACCGGCGAGGACGACACAGGACCTTGAGCACGCCTTCGGGGTGTTCAATGAGCTGTCGGAACGCCTGACCGCCGCTTACGGCCAGCTCGAAGGCCGAGTCGCGGCGCTGACCCAGGAGCTGGCCCGCTCGCGCCGCGAACGTTCCAGCGAACGGGCGCAGAAAGAACACCTGGCCGATCAACTTGGTGTGTTGCTGGAGGCATTGCCGGCAGCGATCGTGCTGGTCGACGCGCGTGACCGGATCGATCGCTTCAACCCGACGGCCGAGTCGCTGTTCCCGGGCCTGGCCTGGGGTCGTCGCTGGAGCGAGGTCAAGGCCGAGGTGATCGCTGCAGAGCCGACGCCGGGCGACTGGTGCCTGCACGACGGTCGCCGGGTCAGTGTCTCGCAGCGTCCGCTGAACGACCGTGGACGCATCCTCGTGGTGGTCGACATGACCGACCAGCGTCGCCTGCAGGAGCGGGTCGAGCGTCAGGACCGGCTCAGCGCGATGGGCGAGATGGCGGCCCAGCTTGCCCACCAGGTGCGCACCCCGCTGTCGACCTCGGTGCTGTACGCCGGCCAGCTGGCCAAGGGTTCGCTGAGCGACGCTCAGCGCCACCAGTTCAGCCGCAAGCTGCTCGATGGACTGCGCCACACTGAGAACCTGGTACGCGAGATGCTCGCGTTCAGTCGCGGCGGCAATTTCACTGCCAGCCCGATCCTTGTCGAGGATGCGCTGTCCACCGCGCTGGCCGGCCTGCAGCCGCGCCTGCGCCAGCTGCACGCCCGGCTCGATGTGAGCCTGGACGAAGTCGCGAACCGCTGCATCGCCGGCAACCTCGATGCGCTGGCCGGGGCCTTCAGCAACCTGATCGACAACGCCCTCAACCACGGTGGCGCCGGGGTCGCGCTGCGTATCCACGCCACCGACGGACCGGACGATGCGCTGTTGCTGGCGTTCGAGGACGACGGCCCGGGCATAGACCCGATCGCGCTGCCGCGCATCTTTGACCCGTTCTTCACCACCCGCGAGCGCGGCACCGGACTCGGCCTGGCAGTGGTGCAGGCGGTGGTCCTGGAGCACGGCGGCGTGTTGCGCGCCGGCCAGTCGGCACTCGGCGGCGCGCGTTTCGAGATTCAGTTGCCGACGTTGTCGAACGTCCGGCAGGAACCGTCATCAGCGAGGAAGGAAGTGTGATGAATGCATCGCGCATACTGGTAGTGGAAGACGACAGCGCCTTGGCGCAGGCACTCAGCGACACCCTGACGCTGTCAGGCTACGACGTGGTGACCGCGACCGACGGCGAGCAGGCGCTCGCCCGGCTGGACCGCGATCAGGTGGACATGGTGTTGACCGACGTGCAGATGCGCCCGATGGACGGTCGCGCCCTGCTGCGCAATCTGCGTGCGCGTTTTCACGAACTGCCGGTGCTGGTGATGACCGCGTACGGGACAGTCGAGCAGGCGGTGGAGGCGATCAAACTGGGTGCGGTGGACTACCTGGCCAAACCCTTCGAGGTCGACGATCTGCTCGACAAGGTCGAGCGTTATCTGCCGCATCGTCACCAGCAAGGTGGCCACATGATTGCAGAAGACCTGCGCACCCGTGACCTGGTCGAGCTGGCCGGCCGGGTCGCGGCGAGTGATGCCACGGTCATGATCGGCGGCGAATCCGGGACCGGCAAAGAAGTGCTGGCCCGCTACATCCACAGCCGTTCGGCGCGTGCCGACGGATCCTTCATTGCGATCAACTGCGCAGCGATCCCGGACAACATGCTCGAGGCGGTGTTGTTCGGCTACGAAAAGGGTGCCTTCACCGGTGCGGTGCGCGCCAGCGCGGGCAAGTTCGAGCAGGCCCAGGGTGGTACCCTGCTGCTGGACGAGATCTCCGAGATGAGCCTGCCGCTGCAGGCCAAACTGCTGCGCGTGCTGCAGGAGCGCGAGGTCGAGCGCCTGGGTGGGCGTGAGGTGATCCAGCTCGACGTGCGCGTGCTCGCGACCTCCAACCGCCATCTGCGTGAAGAGGTCGCCGCCGGCCGTTTCCGCGAGGACCTGTTCTACCGTCTGAACGTCTTTCCTCTGACCCTGCCAGCGCTGCGCGAACGTCCGCGCGACATCCTGCCGCTGGCGCAACACCTGATGGAGCGTCATCTGCGCAGCGGCGAGAGCTTGCCGCCTCTCGAGCCGGAGGCGGAAGCCCGGCTGTTGTCTCACAGCTGGCCCGGCAACGTGCGTGAACTCGACAACCTGATGCAGCGTGCGCTGATTCTCTGCAACGGCGAGCGGATTTGCGGTGCAGACATCCATTTCGAGATGCTCGACGGGCAAGCGAACGCGCTAGCGGCCGTGCCGCCGGCGGTGGACGATCCGGCCGGCAAGGGCCGTCTGACCGACGATCTGCGCAATGTCGAGGAGCAGATGATTCTGGACGCACTGCGCAGCGGCAGGGGCAGCCGCAAGCAGGCCGCCGAGCTGCTCGGCATCAGCCCACGCACCCTGCGCCACAAGCTGCAGAAACTGCGCGAGGCGGGTGTCGCGATCCCGCGTTGACTTGGCGCGAAAACTGCAGCCATCTGTGATGCGGCCAACACGCGTCAGAAAACCGACCAGATCGACAGGACACAAACGATGAGCACACCGGAAATCAACCAGGTCTTGGCACAGATGCGCGTCGCGCGCGCACAGGCGATGGGTGCGGCGCCAGCGATCGAGCCGTCTTCGCAGTCCGATTTCGGCGAGGTGCTGAAACGCTCGATCGATGCGGTGAACGACACGCAGCAGCAGGCCAATTCGATGCGCACCGCGTTTGAACGCGGCGAGGACGGGCCCGACCTGGCCGAGGTGATGATCGCGGCGCAGAAATCCAGTATCGCGTTCCAGGCCATGGTTGAGGTGCGCAACAAGCTGGTAGACGCCTACAAAGACGTCATGAACATGCCGGTCTGATGCGGACTGGGCACCAGGCAAATTCACAGGGGTAGGTCGGAAACATGGCCGAATCGGGCAATCTGAAAAATCTTCCCGCACCGGGTCCGGGCGGCGGCATGGCCGCCATCGCCGACAACCCGTGGCTACGCCAGGTGGCCGTCATGGTCGGCATCGCGGCGAGCGTTGCGCTGGGCGTGGCAGTGGTGCTGTGGTCGCAGGCGCCGAACTTCGCGCCGCTGTACGGCAACCTTACCGAGAAGGATGCCAGCCAGGTCATGGAGGCATTGCAGCAGGCTGCCGTCGAGTATCGCGTGGACGAGGCGACCGGTATGGTCATGGTGCCTGCCGCGAAGCTCAAAGAGGTGCGTATGCAGTTGGCCTCTCAGGGCCTGCCGAACAGCGTCGGCATGGGCTTCGAACTGTTGCAGCAGGACACCGGATTCGGCACCAGCCAGATGGTCGAGAAGGCGCGCTATCAGCAGGCCATGCAGGGTGAGCTGGCGCGCACCATCGCGACCATCGGTGCGGTGCAGAGTGCCAGGGTGCACCTGGCGATTCCCAAGCAATCGGTGTTTGTGCGTAAGCGTCAGCCACCCAGCGCCTCGGTAGCCTTGCGCCTGCACAACGGACGGGTACTCGAGGACGCGCAGGTCGAGGCGATCGTGCACCTGGTGGCGTCGAGCATTCCGGAGCTCGAGCCGGGCCGCGTGACCGTGGTCGACCACAAGGGGCGCCTGCTCAATGGCCAACAGGAGAACGGCGATCTGAAGCTCTCCGCCACCCAGTTCGAACATACCCGGCGCATCGAGGAGCACTTTCAGAAGCGCATCGAGGATCTGCTGGCCCCGATCGTCGGCCGCGACAGGGTGCGTGCACAGGTGACCGCAAGCGTCGATTTCACCGTCACCGAGCAGACCCAGGAGCGTTACAACCCCGACCAGCCTGCACTGCGCAGCGAGCAGGTGAACGAGGAACAATCGCGCGGGGCTGGGGCCGGCGGCATTCCGGGCGCGCTGTCTAACCAGCCGCCAGCTGCCGGTGTGGCACCGCAGACTGCAGCCGCCAATGCCGTCGCCGATGGCGGGGCGGGTGGCGAGTCGCTGAATTCCAGCCGCCAGGCAACGCGCAACTATGAACTCGACCGTGTGATCAGTCACACGCGGATGTCGCCGATCGAGCTGCGCCGTCTGTCGGTTGCGGTAGTGGTCGACGACATCGCCAGCGTCGCCGCCGACGGTAGCGTCAGCGTCCGTGAGCGCACGCCGGAGGAGATCGAGCGCCTCACCGAGCTGGTGCGTGAGGCGGTCGGCTTCGATTCCCGTCGTGGCGACAGCGTGCGCGTGATGAACAGCTCATTCCTCAGTCCCGAGCCGGTGGCCGAGCTGCCGGAGGTCCCGATCTGGGAGCAGGGCTGGTTCGTCGACATCATCAAACAGGTGGCTGGCCTGGTACTGGTCCTGGTGCTGATCTTCGTGGTTCTCAAGCCGACCATGAAGCGCCTCACAGCGACGCACGTCGGACCGGCGGGCGGCGAGGGTGCGCGCATAGAGGGCCCAGTGGCAGCGGCCGAGGGCAGTGGTACGCAGGGCGAAGACAGTCTGTTGCTCGGCAGTGACGGTGAACCGATCCGCCTCCCCGGCGGTGGAACCTACGAAAACATCATGGATGCCGCGCGTGACCTGGTAAACGAGGATCCGAAACGCGTGGCCCAGTTGGTCAAGACCTGGATGAACGAAGAAGCAGCCTGAGATGGACGCGAACGCCGACGCACAAGCCTTAAACAGACTCAATGGACTGCAGCGCTCGGCCCTTTTGATGCTGGGCCTTGGCGAGAAGCATGCTGCCGAGATCCTGCGTCACATGGGTCCCAAGGAGGTACAGGAAATCGGCCTGGCGATGGCCAGTCTGACCCAGGTGACCAATTCGCAGATGGAACTGGTGATGCAGAAGTTCGTCGACGCGATCGGTGAGCAGACGTCGCTCGGCATGGGTTCGGATGAATACATCCGCAATATGCTCACCTCGGCGCTGGGTGCGGACAAGGCAAGCGGGATCATCGATCGCATCCTGCTCGGCCGCAACAGCAAGGGGCTGGAGCAGCTCAAGTGGATGGACCCGCGCGCGATAGCCGAACTGATTCGCCTGGAGCACCCGCAGATCATTGCCATCGTTATGTCGTTCCTCGACCCGGATCAGGCCGCCGGGGTGTTGTCGCAGTTCCCGGATCGCGTGCGGACCGACGTCATCATGCGCGTGGCCACGCTCGATGGTATCCAGCCAAGTGCGCTGCAGGAGCTGGACGAGATCCTCGAGAAACAGTTCTCCGGTGGCAGCAACGTGAAGTCCTCTGCGCTGGGTGGCGTGAAGAAGGCGGCCGACATCCTGAACTTTGTCGACGGCGCCATCGAGAGCAAGGTTATTGAGCAGATCAACGAATCCGACGAGGAGCTGTCGCAGCAGATCCAGGACAACATGTTCGTGTTCGAGAACCTGATCGACGTGGACGACCGCGGCATGCAGACGCTGCTGCGCGAGGTGTCGTCCGATCAGCTGCTGTTGGCATTGCGCGGCGCCCCCGAACAACTGCGTGAAAAGATCTTCAAGAACATGTCTTCGCGTGCGGCCGAGATGCTCAAGGACGACCTCGAGGCGGCGCCGCCGGCCAAGCTCAGCGACGTCGAGGCCGCACAGAAGGAGATCCTCACGGTTGCCCGCCGGCTTTCCGACGCGGGCGAGATCAACCTGGGGGGCAGCGGTGGTGAAGAGTTTGTCTAGCGTGCGCATCCTGCCTGCCGGGCGAACACTGATCGGCAATGGATTGATCGATCCGAGAGCCGGCGATGACTGAGCGCAAGAAGGGTGGCGTGCAGATCATTCGGGCCGAGGACGCCCGGGTGACCCAGTGGCAGCCGCCACATGTGCAGCGGCATGGCGAGACGCGCATAGACGAGGCGAGAGGTCTGCTGACCGCGGCGCAGCTGGATGAGATCCAGAAAGCGGCACATGAGGAGGGCTTCGAACAGGGCCGCAGAGAGGGGCTGACATATGGCCATCGTGAGGGCCTGGAAGAAGGCCGCGCCGAGCTGAAGACGCGTGTCGAACAACTCGAGCAGCTGCTCAAAGCGCTGGACAGACCGTTCGAAGAGCTCGACCAGCAGGTCGAGAACGAAATAGTGACCCTGGTGATAAGCATGGTGCGACAGCTGATAAGGCGCGAGGTCAAGCTTGATCCGGCGCAGATCATCGGCGTGGTGCGCGAGGCCTTGGGCATATTGCCGCTGAGTGCACGTAACATCCGCGTGGTGCTGCACCCCGAAGACGCCGTGCTGGTGCGCGAGGCCTATACGCTGGGCGACCATGAACAGAATTGGCAGATCATCGAGGACCCGGTGATCCAACGCGGCGGCTGCCGCATTCATACTGACACCTCGCAGATCGACGCCACCCTGGATTCGCGACTCAGCAGCCTGATCGCACCGCTCTTGGCCGGCGAGCGCGTGCGCGACAACGAGGGGGCCGAGTCTGGCGATGCCTGAACTCGACCGCAATCCGATCTGGGCCAGGCGCATTCGGCGCCTGGGCGACAGGCTGGGCGGCAGTCGCGGCCTGGTCGTGGAGGGCAAGCTCACGCGCATGGTCGGCCTCACCCTGGAGGCGGTTGGATGCCGTGCGGCGATCGGCGGACGCTGTGATGTGATCAACGCCGCCGGCGAGCGAGTCGAGGCGGAGGTGGTGGGTTTTGCCGGGGAGAGTCTGTACCTGATGCCGACCGGGGATATCCGCGGTCTCGAGCCGGATGCGCGCGTAGTGCCGACCGGTAGGGTCAGCGAGGCAGCGGTCGGGGATGAGTTGCTCGGCAGGATCATCGACGGCAGCGGCAAGCCGCTGGATGGCAAGGGCATGCTGCATGCGGTGAAGCGCTGGCCGTTGAACGGCGGCTATATCAATCCGCTGGCCCGCGCGCCGATCCGCAAGCCGCTGGACGTCGGCATCCGTGCCATCAATTCGCTGCTCAGCGTGGGCCGTGGGCAACGCCTCGGTCTGTTCGCCGGGTCCGGCGTGGGCAAATCGGTCCTGCTCGGCATGATGACCCGCTATACCGACGCCGATGTGGTCGTGGTTGGTCTGATCGGCGAGCGTGGCCGTGAGGTCAAGGAATTCGTCGACAATATCCTCGGCGAGGAGGGTCTGCGCCGCGCGGTGGTTGTCGCGGTGCCGGCCGACCAGCCGCCGTTGCGGCGTATGCACGGTGCGATGCTGGCCACGGCGATTGCCGAATATTTCCGCGAGAAGGGCAAGCATGTGCTGCTGCTGATGGATTCACTGACCCGCTTCGCCCAGGCGCAGCGGGAGATCGGCTTGGCGATCAACGAGCCACCGGCCACCAAGGGTTACCCGCCATCGGTGTTCGCCAAGCTCCCGCAGCTGGTCGAGCGGGCCGGCAATGGCGATCGTGGCGGCGGTTCGATTACGGCGTTCTATACCGTATTGGCAGAGGGCGACGACCAGAACGATCCGATCGCCGATGCAGCGCGTGCGATTCTGGACGGTCATATCGTGCTGTCGCGCCGGCTGGCCGAGTCGGGACACTATCCCGCGATCGACATCGAGGCATCGGTCAGCAGAGCGATGAACGAGATCACCGACAAGCCGCATCAGCTCGCCGCACGCGAGTTCAAGCAGCTCTACAGCCTGTACCAGCAGAACCGTGACCTGATCTCGGTCGGTGCCTACGAACTGGGATCCAATGACCAGATCGATCTGGCGATTGGCGCGATACCCTCGCTGCGGGAGTTTCTGCATCAGGACATGCATACGCGTTTCGACATCAAAGACAGTCTGGACGATCTGATGACACTGTTTCCGCAGGAAAACCTGCCCATCGCGGGCGGAGCGGGGTAACCAGGCATGTCACCGTCCGAACGCTTCAAACCGATTCAGAAGATCGCCACACACAAGGAGCGCAAGGCCGCCGCTGCGCTGGGCGAGTCGCTGAAGCAGCGTGAGGCGGCGAAGCAACGCCTCGATGAACTCAACAGCTATCTCGCCGAGTACTTCGAGCGCTTCTCGCGCGCTGCACAGAGGGGACTCTCCAGCAGCCAGATCCTCGAATACCAGGTGTTCATCAGCAAGCTCGAGGGCGCGATCGCCGAGCAGGAAAAGATCGTGGCCAAGTCACAGCAGCAGTGTGATACGAGCAAGGCGCAGTGGCGCGGCCGTTACACGAAGTCGAAGGCGATGGAAAACGCTGTCGGCCGTCTACACCAGGCCGAGCGCAAGGACGCCGAGCGCAGGGAGCAGTCCGAGACCGACGATCGCGCGCCGCGCAAGCGCTAGCCCGCAAATTGCATGAAGGCGGACGGGCACATGGCGTTTCGTGGCATCTGCAGGGCGTTCGATGCATTCTTCGGGTCCTGTATTCGACGTGACAGTCTGTCCTGTTCGGGCTCAGGCCGCGCTGGACTTCGCATTTGCGCGGATCCCCCTCAAACCATAGCTTCAGCTATGCTTTTTCGGCCGATCAGTCCAACTGCTTTGTCCATCACACCCTGATTCCCAAACCCTTCATGCAATTTGCAGGCTAGCGACCCGGTCCGGGCGGCTTGTTCACTGCACCCCGGGGGCGCGCGGCTTGGCCGTTGTCGGAGGTTGCTGATCGGCCAGGATGCGCTGCATCTCGTCACCGGACATCGGTCGATGGAACAGATAGCCCTGACCCAGCGGGCATCCCTCCGCGACCAGGAAGCGGCGTTGGACATCCGTCTCGACCCCTTCTGCAACCAGGTCGAGGTTGAGACTCTTGGCCAGCGCGATCACCGCGCGTGTTATCGCCATATCGTTGGGATCTTCGGGTATGTCGCGGATGAAGGATTTGTCGATCTTCAGGCGGTGAATCGGCAGTGATTTCAGATACGACAGTGACGAATAGCCGGTGCCGAAGTCGTCCACCGCCAGCGTCACGCCGAGTCCGCGAAGCCGCTTCAGGGTCATGATCGCATGCTCTGATTCGCCCATGATGAAGCTCTCCGTGACCTCCAGTTCGAGTCGCCCCGCAGGCAGGCCAGTCTGCTCGAGCACCCGACGCACCACCGCCACGAGGTCGCCACGGCGCACCTGGACGCCAGAGATATTGACTGCCAGCGTGCCATGCAGCAGCCCGGCGTCCTCCCAGGTACGTGCCTGACGGCAGGCCTCTTCGAGTATCCACTCGCCAAGCGGGAGGATCAGGCCGTTGTCCTCGGCGATCGGGATGAACTGCTCGGGCGATACATGGCCGAGTTCCGCATTGTGCCAGCGGGCGAGTGCCTCGATGCCGACGATCTGTTGCGTCTCCAGGTCGAACTGCGGCTGGTACATAAGGGCAAACTCGCCGCGTGCGATAGCACTGCGCAACGCGCTGTCGATGCGCATCCGCTCGAAGGCCAGGCGGGTGAGTTCCTCGGTATAGAACTGATAGGTGTTACGGCCCAGCGACTTGGCGCGGTACATGGCCGTGTCGGCGTTGCGCATCAGGGTGATCGCGTCCCTGCCGTCATCCGGCGAGATGCTGATGCCGAGGCTTGGCGTGACGCGGACGGTCGCGTCGCCGATCCGGAAGTCGCGGTCGAATGCCTCGATCAGCTTCTCGATTACCGCGACCAGGTTGCCCCTTTGGTCAACCTCTTCGATCAGTATCGTGAATTCGTCACCGCCGATCCTCGCTACGGTGTCGTCGAGTCGGAGCGCGGAGGTCAGCAGTTCGGCAACCTCGATCAGCAGTTGATCACCACACACGTGCCCAAGGCTGTCGTTGACGTGCTTGAAGTTGTCCAGGTCGACGAAGATCACCGCAACCCTTTCCTCGCGCCGCGCCGCGCGGTCCAGGCAGTGCTGCAGGCGTTCGTTGAACATCATGCGGTTGGGCAGGTTGGTCAGCGAGTCATGATGGGCAAGGTGGGCGAGCTTCTGCTGCGACTCCTTGATCTGGCTTATATCCGTGTAGATCGCCACATAGCTCACCGGCTCGCCGGACTCGCTGCGCACGGTGTTTATCGCGGCGAGTTCTGGCGCGATCGAGCCATCCTTGCGTCGATTGATGATCTCGCCCCGCCATTCGCCATTCTGCAAGATGGATTGCCAAAGGTCGCTATAGAACGACTGGCCATGCAGGTTCGATTTCCACATGCTGGGCCGCTTGCCGATGACCTCCTCACGCGAATAGCCGAGTATATTGGTAAAGGCGGCATTGACATCGAGTACCGTGCCCTGCGGATCGGTGATCACGATGGCCTCCGCGGTGCAGTCGAACACGGTGGCTGACTGGCGCAGCCTGCTCTCGGATTCGCGCCGCGCGGTGATGTCGTGGGCGACCGCGATGTAGAACTCCTGGCCGTCGAATGCCAGGTGGTTGGCATGGATCTCGACCGGAAATCTACTGCCGTCGGCACGTCGGTGATCGGTCTCGAACTGCAGCCTGCCTAAACGCTGCACCTCTTCCCAGTGGGCCTTCCAGTTGGCGCGATCGACTGAAGGCATGATGTCGCTAAGGTGCAGTTGGGACCCTTCCAGCTCATTCAGTTGCAGCGATTTGATGGCGGTGTCATTGAGGTAGATCAGGCGGCCGTCGATGTCGGCCCAGTACACGCCGACGTTGGCCCGATCTACGGTGCTTTGGGTCAACGCCAGGCGTCGTTCGATGCGCTTGCGCTGAGTGATGTCCGTGGCGATGCCGCATACGCCGTAGACCACGCCCATGTCGTTGCTGAGGCGGAACTTGGTGGAGAGAAAATCGTGCATGCCGTCGGCTTGTGGCGCCTTCTCGTCGATAGCGATCGACTTGCCGGTCCCCAGGACCTCGAGGTCCGTGTCACGGGTCGATTTCGCGATTTCCTCCGGAAACAGCTGGTAGTCGAACTTGCCGATAATCTGCTCGCGCGGCAGATCGACCAGTCTCTCGTAGCTGCTGTTCACCAACAGATACTTACCCTGAGGGTCTTTGATGTAGATGACTGCCGGCGCGTTGTCGATCACGGCCTGCAGCTTGGATTCATTCGCCTTCACCGCATCGAGGAGTTCCTCGTTCTTACTCAGCAGGCGCTGCAGTGTGCGTGCCTCGCTGGAGATTCGCGCTACCAACGGCTGGATCACGCGCTGGGTGATCGCGATGCCGAGCAACGCGAGTGCAAGGATCGTGGCCGCTGCATACGCAGCGTACATGCGGGCGGTAGCAAAAAATTCGGACCGGTTGGCGTAGTACATCAACACCCAGTCGGATCCGCCGATTGCCCTGTGCGCTACGATCAGGTCGTGTCCGCCGTCGTCACTCAGTGTGTGCAGTCCGTCTCCTTCGCCGAGTCGCATGAGTTCGGTGAGTTCGGCCTTGCGCTGTTCATCGGTCACCGGCGACGCAATATTGCCGATATCGAAAAAGTGCTCTGCATGGCCTTCCCTGAGTCTGGCGATCTGAATGCTGCCGGTCGTATCGATGTGGTCGAAGAACCCTCGCATGGTTGCTTGCAGGTGCTCGTCACGGAACATCACCAGGTCGAGACCGACGGTCTGCATCGAGCGGTTGCGGATGGGTGCGGATACGACGATCAGGCCGTTGCTCGGGGTACCGACCGTGGTCTCGGTCTGTGACAGTGGCGTCGGCCACAATGCGGCGGGGACCCGATCGCCGACGCTCAGCAGCGGGCTGAGGTCCTGAGACAGGCGCAGGACGCCGAGCACGCCGCTCTCGGATTGCACCGCATCGGCCAGTTTTGGGACGCTGAATTCGGCCAGTTCCTGCCTGCTGATCTCGCCCTTCTGATAGCGCTCGAGCTCTTGGCGGATACGCGTACGGCTGGTGATCTGGGTCGTGATATTGGTCAGGCGGGCGAGTTCGGCCTGGATCGCCGAGGTCTCCAGTTCCAACGCGAACGACACCCGGTTGGTCAGTGTCGTGGCCTGCGAACGGTACAGGAGCACGGTGGCGATGCCGCCGATCAGGAAACTGGTCAGCAGGATGCCGAGAACCGCCATCAGACGCACGCGCCTCTCGACGTCTCCAGCGCTGCCGTTGGGGGGGAGAGCGGAATGTTCCATGCTAAGCGTCAGCGGTTCCGAGTATTCGGGTCGTCATGCTGTATCGGCGCACTAGTGCATAAATATAGTCTGGTAAACCGCGCGTGCGCGATCGTGCACCGCCTGGCCGCGCGCCGTTTCGGCATGGCTAACAGTGCGGTGATTCGGTGCTGGATTGCCTTGCCAAGCGGGTCATTGCGGCACTCGCCGGGTCATCGCTGCGTTGGTTCGGCAGGGCGCTCAGGGAAGGGGCCGGAACAGCCTGTTTCGACCGATCGGGTTATAACCCGCCTACGCGGTCAGGCCTGCTTGTTGCGTTCGCCGGCCTCGCGCAGTCGCTTGATCTGGAACAGCGTGCCGCGTTCCTCCTCCTCGAGGGCCTCGGCGATCTGTTTGATTCTCTTCCGATACGCGGGAATGATGTTGTACTTGAGCGCATTGACCCGCTTCTGCGCCTTGCGCTGCTCGCTGATCAGACGGTAAAGCGCCATCTCTACCGCGGCCAGTTCGGCGAGGTGGACTGCCGCATGCGCGAATGCCTGGCGGGCTTCGTCGAAGCTGGGATCGGTGCCCAGCAGGCCGACCGGTTGCGGTGCGACCACCGTGGCCTCGACGGAGGGGTACTGCACGCCCAGTGCGCGGCGTGGCAGTACCTTCATGCTGGTGGACGGCGTGGCACCGAGCGTGGCCTGGGCGATGCTGCGATCGCCCATGCGCAACTGCGCAATGCCGAGCCAGCGATAGGCCTTGCGTACCGTGGTATGTGCGGTGCGTTTCAGCTCCTGATATTCCTTGATGTGCTGATAGACCAGGCGGGTCAACAGTTCGCGCTTGCGCTCCAGCAGCGCATGGCCGTCCTCGAGAAAGCGCACCTGCTTGCGCAGGTTGAGCAGCGCGCTCTTGGTCGGCGCGGTGCGCAGGCGGCTCATGCGACCTTTTCTCCGCTGCGATGATAGTGCGCGAGGTCGGTTTCGCTGACCCGGGTGAGGGCCTCGCGCGGGAAGCGTGAGAGCAGTTCCCAGGCCAGGTTGAGTGTCTCGATTATGCTGCGGTTCTCGTCCTCGCCCTGGGCGACGAATTGTTTGTCGAAGTCCCTGGCGAACTCGAGGTAGCGCTGGTCGCGGGCAGAGAGTTCCTCGGCGCCGATGATCGAGGCCAGGTTGCGTGCCTCCTGTGCCTTGGCATACAGCGCATACAGTTGGTTGGCGACGCGCGGGTGATCGTCGCGCGTGTCGTCCTTGCCGATCCCGTCCTTCATCAGGCGTGACAGCGAGGGTGCGATGTCGACCGGAGGATAGATGCCCTGGTTGTTCAGTTCGCGCGACAGCACGATCTGGCCCTCGGTGATATAACCGGTCAGGTCCGGGATTGGGTGGGTGATGTCGTCCGAGGGCATCGACACCACCGGAACCATGGTCACTGAGCCGTGTCGGTTGCGGATGCGCCCGGAGCGCTCGTAGATCTCGGCCAGGTCGGAATACAGGTACCCGGGGTAGCCCTTGCGCGCCGGCACATCGCCCTTGGCGGTCGCCACCTCGCGCAGTGCCTCGGCATAGTGGGTCATATCGGTCATCACCACCAGGACGTGGCGGTCCAGGTCGAAGGCCAGGTACTCGGCCGCGGTCAGTGCGACGCGTGGCAGGGCCAGGCGCTCGACCGGTGGATCGTCGGCGTGGTTGATGAACATCACCACGTTGCCGAGCACGCCCGAGTCCGAAAACGATTCGCGGAAGAACCGTGCGTCGGTGTAGGACACGCCCATTGCCGCGAACACAATGGCGAAGTTGCTCGCCTCGCCCGGTAGGCGTGCCTGGCGCACGATCTGCGCCGCCAGCCGGTTGTGCGGCAGCCCGGAGCCGGAAAAGATCGGCAGTTTCTGGCCACGGACCAGCGAGTTCAGCCCGTCGATGGTCGAGATCCCGGTCTGGATGAATTCGCGTGGGTAGTTGCGTGCGGCCGGGTTGATCGCCGAACCATTGATGCCGCGCGCCTCGCCGTCCACGATCGGGGGGCGGCCATCGCGTGGTTCGCCGATGCCGTTGAACACGCGTCCGAGCAGTCCTGGACTGACCGTGACGGTGAGCGACTGGTCGAGAAAGCGCACCCAGGTGTTGTCGAGGTCGATATCCTCGGTGCCCTCGAACACCTGGATCAGGGTCTCGCCCTCGGCGGCCAGGATCACCTGGCCGTTGCGTTGCCGACCCTGATGGTCACGGATGCGCACGCGGTCGCCGAATGCGACCTTCTCCACGCCTTTGACCACCAGCAGGCCGCCCTGTGCGGCCGTTGCGCGACGGTACTCGACATCGCTCATGACGCGCTCTCCTGACTGGATGCATATTCGCTGCGCAGGCCGGCGAGGGCCTGATAGACCTCGCTGGCGAATGCGGCGAGCTGTTCGCTTTCGTCGCTCCGCCAAGTCGACTTGGCGCGCCGTATACGCGCCATCACCGGATGCTCGGCAAGTTCCTGCACCGGGGCTCCGAGCGTGATCAGCTCCTTACCACGGTCGAACACCTGCATCACCAGTTCCAGCAGCTCGAACTGTTTGTGTGGCGAGCAATATGCATCGGCCTCGTCGAGTGCACTCTGTTGCAGCACCGCCTCTTTCACCAGCGATGCACCTTCGAGCTCCCAGCGCTGTGCCGAGGACAGTGCCTCCGGGCCGACCAGGTTGACGATGCGCGACAGCTCGGCGTCCCGCGCCAGCAGGGCGAGTGCCTCGGTGCGGCGCTTGACCCAGGCCCCGCTGATATTCTGCGCCCACCAGCCAGCGGCGACCGCGACGTCCTGCGAGAAGCTGTCGACCCAGTCCACCGAGGGGTAATGCCGTGCATCGGCCAGCTCCTTGGACAGTGCCCAGAAGGTCCCGATGATCTCCTTGGTGTGGCTGGTGACGGGCTCGGAAAAATCGCCGCCCGGCGGCGAGACCGCGCCGATCAGCGTCACCGAGCCGCGCCCGCCGTCCAGCGTCTCGACACGCCCGGCGCGTTCGTACGCGGCGGCCAGGCGCGAACCGAGGTAGGCCGGGTAGCCCTCCTCGACGGGCATGTGGCCGAGCCGGCCGGCGACCTCGCGCAATGCCTCGGCCCAGCGCGAAGTCGAGTCGGCCAGCATCACCACGTCGTAACCCTGGTCGCGAAAATACTCGGCCATCGTCATGCCGACGTAGATCGACGCCTCGCGCGCGACCACCGGCATGTTCGACGTGTTGGCGACCAACAGGGTGCGTTCCATCATGCCGCGCCCGGTGTTCGGGTCCTGTAGCTGCGGGAAGCTCTCGAGCACGTCGACCAGTTCGTTGCCGCGCTCGCCGCAGCCGACGTAGATCACGATATCGGCGTTCGACCAGCGCGCCACCTGCTGCTGCACCATGGTCTTGCCCGCGCCGAACGGGCCGGGCACCGCGCCCTTGCCGCCCTTGAGCAGCGGGAAAAAGGTATCCAGGATGCGCTGTCCGGTGATCAGCGGTTCGACGCCGTGATCACGCTGGGTATAGGGCCTTGGCACACGTACCGGC
Organism: Chromatiaceae bacterium; assembly: GCA_022340805.1. Classification (GTDB taxonomy): domain Bacteria; phylum Pseudomonadota; class Gammaproteobacteria; order Chromatiales; family Chromatiaceae; genus Thiosocius. The sequence continues at coordinate 37,624 of JAJDNF010000021.1, forward strand.
CAGCGGTGAAACAGCTTGAGCTTGTGCACATCGCCGTGTTTGTCGCGCACCCGGGCGATGGTCTTTTCCAGGCAATAGTCGCCGGCCGGTGCGAGATCGATCAGTTCACCGCGAATCCCGGGCGGCACCAGGATACGATGCTCGATCGTCTCGGTTTCCTGCACGGCGCCCAGTCGTTCGCCCGGATTGATCGGCGTGCCCGGCTCGAGTCCCTCGCGCGGCACGAAAGCCCACTCGCGGGTGCGATCCAGTGAGTCAATGCGCAGGCCGCGCGGGATGTTGTCACCCGCCAGGCCGGCGATCACGTCGAGCGGCCGTTGCACGCCGTCGAAGATCCCCTGCAGCAGTCCGGGGCCGAGCTCTACCGTGAGCGGATGGCCAAGGCCCTCGACCTCCTCGCCGGGGCGCAGCCCCTCGGTCGACTCGTAGGCCTGCACGATGGCGTCGTCGCCCTCGAGGGCGATGATCTCGCCGACGATGTCAAGGCTGCCGATGCGCACCTGTTCGCCGTTGCGTGCGCCCGGCATGTGGATGCGCAGGATCGGTCCATTGATCTCGCGGATATGGCCATTGCGTGCGTCGCTCATTGCGGACCTCCGCTACGTGCGATGACGTTGATGTCGGCGGGAAACAGCTCATGCAGGATGGCACGCTGGATGCTCGCCTCGAGGCGAGCCACGCGGCCCTCGAAGCGATTGTCCACCTGGGCCCGGTTGTCGGTGGTGCGCAACCTGATGCCGCCGCTGCCCCAGGTCGGTTTGTCGGCCAGCTCGATGCTGCGCTCCGGTGCGGCCTCGGCGATGAATGCGCGCCACTCCGCTGTCAGCCAGGCCAGGTCGTCGACATTGACCTCGGCGGTCAGCTTGCCGGCGGGCAGCATTTGCGCCGCCTCGCGCACCATCTGCACCAGCCATGCACGGTACGCTGGGCGGTCGCCGCGCAGTGCCTGCATGCGCTGCGCGAGGCGAGCCTGGACGCTTTGCACAAGCTCCCAGCGCAGCTGGTCGAGGCGCACCTGCATCTTCAGCTCGCTCGCCTGGGTGACGCGCCGGAAGTGTCGCTCTGCCTCCGCCTTGGCGACCAGCACCTCGCGCTCCTCGGCCAGATGCAGGTGCTCTGCCGCGTCGCGCAGGATATTGTCGCGCTGCCGGCTGGCCTTGTCGTGGAACTCCTGTGCCAGTTCCTGGGCACGCGCCATGATCGCCTCTTGCAGATCGGCCAGTTGGTTTTGTGCGGACTGACTCATGCGTTTTCTCCATCCAGTCCAAGCAGTTGCTGGATGCGCTCGTCGATTGAGCTGTGCATCTGCTCGGGGTGCGTGAGGGGCGGCACCTGGGTGAGCAGAATGCGGCCGCCCTCGCGCCGCACCTCGTCGAGGCGCCGACTGCCCGACTCGGCCAGTGCCTGGTCGATGACCAGGAATGCCGGTGTGCGTGCCGCCTGCAGCCCGTCGATCAATTCATCGAGCTTGGCTACGTCGGCATCCGGGTAGACCTCGAATCCGGCCAGGCGAAACCCGGTCGCCAGGGCGGCATCGCCGAGGAACAGTTGGCGCGTCTTCTCCATGCGTCGGCCTCAGACGCGGTTCAACAGCAGAATCGACAATACCAGGCCGTAGATAGCGATACCTTCCGCCAGTCCCAGGTAGACCAGCGTGCGCCCGAACATTTCGGGTTTTTCTGAAACGGCGGCCAGCGACGCGGCGCCGATCGGGCCAACCGCGAGTCCCGCCCCGACCGTACTGAAGGCCGTCGGCAGCGCGATACCGATGAACGCGAGACCCATGCCAACAGTGATCTCTGCGTTGCCGCTGATCGCGGCCTCGACGTTTGGCGCGGCCAGCGCGTCGTGCACACCGACAAACGCGAGGACCAGCTGGGCGCCGAAAAACAGCGCGATGTTGAGGCCGATCGTCGGTTTGAACAGGCGCCGCGCGCGGCTGGCCTCGAGTGGCCGAAAGTGCAGGTAGATGCCGGTGGCGATCATGCCAAGCAGCGCGACGGTAAGTAGGGCGATGAGGGTCGTCATGGGTGCTCCTGAGTCAGCGGGTTAGGGACCGGCCAACGCGCAGCGGCCGGAACGGTGTGCCGTCACCGTAAAAGTAGCGAGAAAAGCCTTCGTAGTATTCGAGTCGGAGGGTCTGTATGGTCACGATTGTGCCTTCCAGGACGATGATGAACACATTGCCCAGCACCAGCGTAATCCAGTGGCCGACCGTGCCCATGCTGTCGGCCAGCGTGAATACCGCCAGCGACAGCGCCACGTGGTTGAGGCTGAACGCTGCGACACGCAGGAACGACAGCGAGCTTGCCACATAGCCGTTGACGATCTCGAAGGTTTCGATCAGCGTGGTGAAGATGCGCTCACCGACCGATCCCTCTGCGGATCGCCACTCGGCGACCACCAGCACCGCCAGCGTCAACAGGATCAGGACCGTCGCGAGGAGCGGGAAGTCGCTGCCCTGGGCGACGTTGACCAGGCCGCCGAGCAGGGCCAGGTAGAGGATCAGCGAGATCAGTCCCCCCGGTCCGAACAACGCGCCGGCCTGGTCGCCCGACAGCAGCCGGTTGGCGATCGCGATGACCGAGCCCAGGGTAAGAAAGCCCACACCCCAGATCAGCGCGACGCTGAGCATGTAGATCGGGTCCGACATCGGCGCGATCCATAGCGGTTGAATCCAATGCTCGACGCCAAACACACTGCCATACAGCAGGCCGAAGACCATCGACGAGGCCCCGGCCAACGCGAACAGTTGGGTAAAGGCCCCGAGACGGCGACGCAGCAGGAAGCCGAGGACCAAGATGACCGCGCCGTGGCCGACATCGCCGAACATCATGCCAAACATCGCGACGAAGGTGATTGCGAACAATATGGTCGGATCGAACTCGCCGAAGCGCGGCACGCCGTACTGCTGGACCAGTGTGGCGAACGGGCGCAGCAGACCATGGTTCTTTGCCGGCACCGGTACCAGGTGGCGCTCGTCCGCGCGCGGGGCGCGCGACTGCAACACGAACGGCAAACTGAGGCTGCCCCTGAGCCTGGCCTCCAGCGTGGCCAGTCGACCCGCAGGCACCCAGCCCTGCAGCGCGGCAAGCGGCCCGCGCGCATGCGCCGCGCCGCGCAGGCTGACATACGGCTCGGCGGCTTCGAGCATCTGCCGGGCGCGCAGCAGCTCGCGCCGGTTGCTGCTCATCCAGTTGGCGAGCTGGCCGCGCAGTTCGGTCGAGTCGCTGTCGAGTTTCTCGCGACGCGCCTGCATCTCGGTACGCAATGCCTCGGGGTTGTCGTTGAAGCTCGCCGGGATGACCAGCGGTTGAAACGCCGCGGCATGCAGGACGCTGTCGAGAATTGCGGCATCTTCGTGACGGCCCGCGACCAGGATGCGCACTGTCTCGCCGTCGCCGGAGACATTCAGCACCAGGTGGCCTGAAAGGGCGAGCACGTCACGCAGTCGGGCGAGGTTGTCAGCCGGCACCGAGCCGAGTCGCATATCGACATGTTTGTGTTCACCCTGCAGGCGGCTGAGGTCGACGTCCAGGTCGGCAAAGTCCTCGAGCGATTTTTCCAGGTTGTGCAGTTCGCGTGATTCGTCCTCAAGCTGATGCAGCTTTTCCTCGCAGGGCGCGCACTGCTGCCAGGCGGCGTCCAGCCATTGATCCATCTCGATCAGCTGGTGGCGGCGCAGCACCAGCACCGGTGTGTCCGGGTCGTCCTTGGGCAGTTCGCCGAGCAGTGCCACCAGACGGTCGAGATGGCCCCAGGCACGGCGGATGCGGGCGCGAAACGTGGTGCCCGGTATCTCCGGCAGTTCCGACTCGAGCAGCGGGCGTTCGTCCGGGGCGAACGACTCGAGTTCGGCCAGCACGAGGCTGGCGCGCGGCAGATCCTCGCGCATCAGATTGACGGTGATGTGGCGCATGTCGTAGCCGGCGCGGATCATGCGGCTGCTTCCTGCAGCGGGTTCAGCGCCTCCTGCAGCAGGTCGTCGGCCAGACCGTGTACGCGCGCATGCAGGATGGCATACAGCGAATTGATCTCGCCGTGGCGCAGTACCAGATAGGCGAGAACGCTGGTGATCGCCGACGGGCTGCGGCGCATCGCGCGTCTGGCATAGTCCATCAGGTCGTCGCGCAACGCGGCCTCTATCAGGGTTATCTGCTGTGGGATCGCACGCTGCCCGAACAGTCCGGCGGGCAACTGCCGGAGCGCATCGTTCAACGTGTCCGTCTGCAGGACCTGTTGCAGCAATGCACGATTCAGCACCCGGCCGCCATCGATCGCCAGATACAGGACCTCGCTCGGCTGCAGGCCATAGTTGAAGCGGTAGCGCAGGCTCCAGACCAGGTTGTGACGGTCGACGATGCGGCCGATCAGGTTCACCGTCTCGGTGCGGTCGTCGCCGCCGAGCTGCTGCGCCCGGTGGATCAGGTCGCTGTAGAATTGCTGGTCCAGCGTGGCATCGAGCAGAAACGGGTCCGGACGCTCCTCGTAGCGGCGCAGTGCCTGGGTGGCGAGACCCCGATAGCGTGTCTTTTGCAGGTGGCGCAGCAGCTCCGGGACACTGTCCGTGTTGAGCAGCTCGTCGTGATTGAGGCTCAGGAAGCCGGGCAGCACGAACAGGCTGCGTTCAATCTCCTCGTTCGGCAGCTGGCCGATCTTGCCGCGTACCAGCGCCTTGATGTTCAGCAGTTCGTAGCGGCTGGCCCACTGTGTCAACAGGCGTCGCTCCGGTCCGCCGAGTGGTCGAAGCAGCGCGCTGAGTTCGTCCAGCCACTTCTGCATCAGGGTGCGCTCGAAGTTGGCCAGGCGCGCGGCGTCGTTGTTGCCGACGATCGCATCGAAACCGGTGGTCGTGGCCAGCTCCTCAAACGGCAGCTGCGCCAGTGCCAGCAGTCGCTCCCGGCCGAGCAGGTTGGCGGTCATGATCGCCAAACGGGTGCGCAGGTATGCCTGACCGGCAAGTCTGCTCACGGTTTGCCCGCGTTGTCTTGGCCGAGCAATGCGCGGAAGCCCGCCTCCACCGCAGTCTCTTCATGCGTCTCGGCCGCGTCGCGCAGTTGGTTGAGCCGCTCCTGGAAACGGCGTTCCATCTCGGCGACGGTCTGGCTGGCGCGTTGCTCCGACTTTTCCAGGAAGGCGGCATGCAGTTCGGGCGCGCGTGCCTCGAAGCGTTGCTCCTGCTGGCGCGCCTCGTGCAGGGTTGCCTGCACCAGGCGCTCGCTTTCGGCCTGCGCCTTTTCTACCAGTTCGCTGGCGGCGCTCTCGGTTGCCAACAGGCGTTGCAGGGTGTCATCCACGGCCAGGTCACTCTCAGGGGTGCGGAAAGAGATCGGTGCTAAGTCTAATCGGCCAAGCGCGGGCGGGTGCGACAGAACACGGCTTTGTTGACCTGAATCATAGCCGAACCGGGGTGCTCAAGGTGCATCGTCGGCGAGTATCAGGGCAAGCGCGGCGCGCCGGTCCTCGGCCAGCAGAATGTTGTAGGTCCGGCACGCGGCGCTGTTGTGCATGACCTCGAAACCAATGCCCAGATCCATCAGGGCTGCGAACACGCCGGCATCGGGAAACACCTGGGTCTCGCCGGTGCCGACGATCACGATCTCGGGGCGTCTCTGCAAAATCGGCTGGAAGTGGACGGCGCGTAAAGAGGCTGCCTGGCGCGGCTCCCAGTCCGGCAGCAGCAGCTTGGGCAGTACGATCATGCTGGTCGTAAAGACCTGATCGCGGATCTGTACGCGACCAGGCTCGTAACTGTTCACGACGTTCACGCCGCTGGCGTTGTCGAGGGACATCTTCATGTGCGGAATCTGCGCTTTCGGGATCTCTGTCGGGTGCCGGTAACTGTAACCTAATCTTCTAATTTCATTGACATTTTAAACGTCGTTCCTGTAGCTTACCCGGTTTGATTTCCGCCCCGCAGAGCACCCGAGGTCCCGCTGTGTCGTCGCCCGAAATGGAAGATTTCTCCAGAATCAAACGCTTGCCGCCGTACGTGTTCGCAATCGTGAACGAGTTGAAGGCGGCCGCACGAGCGCGCGGCGAGGATATCATCGACTTCGGCATGGGCAATCCGGACCAGCCGACGCCGCAGCACATCGTCGACAAGCTGGTTGAGGCGGCGCAACGCGGCGACACCCATCGCTACTCGGTGTCGCGCGGCATCCCGCGCCTGCGACGCGCGATCTGCAACTGGTACAGGGATCAGTACGACGTGATCCTGGACCCGGACACCCAGGCGATCGTCACCATCGGTTCGAAGGAAGGCCTGGCGCACCTGGCGCTTGCCTGCATGGGCCCAGGCGACTCGGTGCTGGTGCCGAATCCGGCCTATCCGATCCATCCTTATGGTTTTATCATCGCCGGCGCGGACGTGCGCCACGTGCCGATGACGCCGGAGCACGACTTCTTCGAAGAGCTGCTCAAGGCAATCGAAGAGTCCTGGCCGCGGCCCAAGATGCTGGTGGTCAATTTCCCCGGTAATCCGACCGCCGAGTGCGTGGATCTGGCATTCTTCGAGCGCATCATCGAGATCGCCAGGGCCAACAATATCTGGGTGATCCACGACCTCGCCTATGCGGCGATCGCGTTTGACGGCTACAAGGCGCCATCGATTCTGCAGGTGCCGGGCGCGGACGAGATTGCGGTCGAGTTCTACTCGATGTCGAAGACCTACAATATGCCCGGCTGGCGGGTCGGCTTCATGCTCGGCAACCAGACCCTGGTCGCGGCGCTGGCGAAGATCAAATCGTACCTCGACTACGGCATGTTCACCCCGATCCAGGTGGCCGCGATCGCTGCGCTCGAGGGCCCACAGGACTGTGTTGCGGAGATCCGCGATATGTATCAGCGCCGGCGCGACGTGCTGTGCGAGGGTCTGAACGCAATGGGCTGGGCGGTCAAGAAACCCAGGGCGACGATGTTCGTCTGGGCGCCGATTCCACAGCCCTACAAGCAGATGGGATCGCTGGAGTTTTCCAAGAAGCTGCTGCGTGAGGCCCGCGTGGCGGTGTCGCCGGGCATCGGTTTTGGTTCATACGGCGACGATCACGTGCGTTTCGGGCTGATCGAGAACGAACACCGCACGCGACAGGCGCTGCGCGGCATCAAGGAGATGCTCCGCCGCGATGGCCTGTTGAAGGTGCCTGCCTGAGTTGTCGCATCGGTATAGCGAGCAAGTGGAGAAAATGTCTTGAAACCTGTCAAAGTCGGCCTGCTGGGCCTTGGCACAGTCGGTGGCGGAACCCTGAACGTACTGGTGAGGAATGCCGCTGAGATTGCGCGCCGTGCCGGCCGTGAGATCCTGGTCACGCACGCCGCCGCGCGCGAATATCGGGCCGAAGGGCTCGAAGGTCTGGACAAGGTCGAGGTCTGCGACGATGCCTTCGCGGTGGTCGACAATCCGGACATCGATATCGTCGTCGAGCTGATCGGTGGCTATTCACCGGCACGCGAGCTGGTTTTGAGGGCCATCGAGAATGGCAAGCACGTGGTCACCGCGAACAAGGCCCTGATCGCGTTGCATGGCAACGAGATCTTCGAGGCGGCGCAGAAAAAAGGCGTGACGGTCGCGTTCGAGGCGGCGGTTGCCGGCGGCATCCCGATCATCAAGGCGCTGCGCGAGGGCCTGGCAGCCAACCATATCGAGTGGATCGCCGGAATCATCAATGGTACCGGTAACTTCATTCTCACCGAGATGAAGGACAAGGGCCGCGACTTCGCCGATGTGTTGGCCGAGGCGCAGGCGCTGGGCTATGCCGAGGCCGATCCGACCTTTGACGTCGAAGGTATCGACGCCGCGCACAAGCTCACGATCCTCGCCTCGCTGGCGTTCGGCATCCCGCTGCAGTTCGACAAGTGCTACACGGAGGGCATCAGCCGCATCCAGCCCCAGGACGTAACCTATGCGGAGCAGTTCGGTTATCGCATCAAGCACCTCGGGATTACCCGGCGCACCGAGCGGGGAATCGAGTTGCGCGTGCATCCGACGCTGATTCCGGAGCGGCGCCTGATCGCCAATGTCGATGGTGTCATGAACGCGGTGCTGGTCAAGGGCGATGCCGTGGGTCCGACCTTGTATTACGGCGCCGGTGCCGGCTCGTTGCCGACGGCGTCGGCGGTCGTCGCCGATATCATCGACGTGACGCGTACGCTGACCACCGACCCAGAAAACCGGGTACCGCACCTGGCGTTCCAGCCCGGCGAGTTGTCCGACGTCCCGGTATGCCCCATGGACGATGTCGTTACCGCCTATTATCTGCGCATGACCGCGGTGGACCGCCCCGGTGTGGTGGCGGCAGTCGCCGGTATCCTCAGCGAAGCCGGTATCAGTATCGAGGCGATGCAGCAGAAACAGCCTGCTGAAGGCGAGGTCGAGGTGCCGTTGGTGATGCTGACCCACCTGGTTCGTGAGCGGCAGATGAATGTCGCGATCGAGAAGATCGAGGCGCTCGATTCCGTGGCGGGCGAGGTGACCCGCATCCGCGTCGAACGGCTCAAGTGACGGTTTGATCCGCCACCTGTTCGTGCCCGGCCTGCTCGGCCCGATGCCGGGACTCGAGCATGATGATCGGCCGGCGTTGCCGCACCTGGAGATCCTGCTGGCGCGCGCCGACCGGCTTGTCGAACCTGTCGGCTACGCCAGCGGGCTGTTCGCCCTGTTCGGCATCGAGGCGCCGCCCGGGGCGGACTTGCCCACCGCTGCGGTGTGTTTCCTGGCCGATACCGGCGAGGCGCCGGCGGGCTTCCTGCTGCACGCCGATCCACTGCACTTGCTCGCTGACCGGGACCGCCTGCTGGCCTTCGACCTAGACAACGATCCACTCGGTGCCGATGAGATCGCCCGACTGGTGGAAGCTTTCAACGCCCACTACACCGATACCGGTGTGCGCCTGTTTGGCAGTCCCGCCGGGCGGATCTACCTGCACTGCGATCGGGCACCGTCGATCCACACGCACCCGCTGTCGGCGGTGATTGGGCGCAGTCTCGATCTGTTCCTGCCCGATGGCGAGGATCGGCGCTGGTGGCGTGGCTTGCTCAACGAGACCCAGATGCTGTGTCATGCGCTGGAACTCAACCGCGAACGTGAGGCCGGGGGGCGGCCTACGCTGGGTGGACTGTGGTTCAGCGGCGCGGGCAGCCTGCCGCCCAGGGGGCAGGGCCCGGTGGCCCGGCTGCTTGGTGATTGCGTCCTGGCACGCGGGCTTATTGCACTGCGTGCCGGGGTGGGCGGCGATGAACTGATCGTAGAGCATGCTCCGGGCAGGGCGGTAGCGCACGCCGACCCTGGCGCCTGGCTGCGGGCACTCGTAATACTCGAGGATCGCATGCCGGGCCTGCTGCGGGACTGCGAGGAGCTACATGTCCACCCCGGCAACGGGACGGTCTACCGCTGGCGCGCGCGTTCGGCATGGCGCTTGTGGCGTAGGAAACGCTCCGTGTTCGGAAGCCTGGACGCGAATCCCGAAGTGGCAGGCGGCCCCCGCAAAGACAAAGGGTTATAATCCGCGCTTTTGTTGAACACGTAGTGCGCCCATGAACTTCGTCGAAACCCGGGGCAACGACGGCAGCCGCCCGTCGTCGGTCACCTTCTCCCAGGCTATTCTCAGCCCGATGTCCTCTTTCGGTGGCATTTACGTGCCCGAAAGCCTGCCCGAGCTGGGCGAACCTTTCCTGCGCGCGCACCTGGACAGCGACTACAAGACGCTGGCGCGCGCGGTACTCGGCGCCTTCGAACTGGACATCGACCAGGCCGTGATCGACCGCGCCCTGGAGCTATACGACGGCTTCGACGACCCGGCGCACCCGGTGCCCGTGGTGCGGGTGCGCGAGGACTTGTTCGTTGCCGAGCTGTATCACGGCCCCACGCGGGCCTTCAAGGACATGGCCCTGCAACCCTTCGGTGTGGTTCTGTCCAGCCTGGCCCAGGCCCGGGGCGAGCATTATCTGATCCTCGCGGCGACCAGCGGAGATACCGGGCCGGCAACCCTGGAGACGTTCAAGGACCGCGCCAATGTGAAGGTGGCCTGTTTGTACCCGGATGGCGGGACGTCGGACGTGCAGCGCCTGCAGATGGTGACCGAGGATGCGGCCAACCTGAAGGTGATCGGTATCCGCGGCGACTTCGACGACGCGCAGTCTGCGCTGAAGATGCTGTTGTCCTCCGATTCCTTCCAGGCCACGTTGCGCGAGCGCCACACCCACCTGTCCGCGGCCAACTCGGTCAACTTCGGTCGCATCATCTTCCAGCAGATCTACCATATCCACAGCTACCTGGAGCTGGTGCGCCAGGGTGCGATCGCGATCGGCGACAAGGTGTACCTGAACGTGCCCAGTGGCAACTTCGGCAACGCGCTTGGCGGTTACTACGCCATGAAGATGGGGTTGCCGGTGGAGAAGATCCTGATCTCCTCGAACAGCAACAACGTGCTGACCGAGCTGATCCGAACAGGGGTTTACGATATGCGTGGTCGCAAGCTGATCGCCACCAGTTCGCCGGCCATGGACATTCTCAAGTCGTCGAACGTGGAGCGTGTGCTCTACGACCTGTTCGGTGCGCAGCGCACGCGCGAACTGATGGCCGAACTGGACGAGAACCGAATGTACCGTTTGAGCAGCGGGGAGCTGGCATCGCTACAGGCGGTGTTTGCCGCAGACTACGCCGAAGACACACAGGTCGACGCCTACATCGGTGAGACGTTCCGCAATGACGGTTACCTGATGGACCCGCACACGGCCACCTGTTTCAAGGCCCACGCCAGCTGCCGTGACAAGCCACTGCCGGGCATCGTCTATTCCACCGCGGAATGGACCAAGTTCTCACCGACTATCGCTCACGCCCTGACCGGCGAGGACGACAGTCACGATATCGACGCACTCAAATCGATATCCGCCACCGCCAATACGCCTATCCCGCCAATGATCGAGGCATTGTTCGACAGGCCGGTGGCGCAGGATACGGTGATCGACAAACAGGACATCGAGCGGGAAGTGCTGGCGTTTATCTGACGCGGCCATCCGCTGCCTTTTCAGGCAGGGGATGGCCTAAGCCGGCAGTCCTTTCAGACCTTGTAGTACTCGCGGTACCAGTCCACGAAATTGGCCACGCCGTGCTCGACCGAGGTGGCCGGCTTGTAGTCGAAATCGGCCACCAGGTCGTCGATGTTCGCGTAGGTGTCCGGCACGTCGCCCGGCTGCAGCGGCAGCAGGTCCTTTTCCGCGGTCTTGCCCAGGCGCTTCTCGAGCGTCTCGATATAGTGCATCAGTTCGACCGGGTTGTTGTTGCCAATATTGTACAGACGGTAGGGTGCACGGCTGGTGGCCGAGTCCGGCTTGTCACCGTTCCACTCGAGGTTCGGTTGCGCCGGTCTGTCGAGCACCCGAATCACGCCCTCGACGATATCGTCGATGTAGGTGAAATCGCGGCGGTGTTTGCCGTAATTGAATACCGGAATCGGTTCGCCGGCGAGGATGTTCTTGGTGAACTTGAACAGCGCCATGTCAGGCCGTCCCCACGGTCCGTACACGGTAAAGAAGCGCAGACCGGTGGTCGGGATGTTGTAGAGATGACTGTAGGTGTGCGCCATCAGCTCATTGGCCTTCTTGGTCGCCGCATACAGGCTGACCGGGTGATCCACGTTATCGTGCACCGAGAACGGCATATTGGTGTTGGATCCGTACACCGAGCTGGACGAGGCATACACCAGGTGTTCGATGGCGTGGTTGCGGCAACCCTGCAGGATATTGGCAAAGCCAACCAGATTGCTGTCGACATAGGCGTCGGGGTTCTCGATCGAGTAGCGCACGCCGGCCTGAGCGGCGAGGTTGATCACGCGCTGCGGCTGGTACCTGGCAAAGGTCTCGGCCAGCGCGGTACGGTCTTCGATGCGCGCTCGCACATCGGTGTAACCGTCATAGGCAAGCGTGCGGGCGAGTCGCGCCTCTTTCAGGGTGACATCGTAATAAGGATCCAGGCAGTCTACGCCGATGACCTCGTCGCCTCTTTCCAGCAGTCGCAGTGACAGAGCCGAGCCGATAAAACCCGCGCTCCCGGTGATCAATACACGCATCAGAAAGATTCCAGTCTCATGGGCTACAGGCGACCATCCGCAGCAGATGTAGGGAACAGGTATTTCACGTCGAACAATACCGCACCGGGCACGCCGTAGGCGCGGATCTTTTCGGCGCCGAGTTCGGCGAACTGGCGGTGGGCCACCGCGAGTACCAGCGCGTCATAGGCACTGCTCTCGGGCTGCGCAATGGGCCGGATGCCGTACTCGTGCTCGGCCTCGGCGGCGCTTGCCCAGGGGTCCCAGACATCCACACGCATCCCGTAACTGTGCAGCTCTTCGATAATGTCGGTCACACGCGTATTGCGCAGATCGGGACAGTTTTCCTTGAATGTCAGGCCCATGATCAGCACGCGGCCACCGTTGACCTTGAGTCCGCGCTTGAGCATCAGCTTGACTACACTGCCTGCGACATGCGAGCCCATGCCGTCGTTGATGCGCCGTCCGGCGAGGATCATCGCGGGGTGATAGCCGATGGCCTGGGCCTTGTGCGTCAGGTAGTATGGGTCCACGCCGATGCAGTGGCCGCCGACCAGCCCGGGACGGAATGGCAGGAAGTTCCATTTTGTTCCGGCCGCCTTGAGAACCTCTTCGGTATCGATGTTCATCTTGCTGAAGATCAGCGCCAGCTCGTTGATCAACGCGATGTTCACGTCACGCTGGGTGTTTTCGATCACCTTGGCCGCCTCGGCGACCTTGATACTGCTCGCTTTGTGGGTGCCGGCCACGATGATGCTGGCGTAGAGCGCATCGACGAAATCCGCGATCTCCGGCGTGGACCCTGAGGTGACCTTCTTGATGGTGGTGACCCTGTGTTCCTTGTCACCCGGGTTGATACGCTCGGGGCTGTAGCCGGCATAGAAGTCCTGGTTGAACCTGAGCCCTGAAACCTCTTCGATGACGGGGATGCAGTCTTCCTCGGTTGCGCCCGGGTAGACCGTGGATTCGTAGATCACCACGTCGCCCTTGCCGATCACCTTGCCCACCGCGCGGCTCGCGGAAATCAGCGGGCGCAGGTCAGGGCTCTTGTACTCATCGATCGGCGTCGGTACCGTGACGATATACACATTGCAGTCGCGTATATCGTCGAGCTGATCCGAAAACGACATGGTTACGGCCGCCAGCTCCTCTGGCTCGACCTCTAAAGAACTGTCCTTACCCTGCCGCAATTCAGTAATACGCGGGACACTGATATCGTAGCCGGTCACCGGGAATTTCTTGGCAAATTCCACAGCCAGTGGTAGGCCAACGTAGCCAAGTCCGATAACGGCAATCTTTGCGTCTTTGATATCCATGGGGAGAAGAACCTTCCTAATGACATGCTGGCGGGCCAACAGGCCCGCGGCGCGGATGATACCCCGCCTGGTTGGATGAGGCGAGGCGGTTGCAGGGAATAGAGTGACCCAATGAAGAAATTTTCGATCTGCCGGTTGATAAAGCCGGTCCGCTTTGTCAGTCTCGGCGCGCTGTCTCGTAAAGGGAGCTTCACGCGGCCATGATGATCCGTCTTTTCGGCCACTACGTGTCCAAACTTTACCTGCTGCTCGGCATGGTGGAGTTTCTGGTCATGTTCTACTCGCTGCTGGCCGGCTTCTACATGCGCTTCTCGCTCGGCGAGCTGAAGCTGGCGGACACCCCGGAAACGCTCTCCTACACCGCGCTCGCGTATGCCACGGCGATGACCATATCGATGATCTCGGTGGGGCTTTACCAGCGTGGTCTGCCGTTCAGTGCCGGGCTGCTGGTGCGGATGGGTCTCAGCTTTCTGATCGCCAGCGTGGCAATCAGCGCGGTCTTCTACACCTTTCCCGACCTGGTGGTTGGGCGCGGGGTCATGGGATTCGCAATGCTGTTCACCTTTGTCGGGGTACTCGGCCTGCGCAGCATGTTCTTTCGCCTGACGCAGAGCGAGATGCAATTGACCACGGTGCTGGTCCTCGGGACCGGGCGCCAGGCGCAGATGATCTCCGAACTCGAGCCGCGTCAGCCGGGCTTCCGTGTGGTCGGCTACGTGCCGGTCAACGAGCAGGAGACCGATATTGCTCGCGAGCGGTGGTTGCCGCACGACCGCCGTCTCATGGATATGGTGCTGGCCTACGAGGTGGACGAGATCGTTGTTGCGCCGGACGACCGCCGCCTGCGGCTGCCGGTGGACGAGATCCTGGACTGCAAGATGTCGGGCACGATGGTGCTCGATCTGCTCAGTTTTTTCGAAAAAGAGACCTCGCGTATCAAGCTCGATGTGCTGCACCCGAGCTGGATCTTTTTTTCGGACGGCTTTCAGCTTAGCGGCGTGGCCCAGTATTCCAAGCGGGTGCTCGACCTGGCGGCCGGTCTGGTTATTTTTCTGTTGAGCTGGCCGCTGATGCTGCTGGTCGCGCTGTCCATCCTGATCGAGAGCGGGGGCCGGGGGCCGATAATGTTTCACCAGGTTCGCGTCGGCCTGAACGGTCGTCCGTTTCGTGTGCACAAGTTTCGCAGCATGCGTACGGATGCGGAGGCCGACGGCGTGGCACGCTGGGCGTCCAAGAACGACAGCCGCATCACCCGGGTCGGGTCGTTGATCCGCAAGACCCGCCTTGACGAGCTGCCCCAGGTCTTCAACGTGTTGCTCGGCGAGATGAGCCTGGTCGGGCCGAGGCCCGAACGCCCGGAGTTTGTCGAGCAGCTGGAGAAGGAGATACCGTTTTACAGTGAGCGACACCGCGTCAAACCGGGATTGACCGGCTGGGCGCAGCTGTCATACCCCTATGGCGCGACCATCGAGGACGCGCGCAACAAGCTTGAGTACGATCTCTACTACGTGAAGAATGCCAGCGCGTTTCTCGACCTGATCATCCTGCTGGAAACGGTCGAGGTGGTTCTGTGGGGCAAGGGTGCGCAGTAGACCCTGGCGCCCCGGGATGGTCATGTTGCTGATGGCCTGGTGGCCGGACATGGACTCGACGTCGTGGTAAATCAACTCGCCCTGTTCGGTTACGGCATTGCCGGTGCCGCCTACTTCATCCTGTTCCTGCTGCTGCTGACCGGCTGGCGGGCGCGCTTCCAGGGGTCGCAGCTGATGCTGGCGGTAGGCGGCTCCGCGGTGTGGAGTCTGGCCGCCGCCGCGCAAGCCAGTATCGGCCTGCCGGGCCTCGACCTGGTTTGGGCCACTGAGGTGGTCCGCAACCTCTTATGGATATTTTTCCTGCTGCACCTGCTGAAACCCTTCGCAGAAGGGAGCCCGCTGTATACCCGAATGCTCGGCTACGTGCGCCTGGGCTGCCTGGTCCTCGGCCTGCTGATGCTGGTGATGCTGGTCGACATCCCGGAACTGATGGGACACCTGCGCCCGGCGGCCGTGCAGCGGGAATTTTCCCTGATGGGGCAGCTGCTGTTTGCGGTGCTCGGGATGGCGCTGGTCGAGCAATTGTTCCGCAACACGCCGGTGGAGCAGCGCTGGGGGATCAAGTACCTGTGCTTCGGTCTTGGTGCCCTGTTTGCGTACGATTTCTACCTGTACACCGACGCGCTGTTGTTCCATCGTCTCGACACGGCGATCTGGACGGCGCGCGGATTCGTGAATGGGCTGGCGATTCCTCTGATCGCGATCACCGCGGCACGCAATCCGGACTGGAATCTGCCTGTGTTCCTGTCGCGCCGGATGGTGCTGCATTCAACCACGCTGTTCAGTGCCGGCCTGTACATGCTGCTCATGGCGCTTGCCGGTTATTACATCAGGCTGTACGGTGGGGAGTGGGGCGGGGTCCTGCAGATCGCGTTTCTGTTCGGGGCGATCGTCGTTCTGGTTGCGCTGCTCTTCTCGGGCCAGTTTCGCGCCCGCACCAAGGTCTTTTTCAATAAGCACTTTTTCAGTTATCGCTACGATTATCGCGAGGAATGGCTGCGCGTGATCGGCCTGCTCGCCGGCGAACGTGTCGAACTGCCACTGAACGAGCGTGTGATCTGGGCGCTGGCCGAGATCGTCGAGAGTTCGGGCGGACTGCTCTGGATACGCTCCGAGAAGGGCAGCTACCGATTCCGGGCGCGCTTCAATGCGCCGCACGCGCGCCACACGATGGCGATCGATGCGCTGGAGCCGATGGTACCCTTCATGGAGGATCAGCGTTGGGTCATCAACCTGGATGAGTACCGGATGGCGCCCGACGTATACGGCGACCTGCTCATCCCGGACTGGGTTCTGAATGATCCCGATGCATGGCTGATCGTTCCGCTGATCCATGATGAGCGCCTGCTGGGATTCGTGATCCTGCTGCAGCCGCGCGCGCCACAGTCCATCAACTGGGAAAATCTCGATCTGCTCAAGACCGTAGGTATGCAGGCGGCCAGCTACCTCGCCCTCAATCAGGCCGCCGAGGCCCTGGCCGAGGCCAGGCAGTTCGAGGGCTTCAACCGCCTTTCGGCGTTCATCATGCACGACCTCAAGAACCTGATCGCCCAGCTGTCGCTGGTTGCGAAGAACGCCGCGCGCCACAAACACAACCCGGAGTTCGTCGATGACGCGGTGAAGACCATCGAAAACGCGGTGAGCAAGATGAACCGGCTCATGGCACAGCTCAAGAGCGCCGATATCACCGGTGAGCGCAGGCGGATCGATCTGGTCGACGAGTTGCGCCATGTCGCGGCCGCCAAGTCGGGCGGCAGGCCGGTGCCGGTGCTGCATTCCGATGTCGAGACCGCGGTCGTGCTGGCCGAACCCGATCGGCTTTCGTCGGTGCTGGGGCATGTCGTGCAGAATGCCCAGGATGCCACGCCGCCGGACGGTAATATCGAGCTGCTGCTGCGGGTGGCGGGTGACCAAGCTATAGTGGAAGTTCGTGACGATGGAATCGGCATGGATGCTGAATTCATCAAGATGCGGCTGTTTCGGCCGTTCGATTCCACCAAGGGGCTGACCGGCATGGGCATCGGTGCCTACGAATGCCGCGAGGTGATCTCCGCTCTGGGTGGTCAGGTGGTGGTCGAGAGTGCGCCGGGGCGCGGTACCACCTTTCGCATCATGTTGCCCCTGGAAGTGAATCTGCCGTCCGGTTGAGGCGGCGCGAACCTGGTTGTGAATGGAAGGATCGGTATTAAGGTGGCAGAAACCAAAGACAAGCTGTTGATCGTCGAGGATGATCCGGGCCTGCAGAGCCAGCTCAAGTGGAGCTTCGAGGAATTCGATGTGGCCGTGGCCGAAGATCGGGACGGTGCGCTGGCTCACCTGCGGCGGCTCGAACCCCCTGTCGTTACGCTGGATCTGGGCCTGCCACCGGACCCGGGTGGGGTGAGTGAGGGGTTCGCTCTGTTGGAACAGATATTGTCACTCGCGCCAGACACCAAGGTGATCGTCGTTACCGGCCACAATGACCGGACCAACGCGATGCGCGCGATCGCCATGGGCGCCTACGACTTCTACGAAAAGCCCATCGATGCCGACCTGCTGGGGATAACGATCAAGCGCGGTGCCCGTTTATACCATATCGAACAGGAGAACCGCCGTCTGCAGAGCGTCCATGGCAGCTCTGCGCTGGAGGGCCTGATCGCGTCGAGCGCCGAGATGCTCAAGGTCTGCCGCACGGTGGAAAAGCTGGCCCCCACCGATGTCTCCACCCTGATCCTCGGCGAAAGCGGCACCGGCAAAGAGGTCTTGGTCAAGGCCCTGCACACCCTCAGCGATCGACGCGACAAGCGCCTCGTGGCGATCAACTGCGCGGCGATCCCCGAGGCGCTGCTCGAGAGCGAGTTATTCGGATACGAGAAGGGCGCCTTTACCGGTGCGGCCAAGACGACCCCGGGCAAGATCGAGGTCGCCAGCGGCGGAATCCTGTTTCTCGACGAGGTCGGCGACCTGCCACAACCGCTGCAGGCCAAGCTGTTGCGGTTCCTGCAGGAACGGGTCATCGAACGCATCGGCGGGCGCACCGAGATACCGGTTGACGTCCGGGTCATCTGCGCGACACACCGGGATCTTCCCGAGTTGATTCGGG
>JAJDNF010000026.1 GCA_022340805.1 Chromatiaceae bacterium
TGACCTGGGTCAAGAATAGCGGGGGTAAGCGGTCGACCAAGGTCAAGGTCGCAGGCTCAATGCGTGAACAACATCTCATTGTTTGAAACGGTGTGGCCGCGGCGTACCTGACCGCGCCGGCCGGCTCGAACCCAGCGGGGAGTCCATGCACGCGACCAGTATCCCGATCGATGTAGACGAATTGCTTGCGCAGTCCCTGTTCAGCGACCTCGATCGCATCAGCATCCAGCAGATCGCCCGGGGTGGCTGGGTGATCGAGCAGAAGCGTGCCGCGCGCATAGTCAGTCGCGGCGATTACCTCGATGGCCTGTTCGCGGTCTTCGAGGGGCGACTCAAGCTCTACATGCTGTCGTGCAATGGCGACGAACGGGTGTTGCGCGTGCTGCAGCCAGGCGACAGTTTCGGCGAGGCGATCATGTTCAACGAGTTTCCCAGCCCGGTATTTGTCGACACCCTGTCGCCGGTCAGGCTCGGCTATCTGCCGCGCGAGGTGATCAAAGAGGCGCTTGCGGCAAAGCCGGACTTTGCCGATTCCATGCTGCGTGCGATGAGTCATCTGATGCGCCAGCTGATCGGGGATCTGGAGGCCTGCTGTCTGCAGAATGCGCGGCAACGCACCGTGGCCTATCTGTTGCGCGAGGCCCACCAGGGATCGACGCCGCATCCGGAGATCCGGCTACCTGCAGCCAAGGCCGTGATTGCCAGCATGCTGAACATCTCGGCCGAGACCTTCTCGCGCGAACTGCACCGGCTGCAGGAGCAGGGCCTTATCAAGATCGACCGCCGGACCGTCTACCTACACGACAGCAAGCGCCTTGGCGCCATCGGTCGGGGCGTCGACCCATTGTCGAAATTCTAGTGGGCGTCGCTTGGTGACAGAAGGTACAGGGCAATACGCCGCACCGTTGCGCCCTGTCACCATGGATGCACGCAATCCAATGCGTCGTTGAATGCGCTGCACCACACCGGGCGTCACTGCGCTCAGGGCGCCTTCCCGCGCTGACGTTCGAGGGCCCAGGCGACGTGCTCGCGGACCATCGGATCGGGAAAGTCCAATCGGCGCTGCAAGGCCTCCCCGATCGCGGGGTCACGACCGGCATTGCCCAGGGCCACGGCGATGTTGCGCAGCCACCGCGAATAGCCTATGCGGCGGATCGCCGAGCCCTCGGTGCGCTGCAGAAACTGCGTCTCGCTCCAGCCAAACAGCTCAAGCAGTGTCGCGGCGTCGAGTCCGTGGCGGGGCAGGAAGTCCTGTTCGGGCGTCGGTATCGCGAAGCGGTTCCACGGACAGACCTGCTGGCAGTCGTCGCAGCCAAAGATCCGGTTGCCGAGTAGCGGGCGCAGCTGCTCGGGAATCGGACCCTTCAGTTCGATCGTCAGATAGGAGATGCAGCGCCGCGCGTCGACCTGGTATGGCGCGACGATGGCGCGGGTCGGACAGCAATCGATACAGGCCTGGCAGTCCCCGCAGTGTTCTGGGACCGGTGTATCGACCGGCAGCGGCAGGTCGGTATACAGCTCGCCGAGAAAAAACCATGAACCTGCATCGCGGTTGAGCAGGTTGGAGTGCTTGCCGATCCAGCCGAGCCCCGCCTTGGCCGCGATTGCCTTCTCCATCACCGGTGCGGAATCGACGAATGCCCGGTAGCCGAAGGGCCCGACTTGGCTGGCGATCCGGTCGGCGAGACGCTGCAGCCGCCGGCGCATCACCTTGTGATAGTCGCGGCCCAGTGCATAGCGCGAGATGAAGGCCTGCGCGGGGTCGTCCAGGATGGCCCGCGGATCGGGCTCGTCGGGCAGGTAGTCCATGCGTACCGAGACGATGCGCAGCGTGCCCGGCACCAGCTCGGCAGGCTGGGTGCGCTTGCTGCCGTGTTGCTGCATGAATGCCATCTCGCCGTGAAAGCCGCGTGCCAGCCAGCGCTGCAGGTGCTGCGCGGTCTCGCCCAGATCGGTATCGCAGATCCCGACCTGCTGGAAACCGAGCTGTCGGCCCCACTGCTTGATGCGTCCGGCGAGCTGCTTGAAATCGATATCCGGCTGGTTTTCCATCACACTTAATAAGATAACCCGTCGCCGGCCCAACACATCCATGACATATCGAGCACTCCCGGACACCGCCGAACTGCCGCGTGCACTGTATACCGCCGAACAGGTGCGCGGTTTCGACCGCATCGCAATCGACCGGTTCGGCAGTACCGGTCTCGCGCTGATGGAGCGGGCGGGTCAGGCCGCGTTCGACCTGATCAGACAGCGCTGGCCGGAGGCCCGACGCCTGGTCGTGCTGGCCGGCACCGGCAACAACGCCGGCGACGGTTTCGTCGTCGCGCGCCTGGCGAGCGAGGCCGGCCTGGCTGTCGAGGTGCTGCAACTTGGCGAGCGCGAGCGCCTGACCGGCGACGCCCTGGCGAATGCGCTGCGCTGGCAGCAGATCGGGGGCGCCTGGGCGCCGTTTGAGCGCCTCGCGCCGGATCTCGATCTGGTCGTCGACGCGATGTTCGGGACCGGGCTGGAGCGGCCGGTCGGCGGGCACTGGGCCGCGGCAATCGCCGCGGCCAACGCGCACCGCGCGCCCTGCATCGCGATCGACGTCCCGTCCGGTCTGCATGCCGACAGCGGCGTGATTCTCGGCAGTGCGATTCATGCCGCCGTCACGATCAGTTTCATTGGCCTGAAGACCGGCCTGTTCACCGCGGACGGGCCGGACTGTGCCGGCGAGGTCGTATTCGCCGGCCTGGGGGTTCCGGCCGCCGTTTATGCCAGCAGCGTGCCTTCGGCGCGGCGTATCGACTGGCAAAAACAGTCCGCGCTGCTCGCCCCGCGGCGTCGCAATGCCCACAAGGGACATTTCGGTCACGTGCTGGTAGTCGGCGGCAACCACGGCATGGGCGGGGCGGTGCGCATCGCCGCCGAAGCGGCGTTACGCAGCGGTAGTGGCCTGGTCAGCGTGGCGACGCGCGAGCGGCATGTCGCGTCGCTGCTCGCGGCTCGCCCGGAGGTGATGGTTCACGCAGTCGAGGACCCGCAGGCGCTGCAGCCGCTGCTGCGCCAGGCCAGCGTGGTCGCGCTCGGCCCGGGTCTGGGGCAGGATGCCTGGGCGCTCGGCCTGTGGCGGGCCGCGCTGGAGTCCGGTCGGCCGCTGGTCGTGGATGCGGATGCGCTGCGCCTGCTGGCCGCAGAGCCGCTGCGACGCGACGACTGGGTACTGACCCCGCACCCGGGCGAGGCGGCGGCGCTGTTGTCGCTTTGCAGTGCCGAGGTCAACGCGCAGCGTTTCGAAACGGCCGTGCAGATGCAGCGCCGCTACGGCGGCAGCGTGGTCCTCAAGGGCGTCGGCTCGATTGTCGCGAGCGGCGGTGCAACGCCGCCGGCGCTGTGCAGCGAGGGCAATCCCGGGATGGCCAGTGGCGGAATGGGCGATGCACTCACCGGGGTGATCGCCGCGTTGATGGCCCAGGGACTGGCGCTGCGCGACGCCGCGGAAGGTGGCGTGTGCCTGCATGCGGCCGCGGGTGACGCTGCGGCGCGTGTCGGTGGGGAGCGAGGTATGTTGGCCGGCGACCTCATCGGACGGTTGCGCGGCCTGGTGAACCGACCATGAGCAATGCGCCGGGCTGGTCGGGTGTGCTGCGTGGCGAGGCGGAGCAGGAGCTCCTGGGCGTGCGCCTGGCGGCGGCCTGCATCGGGCCGGCACTGATCCACCTCGAGGGCGATCTGGGTGCGGGCAAGACGACACTGACCCGCGGGTTCCTGCGTGGCCTCGGCCATCGCGGGGCAGTCAAGAGCCCCACCTACACGCTGATCGAGCCATACGAGATCGCCGGGCGCCAGGTCTACCACTTGGATCTCTATCGGGTGGCGGATCCGGCCGAACTCGAGTACCTGGGCCTGCGCGAGATGCTCAGCGGCGATGCGGTCCTGCTGGTCGAGTGGCCGGAGCGCGGTGCAGGTTGGCTGCCACCACCCGATCTGCGGATCCAGATCAGATATCAGGGGCAGGGCCGTGAGGTCGCGATGTCTGCCGCCACGGCGCGCGGCCAGCGGGTACTTAAGCGCTTCGTGGCGGACCTCTAGTAGTCTTCGAGGAAGATGGTATATCTGACCGATTTGCCTAGGAAAAGATTTTTTCCTGTGCTATCTTCGGGTTCATCGGCTCAGGGCTGCGCGGAACTCTGAACCCCATGAGAAAACTGTTCGTCTTCATCGCTCTGTCACTGTTCATGCCCCGGCTGTTCGCGGCCGACGTGGCTGGCGTCCGCCTATGGACCGCGCCCGACCATACCCGCCTGGTGTTCGACACCACCGGCCCGCTGGAACACAAGGTGTTCGCGTTGGCGGGGCCGGATCGGCTGGTCATCGACTTCGAGCAGGCCGGCGTTGCGGCAGGATTTTCGGGCAGTGAGGTGCACGACGAGCATGTCGGGGCCATGCGCTATGCCAAGCGCCCGGACGGCGGTTTGCGGGTGGTGCTGGATCTGCACCAGGCGGTCAGGCCCAAGACCTTCCTGTTGAAACCGAATGCGAGTTACGGGCATAGACTGGTGGTGGACCTGTACCCGGTGGAGGCCACCCGCGCGCCGCGGGTGGCCAAATCGGCGGACGATATCCAGCGTGCCCGTGACGTGGTCGTGGCAGTCGACGCCGGCCATGGCGGGGATGACCCGGGGGCCGCCGGTAAGCGTTTCGGGACCGATGAAAAACAGGTCACGCTGGAGATCGCGCAGCGCCTGAAACGCCTGATCGACGCCCAGCCCGGGATGCGCGCGGTGCTCACGCGCAACGGCGACTATTTCATCCCGCTGCGTAAACGCATGGCGCTGGCCCGGGAGCAGCGCGCCGACCTGTTCGTGTCCATCCATGCCGACGCGTTCCGCGACAAGCGGGTGCGCGGATCATCCGTCTACGTGCTGTCCCAGCGCGGTGCCTCCAGCGAGGCGGCCCGCTGGCTGGCCGAGAAGGAGAACGCATCCGACCTGGTCGGCGGGGTCAGCCTGGACGACAAGGACGATATGCTGGCGTCGGTGCTGCTGGATCTCTCCCAGTCGGCTACGCAGCATGCCAGTCTGAGCGCCGCGGACAAGGTCTACGGTGAACTGCGCCGGGTGGGCAAGATCCACGGCCGGCGCGTGCAGCAGGCCGGGTTCATGGTGCTGAAATCTCCCGATGTGCCGTCGATGCTGGTCGAGACCGGTTTCATCTCGAACCCCGATGAAGAGCGCAATCTGCGTGATCCGGACTACCAGGAGCGCCTGGCCAAGGCGATCATGTCCGGGGTGAAGCGCTTCTTCAACGATGCCCCGCCCCCCGGGACCATGCTGGCGGAGCGCCAGAGAACCACCACCAAGCATGTGATCGCCAAGGGCGACACGCTGTCGGAGATCGCGGACCGCTACCAGGTCAGTCTCGGATCGCTGCGCCGCCAGAACGACATCCGCAGCGAGAATCTCATTCGCGTCGGACAGGTGCTGGTCATCCCGGACACCTGACCGGGCCGCGGACGTCGGGCAGCGGCGCCGCAGGCACGTCTGTCCGGGTACCTGCTGCAGCTGCGTGGTTCCTTTCCCGTGCCGTCCAGGCTGCCGATATCCCGGGTATCGCGCTGCGCGCCGACGCGCCCTGAGCGGCCCTCTGCGAGCAGGGTTGGGCACGCCGTTTGGTACCCGGTCCGTTTGCTGCTCCAGCATCGGGAGCCTTCTTGCCGGCCGCTGAACGGGTGTGGTCAGCGGCGCAGCGCGGGTGGCAGAATGCCGCCATGTCGCTGCGCATCCATGCCCTGCCTACCCAGCTGGTCAACCAGATCGCCGCCGGCGAGGTGGTCGAACGCCCCGCCTCGGTGGTCAAGGAGCTGGTCGAGAACAGCCTCGATGCCGGCGCCGGCCGGATCCAGATCGACGTCGAGCAGGGCGGCATCAAGCTGATCCGGATCAGCGACGATGGATCCGGCATCGAGCGCGACGATCTCAGCTTGGCGCTGGCGCGGCATGCGACCAGCAAGCTGGCCGAACTCGCCGACCTCGAGCAGATCAGCAGCATGGGATTTCGCGGCGAGGCCCTGCCGGCGATCGCCTCGGTCTCGCGCCTCAGCCTGGCCTCACGCGCGCGCGGCGCCGAACACGCGTGGCAGCTGGAGGGCGAAGGCACCGAGACGCGCCCGGCGGCCCTGTCCCGCGGTACCGTCGTCACGGTACGTGATCTTTTCTACAACACCCCGGCGCGGCGCAAGTTTCTGCGCACCGAAAAGACCGAATTCGGGCATCTCGAGCAGGTGGTCAGGCGCCTGGCCCTGGTGCGCCCCGACGTCGCCTTCGTCCTGAACCACAACGGCCGGGAGGTGTTCGGTGCTGCCAGCGCTGCGGACCGGGCCAGTCACGAACGCCGCCTGGGCGATCTCCTGGGTCCGGGTTTCCTCGATGACGCCATGTATTTCGAGCACGCGGCGGCGGGTCTGCGGCTCAGCGGCTGGGTGGCACGACCGACCTTCTCGCGCAGCCAGGCCGACATGCAGCACTTCTATGTCAACCGGCGCATGGTGCGCGACAAGCTGGTCACGCACGCGGTGCGCCAGGCGTTTCAGGACGTCCTGTATCACGGTCGCCATCCGGCCTACGTGCTGTTCCTCGAGCTGGCCCCGGCCCTGGTCGACGTCAATGTCCATCCCACCAAACACGAGGTACGCTTCCGCGAGGGCCGCCTGGTCCACGATTTCCTGTTTCGTACCCTGCACGAGGTGTTGGCCGAACCGGTGTCCACGGCAGGCGCCGCCCCGGCGCCATTGCCGGCGGCGAACTTGCCAACCGCGCAACCGCGCCAGGCCAGCATGCCGTTGCAGGTCGCTGAGCGACGCGCGGCCTATCGTGCTGCCGGCGAGTGGCAGGCGCCCGCGCCAGTGGCACTGACAGCGGTTGGAGCGGCCGCCGGGTCGCAGCCGGTCGACGAGCCGGCCGCGGAACACCCGCTCGGTTTCGCGATCGCGCAGCTGCACGGTGTCTACGTGCTCGCACAGAACCAGCACGGCCTGGTTCTGGTCGACATGCACGCCGCGCATGAGCGGATCACCTATGAGGCGTTCAAGCGGGCGCGCGAGGGTGAGGGGATTCGCAGCCAGCCGCTGCTGGTCCCGGTCAGCGTGGCGGTCAGCCGGCGTGAGGCCGACCTGGTCGAGCAGCATGCGGAGGTGTTCGCCGGGCTCGGCATGGAGGTCGACCGACTCGGTGAGCAGAGTCTGGTCGTGCGCGCGCTGCCGGCGTTGCTGCGCCACGCCGATGCCGAGCGCCTGCTGCGCGACGTGCTGGCCGACCTGGTGGTGCACGGCGGCAGCCAGCGGATCATTGAACAGATCAACGAGGTGTTGGCGACCATGGCCTGTCACGGTTCGGTGCGCGCCAACCGCCGCCTGAGCGTGGAAGAGATGAACGCGCTGCTGCGCGATATCGAGCGCACCGAGCGTAGCGGTCAATGTAACCACGGTCGCCCCACCTGGACCCAGCTCGACATGCAGGCCCTGGACAGGCTGTTCCTGCGCGGCCGCTGAGCGACTGGTGCAACATGCAGGCTGGGGTCGTGACGCTGAGATCTTGGTCATTCCGTGCCCTTCGCGGTGAGGATTCATCCCATGAACGATGCCACCACCTCATTGCCGCCGGCCATCCTGCTGATGGGCCCGACCGCGTCGGGCAAGACCGAGCTGGCGATCGCGTTGCGCGAGCGCCTGCCGGTCGAGCTCATCAGTGTGGATTCGGCAATGGTCTATCGCGGCATGGATATCGGCACCGCCAAGCCAACCGCGGACGAACTGGCGCGTGCGCCGCACCGATTGATCGACGTCTGTGATCCGGCTGAGAGCTATTCCGCGGCGCGGTTCCGCGACGATGCGCTGCGCGAGATGCACGCGATCACCGCGGCGGGACGTATCCCCCTGCTGGTCGGCGGGACCATGCTGTATTTTCGAGCGCTGCAGTTCGGCCTGTCCGAGCTGCCGCAGGCCGACCCGCGGGTACGCGCGCGCCTCGCAGGTCTGCTCGATGCAGAGGGTCTGCAAGCGCTGCACGCGCGGTTGACTGAGGTCGACCCGGCGGCAGCCGCGCGCATCCATCACAACGACCCGCAGCGCACCCTGCGTGCCCTCGAGGTTTGGGAACTCAGCGGACAGAGGCTGAGCGAATTGCAGCGCGCTGCCGGCCGGGTCATGCCGTTTCGCGCGATCAAGCTGGTGCGCAGCCCGGCGGCCCGTGATGCGCTGCACGCGCGCATCAACCATCGTTTCCTGGCCATGCTCGAGCAGGGCCTGGTCGCCGAGGTGGAGCACCTGGTCGGGCGCGGTGACCTGCACCCGGACCTGCCCTCTATGCGCTCGGTGGGATACCGCCAGGTCTGGGCCTGGCTGCGTGGGGAATCTTCCCGGCCGGAGATGGTCGAACGGGCTCAGGCGGCAACCCGCCAGCTGGCCAAGCGCCAGATGACCTGGCTGCGCAGCGAACCGGGCGTCGAGTGGCTGAACGAATCCGGCGATGTGCTGGCCCAGGCCCTGGCCTCGATCCGGCGCGTCCTGGAGGGGCGGCAGGTGTGAACGTCGGCGTCCATGCGCAATGTTGCGATCTGTGTCTAATGTCGCGCTATGCCTGGTTTATTCGCAAACCTGACAAGGCCGCTGTGCTATAGTTCGCTGGTCGCATGACCGCGACGATTTGGTGCGGTGACGCTGGCCGTCTTGGCCTGACCTGCCGCGCTGCGTATACGCATAACTTGTTGAGCGTAAACAAAATTAAACCGAACCAGAACAACACGGAGCCCGCTATGTCGAAGGGACAAAGCCTGCAGGACCCATTTTTGAACGCATTGCGCAAAGAGCGCATCCCGGTGTCGATTTTCCTGGTGAACGGAATCAAGCTACAGGGAACGATCGAATCGTTTGATCAGTTCGTCGTGCTGTTGAAGAACAGCGTCAGCCAGATGGTCTACAAGCACGCGATCTCGACCGTCGTGCCGGCGAGGAACGTGCGCATTCAGCACGCACACGGTGAAAGCGAAGGCGACGCGGAGCCCGGCAACACCTGATCACGCCCACCACTACCGAGCGGAACCGACGACCCTGCGGCGATGCTGTGGGGTCGCTTGTGTCTGCACCGGTGAGATTGAATCAGCAGCATGTTTGAACGTCCCCAGAGCGGCGAAAAGGCGATCCTGGTCCATGTCAGTCTGTACGGCCCGGCAGACCCGGACGAACTGCAGGAATTCACTGAACTGGCCCGGTCGGCCGGCGCGGAACCGCTGACCCTGGTGGGTTCGCAGCGCCAGGTGCCGGATTCGCGCCTGTACATCGGCAGCGGCAAGGCCGAGGAGATCCACCAGCTGGTCGCGACGCTGGGCGCCGAGCTGGTGATCTTCGACAATGCTCTTTCCCCCAGCCAGGAACGCAACCTCGAGGCGCTGTTCGAATGCCGGGTGCTCGATCGCACCGGCCTGATCCTGGATATTTTCGCCCAGCGCGCGCGCTCGCATGAAGGCAAGCTGCAGGTCGAGCTGGCGCAGCTGCGCCACCTGTCGACCCGCCTGGTGCGCGGTTGGACCCACCTCGAGCGCCAGAAGGGCGGTATCGGCCTGCGCGGTCCGGGTGAGACCCAGCTCGAGACCGACCGCCGGCTGCTCAACCAGCGGATCGACCAGATCGGGCGGCGCCTGGCGCGGGTCGACAGCCAGCGCGAGCAGGGCCGACGTTCGCGGCGGCGCAACGAGATACCAACGGTGTCG
Organism: Chromatiaceae bacterium; assembly: GCA_022340805.1. GTDB lineage: Bacteria > Pseudomonadota > Gammaproteobacteria > Chromatiales > Chromatiaceae > Thiosocius. The sequence continues at coordinate 9,748 of JAJDNF010000026.1, forward strand.
CTGGTCGGCTACACGAACGCCGGCAAGTCGACGCTCTTCAACCGCCTCACCGAGGCCGGCGTATACGCCCGGGACCAGCTGTTCGCGACCCTGGATCCGACGCTGCGGCGCGTGGAGCTGCGCGACGGAGCCGGTTTGATCCTCGCCGATACCGTGGGTTTCGTGTCGCGCCTGCCACACGAACTGGTTGCGGCGTTCAAGTCGACGCTGCAGGAAACCGTCGAGGCCGATCTGCTGTTGCACGTGATCGATGCACACAGCCCCCAGCGCGCCGAACAGGTCGCCGAGGTCGAGGACGTGCTGGCGCAGATCGGCGCGCAGGCGGTGCCGTGCATCGAGGTCTACAACAAGATCGACCTTATGCCGGACGCTCCGCCACGCGTCGAATATGGCGCCGAGGGCGAGCCGCTGCGGGTGTGGCTGTCGGCGGTCAGCGGGGCCGGCATCGACGACCTGCTCGACGCGCTGACCCAGTGGTTTCACAACGACGTGGTCAATTCACACCTGTTGCTCGGTCCCGCCGATGGTCGGCTGCGCGCACTGTTGTTCGAACAGGGTGCGATTCTGCACGAAAACCACGGTAAGGACGGGGGTTGGGAGCTGGACGTGGCGCTCAGACGCCGCGACTATGAGCGCCTGAAGAAGCACGAACCCCGGCTTGCCGAGCAGTGGCGGGACAACCCCGAGGTGGCGCGCGATGTCGGATGATGTCCTCGGGTGCGGGTCTGTTGTTAGAATCGCCGCGAACAAACGCCTTCGGGACCGATTGAACCAGTGCACGGGAGTAATGCATGGCCTGGAATGAACCGGGTGGTGGAAACCGCGATCCTTGGAGTAACAAGGGTGGTGATCAGGGACCGCCAGACCTAGACGAAGTAGTCCGCAAGCTGCAGGAAAAAATGGGCGGCCTATTCGGCGGCAGGCGCCGCGGTGGCGGCGGCGAGGGCGAGGGCGGCAGCGGCAGTTCGCCGGGTGGCAGTGCCGGCAAGAAGGGTATCGGGGCTATCGTCGCGCTGGTGCTTGTGGCGGTGCTCGGCCTTGAGTCCTTCTACATCATCCAGCCGGCCGAGCGCGGCGTGGTCAAGCGCTTTGGCGCCTACCATATAGTCACCGCACCGGGTCCGCATCTGAAGCTGCCGTTCATCGATACGGTCGACGTGGTCAATGTCGACCAGGTCAACAAGTTCCAGCACCGCGCGCAGATGTTGACCAAGGACGAGAACATCGCGGACGTGACCCTGGAGGTCCAGTTCCGCATCCAGGATGCGGCGGATTTCCTGTTCCAGGACGCCGATCCGGGCGGCACCATCCACGGTGCGATGGAGTCCAGCCTGCGTGAGGTGATCGGTAAGAGCCGTCTGGACGACATCATCACCGAGAACCGCAGCGCGATCGCCGTGGCGGTGCAGCAGGGCACCCAGGCGCTGCTTGACCTGTACCGCACTGGCCTGATCGTGACCAACGTGAACATCCAGCGGGCCGAGGCGCCCGAGCAGGTGGCCGAGGCCTTTGCCGATGCGATTCGCGCTCGCGAGGACAAGGAGCGCCTGCAGAACCAGGCCCAGACCTATGCCAACGACGTGGTGCCACGCGCGCGCGGCGAGGCTGCGCGCTTGGTCGAGGATGCGAAGGGTTACAAGGCGAGGGTGGTTGCCGAGGCCGAGGGTGAGTCACAGCGCTTCCTGGCGCTGCTGCGCGAGTATGAAAAAGCGCCAGGCGTCACGCGCCAGCGTCTGTATCTGGAGACCATGCAGGATGTGCTGAGGAACACCGGCAAGGTGCTGCTGGACGTCAAGGAGGGCAGCAACCTGACCTACCTGCCGTTGGATCGCATGATCCAGCCCAGCACCCGGGCCGAGGAATTCAAGGCGCCTGATTCTCCACGGATCGCCCTGCCGCCGACCGGTGAGCAGCGCTCGACGGGTTCGATAAACGATCGTCGCAGTTTCGATCGCACGCGGAGGGATCGCTAATGAGTTCCGGAAAAGGCATGTTGGCCCTGATCCTGGTCGCGGTACTGGCGGTTGCCGGCGGTTCTTCGATGTTCGTGGTGCAGGAACAGCAACTCGCCCTGCTGTTGCGGCTTGGTGAGATTGTCGACGCCGATTTCAAGCCCGGGCTGCATTTCAAGGTGCCGCTCATCCAGGACGTGGTGAAGTTCGACAAGCGTATCCAGACCCTGGATGCGAACCCGGAGCGATTCCTCACGATCGAGAAGAAGTTCGTCGTGGTGAACTCCTACGCCAAGTGGCGTATCGCGGACGTGGCCCAGTTCTACCGCTCCACACGCGGCAGCGCCGATGCGACGTCGCGTCTGCTGTCGGCGCGGATCAATGCGGCACTGCGTGACGAGTTCGGCAGGCGTACAGTCCAGGAGGTGGTCTCCGGTGAGCGTGCCGAGATCATGGCCACGCTGGCGCGCAATGCCAATGAGCAGGCTGCAGACCTTGGGGTCGAGATCGTCGACGTACGCATCAAGCAGATCGATTTTTCTGAGGATATCAGCGAGAACATCTACGAGCGCATGCGCACCGAGCGACACCGGGTGGCGGCGGAACTCCGTGCACAGGGTGCGGAGGCGGCGGAGCGGATCCAGGCCGACGCGGACCGTCAGCGTATCGAGATCGTCGCCGATGCCTACCGAGAGGCGGAAACGCTGCGCGGTGAGGGCGATGCCGGTGCGGCGGATACCTATGCCAAGGCATTCCAGCAGAACGCCGAGTTCTACAGTTTCTGGCGCAGCCTGACTGCCTACCGCGATGTCTTTTCCGATGGTGGCAGCATGATGGTGCTGGATCCCAAGTCGGAGTTCTTCCGCTATTTCAATCAAGAGGCCAAATAGCGGCACCGACAGAGTCCGCTGTACGGCAGAGGACCGGCCGGAGTATTGAACCCCGGCCGCTCCATCGGTGACAGCCTGGCCTGGCAGTCCTGCCACGGGGGCGCGGCCGGCCCGGCTCCGGACGAGGCCGCCGGTCCGGGCCGTGGACCGCCGATCGCGGCTGTTCCTGCAGGGCGGCCGTTGCAAATGGACAAGGCGCCGCCGATCTGGGAAAATTTGATGTTCATGGTAGCGCGGGTCTGGCTTGTTCCCGCCGGTTGTCGAATCGAGTAAGGCCGGGTAACCATCCCGGCTTTTTTGTGGATGGAGCGATGTGGCAGGACCTGTGGGCCGCGCTGGCCCTGATGCTGGTGCTTGAGGGTATCCTGCCGTTTGCCAATCCGCGCGGTTTTCGCAACATGATGCGGATGGTCGGCGATATGGACGACAAGACGCTGCGCAATGGCGGCCTGCTCACCATGCTGGCCGGTCTTGTACTGTTATACCTGGTGCGATAGCAAGTGATCCAAGATAACACCTGGTTGTTGCCGGAAGGCATCGACGAACTATTGCCTGCGCAGGCCCGCGCCCTCGAGACGCTGCGCCGCTCGCTGCTGGATGTCTATGCCGGTTGGGGTTACCAGCTGGTCATGACACCGTTCATCGAATTCCTCGAGTCGCTGCTGACCGGGACCGGCAAGGACCTGGACCTGCAGACGTTCAAGCTCACCGACCAGCTAAGTGGGCGGCAGCTGGGTTTGCGGGCGGATATCACACCCCAGGCGGCGCGCATCGACGCGCACCGTCTGCGTCATCAGGCGCCCACCCGGTTGTGTTACATCGGCAGCGTGTTGCGCACCCGGGCCGATGGTTTCTCCGGTTCGCGCAGTCCGCTGCAGATCGGCGCGGAGTTGTATGGTCATGCCGGCGTCGAGAGCGATGTCGAGATCGTCTGCCTGATGATGGAGACGCTGCGCCTGGCTGGTCTGAAGGACATCTATCTCGACCTGGGCCACGTTGGGATCTACCGCGCGCTGGCCGAGGCCGCCGGGTTGACCGACCTGCAGGAGGCGGACCTGTTCGAGGCCCTGCAACGCAAGGCGATCGCCGAAATCGAGGAGCTGCTCGACCGGTTCGATCTGGACGCGCCGATGCATAGCATGCTGCGTGCCCTGGCGGAGCTAAACGGCGACGACGAGGTGCTGCCGCGCGCACGCGAGCTATTGGCTGGCGCACCGCCTGCGGTGGCGGCCGCGATCGACTATGTCGAGGCGGTCGCGGCCCAGTTGCGCCGCTGCCAGCCGGACCTGCCGCTGCACTTTGATCTCGCCGAGCTGCGCGCCTACCACTACCAGACCGGGGTGGTATTCGCCGCGTTCGTACCCGGCGAGGGGCAGGAGGTTGCACGCGGCGGCCGCTATGACGAGATCGGCGAGGTGTTCGGACGGGCACGGCCCGCGACCGGCTTCAGTGCCGATCTCAAGACCCTGATGCGCCTTCGCAGCCATGCGCCGCAGCCGCTCGCCGACGCAGTCCTGGCGCCGCATGACGCCGACCCTGGTCTACAGTCCCGGGTCGCCGAGTTGCGCGCCTCCGGCACCGTCGTGATCCGTGAGCTGCCGGGACAGGCCGGCGATCCCGCGCAGATGGGCTGTGCGTTCCGTTTACAGAAACAGGCCGAGAAGTGGGATGTCGTCCCGCTCTAGCCGCTAACCGAGAAGAGATTTTCCAATGGGCAAGAACGTAGTTGTCATTGGCACCCAATGGGGCGACGAGGGCAAGGGCAAGGTCGTAGACTTGCTGACCGACAAGGCCGACGCGGTCGTGCGCTTCCAGGGTGGGCACAACGCCGGGCACACCCTGGTTATCCAGGGCCGCAAGACGGTCCTGCACCTGATCCCCTCAGGCATCCTGCGTGACAATGTGCGCTGCCTGATCGGCAATGGCGTGGTCCTGTCGCCGAGCGCGTTGCTGGAAGAGATCGAGATGCTGGAGGTGGGTGGAATCGATGCGCGCAGCCGCATGGGTATCAGCGAGTCCTGCCCGGTCATCCTGCCGTACCACATCGCGCTCGATCAGGCGCGTGAGGCGGCGCGGGGCAACAAGGCGATCGGCACTACCGGACGCGGTATCGGTCCCTGCTACGAGGACAAGGTTTCGCGCCGTGGCATCCGGCTCGGCGAGATGCTCGATGCGGAGCTTTTCAAGGAGCGCCTGCGCGAGGTGATGGAGTACCACAACTTCGCCCTCGAGCACTACTTCAAGTTCGGTACGGTGGACTACCAGAAGGTACTCGACGAGGCGCTCGGCCAGGCCGAGCAGATCCGGCCGATGATTGAAGACGTGCCGGGCACGCTGCATGGGCTGCGACGCCAGGGCCGCAGCGTGATGTTCGAGGGTGCCCAGGGCGCTCTGCTGGACATCGACCACGGCACCTATCCCTATGTCACCTCGTCCAACACGACCGCCGGCGGCGCGGCCACCGGCAGCGGCGTTGGGCCGCGTGATTTCGACTACGTGTTGGGTATCGTCAAGGCCTATACCACACGCGTCGGGGCTGGCCCGTTCCCGACCGAACTGTTCGACGACGACGGCGAACACCTGGGCGTAAAGGGCCACGAGTTCGGCGCCACGACCGGGCGCAAGCGCCGGTGCGGCTGGCTGGACACGATCGCGCTCAAGCGCTCGCTGCAGATAAACAGCGTGACCGGCATATGTATCACCAAGCTCGACGTGCTCGACGGTCTGGACACGGTCAAGATCTGTGTCGCCTACAAGCTCGACGGCCGCGAAGTGGACGCGCCGCCAGTGGGTGCCGACCGCTTCGCGCTTTGCGAGCCGGTGTTGATCGAGATGCCGGGCTGGAAACAGTCGACCGTCGGGGTGAAGTCGCGCGACGGGCTGCCGGAGGCGGCGCGTAGCTACCTGCGCAAGATAGAGGAGCTGTGCGAGACCCCGATAGACATCATCTCGACCGGACCGGACCGCGACGAGACCATCGTGATGCGGCATCCTTTCGACTGATCGCGATTGCGACCACAGCGCGGAATGGCGCCTGCTTAAACGGTCGACCGACATCGAGCGGCATTCCTTGGTGTTCGGCTCGGGGGCTCTATTCTGCCGCAGGGATGCCGCGGCCGTGCCTCCACGGACGGAGCCACGGTGTCCCGCGGGTCGTTCACGACAGTCCAGGTGGTGGCTATGCGGCGTACTTGTCGGAGGGGCTGACACGAAGGAGCACAGCGCCGTGTTGCTCTGGTTTTGCCACGCCGCAAGGACGTCGGATCGCAACGGTAGGTGTGAGCACAACCTTGGTGCGGGACCTGGCGGCCTATACTGGTCAGCAGGGGGCGCTGTTCAGATGTGCTGCCCGCTCGGCCATTGGCCGATGGCGGGCGTCCATCCCGGGCGCCCAGGTCAGACTGCGAACAGGAAGTCAGTGCGATGGTAGCAGTGAAGAAGCTTGTCCTGGATGTGCTCAAGCCCCATCAGCCGAACGCGCTCGAATTCTCCAGCCGGCTCGCCGAAGTGGGTGCGGACTACCGCGTGCACCTGACGGTCATCGAAGTGGATGAGCATACCGAGACATTGCGGGTCGTGATCAACGGTCAGACGCTGGATTTCGATGCGATCCAGGCTGCGATAAAGACCTTGGGCGGCTCACTGCACAGCATCGACGAGGTCGAGGTGTTCAGTGAGGGTGGTAGCGGCTGATCGCGCGTGAACCCGTTACAAGAGGCGAGATTTCTGCTGCGGATCACGCGAACGCAGGGCATTGTCCGGCGCTATTTCGTGGTCAACGGATTTGATGGTGCGCTCACCATGCTGGGTTTGATCACCGGCTTCAGCGTCAGCGCGCCTGCCAGCCCCTCGCTGATCATCAGTGCCTGTCTGGGTGCTGGGATTGCGCTCGGGGTCAGCGGCGTCAGCAGCGCCTATGTCAGCGAATCGGCCGAGCGGCGACGCGCCCTGGAAGAGCTGCAGATGGCCATGGGGACCGATCTCGGCGACAGCTTTCATGGTCGCGCGGCACGTTGGGTGCCGATGCTGATCGCATTGGTAAACGGGCTGGCACCGCTGGTCATCTCGCTGCTGATCTTGATCCCGCTGTGGTTGGCGGAGGCTGGCCTGGAGCTGCCGTTTGCGCCGCTGTCTGCCTCGATCGCGATCGCACTGCTGCTGATCTTCCTGCTCGGCGTGTTCCTTGGGCGCATCTCCGGCGTGTCGTGGTGGCTAAGTGGATTCAAGACCCTTCTGATCGCGTTGGTCACCGCCACCCTGATTACGCTGATCGCGGGCGACTGAGATGTCCGGCAGCGACTGGGTGCGGCTCGAGATCACCGAGGTGCTGGCACGGCTGCACACTAGCAACAGCGGGCTGACGCCAGGCGAGGCGCAGCGGCGCCTCGCCGAATACGGCCCGAATCTGCTGCCCGAAGGACGCCAGCGCACGCTGTTCGGTGTGCTGCTGCAGCAGTTTGCAGACTTCATGATCCTCGTGCTGCTCGCCGCCGCGGTGATCTCGGGTCTGGTCGGTGAACCGCAGGATGCGGTCGCGATTCTGGTGATCGTGCTGCTCAACGCCGTCATCGGTGCGGTGCAGGAGTACCGTGCCGAGCGCGCGGTTGCAGCGCTGCGTGAGATGGCGACGCCGGAGGCAAGGGTCAGGCGTGAAGGCAAAGCCGTGACCGTCAATGCGGCGGATCTGGTGCCCGGCGACCTGGTGTTGCTGGAGGCGGGCAACGCGGTACCCGCCGACCTGCGCCTGCTCGAGAGTGAGGAACTGCAGGCCAACGAATCGGCGCTGACCGGCGAGTCGCAACCGCTCGAGAAGCAGATCGCGCCGCTGGATCAGGGTGAGCCAGCACTCGCGGAGCGCTCGAATATGGCCTTCAAGGGCTGCCTGATCACGCGCGGTCGCGGCTCTGGCGTGGTGGTCGCCACCGGCGGCGACACCGAGATAGGGCATATCGCCGAGCTGTTGCACGGCGCGGTCAAGCTGAAGACCCCGCTGCAGGCACGCCTGGCGCGCTTCGGCCGCCACCTCGCGCTGGCAGTGCTGGCCATCTGCGGCATCGTGTTTGTCGCCGGCCTGCTGCAGGGTCAGCCGGTAATGCTGATGTTCCTGACCGCGGTGAGCCTCGCGGTTGCAGCGATCCCGGAGGCCCTGCCGGCGGTGGTGACCATCTCGCTGGCGTTCGGCGCGCGCAAGCTGATCCGGCAAAACGCGCTGGTGCGCAACCTGCCGGCGGTCGAGACGCTCGGTTCGGTCACCTATATCTGTACCGACAAGACCGGCACCCTGACCCTCAACCACATGTCGGTGGACGCCTATTTTGCCGACGGTGTGCGCCATGCGCAGTTGCCTGGCAGCGATGCACAGGCGTCCTGGGCCGAGGCTGGAAAGGCGATGGCCCTGAACAACGACGTGACCGAGCGCGATGGCCGGACGGCCGGCGAGCCCACCGAACTGGCCCTGTTCGAGGCGGCGCAGGCGGCCGGCTACGATAAGGCGGAGCTCGAGCAGGCGATGCCGCGGGTCGGCGTGCTGGCGTTCGACAGCGAGCGCAAGCAGATGACTACGCTGCATCGCGTTCCCGAAGGGGTGGTCGCCTACGTCAAGGGTGCACCGGAGCAGCTGATCCCCCAGTGCCACCAGATGGCTACGGCCGAGGGGGTCGCACCGGTCGAGGCCGATGCGCTGCTGAAAGCGGCGGAGCGCCTGACCAACGAGGGCTATCGCGTACTGGCGCTGGCCAGGCGCGCGCTGCCGGCGCTGCCGGAACCGCTTGCGGCCGAGACGATCGAGTGCGAGCTGACCTTCCTGACGCTGGTCGCGCTGATCGACCCGCCTCGCCCGGAGGTGCCGCAGGCCGTGGCCGATTGCCTGACGGCGGGGATCACGCCGGTCATGATCACCGGCGACCACCCCGGCACTGCCTGGGCGATCGCCCATCGCCTCGGGATCAGCGACCAGCGCGAGGCGGCCCTGACCGGTACCGAGCTGGCCGAGCTGTCCGACGATGCGTTCGCACAACGCGTCGGGTCGATACGTGTGTATGCGCGGGTCAGTCCGCAACAGAAGCTGCGAATCATCAAGGCGCTGCAGCGGCGTGGCGAGTTTGTCGCGATGACCGGCGACGGGGTCAACGATGCCCCGGCGTTGAAACGCGCCGGGATCGGGGTCGCGATGGGCAGGAAGGGCACCGACGTCGCGCGCGAGGCCGCGGATATGGTCCTGCTGGACGACAATTTCGCCACCATCGTCAGCGCGGTGCGTGCCGGCCGGCGCATATTCGACAACGTGCGTAAGTTCATCAAGGACACCATGAGTTCCAACTCGGGTGAGATCTGGACGCTCTTTCTCGCGCCCTTTCTCGGCCTGCCGATCCCGTTGCTGCCGATCCATATCCTGTGGATCAACCTGGTCACCGACGGCCTGCCGGGTCTGGCCTTCAGCGCCGAGCCTGCCGAGCCCGGGATCATGCAGCGCATGCCACGTCGACCGGACGAGAACATCTTCGCGCACGGCATGTGGCAGCACATCCTGTGGGTGGGCCTGTTCGTCGGCGGGCTGTCGATCGCCTCGCAGGCCTGGGCGATCGCACGCGGTGTGGAATACTGGCAGACGGTGGTATTTACCGTGTTGACGGTCTCGCAGCTGTTTCACTCGCTGGCGGTGCGCAGTGAGACGGCCTCGCTGTTCAGCATCGGCCTGTTCAGCAACCGGCCGATGGTGGGCGCCGTGCTTGTGACGGTGCTTTTGCAGATGGCGGTCATCTACCTGCCGCCGCTGAACGCGATCTTTCATACCCAGCCGCTGCCGCTGGCCGATCTGGTCATCTGTCTGGCACTCTCCTCGCTGGTGCTGTTCGCGGTCGAGATCGAGAAGTGGCTGGTACGCGGCGGATTCATCTATCGAAACGGCGCGACGCCAGCGGAGGAAACACCATGACCAGGCTCCCGGCAGGTATGCATGCCTGAGCAGTGGGCGAGGCGGCGTCGATGTCACGTCGGCTGACGGTCGTGCTGACAGCGCTGGCGATGCTCGCCTTTGCCGGCAACTCGCTGCTGTGTCGCGTGGCGTTGAAGGATGCCGCGATCGACGCGGCAAGCTTTACCACGATCCGTCTGCTGTCCGGTGCTTTGACGCTGTGGCTGATCGTGCAGTTGCGCGGCGGCGTGCGTAAACCCGCCGGCAGTTGGGCGTCCGCGCTGGCGCTGTTCGCCTATGCCGCAGCCTTTTCGTTTGCCTACATCAGTCTGCCCGCCGCGACAGGGGCCCTGCTGCTGTTCGGTGCGGTTCAGGCGACCATGATCGGCTATGGTCTGTCGCGGGGCGAGCGCCTCTCGGTGCGCCAGTGGACCGGCTTTGCGCTGGCCCTGGCTGGGCTGGTGGGACTGCTGCTGCCTGGACTATCGGCACCGCCCTTGCTTGGCGCGCTGCTGATGCTGGCGGCCGGTATTGCCTGGGGTGTCTATTCCTTGCGCGGCAGGGGCGGTGGAGACCCGACGGCAGTGACCGCCGGCAACTTCGCCAGGTCGGTGCCGCTCGCACTCACGCTTAGCGCGCTGACGTTCCGGTCGGCTGCCTGGGACGGTTCGGGTGTCGGGTACGCCGTCGCCTCCGGCGCATTGGCATCGGGTGTCGGTTACGCGATCTGGTACATGGCACTGCCCGGCTTGCGCCCGGCCAGTGCCGCCACCGTACAGCTTAGCGTGCCGCTGATCGCCGCGCTCGGCGCCGTCATGTTTCTCGACGAAGCGCTTTCGCTGCGCCTGCTGTTTGCCTCGGCAGCGATTCTGGGTGGCATTGCGCTGGTCATCCTGAGCCGGCGGGCGGCAGCCTAGGCCGTTGCCACGGCACATGCGGCCGGACCAGGTCGCATCTCTCGCCTTGCGGACTTGGCCGCGGCGTAACAAAAATATTTTTCTGACCCTCTTGCGGGCCGTGCGGCGCCGAGCCAGACTTTGCTCTGCCAACTGCGGTCGGAATGCCAACTGCCCCGTGAACCGGCCCGACCGCGGCACCTTCATCATCCCGACTCCCTGGGTGATTAGGGAGGCCGGCGGGGCGTTCCTCGCTTGCCCGGTCGCGCGTCATACCAGGATCCGCGCCGGCGGCCAGTATTGGGATTCCATCCATGTCTCTTTTCGCAGGCATCTTTTTTCTCGGCGTGTCGCTGCTGCTGATGCGCGTGCTCCAGATCTGGAACGATAAGTACGGCCCGATCGGCAGGTTTGCAACGGAAATCATGGTGAACCTACTGATCCCGATGATCTCCGCGGCACTCGTGACCGGTGCCGGTATCGCCATCGCCAGTGTCTGGGCCGGCATTTCGTTGCGTGATGCGGGTGCTGCCGCGCTGTTGGCCACGGTGTTTGTGCTGGCCTGGCGGCGCCTCGGCTCAATACCCGGCCGGTCCACGGTCGTGCCGTTCACGCCGAAACCGGGCGCCGCGCAGGCGGGCCTTGCGGTGGACGCCAGGTCACGGCCGAAGGCCGCCTGATTCCACCCCGGGGCGTCGAACGGGCCGGCCGTTCGCGTGCGCACCCGGGCGGGAGAGGGGTCCGGGTGCGCCGGCTGGCCAACAAAACCGCGCTTATATGACACGGCGAAGCCTGCGAGCTGAGCTACCCCGCGGCCCCCGCCGGCATGGTGTAAGCTGGCCGCATGCATCGCAACGGGCAAGGGGTTTTTGCCGGCCTATCCGGGCGGTGGCTGGGTCTGGTGCTGTACGCGTGCCTGGCGCTGGTACCTGCGCATGCAGCGACTGCGGGCGGGTCGGCAACCCAATCCTGGTTGCTGGTGGATACCCGCAAGCTGACGCTGACCGTATTTGTCGGGGGGCAGGCGCAGATCACGCTGCGCAATATCGCGATCGGTCGCTATGGCGCAAGTGCGGATAAGATGCACGCCGACAACACCACACCCCTGGGCCGGTTTCACGTTACCCGGATCCGGCGCGATTCCGGTTTCCACCGTTTCATCGAACTCGACTATCCCGACGTTGAGCGGGCTGAACGGGCCTATCAGCAAGGCGCTATCAGTCAGCGCGAGCTGCAGGAGATCGTCACCGCGCATCGCCGCGGCAAGGCGCCTCCGCAGGATACCGCGCTGGGTGGTCATATCGGCATCCATGGGCTGGGCCAGGGCGATCCCCGCCTGCACGAGACGCTGAACTGGACCAGGGGCTGCGTAGCGCTCACCGACGAGCAGCTGGATGCCGTGCTGCGCTGGGTCCGGACCGGCATAACGGTGGAAATCCGCTGACCGGCGGAATAACCTGTTGACACAGGGCCTGTGTGACGCAGGGAATCGGCCGTCGGTTCAGGCAGCATCAGCAAGAGGAAATAGTGATGAACACAGTATCCACAAGAACCCTTGTCCTTCTGGCCGCAAGCGGTCTTTTGTTCGGTTGCGCCTCGGTCAAGCAGAGTGATCTCGACGCGGTGCGCGTGATCGCCGAAAGGGCGGCCGCCGACGCCGCTGCCGCCAACCAGGCCGCCGCAGCGGCCCAGGCCCGTGCGGATGCGGCGATGTCCACCGCGTCCGGCGCCAAGGCGCAGTCTGACGCGACCGAGGCCAAGATCGATCGCATGTTCAAGAAGGCGATGTACAAGTAAACCAGCCGCCGCGCGCCAGCTAGCCGTGGGTCCGCGCGGGGGTTGGCCGGGCGCCTGGCGAAAACGCGCTATCTGAACAGCGGGTTGGTGATCGGGCGCCCGACGACGCCGGGCTTCGAGACGGCTACCGGCACCCCGCGCATCTCTGCCACGGCCTGGCGCAGTGCCCGCCCGTCGAGCACGGCGGGTCGTTTTTCCAGTTCGGCGTAGACCCGCTCCAAGGTGAAGCGCAGCAGGTCCCTTTGCGGCCTGTCGTCCTCATCCAGTGGCCGGTGGATCTCCACGTAGAGCACGTCGTCCTGCCAGCCGGTCTTGACCGGTTGGTTCAGGATCTGCACAGCTGTCCCAAGCGGCACCGCGTCGAACAGTTCCTCTATATCCTCCGGCAGCAGGCGCACGCAGCCGTGGGTTACCCGCATCCCGACGCCATAGGGCTTGTTGGTGCCGTGGATCAGATAGCCGGGAAGCCCCAGCGCCAGCGCGTACTGGCCGAGTGGGTTTTCGGGGCCGGGGGGTACCACCTTCGGTACGCTCCTGCCTTCGGCTGCGGCCTCCGCTCTGACCGACTCAGGGGGGTGCCAACTCGGGTCGCGCTGTTTCCGCGATATCCGGGTCTCGCCCAACGGGGTCTTCCAGTCCATCCGTCCGATGCTCACCGGATAGGTGTCGACCACGGCACGCGGGGCTGTGCCTTGAGCGGGGAAGTGATAGATACGCATCTCGGGCAGGTTCAGCACCAACCCGCGGCGCGGCGCGTCCGGCAGGATGTAGTGGCTGGGAATCACAACCAGTTCGCCCTCACGCGGCAGCCAGCGGTCGACCTCTGGATTGGCGAGGCGGATTGCCTCCTGGCCAATATCGTAGCTGCGCGCGATATCGAGCAGCGTCTCGTTGCGGCGTACCTCGGTCAGCTGCAGTTCGCCGACCAGATCGTTACCCGCCGATGGCAGGGTATAGCGGTCGGCCGCAGCCGTGCCGGCGTAGAGCAGGGCACTGGCCAGCAGCGTTCGACAACGGGAAGAGTGTTGCATCATGACGGTCACGCTACGCGAGCACCTGGCAACCGGCAACGTTAACAGGGTTCGATGCAAGCGGGGTGCCGGGGAATCAACGCGCCGTCGCAAACAGGGCCTGTCTGCCAGTTTCGCCGGATTTCGAGATCAGCGCATATATCGCAGGATGCGCCCGCGAAACGGCCTGGGCAGGAACTCAGTCCGTTCGGGTCGGGTCTGGCTGTGGCTGTAGCCCAGCGTCACCATCCGTTTGCTGAAGCGGGCATGATGGCCGCGGCCGGGGTCCACCAGCATGACCTCGCAGTTCGGCTTCGCGTGCTGCTCGATAAATGTGGCCAGTTCTTCGACATGCGGGTGTTCGTACAGCAGGTCGCTGCCGACTATCAGGTCGAACTCGCCGAGCTCGCTGACCGGGTCGGTCCAGGCGGTGCGTACGAAAGGGACTGCGCGGGCCTGATTCAGCCGCGAGTTCTCGGCCAGGAAGTTGCCCGCCTCGGGGTGGCGATCCGTGGCCGTGATGTCGGCATGGCGCAGATTGAGCACCTGGCTGGCCAGTGCAATCCCGCAGCCGACCTCGAGGATGCGCCTGTCGCCTACGTGTTTCTCGAACATCAGGTGTGCGAGTACCAGTCCGGAATCCCAGATGACCCCGAAGACCGGCCACGAGGCCGAAGAAATACCCAGGCGCGCGGCAACCCCTGTGGGGTCGGCGAACTGCTGAACATCGCGCAGTGTGCGCACCTGCAGGCAGCTGGGGCCAAACTCGAGCGTCTGATAGCGAACGCGCAGGGTATCCATGGTCGTCCCGTTGGGTCGGCGACGCGCCGCACGACGGGAAGAGGGTCCGGCAGGCCACGCAACCACTTCACGGTACAGCCTTTGCCGGCAAATAGCGAATGCCGGGGGGCCGTCGGCCTGACCCGAATGGCGCTTGCTCAAGCACCTGCAATGCGTCGCATTGCCTGGCATGCCTCGGCCGCGACGCCGGGGTGTCAAAGCGGGTGACCATGGTTTAACGCCGCATACATCGGCGCTCCAAGGCAAGGGCAAGCAGGTCGAGTGTGGCGTGAGCTAGCGCTCAGAGCGGGCCGCCTCCCTGGAGTTAAGATTGAACAGTCTTGGACCCGTTTTTTTGTCGTTTCATCCGGCGGGCACTCGGGTACACTGGAGATCCCGGGGGCAGACAAGAGCGCAGACAACAACCGGCGCCGGACTGACCATGGGAACCCAAGCCTGAAGAACATCGAGTTCCAGCATGCGACTCCGCGTTGCGGGGGCCAGTCGTCGCTGCCGATCGGCGCACAGCTGTGCCCGCCGGTCGGCGCCCGCTGACCTGGTTCGCGGGCTGGGACCGCCGCGAGGAGGCGACGTTTGCCCGCACTGACAAGCTTGATCGGATTCGGCCCCTGGCCCGGGCGTAATGGCGGGTGGCTGTGAGGTCCACGGATACTGCCTCACAGGAGGTGCGGCGCCCGTTCCTGGGCTCCATGCTCTGGATCCCGCTGTTGCTGATCCTGGTCGCCTGTGGCGGCATCGTCTATTACGGCCACCAGGTCGCCCGGACGCTCGAACAGTCTGTCGCGGCGAGTGCGCGGGCGGGCGGGCGGGCCACTGCGCACGAGATCGCCGGGTTCATCAATCGCGAACACGATCGCCTGCACGCATTCGTTGACGAAAAGCAGGCCGAGATCCGCCAGGTCCTGGCCCATCCCGACGACTGGCAGGCAATCGATGCGTTGCGCGCGAGCCTCAAACGCATGTTCCCGGAGACCATCGCGTTCACGGTGACCGACGCCGACGGCAGCCCACTGTTCGAAGATTTCGACGGGCTGGTCGGAGCGGTATGCGAATCGGCCATGCGCACCTTCGCGCAGACCATCGATTTCGACGGCGAGGGTTTCGAGATCCCGCCGATTCACCCGATCCCGGGGGCCTATCATCTGGACCTGATGACGGCGTTACGATTTGACGGCGGGCAGTCCGGCCTGTTCTTCGTCAGTGTGTCGCCGAGCCGGATCGCCGAGATACTGGCGTCCGCCGAAAAGGCCTCGGGAACCCGCATCCTGCTGGTCAAGCGCGATGATCCCGATCTGATCGAAGTGACGGCATCAGGTGCGCGCGACGTGCTGAAAGACGGCTTCCGGCTCGCGCCCGAGGCACTGGTCCCGGGCTATTTCAGCACTGATCTGCCCGGCACCCATTGGCGCCTGCTGGTGCTGCCGGACGGCGAGGGCCTTGCAGATGCCGTACGCGGCGTATACGTAAAGGTGGCGGTGCTGGTGCTGGCCCTGCTGGTGATCAGCGCGGCGCTATTGCTGGCGATACGCCGCTACGAGCAGCGCAACAGCACATTGTTTACGCGCAGCCTGCAGGCCAGCGTAGGCCGGCAGCGCGCGATCCTGCAGTCGATGGTCGACGGCATGGTCACGATCGACGCCGGCGGTACGATCCACAACGTGAACAATGCCGTCACCCGGCTGTTCGGCTACCAACAGAAAGAGCTGATCGGCAGCAATGTCAGCGTACTGATGCCCGAGCCTGATCGCTCTGCACACGATGGCTACCTGCGCAACTACCTGACCACCGGCGAGAGCAAGATCCTCGGCAACGGGCGCGAGGTGACCGCGCGCCGCAAGGACGGCAGCCTGTTCCCGGTGTTGCTCACCCTCGGTGAGTCGGTCGAGGGCGACGAACATATCTTCGTCGGCATCCTGCACGACAGGAGTGCGAACAAAGAGGCGCAGCGCAAGATCGAGGCGCAGGCGATCGCGATCGAGCGCAGCAACCAGGAGCTTGAGGAAATAAGCCAGATAGCGGCCAAGGACCTGCAGGCGCCGTTGCAGCAGATCGCCTCGCTGGGCGAGGAACTCGGTGTGCGGCACATGGCCGCACTGAGCAGTATCGAACAGACCCAGATCAGGAGCCTCGCGGCCAAGGCACGCGATATGAGCGAACTGGTCAAGGGGCTGGCGGACTACGCGCACGTCGAGCGCGAGCCGGTCGATTCGCGCGTGGACCTGGATGCCATCCTGGGCGATGTGCAGCGCGACCTGGCGACGGTTATCGCCGCGACCGATGCGCGCATAACGGTGCAAGCGTTGGGTTGCGTGCTGGGCAATGCCAAACAGCTGCGCCAGGTGTTCTGGAACCTGCTCGACAATGCATTGAAGTTCCGTGAACCTGGGAGCCCGCCCGACATCAGCGTGTCGCTGGCGGCATCGGGGGATGAGTCCGCGGATTCGGCTGTTGCGGTGCTGGTTCGGGACAACGGGATCGGCATCCCGGAAGATCAGCAAGAGGCGGTGTTCGATGCCTTCCACCGGCTGCACCCGCGTGATGCCTATCCCGGCATGGGCCTGGGCCTGTCGTTCTGCCGCAAGATCGTCGAGGGCCTGCACGGACAGATCAGCGTCAGCAGTACGCCGGGCGAGGGCAGTACCTTCCGCGTGACCCTGCCGCGCGCGGGCTGACGCCTGGTGAGGGTCGCGGCGGCCTTTCCCGCTGACGTCGGCGCGCTAACCGGGGAGATTCAGACAGTGCGCTGCGTGGCAACGCGGTCGCTGAGCTGCGAGCACAGCAATCTCAACGGTGACATCGATGATCGCGGTGGGTTCGACCACGCAGTGCGTAGTCAGGCGCCGATGCCGAGGGCCTTGTCCCAATCCGGCAGCTCGCCGATGCGTTCGGCGAGGAAGTCGGCGAACGCCTGCACCCGGCGCGGCAGCAGGCGGCCGGGCGGGTAGACCGCGTAGATCCCGACCGCCGGTCGTCGAAAGCCGTCGAGGATGGTGTGCAGTCTGCCGGTCACGATCAGCTCCGAGACGATGAAGGTCGGACTGCTGACGATGCCGAGTCCGGCCACGGCCGCGGCGGCCAGTACGTCGCCGTTGTTGGCGCGCATGCGGATGCCGGGTATCGCGACCAGCGGCTCGCGTGTGCCGCCCGAGAACTGCCAGGCCTGTTTAAGCGGCACGTTCACGTAATGCAGCCCGATGTGTCCTTCGAGCTCCTGCGGGTGCTGCGGCACGCCATGCTGCGCGAGGTAGTCCGGGCTGGCGCAGGTCACGAAACGCGCGCTGCCCAGACGCCGTGCCAGCAGCGTCGAGTCGCGCAGTGCGCCGATCCGCAGGGCCAGGTCGAAGCCCTCCTCGACCAGGTTTACCTCGCGGTCGTTCAGGTCAATATCGAGCTCGATCGCCGGATGCGCGCACAGGAAGTCGTTCAGCGCCGCGGCCAGGTGGTGCAAACCGAATGACAGCGGTGCCGCGACCCGCAGGCGGCCGCGCAGCGCCGCCGAGGCGTCCACGATCGATTGCTCGGCCTCTTCCAGTTCGGCCAGGATGCGCACGGCGCGCTGGTAGAACTGCTGGCCCGGGTTGGTCAGCGAGAGGCTGCGCGTAGTGCGCTGCAGGAGTTGTACCCCGAGCTGGCCCTCGAGCAGGCCGATACGCCGGCTGACGACCGATTTGGCGATGCCCAGGCGATCTGCGGCTTTGGTGAAGCTGCCGGTGTCGACCACGGCCACCAGTGCCTCGATGTTGGCGAGCCTGTCCATATTGTGCGATAAAATAGAACAGAGTTTCCATCAATGCCATATTTATCTTCATTGGGGTAACGAACATGCTTCTCTCGCGGGGCGGCCACACCGGCTGCCATCAAGGTTCGGGAGAACGCACATGGACAAAACGAAACTCGACGCAGGTCTGTTGCTCGGCGGGCGGGCCCTGATGTCGGCCATCTTCATCTTTGCCGGCTACGGCAAGCTCGCCGGGTACGCCGCGACCCAGGGCTACATGGAGGCGATGGGCGTGCCGGGAGGCCTGCTGCCGCTGGTGATCGCGCTCGAACTTGGCGGCGGCCTGGCCCTGCTGCTGGGCTGGCAGGCGCGCATCGCGGCGTTTCTGCTGGCCGGTTTCAGCGTGGTCAGCGCATTGATCTTTCACTTCGACTTCGCCGACCAGATGCAGTCGATCCTGTTCATGAAGAACCTGGCGATGGCCGGCGGTCTGCTTTATGTGACCGCGGTCGGCGCGGGTGCCTTCGCTGTGCGGCGCGAGGCGGAGCCGGAGGTGGCGTTATGAAACACGCAGGCATTGGCAGCATCCTGAGGATTGACAGCAGCGCGCGGCAGGCAGACTCGGTGTCACGTGATCTGGGTGACGAGGTGGTGCGCCGGCTGCAGGCCGGCAGTCCGGGCGCGAGCGTGGTCAGCCTGGACCTTGGCCCGGGCATGCCGCATATCGACCACGATTGGGTGACCGCCAACCTCACCCCGGCCGAGCAGCGTTCGCCGCAACAGCGCGAGCGTCTGACCGCGTCTGACCAGGCGGTCAGCGCGCTGCAGCGGGCCGATGCAGTGGTGCTGACCGTGCCGGTCTACAATTTCTCGGTACCGTCGGTGTTAAAGGCCTGGATCGACCATGTGTGCCGCGCCGGGCTGACCTTTCGCTATACCCCGAACGGGCCGCAAGGCCTGCTGGCGGACCGGCCGGTTTACCTGGTGATGGCCTCCGGTGGCGTGCCGCTTGGCAGTGCGGTCGATTTCGCCAGTGGTTACCTGCGCCAGGTTTTCCGCTTTCTCGGTATCGAGGATGTGCGCCTGGTCGGGGCCGAGCGGGTTGCGGCCGATCCGGCGGCTGCGCGCGAATCCGCGCTGACCGCACTTGATCAATGGCTGCCCGAGCCGACCGGCGCAGCAGCTTGAGGAGGCAGACATGAGTATGCAAACCAGGACCGAACAGCGTGCTGCAAGGTATGTGTCTCGGCTGATCCGCGGGATGCCGACGACCGATGGGGCCGGGGTCGAGCTGACCCGGGTGATCGGCCAGCCGGCACTGCCGATGCTGGACCCCTTTCTGTTGCTGGACGCGTTCCGCTCCGATCGGCCGGGCGACTACATTGCCGGGTTCCCACCGCACCCGCACCGTGGCTTCGAGACAGTCACCTACCTGCTGGCGGGGCGGATGCGGCACCGCGACAATGCTGGCCACGAGGGCGTGATCGAACCGGGTGGCATCCAGTGGATGACCGCCGGGCGTGGCATCGTCCACTCCGAGATGCCCGAGCAGCAGCAGGGCCTGCTGGAAGGCTTCCAGTTATGGGTCAACCTGCCGGCTGCGCACAAGATGGACCGGCCGGCCTACCAGGAGCATGCCGCCGGCGCGATACCCGAGGAGCAGCGCGATGCAGGGGTGCGGGTGCGGGTGATTGCCGGGCAGACCGCGCGAGGAACCCGCGGCCCGGTCCTGCAGCCACTTACCGAGCCGCTGTATATCGATGTCGAACTCCCCGCCGAAGCGGCTTTCGACGAACTCCTGCCGCCTGCCCACAACGGCTTCCTGTACGTGATCTCCGGGACCCTGCTGGCGGAAGACGCGGATGGCGGGCAACTGCGGCTCGGTCGGGACGACCTGGGTGTGTTGTCGCACGGCGATGCTGTCACGGTGCGCGCGGCCGAGGCCGGCGCGCGTTTCCTGCTGGTCGCCGGCCGGCCGCTGAACGAGCCGGTCGCGCGTGGCGGGCCGTTCGTGATGAATAATCAGGCCGAGATCCGCCAGGCCTACGCCGACTATGCGAGCGGGCGGTTCTGATCTGTACGCGCACGCGCGTCGAGACCCGGCTGCAGGGTCTGACGGCAAACAGGCATGGCAATGGGCCGCCCCTGGGGGGCGGTCCTTTTTTCACGGCGGGTGGATTTCCCGTAATCTAACGCGAACGTTGTCCCAACTGGAGGAAATTGAACATGCAGCTGACCCGTCTTCTGCCCGCCTCTGCGCTGCTGCTGGTCTCGTCGCTGGCCGCCGCAGCGGATCCCGAGCCGCTCGATCGCGACAGCCTGATCGATCTGGTCAGTGACAAGACCGCCGAGTGCCGCAAGGAGAAGGACCAGAGCCTGTGCACCAACTATTTCAGCGAGGACGGTGTGGTGGTACAGGTCATGCGGGAGGATGGCGACCGCAAGGACGGCGTCTGGTTCGTTGACGATACCGATCGCCTGTGCATCCTGTGGCAGGGCAGGATCAAGCCGCTGTGCTTCAGCGTGTTCGAGCAGGCGGATGGCAGCTACACGATGATCAAGCACGAGAAGCACGTCTCCACGATCCTCCACATCGAGGACGGCAACCTCAAGAACCTGTGATCGCGACGCCGAGACCGCGCGGCGCAGCTGCTGCGCTCGGTATGGCCGTCTCAGCGTGCCACCAGCGTAAGCAGACGGTCGCCGCGCCGCAGCTTGAGTTGCCGGATCCCGTCGTCGGCCGCCGCGCGCAGATCGTCCAGCGTCTTGACCCGCGTGCGGTTGACCTGAAACAGCACATCACCCTCACGCAGGCCACTGAGCCAGGCGTTGCTGTCCTCCTTGACCCGGCCGACCGCGATCCCGGGATTGCTGCCGAGGCCTGATTCATCCAGCACCTCGCCGAGCAGCGCACCGCCGAAACGCAGGTTGATGCGCGCGCCGTCCACGAAGTGTTCGAACGGGTCCGCGACGCGTGCGGCGATGCGTTTTGCGCGGCCGTTGCGGATCAGATCCACGGCGACCTCGTCACCGACCCGCATCAGCGCGAACTGGGTGTACAGATCGGTCGCATTGTGAATCTCGTGCCCGTTCAGGCGCACGATCAGGTCGCCGGCACGCAGTCCGGCGCGCGCCGCGGCCGAGTCGCTCTTGATGCCGCTGAGCACGGCACCCTTGCTGCCGGGTGGCAGGTCAAGGGCATGCGAGAGATCCGGGGTAAGGTTCTGCGCAGTCACGCCGAAGGTGCCGCGCTGTACGCTGCCGAACTCGGCGATCTGCCGCTTGATCGCCTCGGCCATGTTGCTCGGGATGGCGAAACCGATGCCGACGTTGCCGCCGCTCGGCGCCAGGATCGCCGTGTTGATGCCAACCAGTTCACCGCGCAGATTGACCAGTGGACCACCCGAGTTGCCCGGGTTGATCGAGGCGTCGGTCTGGATGAAGTTCTCGTAGCCCTCGATGCCCAGCCCGCTTCGCCCCAGCGCACTGACGATCCCCGAGGTGACCGTCTGACTCAGGCCGAAGGGATTGCCGATTGCCACGACGAAGTCGCCGACCCGCAACTTGCTGGAGTCGGCCAGCGTGATCGCGTTGAGGTTCTCGGCCGGGATCTGCAGCAGCGCCACGTCGGTGTCCGGATCGGTGCCGAGCAGCCTGGCCTGCAGCTCGCGGCCGTCGTGCAGCGTGACGTAGATCTCGTCCGCCTGTTCTATCACGTGGTTGTTGGTCAGCACGTGGCCTGCCGCGGCGTCGACGATGATCCCCGAACCGAGGCTCTGGCTGCGCTTTTTCTTCTCGGTGGCATGCGGCAGCTCGAACAACCAGCGGAAAAAGGGGTCGCGCAGCAGTGGGTGATTCTCGGCGCGCACCACGCTGACGGTGGAGATATTGACGACCGCCGGTGTGACCTTTTCGAGCATCGGCGCCAGGCTTGGCAGCGCCTGGCCGTCCACCATCGCGGGCAGCGCGGCGGTCGCCTGTTGGGCACTGACGAGGAAGATCAGACCGAGCAGCAAGCGGCGGGTTGAATACATGGCGTGCGGGTGCTCCGGATTGACTGCCCCGCCGGCAGCCGCGCTGCAGGCGGGGCTATGTTTACCACTTGAGTCAGGCGGCTTCGACCTTGCTTTCAATCAATTTCTCGTCGCCGCCGCGGATCGCGATGCGACGCGGCTTCATCGACTCCGGGATCTCGCGTACCAGGTCGATGTGCAGCAGCCCGTCTTTGAGTTCGGCACCGTCGACGCGCACGTAATCGGCGAGTTGGTAGGTACGCTCGAAGTTGCGGTTGGCGATGCCGCGATGCAGGAAGCTGCGTTCCGCGACCTCGGTGCCCTTGCGGCCACTGACCGTGAGCAGGTTTTCCTTGGCCTCGATCTCGATCTCGTCGGCTGCAAACCCGGCCACGGCCAGGCTGACGCGGTACTGGTCCTCGCCGGTCAGCTCGATGTTGTAGGGCGGGTAGCCGCCAGCATCGGTGCGGTTGGCCGATTCGAGCGCGCTGGCCAGGCGATCGAAGCCGATCGCGGTGCGGAACAGGGGAGTGAAATCAAATGCGTTCATGGTTTTGTCCTCGCAGATAAGCAACAAAAACGTTTCGGCGTTCGTATGAACCGCCTTCGTGGCGGGCCCGGTTGGCGCCCGCGCAGCGGAGATAGGGTCGGGTGCGTGCTTTTCAAGGGGTGGCGGGGTGGGGTCCGGTACTCGTCAGTGGCGCTGCATGATGCGCCGTACCGCGAGCTTCTCGAGCTCGACCAGCCACAGCACGCTCGATGCGACCAGGCTGATCACGGCCCAGGTGGTCAGGTCCAGCGCGGCGGTGCCGAACAGGCTCTGCATCACCGGCAGATAGGTGAAGGCGAGTTGAAACACCAGCAGGATGCCGATCGCGACCAGCACGTAACGGTTGCCAAACAGGCCCTGGCGACTCAGGACCGGCTCGAGGATGAAGCGCGAGTTGAACAGGTAGAAGATCTCGAACATCACCAGCGTGTTCACCGCCACGGTGCGGGCATGCGCGATATCGCCACCGCGCTGCTGGTCCCAGATGAACAGCCCGAATGTCCCGGCGACCAGGATCAGCGACACCAACAGGATGCGCCACTGGAAAAGCCCGGTCAGGACCGGCTCCCGGGGGTCGCGCGGCGGGCGGCGCATGATGCCGGGTTCGGGTGGCTCGAACGCCAGCGCGAGCGCCAGCGTGGCGGCGGTGATCATGTTGACCCACAGGATCTGCACCGGGGTCAGCGGGAATTGCTCGAAGCCGAGGAGAATCGCAAACAGCACCACCAGGCCCTCACCGCCATTGGTCGGCAGGATGAACAGGATCGCCTTGCGCAGGTTGTCGTACACGGTGCGCCCTTCCTTGACCGCATTGACGATGGTCGCGAAATGATCGTCGGTCAGCACCATCTCGGAGGACTCCTTGGCGACCTCGGTGCCGCTGCGGCCCATCGCCACGCCGACATCGGCACGGCGCAGCGCGGGCGCGTCGTTCACCCCGTCACCGGTCATGGACACCACGCGGCCGCGCGCCTGCAGCAACTGCACGAGGCGCAGTTTGTGCTCCGGGGTCACGCGCGCATAGACATCGACGTCCTCGACCTGCGCGGCCAGCTCGGCATCGGTCATTGCGCCGATGTCCTGGCCGGTCAGGACCCGCTCGGTATTCAGCAGGCCGACCTGTCTGGCGATCGCCTGCGCGGTCACGCGGTGATCACCGGTGATCATCTTGACCCGGATGCCGGCGAGCTGGCAGGTGGCCACTGCGTCGATCGCCTCGGGCCGCGGCGGGTCGATCAGGCCGCACAGGCCGCACAGCAGCAGGTCCTGCTCGATATCGTCGAAGGTCAACTCGCCCGGTTGCTGCGGGAGTTGCTTCATCGCCACCGCGATTACCCGGTAGCCCTGGGCGCCGAGCTGCTCCATGCGCTGCTCCCAGCCCGCGATGTCCAGCGGCGCCGCGCCTTCCGGGGACCAGATGCCGCCGCAGCGGCGTAGCAAAGGCTCAGGCGCCCCTTTGACGAATACGAACGACTCGCCCAGGTGGCTGTGATGCAGCGTGGCCATGAATTTGTGCGCGCTGTCGAACGGGATCAGGTCGGTGCGTGGGAAACGGCGTGACTCCTGTTCCGGGTCGAGACCGGCCTTGATGCCGGCGACACACAGGGCCGCCTCCATTGGGTCTCCCTGGATCGACCAGCCGTCCTCGGTGCGGTGCACGCCGGTATCGTTGCACAACAACATCGCGCGCAGCATCTGCAGTGCGCCCGGATGTGAACCTATCGCGAAATCCCGGCCCTGCGCGATGAAGCCGCCGTGCGGGTCATAGCCGCTGCCGCTGACCTCCAGGTCGGCATCGGGCAGGGCGAGTGCGCGCACCATCATCTCGTTGCACGTCAGGGTGCCGGTCTTGTCCGAGCAGATGACCGAAAGCGTGCCGAGCGTCTCCACCGCCGGCAGCCGGCGGATGATGGCATTGCTCGCCGCCATCCGGCGCACGCCGATCGCCAGCGTGATGGTCATGATCGCGGGCAGGCCCTCGGGGATGGCTGCGACCGCCAGGCCGACCGCGGCGAGGAACATGTCGGCCGCGGAGTAGTCGCGCACCAGGACGCCGAACGCGAACGCGATGCTCGCGATGATCACGATCGCGAGGGTGAGCCAGCGGCTGAAGATCGCCATCTGGCACAGCAGCGGGGTGGTCAGCTGCTCGACCTTCGCGACCAGGCTGCTGATATGGCCGAGTTCGGTCTCCGCGCCGGTGGCGGTGACCACGCCCATGCCCTGGCCGGCGGTGATCAGCGTGCCGGAGTAGGCCATCGAGCGGCGGTCGGCGAGCACCGCGTTGTCCGGGCAGGCGTGATGGGTCTTCTCGACCGGCACCGATTCTCCGGTCAGGGCCGCCTCGTCGACATGCAGGCCCCTGGCATGCAGGATGCGCAGGTCGGCGGCGACCTTGTCGCCGGCCTGCAACGGCAGGATGTCGCCCGGCACCAGGTCGACCGCGGCCACCACCTGGCGGCGTCCGTCGCGGACCACCAGGGTCTGCGGCGAGAGCATCTGGCGGATCGCCGCCAGCGCGTCCTCGGCCTTGCCCTCCTGTACGAAACCAATGATCGCGTTGATCACCACCACGCCGACGATGACCGCGGTGTCTACCCAGTGCTGCAGCAGCGCGGTCACCAGCGCGGCACCCAACAGCACATAGATCAGCACGTTGTGGAACTGCAGCAGAAAGCGCGTCAGCGGACCGCGCGGCTTGGCATCGGGCAGACGGTTGGGGCCGTATTCAGTTAGGCGTGCGTTGACGACCCCGGCAGTCAGGCCGGTCTCACGGCTGTCGAGGTCGGCAAGGACCTCGCTGGAAGGCATCGCATGCCACAACGGGCAGATGGTCTCGACTGGTTCCCGGCTCTGCATGATCCGCAATCTCTGTGTAGCGCCCGGCACGCCGGGCGCGAGACCCGGTGCAACTACAACCAGCGAAGCAGGTAGTAGATGCGCTGACTCTCTGACGACACCGAGGGTCCGTACACGACCGCTGGGTGCAGATTCTTCTCCGCATCGCTGCCGGCGCGGGCGAGGGCCTGTGTCTCGACGATCTCGACGCAACCCTCCGGGTAGCGCTTGCGTGATTTGCGCGGCGTCTTGATCAACGCAAAGCGCTCCTGCAGTGAGGTGGATTCGGGGTCGATGATCACGTGCGGCATATGCAGATGCTAGCACCACCGAACACGGTCGGTGAGCCCGGAGCGCAGGTCAGCGTTGCGGGCACTCCCGGCGCCCGGAGGAGGGCTGGGCAGAGTCCGATGACGTTGCCCTTCAAAACGCCGCTAGGCGGCCGATATGTCTATATTTTTAGACAATAAAGATTCGTTTCTTCAATGCTTTGTGGGACTTTCCTAATCTTTCTTAGTAATTTCACGGATGTCGCCGCCAAGGCCATCGTGGTTTGCTCTAGGCCTTTCTGATATGCGTGCCTGAATGAACGGTCTGTGGCGTTTCGTGACAATCGCAGGGGTGATCTCCGTGACCGCGGGTCACGGCGTGCATGCACTGCCGCAGGATAGCCCGGTGGCATGCATCGTGTGTCGCACTGCCCCCGCCACGGTCGATCGCTTCGCCCGGCCCGACGCGCGACCATCGGCTGCGCCGGTCATGGATGCCGTGCCCGGCGCGGAACTGGACCTGTGGTCCTTTGAGCTGGTCGATGTTTCGTCAGATGCAGCGGTCCCCGCCGGAGCTGGACCAGATCGCACGCGTGCCGAGCCCCATGGCCTGACAGGGCAGGACCGTTCCGACGCCAGGCCTGATCCGGCCATCCTGACGACCGCTGCAGACCGGACCCGGACCGCCGCTGCGATGGGGTCCAGCCAGCCAGCGATATACCAGAGCCTGATCCACAAGCCCGGTGCCCAGCGCGCGGCGGTGACCAGCTGGGGGATCGGCGCAGACACCCAGGTCTGGGGATTTTCCACCGAGCCGGCCTCTCCTTCCGGCAGGGGTCAGTGGGACACGGGCGCGATCGAGCGCTACCGGATTCATGGCGTGGTCGCCGAGCACGCCCTGCCATTGGGCGGCAGCGACCGCCTGACCATGACCGGCGGTTGGGTCTCGGGTACCCCGGCTGCGGACCCTGACGGGTTGCGCCCGAGCCAGCGTGGCGGCAGCGCCTGGTCATTCGCCGGCAGGGCCGCCCTGTTGTCCGACCGCCTCGGTGTATCGTTCGAACATGCCGGTAGCGAACGCGACACGCTAGAGCCCGACCAGGACTCGGCGATTGGTCAGGCGTTCAGGGCCGGCGCCGAGTGGCGCGCCGCTTCGGCGGCGGGCCGCGACTGGCACCTGGGTACCGAATACAGCTGGGTGGATGCGCGATTCGACAGCGTCGCCAACCCGAGCCTGGCCAGGGACCGCCAGCGCCTGCGCATGTTTGCCGGGCTGCGGCATGCCGACTGGTCGGTGGACCTCTCCTTCAACCGCGACCGCAACAATCTGGCAGGTGACCTCGGTCTGCCCACCACGGAAGGCGCAAAGGCGCAGATCGTGACGGCATGGCGCCCGGCTGCTACCGGGATCCAGGAACTGCTCGGTGCGCCCAGTTTCAAGCTGACCGCCGACGTCGGCCGGCAGCGTGTCGAGGACGCTGGCTGCGCAGACGACGCAGCGGTGTCGAGCGAGCGAACCACCAGGCTCCGCTTCGAGTCGCTGTTCAAGGCAGCGCACTGGCAGTGGGGCATAGATGCGACCGGCAGTGAGTCACCCGGATCGATCGACGCAGTCGACGCGGATGGTATTCAGACTGCCCGGCTCGACCTGCACAGCAATTTCGCCTTCGCTGGCGGCCTGCCGGCGAAGCCGGCCCTGTCATGGCAGCGCAGGCGCGATCTGGCGACCGGCGCGCGCGATGAAAAATGGCGGGCCGAGGTTCGGTCGGGCATGTTCGACGTCGACGACGACCTGCGGGCGGACCTCGGTATCGGCTATCTTCAGCGCCTGGCGCTCGATCGTGGCGAGCGCGAGGCGGCGGTAAAAATCGGTGGACGCCTGCTCTGGACCCTGCAGCCGGCCACGTCGCAGCGCAACGGGTTGGCGCTGGCCGTGACTGGCGACTACATCGGCGGCCATGGCGAACTCGTCTCGGCCGATGGGCGGGACGACATCCGGCTTATGCTTTCGCTGTCAACCACCAGCCCGCTTGGCGCGCGCTGAGACGCGGCGGCCGGGCCGCTTGCGCGATCGCGTGCTGCGTGGGGGCACCGGCATGCCCGAGCGGTCCGGGTGCAGTGTGATAGCCGATGGGCCGTAGCGGGCAATTGCCCCGTGCCTCGGCGTCTCCCGCCACAGTGGCATCCCGGGTCGCGCCGCCTGCGCGGCGTGTCGACGCGCCTGGTGGCATTGCGCGGATTTGGCTGTGCTGGGATGATCGGTACACAGGCAGGCTCTGAATACGTCCATCCCGGACTGCCCGGAGCACGCTACGCGGCGAATGTGATTGCGTCTGGTTGCTCCGACTCGATCGGGGCCTGCACGGCTCGGTCTGCTGGTGCCTGAGCGGCGCGACCGGTAACAGCGGGGAAGGGCATATGTTCATGTCGGGCGGGATCGGGGCGATCGGCGAGGCGGCGATGTCGGCGTCTGCGGGGCAGGATCGCAGCATCGCTTCGGTGAACAACGCCAACGAGATCTTCTACCATCTCGACGGCCGCCACGTGTTTTTCGACAGCGGCACGGGACAGCTGTTTTTCGTCGACGCACCTCAGGGCCTGATCGCCAGTACCGTACAGAGCGCAATGGCCGGCATGCGCGCCACGCCGGTCTTTGAGCAGCTGCACCTGGACATCCATCGCCTGTTCAGCGCCGCGCGCTGCGTGGCGCTGAGCACACAGCAGGCGGACGCGGTGCTGGTCGCACTGCGCCTGGTCGGGGTGCGTGCCACCGTTCGCTAGCACAACGCGCCGGTCTGCTTGGAATTTGTCCAGTGCTTCGTTCTGTTTGGCACTGACTGCAGGGGTACATGGGCGGGCGGTCCGGCAACCCCAGTAGGGTGCATTCGGCGCAAGCCGTAATACACCGGGTATCGTCGCAAACGGTGCAATACGCTGCGCTATTGCACCCTGCCATCAGCGCCGAGGCATGCGATGCAATGTGCCGCCAAATACGGCGCACCACACTAGCCCAGCAGCGCGAGCAGCTCGTCCAGCCCCGGGTAACTGCGTGTGTCGAGCTGGTATTTTCTCCCGGCACTGCCCCACGACTCGCCGCGGCGCAGTTGATCGAGCAACTGTTCGCGGCCCGGGAATTGGATCCCGCCTACCGTCGCCACACCGCGTGCGAACAACGGATCCGGCAGGCCGCTGCCGCTCGGCCCGATCAGCTCGAACGGTGCCTGCCGGTCGACCGTGGCCAGCAGTTCTGCCAGGCTGTCGTTGATCAGCGTGGATGCGGTGCACAACACCCGCCCGCATTGGCGCAGGTCGCGCGGGTCGGCGGTCATCAGCACGCCGGGTCTGTCCGGGACGCGCTCCGGCGCCTGCTCCAGGACCAGGACCTCGCTGCCCTGCGCGGTGAGCTTGTCGACCAGCGGGCAGAAGTAACCGACCATGCCGATCGGCGCCCCCGGCGGTGTCGCATCCAGACCCGAATTGCCGGCGCGGTCCGGCGGCTCGAATCCGCTCGCGCGCATCAGGGCCGCGCTCAGTGCGTTATAGGCGCCGAGGGCCAGCGCGCGGTCTGCCAGGTCGTGTTGCGAGAATCCCGTCAGCAAACTGAGTGGGTCGGCGGTAAAGGTCGCCGGGTCCGGATGACGCCGCCACAGCTCCCGCAGGATGCCGCCCATGCTGACATAGAAGGGCCCCACGCTGCCGTCGCTCAGCAACACGAAGCCGAACTCGTCGCGGAAGGTCTCGTCGGCCACGGGTGCAGGCAGGTACAGGCCGTCTATTGTCGGTCGGCCCAACACCCGGCTGAGCTGCTCGCCGATCTGCCGGTACTCTGCGTTCATCGACATGTTGTGTGTTCCGCTGTTGAGTTCGTATGCATTGCCTGATTGCGCCCCGCCTGCCCAGCGGGCCCCTCGCATCCACTGGTCAGCCGGCGTAATCCCACACCCGCCAGTCCGGGAACAGCGGGAAATACAGCGCCAGGCGGATCGGTCGGTCCTCGAGCAGGCGCACGATGCGGCCATAGGTCTCGAGCTGCTCGCGATAGCGTTCCTGCTCGCGGTCGAGGAAGGCGTCGCGGTCCCCCTCGAGGTGTTCACCGGTCTTGTAGTCGACGATCCAGCGCACGCCGTCCTGGTCGACGAAGGTCCGATCGATCACGTAGTGGCGGGTCGATTCCGCGTTTAGCGTGAGCGGCCACTCGCAGCGTGCCTCGGGGTGTGGGCCGAGCAGCCAGCGGCCGGTGTCATCCGCCAGGGTCTGGCGCAGCGCCCTGGTCGTCTTGTCGACTGCCAGGTCGATCTCATCGTCCGGCACGCCGAGGTTGTGCAGACCGCGCCTGAGCAGCGGTGCCAGCGCGGTAAGGCGCATGTCCTGCCAGTGCTCGAGGCCGTCGCTGGCGATACGCTCGAGGTAGCGGTGAACCAGCGTGCCGACGTGGCGTGCCGTGTCGCCCGCCCAGACGTACTCGATCCGGCTGGGCGTGACATCCCCGTCGGCCGGGTGCGGCGGCTGCGCGGCTGCACCGTGCATCGCGGGCCGCCAGTCTGCGGTCAGGCGCTGCAGGTCGGCGAGCCGGGGGCTGGCCGGACTGGCCGTGCGCTCGGGCGGCGCGCTCAATCCGGCGAAATCCGCTTCGATGAGCGGCCAGAGCTTCTCCAGCAGCGAGTCGTTGTGTGGCCGGCCGGCCTCGCCGTTCTTGTTGAACGTGATGTGTCCGAGCAGGTGCAGGCGGCGCTTGGCGCGGGTCGCCGCGACATACAGCAGGCGCGCGGTCTCGAGGCGGCTCTTGTCACGCTCGAGTTCGCGCAGGTAGTCGGAGATCGGTTCCGCATCCTGATCGGCGGCACGGATCGGCGCCATCAGCAGGTGCGTGCGGCCGTCGGTGCCGGTGCGCTCCAGCCAGTACAAAAGCTCGCTGCTGCTGGCGCGTGGTTTGCGTCCCAGGCCGGGCAGGATCACGGTATCGAACTCGAGACCTTTCGACTTGTGCATCGTCATCAGCTGGATGCGTCCGTCTGCACGACTGTCCGGGGCCGCGTAGAGCCTCGCCAGCGCCGTCTCGAGTCGTGCGAAGTCGAGCAGGCCGCCGGCCTGTTCATGCGTGTCGAGCAATGTCAGGTAGGCCTGCGCATCGTCGATCGCCGACGGCGTGGCGACGGCCAGACCACCGAGGCGCAGCCAGATGCCCTCGATCCATTGGCGCAGCGCCCGCCGACCGCGCGCCGGCAGTTCGCGGTCGACGATCTGCAGCAGGCGTTCGACCCGCGCGCGCCCGTCTTCGCTCAACGCGGCGCGCAGCCCGGGGTCACGCAGGCGGCTCAACACGCAACGCGGCGAGGTCCCGGTGATGCTGAGCAGGTCGTCCAGCGCCAGTCCAAGCCAGGGGGCACGCAGCACGACGAGCCAGGCCAGCCGGTCGGCCGGATGCAGCAGCGCGCGCACGAGGTGGTGCAGGTCCTGGACCACCGGCTGTCGTGCCAGCGGGTCGACATCGACGGCCTGGAAGGCCAGGCCGGCGGTCTTCAGCGCCACCGCGATCGCCTGCAGGTGGGTCCTGGCGCGCGCCAGGATCGCCACCGTACCGTCGGCCGTCTCGGCGAGTGCGGTGCGCACCAGTTCCAGCACGCGCGCCGCCTCGGCCTGCGGGTCGTCGCCGGCGAACGCGTGTACCTGCACCGCGTGGGCGTCGCCGCGCTGGTCGAACGCGTCGGCCGCTGAGTAGGGTACTGCGCCACGGCCGGCGTCGACGGCCGGCGGCAGTATCGTCGGAAAGCTCGCGTTGACCCAGTCGACAATGCCCCGGGTGGAGCGGAAGTTCACCTCGAGGGCCAGCGGTGTCAGTCGGAGCTGGCCGATGCCGCGCTCGCGCGCGGCCAGGTACAGGCCGACCTCGGCC
>JAJDNF010000033.1 GCA_022340805.1 Chromatiaceae bacterium
GAGGATCCGACGCATCCGATCGAGTCTGCATTGCTGCCAGGGCAGTCGTCCGGATGGCGGGCGGCCAATACCGGACCGCAGACGGTCCGGCTGTTGTTCGCCGCTCCACGGCCCCTGCGGCGGATTCTGCTGCAGTTTGAAGAGCCAGACACCACGCGCACGCAAGAGTATGTGCTGCGCTGGTCAGCGGATGGCGGCAAGTCTTTCAGCGAGATCGTGCGCCAGCAATGGAACTTCAGTCCGGACGGAGCAACCACCGAGACCGCGGATTACCGGGTCGACCTGGACGCCGTCACGATGCTCGAGTTGAACATCATTCCGGACATCAGCGGCAGGCCGGTGCTGGCCTCGCTGACGAAGCTGCGGCTTGCCTGACAGCTGCACGCGCCGGCAGTCCGCACCTGCCCGATCCGGCGTCCTGCACAAGCTACCGGCAACACGACCGGCGGGCCCAGCTTCGGGTTGCGCAGGTGCACTGGCCATAGTGCGCGCCCCCAGCACATACTTTTCATGCGCCATGTTGGCGCCCGGACGAGACAGCCAATGAGTCAAGCAATCAAGGCCACCCTGCTGTCGGCACTGGTGTTTCCCGGGCTCGGCCATTTCTACCTGAAGAAGCACTTCAGCGGGCTCGTCCTGGCGGGCATCGCGCTGGTGTCGCTGTACCTGCTGATCTCCGCAGCGGCGGACACCGCGATGCAGATCACCGAGCAGATCCAGCATGGCGACGTGCCACTCGACGTCCCGGCGCTTACCCGAATGCTGGAGCAGCAGTCATCGGCTGGTGAAACAAGAACTGGCAGCGTGGCCTCGATGGCGCTGCTGGCTTCCTGGCTGATCGGCATGGTCGATGCTTATCGGGTCGGCCGCGCGATCGACCGGGGCAAGGCGGAATAGTCGCGGGCGCTCGAACCTGCCATCCTGGCAGACGCCGACCGATCCGCGGCGTAAGCAATGTTGCGGCCTGCACGGCCATGGCTGCCGCTCATCGCCGCCCCCGGTCCGCCAGGTGTGCATAGGGCGGCTCGCTGGTCAGGCGGTCGTCGCTGAGCGGCAGACCCACGGTGAAGTGGTACAGGCTCTGCCAGGTCGCCGCGACCGTGGTGTCGAGCCCGAGCAGGCGATGCACCTCGTCGTCGAAGAAACACCCGATGCCGGTGCCGCGCAAACCCGCGGCCTCGGCCTCGAGGTAGAGCACCTGGCCGATCATCCCCGCCTCCCAGTACAGACGACGGTAGGCCCAGGCGCCCTCGCCTGCCAGCACCTCGGCGATATCCGCAAGCATCGCCACGGCAAAGGCGCCGTCTCCGGCGATGTCCTGATCGCAGCTGAGCCGCGCGGCTGCGTGGCGCAGATCGACGGGCGCCTTCAGCCGATACAGCGGCAGGGCTGTGTCGTCGAGCGCGGTCCAGTCGAGGGCATCGTTCATACAGGCGTTGCGCAGGCTGGTGCAGTTCCCGGCGGTGCGGATCAGCGCATACAGGCCGGGCTCCAACCCATGCACCGCGTGCACGAACAGCACCAGGTCCAGCGCCGGACCACTCGGCAGCGCGTCGAACGGGGCGCGGCCGCTGCTGGGCAGGGTACGCTGCAGAGCCCGTTCGAAGGCCGCACGCGACATGCCGCTGTGGCCGTCCATGCGCTGGACACTGCGCCGCTGGCGGATCAGGTCACAGGCGTCGATGTCCCGGCGCCCTGGCGTGGTCGCAATGCTGCCGGCCAACGGCCGCTCAACGGCCGGGGATATGGTTCTGGGCTTGTGGATCGCGGGCAACAGCTGGTCGATCTGCGGCCAGCCGACCCGCCCGGTGCTGAGTCTGTTGGCCCTGCCGGTCCATGCACCGAGCGCCTCGGCAACGGTCGTCCATGCCGGTACGGCCGGCCGGAAGCCGTGCACCCCGAACAGCGCCAACAGATCCGGATGCTCCGGCTCTGCCTCGCCAAAGTCGTCGCGGCGGTCGAGTCCGAGGCAGGCCGCGACCTCGTCGTCGCCGGCCGCCGTGTCGACCATCAGCGTCCAGCCCGGCACCGCAGCGGCAAAGCGGGCGGCAGCCAGCGCGTGGCCGACATCGTGCTGGCAGTAGCGATAGGCGCGCGCGCCGTACTTCCACGCCTCGCGCCAGATGATCGATGACAGGCCGAGCGCGCCGAAACTGCCCGGCTGCGCCTCGGCCAGCTCATCGGCCAGCCGCACCGACAGTAGAGCGCGGCACTCGAGGGCGTGTTCGCGCGGCGCATAGTGATACAGGCCCGGGCCCAGCTCGGGCGAGACGCTTTGCCACAGCAGCAGGTAGCCTTCGGTGGGATGCAGATTGCCGCTGGACGGATTGTTGCGCAGGGCCCAACGGTCCGATCCCGCCACCTTCCAGGCGCTCAGACCGAGGGCCAGTTCCAGCATCAGGCCGAGACTCTCGGGCGACAACGCCTGCGGCGACCGCGCACCCGGTTCATACAGCGCCTCGTAGCTGCACCTTCCCCGCCCGCCGATCAGCGGCAGCGGCATCAGCGGCGCACCCACGAACCGCCGGAACGGGTCGGGCTGGCTATCCCAGTCGAGGAACCCCGGGCCAGGCGCAAAGGCATGCCGGTGATGCTTGGTCGCCCGATGGTAGGCACGCACTGTGTGCAGCGCGCTGCTCATCTGCCTAAGCGTTGGCAAAGCTGATTGCACATTACCTCGTCCCGGCGATCGCCCGCGACCGCGATCAATCGCGCTGCAGCTCCTCGCGGCCGCGGAATTCTTCCAGCGCCTGCGGATTGAGCAGCGCCTCGGTGTTGGCCAGCGGACGGCCCTCGATGGTGTCGCGCACGGCCAGTTCCGAGATCTTACCGCTGCGGGTGCGTGGGATGTCGCTCACCTGCAGGATCTTGGCCGGCACATGGCGCGGGCTGGCGTTGTCGCGCAGGGTCTTGCGGATGGTCTGGCGCAGTTCGTCGTCGAGTTGCGCAGCGTCGCGCAGCACCACGAACAGCACCACACGCACGTCGTCGTCCCAGCGCTGGCCGACGCAGACGCTCTCCTGGACCTGCGCCAGGCGCTCGACCTGACGGTAGATCTCGGCGGTGCCGATGCGCACCCCGCCCGGGTTCAGGACCGCGTCCGACCGACCCTCGATGATCAGCCCGCCCTCGCCGGTCAGCACGGTCCAGTCGCCGTGCGTCCACACGCCGGGAAAGCGTTCGAAATAAGCCGCATGATAGCGGCTGCCGTCCGGATCGTTCCAGAAGCCGACCGGCATGCACGGGAACGGCCGCGTGCAGACCAGCTCACCAGGTTCGTTGAGCACGCTGTGACCGTCGGCGTCGAACACCTCGACCGCGAGCCCGAGGCCGCGGCACTGCAGCTGGCCGCGCCGCACCGGCAGCAGCGGATTGCCCAACGCGAAGCACGACACGATGTCGGTGCCGCCGGAGATCGAGCAGATCTGCACCCCCGGCCTGATGTCACGCAGTACATAGTCGAACGACTCCGGGGCCAGCGGTGAGCCGGTCGACAATACCGCGCGCAGGCGCTCGAGCGGCAGCTCATCGACCACACGCACCCCGGCCTTCTGCTGCGCCGAGAGATACTTGGCGCTGGTGCCAAACACGCTCACACCCAGTTCGTCGGCGATGCGCCACAGCGCGTCCGCGGTGGGGTGGAACGGGTTACCGTCGAACAGTACCAGCGTGGTCCCGCTGGCCAGTCCCGAGACCAGCCAGTTCCACATCATCCAACCGCAGGTGGTGTAGTAGAAGAGGCAGTCGTCGCGCCGGATGTCGGTGTGCAGGCGGTGTTCCTTCAGGTGCTGCAGCAGCGTGCCGCCGGCGCCGTGCACGATGCACTTGGGTTTGCCGGTGGTACCGGACGAGAACAGGATATACAAGGGCTGATCGAACGGCAGCTGAGCGAACGGCGGCGCATCGGACGCCCGGTCGGGAAGATCGTCCCAAACCAGCACGTCATCGAGCGGCCCGGTTGCCTGCCAGGGCACCAGCAGGCAATGCGCACAGCCTGGACCGAGACCGGTGCGCACGGCCCCGAGCTTGTCGCGCAGGTCGATCACGCGGCCCTTGAAACGGTAACCGTCGACCGCGATCAGCAGTTTGGGCTCGATCTGGCCAAAGCGGTCGAGGATGCCCTCGACGCCGAAGTCTGGCGAACACGAGGACCAGACCGCACCCAGCCAGGCCGTTGCCAGCATGCCGATCACCGCCTGCGGGATGTTCGGCACGATCGCGGCGACCCGGTCGCCGGGACCTATGCCCAGCCGGTGCAGGGCCGCGGCCAGGCGCGC
Organism: Chromatiaceae bacterium; assembly: GCA_022340805.1. Classification (GTDB taxonomy): domain Bacteria; phylum Pseudomonadota; class Gammaproteobacteria; order Chromatiales; family Chromatiaceae; genus Thiosocius. The sequence continues at coordinate 4,278 of JAJDNF010000033.1, forward strand.
CGCCTGCCGATACAGCTCGGAATAACTGAGGCGCTGCTCGCTGCCATCCTCGCCGCGGAACACGATCGCGGTATGCGCATCACGGTAGCGCAGCAGGTTCTCGGCAAAGTTCAGGCGCGCGCCGCTGAACCAGCGCGCACCCGGCATCGCGTCGCCGTTCTGCAGCACCGAGTCGCAGGTGCGTCCGGCGACTACATCGGTGAAGCGCCACAGCGCCGACCAGAAACCGGCACGGTCGTCGATAGACCACTGCCACAGATCGGTGTAGTCGGCAAATTCCCGCCCGCTCTCCTGCGCCACGCGCCGCATGAACAGGGCCATCTGGCTGGCGCTGCGCAGCGCCTGTGGGGGCTCCCAAACGGTCGGGTATCTTTCTGCTGGGGTGTCGCCGCACATTGCCCTATCCTTTGCCAGATACAGACCACTCTAGTTAATCAGGTCCGACGCTACCAAAGGAACTGCGCCATGTCCGTCAACCAGCCACGTTCACCCGAGGTCTATCTGAACCTGAATGTCAGGGGCATGGGGCCATCCGCCACGCTGGCGATCAACGAGCGTTCCAAGCAATTGCAGGCCGAGGGACGCCAGGTCTACCGGCTCGGACTTGGCCAGTCGCCGTTCCCGGTACCGGAACACGTGCGTGAGAGCCTGGCGCGTAATGCGCACCAGAAGGACTACCTGGCGGTCAAGGGCCTGCCGGCGCTGCGCGAGGCGGTGGTCGACTGGCTGCGGCGGACCGAGGGACTGGATTGTTTACCGGACAATGTACTGATAGGCCCGGGCACCAAGGAGCTGATGTTCCTGATACAGCTGGTGTACTACGGCGACCTGGTGATCCCGACCCCGTCATGGGTCTCGTACGCACCGCAGGCGCGCATCATCGGTCGCCCGGTGCACTGGCTGCGCACCCGGCCCGAGACCGGCCTGGGCGTGGAGCCGGAGGCCCTGGAGGAACTCTGCCAACAGGATCCCGACCGCCCGCGCCTGCTGATCCTGAACTCGCCGGGCAATCCGACCGGGCTGAGCTACAGCGCCGAGCAGCTGCAGGCGCTCGCCGAGGTGCTGCGCAAATACCGCGTGCTGGCGCTGTCCGACGAGATCTACAGCGGCACCCACTTCAGCGGCGGGCACGTCTCGCTGGCGCGCTATTACCCGGAAGGCACGATCGTCAGCAACGGCATCAGCAAGTGGTGCGGCGCGGGCGGCTGGCGACTCGGCTTCTTCGCGTTTCCGAAGGGACTGCACTGGCTGGCCGACGCGATGGCTGTGGTCGCCAGCGAGACCTTCACCGCGGTCAGCGCGCCGATCCAGTACGCCGCGGTCAGCGCGTTCGAGGACCGCCCGGAGATGACCACCTACCTCCAGCACAGCCGGCAGATCCTTTCTGCACTGGCCGCGCACGCGTACGCGACACTCACCGCGGCGGGCGCGGTCATGCACCCGGCGTCCGGCGGCTTCTACCTGTTCCCGCGTTTCGAGAACCTGCGCGGCAACCTGGTCACGCGCGGCATCGACAACGGCCCGCTGTTCTGCGAGCGCCTGCTCGACGAGACCGGTGTCGCGGTCCTGCCGGGCAACAGTTTCGGGCGCCCCGGCACCGAACTGTCGGCGCGCCTCGCATTCGTCGACTTCGACGGCGAGACGGCACTGCAAAAGGCCGCCGAGGAGGCGGTCGACGAGGCGTTCGTCAAGCGCCACTGCAGCCGCGTCACCACCGCGCTGGAATTGATGGCCGACTGGGCCGCCGCCTGAACGCTAACCGCTCGCCCCGAACATCGCACCGAGGCAGCCGCGGCGCGAAGAATCCCGGCCGCCTCGCGGCGGCTGATCTACAATGCGCGCTTTTGCGGAGTCCGGCGTGGAAGCGCTTCCTCTCGACACCTTGTTGGTCCTGGTCGGCGTTGCCGGGCTGGCCGGACTGATCGACGCGATCGCCGGGGGCGGCGGACTGCTCGCGCTGCCGGCACTGTTGTGGGCGGGCCTGCCGCCCGTGCATGCGCTGGCGACCAACAAGCTGCAGGGCAGCTTCGGCACCATGACCGCGTCGTACAACTTCATCCGGCGCGGCGAGATCGACCTCGGCCGGCTGCGCGTCCCGGTACTGATGACCTTCCTCGGCTCGGCATCGGGCACGCTGGCCGTGCAGAGACTGGGGTCTGAGCTGCTCAACCAGATGGTCCCTGTCCTGCTGATCGCGTTTGCGCTGTATTTCCTGTTCTCGCCGCGCATTGGCGACCAGGACGCCCAGCACCGTGTCAGCCACGCCATGTTCGGCCTGCTGGTCGGTTTCACTGTGGGCTTCTACGACGGCTTTTTCGGTCCCGGGACGGGCAGCTTCTTCGCCGCGGCATTCGTGCTGCTGCTCGGCTACAACCTGCGCCGGGCAACCGCCGGCACCAAGGTACTCAATTTCACCAGCAATATCGCATCGCTGATCTTCTTTGCCTTCGCCGGCAAGGTGATCTGGCAGGTCGGATTGCCAATGGGGCTGGCGCAGATGGCTGGGGCCTGGGTCGGATCACACCTGGTGATCCGCCATGGCACACGCCTGATCCGGCCGCTGCTAGTCGTGGTCTCGCTGGCGATTTCGCTGAAGGTGCTGCTGAGCGATTGAGGCGTCCACCGCAGAGACCGGGCCTGGACGGTGCAATGCGCTGCGCTCGTTGCACCCTACGCCTTGGTCTGCGGCTCCATCGCGCTGCGCCGCCGTCGGCGTCGGCAGGGTGCGATAAACACCGTGCAATGCGCTGCGCTCGTGGCACCCTGCAACTTGATCTGCCGACGTTATCGCGGCACCCGCTCGGTGCCGACGGTCAACGATATTGACGCAGGTACATCCACTCAAATGCCCGTTTCGCCCAATGGAAGCCGACGAACGGCGGCAGCGCGATGTTCCTGTCCTTGGTGCGTGCGACCAGCATGCCGCTCGAGCGCGTGTCGACGATGCACAACAGCTCGGCCTTGAAGGTGTGGCTGGCCGGCTTGCCGTGGAATGCGTCCATCAGGTTGGCGACCGACGCCTCGGCCTGCAGATCGGCCATGTGGGCCTGCTTGGGCAGCCACTCGGGTCCCGGGAAGCTGCCCGAATCACCGGCCACGAAAACCTTGTCCCAGCCCTCGACCTGGCAGTACTGGTCGGCCTTGATCATGCCGCCCGGAGAACGCGGAAGTTCGGTCTCGTCGAACCACTGGTTGCCGGTCATGCCCGGCATGAACAGGATCAGGTCGGCGGCAAACTCACCCCCCTCGGTCATTACCTTGTCCGCCGCAAAGCCCTTGATCTTGTGCCCGAGATGGGTCTGTATGCCGCGCGCGGCCATCTCGCGCATCAGTCCCTCGACTGCCTTGGGACCCATGCGCTGACCGGGCTTTTCGGCCGGGCTGAAGAACAGCAGCTTGAACTTGTCACGCCGCCCCTGCTTGCGCAGCCAGGACTCGATCCCGAACAGGAACTCGAACACCGGGCCACCGCGCATCGCCGAAGGCTCGTTGGGATTCCCGGCGAAACCGAATGCCAGCGTGCCGCCCTGCAGCTCGGCCAGACGGTCGCGGATCTGTACCGTGACCTCGACACCGCCGCACGGCAGGTACGAATGCTCGATACCCGGCAACTTGCGGATGAAGCGACCGCCACAGGCGATGATCAGGCCATCGTTGGCGACCTCGCCCTGGTCGGTGATGACGCGGCGGCCGCGCTCCTTGAGTCCCTGTGCCGCGGCCTGATGGTAGTCGACCCGCATGCGCCGGAAGAAGTTATGCAGCGGGATTACCAGGTCCGCGGGCTCGCGCAACCCGGTCGGGATCCAGATGGTCCCGGGGTAATAGACGAACTCGGGCCTGGGCGCGATCAGGTCGATGCCGATGCCGGCGTCAGCGGCGCGCAATTTACGCACGGCAGTCAGTGCCGCAAACCCGGCTCCGATGACGGTAACTCGTGACATCTGGGTAACTCTCCTGGACTACGAAGGCGCTTATTCTACGGGTGCGGCCGGTAGATGTCAGACGCACCATTATCCCCCTATGCTTGGGAAATCGGGGCATTACCGCTATTCTTGCCGGCCGTACCTTGAGGAATTGTATGGATATGAAGGACCTAGATCCCGGCTTTCTCGGAATCCTGAAGGGCGTGTCCGGTGCGCACTTCATCGCTCAGCTGGAGCGGATGGGCAAGGGCTTCGAGGCGTATCGCCAGATCGGTGTGGAAAAGGTCACGGTCGGCCAGGTCGGATCTTATGTGATAGCCCGCGGTGAGCAGGAACAGGTCCTGTGCCAGGTGGTCCGGGTGTGGGAAGAGCCGCGTGGCAGCGATGCAGTGCAGCTGGTACGCCTGCTGCCGCTCGGCGAAGTCAGCAGCGACGGCCAGTTCTTCCGCGGCGTGGGGCGCTACCCGCCGCTGGACACACCGGTCTACATGGCCGAGAGCCGCCAGCTGGAGGCGATGTTCGACTCAGTGCGTCGCTACGGCCTGCACCTCGGCAGGCTGAGCCAGCGCGCCGAACTGCGCGTATTCGTCGATCCGAACCTGTTGTTCAACCGTCACCTGGCGATCCTCGGGCAATCAGGCTCGGGCAAGTCCTGGGCGGTCAGCAGCCTGCTGCAGCGCACCGTGAAGCTGATGCCGAAGGCACATATCGTGCTGCTCGACCTGCACGGCGAATACGGCTGGCGCGACGCCAAGGGTCACTTCCACAGTGCCTTCCCGAGCGACATGGTTCGACACGTCGACGCGCGCAGTCTCGAGATCCCGTATTGGCTGTTGACCTATGCCGAACTCGTTGACCTGCTGATCGATCGCAGCGACCCCAACGCCTCGTTGCAGATCTCGTTCATGCGCGAGGTGCTGCATGGCCTGCGCAGAAAGGACAACGAGGACCTGGGTATCGACCGCCTGTCGGTCGACTCGCCGGTGCAATTCTCGCTGAAGGAACTGTACCTGCATTTCAAACAGGCGAACGAACAGCAATTCGACTTCGGCAAGACCAAGGGGCCGCTGTTTGGTGCGTTCGATGAATTCCTGGTGCGCTTCCAGGCGATGTTCAACGACTCCCGCTATGACTTTCTGCTGCGCCCCAAGCGCCGTATCAAGTCGCACGACCTGGAAGAACTGCTGCGCGATTTCATCGGCCTGGGCGATCCCAAGCGGCAGATCACGGTAATCGATCTCAGCCCGGTGCCGCACGATGTCCGCCCAACGGTGTCGGCACAGATCGGGCGACTGGCATTCGAATTCAACTACTGGAATCCGCAGCGCCGCGATTTCCCGATCCTGCTGGTCTGCGAGGAGGCCCATCAGTACATACCTCGCGAAGCCGACAAGCAGCATCAGGGCAGTCGGCGCGCGATGGAGCGCATCGCCAAGGAAGGCCGCAAGTACGCGGTGGGCCTGTGTGTGGTCAGCCAGCGCCCGACCGAGCTGTCAGAGACGGTGCTTTCGCAGTGCAGCAACTTTGTCTGCCTGCGCACCACCAACCCGCAGGATCAGGAGTACATCCGCAAACTGATGCCCGAAGGCGAACAGGACCTCGCCGACGTACTGACCACGCTGCGCCGCGGCGAGGCGCTGGCGGTCGGCGAGGCGATACCGCTGCCGACCCGGGTGCGGCTGTATCCACCTGACCCTGCGCCGGCTAGCAGCGACGCGCCAGTGGCCGAGAGCTGGAAGAACGGACCAGACGATGTCGATGTCGCCGGAATCGTCGATCATTGGTGGCGTCAGCAGCGCTGAACGGCATTGCCGGGCCGGCCGGATGAGCCAGGGTCGAGGATGTTGCCAGCCAACCACAGGAATATCAGATGCCCGAAGACAATGTGCTGCCGTTTCCGAACAAGATGCGCGACGCGATCGACGCAGACCACTGGGTTGCGCTGCAGGGTGAGTTCTATCTGGACTGTTTCAATGCCCAGCACGGCCGACCGGCCGCAGACCCCGAGGAGTTGCGCGTGTGGTTGGAGCAGGCCCAGCTGTTTGCCGACGTCGACAACCCGTTCTTTCGCGGCTGGCTTGTACGCCGCCTCAGCGAAACCGACCACTGAACCGCGCCACTGATCAGAACCGGTCGACCTAAGCGGAGCTGTGCTGGCTTGGCTTTTCGTAGTGCTGCTTCTCCACGGACAGCCCACCGATCAGACCCATCAGCTCGTCGCTGCGATCCTCGATGCGCCTGAACTCGTCCAGGATCTGGCCGAGCGCCGTCTCCGACTGCTTCCAGTCACCCTTGGCCAGCTCCAGCGCGTGTTGCACGCAGTGGTGCACCGCCCGGTGCGGCGAATCGATGTGTGGATAGGACGGCAGATGTGAGAAGGTCGCGGCGCCCTCCCCCTGACTGTACCATTTGCCGAATCGGCAATGGTCGGGCGACACCATGCATCTGTTCCACGACTCCGAGCCCTCGCCCAGTTCCAGCGCCCGGTATGCGTGCTGGATGTAGATCATATGATCCACTTTGCTCAGCGAAGAGTCGCTCACCGTCTGGGTGAGCGAGACCGAGGAGTGGGTTTCGGTGGCATTCTGATAGAAGGTTGCAAAATCCGTTTCGAACGCCTCGATGATCTGTTGTGATTCACCCGCCATGTCCGACATGGTCGAAGCCTCGTCGGTCACCTGCCTGGCCGACGCGGAGAATCCCTGCATCACCTTGTGGACGTTTGCGGTCGCCTCCTTGGTACGCAGCGCGAGCTTCTTCACCTCGTCCGCCACGACGGCAAAGCCGCGGCCATGTTCACCCGCGCGTGCGGCCTCGATCGCCGCATTCAGCGCCAGCAGGTTGGTCTGCTCGGCGATGCCGGCGATCATCTCCAGGATCTCGCCTACCTCGCTGCTGTGGCTGCCCAGCTCGCTGGCGGTATCGCGCACCCCCGCCATCTTCGGCGCCAGTTGGCGCAGATTGTCGATGACCCTGCTGATCGAATTGCGCCCGCGGGTCGCAACTTCGACTGAGTCGGCGGTGTTCGCGGCCACCGATTTCATCTGGTCCGTTATCTGCGACAGGTCGCGCTGTGCGCCCTGGAGATTGTCCAGCAGGTTTATGGTCTTGAGCTCGCCGAGCTTGGCCAGAAAAGCATCGAAGCCTCGCCGCGCCGTGACCTCCCGGATCGACGCTATCGAGGTGTTTATGCGATCGATGGTGGCGCGATATTGGCCCTGCAGGCCATCCCCCAGGGCACGGCGGTAGAATGCCCCCTGCTCGACATACTGAAACGCGGTATGTACCTCGCGAAAAAAGGCCTCGATCTGGTCGCGACCCTCATTGATGTTCCATAGTGCCTCGGCCAACTCATGCCGGTCGTCGATACCGGTCACCCTGAAATCGGCATCGCCCCTCTGGGTGGCCTCGCCGAGGCGTTTGATCTTCTCGTACACCTCGCGGTCGCGCCGCATGGCGGACAGTCCCAGGACCAATATCGCGAGACTGGCGGGCACTGTGGCAATCAGCACGGGGTCGGATCCGTAACGGATCAGCGCGTAGACCGCGAGCAGCAGCGACACAGCGGTTGCGGCAAATACCGCACACCGCTGACTACAGGGCAAGTACAAATTCTTCATACGTCACGCCTCGTGATTGAAAGCCATGCTCGAGGATCCCGCGCGATGCCGCGATCGCCTGCTTCGGACCGGCCTGCTGCTCCTTGGCCAGCATCTGTGCATAAACGGGCGCAATAGCCGCCACTGCATCCAAGCGCGGCTTGCGGCGCACAGAATAATAGCCCACTGTTTCGCCGCGCTCGTTGCGCGTCGGGGTAACGTTGGCGAACACCCAATAGAACGAGCCGTCGCTGGCCATGTTTTTCACATAGCCAAAAAACTCCTGCCCCGCCTGCAGGGTCTCCCACATGAATTTGAAGACCGAGCGCGGCATATCAGGATGGCGGACGATATTGTGCTGTCCGCCGAGCAACTCGGGTTCCGAGTAGCCTGCGAACTCCATAAATATCCGGTTTGCATAAGTTATCCTGCCCTTCGCATCGGTCTTGGAGACAATGAAGTCTTCCTCGCGCATCACGCGCTCGCGATCGATCGGCGTAATTCTGTGTTTCATTGCCGCACCGTTTGCCAAATGTCGTGCGGGGGTTAACGGCAAATCTCTGTCGGAATTTAGGCGAAAGGGGGTGCTCCGCTGCCACAGACCCGGTTCGGCGGCGGTACTTTGCGACAACAAAAGCCCCGCGAACCGGCGGTTCGACGGGGCTGTCCTTGGGGCATGCCGCGCGGCTGTCAGACAGCCGACGGTCTCTGTGCCAACGCTACTTGGCCGCAGCCAGGGCCTGATCGACGTCGGCGATGATGTCCTCGACGTGCTCGATGCCGATCGACAGACGCACCATGTCTTCGCGCACACCAGCCGCGGCCAGCTCGGACGGGCCCAACTGGCGGTGCGTGGTGGTCGCCGGGTGACAGGCCAGCGACTTGGCGTCGCCGATGTTCACCAGGCGCAGGATCATCTGCAGTGCGTCGATGAACCGGGCCCCCGCCTCCTTGCCCCCCTTGATGCCGAAGCTGAGGATACCGGAGGCCTTGCCGCCGGTGATCTTCTGGCACAGCGCATAGTAGGGACTGTCCGGCAGGCCCGCGTAGTTCACCCACACGACCTGCGGGTGCTGTTTGAGGTGCTCGGCCACGCGCTGCGCATTCTCGCAGTGACGCTCCATGCGCAGGCCGAGTGTCTCCAGCCCCTGCATGACCAGGAAGGCATTCATCGGCGAGATCGCCGCACCGGTGTTGCGCAGCGGCACCACGCGGCAGCGGCCGATATAGGCCGCCGGACCGAGCGCCTCGGTATACACCACGCCGTGATACGAGGGATCGGGCTCGTTGAGCATCGGGAAGCGCTTGGCGTTGGCCGCCCAATCGAACTTGCCCGAGTCGACGATCGCGCCGCCGATGCTTGTGCCGTGGCCGCCGATGTATTTGGTCAGGGAGTGGATCACGATGTCGGCGCCGAGATCGAAGGGCCGGCACAGGAACGGAGTCGGCACGGTATTGTCGACCAGCAGCGGCACGCCGTGGCGATGCGCGATCTCGGCAAGCTTGACGATATCCACGACATTGCCGGCAGGGTTGCCGATCGATTCGCAGAACAGCGCGCGCGTGTTGTCGTCGATCAGCGCCTCGAGCCCGGCATAGTCGTCATGCGACGCGAACCGGACCTCGATGCCCTGGCGCGGGAAGGTGTGCGCGAACAGGTTGTAGGTGCCGCCATACAGCTGGCTGGTACTGACGATGTTGCAGCCGACGTCGGCGAGGCACTGGATCGAGTAGGTGATCGCAGCCATGCCGGAGGCCAGGCACAGCGCGCCCACGCCGCCCTCCATCTCGGTCAGGCGCTGTTCGAGCACCGCCTGGGTCGGGTTCATGATGCGGGTGTAGATGTTGCCCACCACCTTGAGGTCGAACAGGTCGGCACCGTGCTGGGTGTCGTCGAAGGTGAACGAGGTGGTCTGGTAGATCGGCGTGGTGGCCGCATGCGTGGTCGGGTCACCGTGGTAACCGGCATGCAATGCCAGTGTCTCGAGTTTCATCGGGGCTCCTCCAAATATTCTTGTATGCGGGGCGCAGGGCCCCGGGGATCCCGGCGCGGGATCTGCGCCGATGATAGCGGCACTGGCGACGCCTTAACAGGCGCGCCGGACAGATGCCCTCAGCGGCCCAGCATGCGGGCGTAGGCCGCCTGGTAGTTGGACACCGATACCTGCCAGTTGCGTTGCTGTTCGACGAACTGCCGGCCTGCCTCCTTCAACGCCGTGCCCAGCCGCCGATCGTTCAACAGCAGGGTCATCTTCTCGGCCAGGCTGGCCGCATCGCCGGCACGGTGCAGGATACCCGTCCGACCGTCGTCGACCAGCTCCCGGTGACCGCCGACGTCGGAGGCGACGAACAGGCGCTTCTGCGCCATCGCCTCGAGCGGCTTGAGCGGCGTAACCAGCTCGGTGATGCGCATCGGCTGGCGCGGATAGGCAAGCACGTCTATCAGGCTGTAATAGCCCGACACCTCCTTCTGCGGGACGCGGCCGGCAAATGTCGTGATGTCCGCAATACCGAGCTCGGCCGCCTTGTGCTGCAGCGATGCCTCGGCCGGGCCGCCGCCGACCAGCAGCACATGCAGTTCGGGGATATCCCGACGCATCAGCCGAGCGGCCTCCAGCAGCAGTTCCAGGCCCTCGTAGTAATAGTATGAGCCGATGAAGCCGATCACCTTCTTGCCATCGAGCGCAAGCCTGCCGAGCAGGGCCTGGTCTACCGCCTCGACCGGCTGAAAGTTCTCGATGTCGACCGCGTTCGGGATCACGGTGATCTTTTCCGCCGCGATGCCGCGCGCGACGATATCCTGGCGCAAGCCCTCGCAGATGCAGAAGCAATGATCGGCGTGCTTCAGCGCCCAGGTCTCCAGCGCGCGGGTGATGCGGTAGCGCAGGTCGCCCTCGCGTGCGGTGCCATGGCTGACCGCAGCATCTTCCCAGAAGCCGCGCACCTCGTAGCCCACCGGGATGCCGAGCGCCTTGCCCACACGCACCGCGGCGATACCGTTGAGCGCGGGAGAATGGGCGTGCAGCAGATCAGGCTTTACCTGCCGGGCCACCTCAGTCAGGCGGCGTTCCAGGTCGCGGATCACCGCATACTGGTTGATGAGCGGCAGCGCGTGCAGGCTGCTGCGACGCTGCGTGCGAAAGAAATGCAGACCCTCCACGGTCTCCTCGTCGGGCTGCGCCGCAACGGCGTCGGCGTGCTTGGTGCTGGTGATGTGCTCGGTCTGCCAACCCAGCTGGCGCTGCTGCTCGAAGATCGATCGCGAGCGGAACGTATAACCGCTGTGCAGCGGGATGGAATGGTCGAGTACGTGAAGGATCAACATGCATAGCTCCTACGCGGCATTGTGCGCGCCGACGACCCGGCGGAAGATCTCGAGCTGCCCACGCGAGGTGTCATCCCAACTGAAGCCCTCGGCATACTGGCGCGTCGCGGCCCGCTCCGGCAACGCGGCAAACAGCCTGCGGACCGCCGCCGTGATCGCGCCGGCGCTGCGCGCATCGGTGAGCTGTCCGGCGGCGGCCGATGCCACCACCTCGGGTGTACCATCGACCGGCGTCGCCACTACCGGCGTGCCACACGCCATGGCCTCGAGCAGGACGTTTGCCCAGCCCTCGCGGCTGGATGCCAGGACCAGCGCATCGGCTGCCTGGTAGTGCTCGCGCAGCCTGTCCTGCGACAGGCGTCCGGTGAAGGTCACTCTGCCCTGCAGCCCGAGCCGCTCGACCAGCTGTCGCAGCGCGGCCTCCTCGGGCCCGTCGCCGGCGATCAGCAGGTCCATGTCGGGCAGCCCGGTCATGGCCTGGATGGCCAGGTGGTGCCCCTTGCGCTCGATCAGGTGGCCGACCGACAGGAGCGTCGGGCGCGCCGAGTAGCCCAGCGACTCGCGCAACGGCGCGCGCTGGTCGGCCGGGTGGAAGAACACCAGATCGACCCCGTTGCGCAGCACACTGACCCGTTCATCCGCCACACCCAGCTCGCGCAGGTAGCCCTTCAGCGCCCCGGCGACGGTGATCATATGCCCGGCCTTGCCGGCGACGCGCAAAATCATGCGCCTTGGCGCCGCGTAGCGCGGGATCAGGTTCAGATCGGTACCCCGGCCGGTTACCGTGAACGGCCGGTCGAACTCCTCGGCCAGACGCATCGCTGCGACACCGTCGGGATAGAAGTAATGCGCATCGATCAGGTCGAAATCGAAACCCCGCTGCCGGATTCGCCGCACCGCACCGCGCACCGCTGCATACATCAGCCAGGGCGCGAAACGCATGCCGACCTTCGGGATCACCGGGTAGCGGGGATACCAGACTTCGATGCCATGGCGCTGCGCGTGGTCCTCCACCCCGGCAAACTTGGCATAGTCGCCGAAGCGCGGATTACTGGAGGGAAACCAGGGCACGGGGGCGACCACCCTGGCCTCGATCTCCGGCGCATAGGCCAGCAGCTGGCGCAGGCGGTTCTCGACGAATATGCCGTGCGAGGCCTGGTGCGAGTTGGGATAGAGGGAGCTGAAGACCAGGATTTTCACGTCGGCAATGGCTCTCGCGCCAGTCAGCGGTGGACGGGCCGACCGCCCACCCGGCGGCCATCGGTCAGTATCCTGGAGGGTTCCACGGTCGGCCCTTGAGGCGCTTGGTGCGAGAGTCCGGAACCCACAGACCCTCGCCACCACCGACTACCCCACGCTTATGCCGGATCCGCCGACCTTAAACGCGGCGGCACGACATTCATGCTCCCGATACCGGCAGCCCGAAGGCCCCGTTCAGGGTCTATCGTCCACAAGCCCTTCCTTCTTGACTGGAATCAGGTCGGCCTTGCTCACGCCCAGGGCCAGGGCCGCCGTACTGGCGACGTAGATCGACGAGTAGGTACCGACGAAAATGCCGACCAGCAACGCGAACGAAAAACCGTGGATGATCTCGCCGCCAAGGAAGAACAGCGCCAGTACCACCAACACGGTCGTGCCGGAGGTCATCAGGGTGCGCGACAGCGTCTGGTTGATCGATGAATTGACGATCTCCTTCGGACTGCCCTTGCGCATCTTGCGGAAATTCTCGCGGATACGGTCGAACACCACGATGGTGTCGTTCAGCGAATAGCCGATCACCGCCAGTACCGCGGCCAGTACGGTCAGGTCGAACTCGATCTGCAACAGCGCGAAGCAACCCACGGTGATGATCACGTCATGGGCCAGTGCAATCACCGAACCGACCGCGAAGCGCCATTCGAAGCGCATCGCCACGTACATCAGGATCGCGATCAGCGACACCAGCACCGCCAGCGCACCGTCTTCGGCGAGTTCGTCACCGACCTGTGGGCCGACAAACTCGACGCGCCGCAGCTCGACCTTGCCGTCTGCCGCCTTGGACAGTGCCGCAAACACCTGATCGCTGACCAGCTTGGCGGATTCATCGCCGGACGCGGCCAGCCGAATCAATACGTCGCGCGGCGTGCCAAACTGCTGCACCGAGGCATCGGCATGACCGGTGCCGGCCAGCACCTGGCGCACGTCCTCGAGTTTGGGAACCGTCTCATAACCGAGCTCCAAAAGGGTGCCGCCGGTGAAGTCGATGCCCAGGGCCAGTCCACGTATCAGCAGGGCGACGATCGCGATCAGGATCATCGCCCCCGACAGAACTGCCGCGATGCGGCGCTTGGAGATGAAATCGATATGCATCTCGCGTTTGAACCATTCCATCAGGCCACCCCGCTCAAATCGACAGCGCGCGCACGCGCTTGCCACCGTAGATAAGGTTGACCACCGCGCGTGTGCCGACGATGGCCGTGAACATCGAGGTCAGGATGCCGATGGCCAGCGTCACCGCGAAGCCACGCACCGGGCCGCTACCGATCGAAAACAGCACCACCGCGGCAATGAAGGTCGTGATGTTCGCGTCGAGGATCGTGCTGAATGCCTTGGAATAACCGGCGTGGATGCTCGCCTGCGGCGTACTGCCAATGCGCAACTCCTCGCGGATACGCTCGAAGATCAGCACGTTGGCGTCGACCGCCATGCCCACCGTGAGCACGATGCCGGCGATACCCGGCATCGTCAGGGTCGCCTGCAGGATCGACAATACCGCGACGATCAGCACCAGGTTGGCGAGCAGGGCGAGGTTGGCGACCAGGCCAAACACCTTGTAGTACAGCGCCATGAACACCAGCACCAGCGCCATGCCAACGACGACCGAGGTAACGCCCTGGTCGATGTTGTCCTGGCCCAGGCTCGGGCCGATCGTGCGCTCCTCGACGATATCGATCGGCGCGGCCAGCGCACCGGCGCGCAACAGCAGCGCCAACTGATGTGCCTCCTGCGGGTTATCCAGTCCGGTGGTCTGGAAGCGACTGCCGAAGGGCTCACGAATCGTGGCGACGTTGATCACCTCTTCAACCCACTGGCGGATCGGCTTGCCGTCTGCATCGCGCCCGACGGTACGCTTTTCCTTGAACACGACCGCCATCGGCTTGCCGACGTTTTCGGTCGTGACATTGCGCATGCGGCGCGCGCCCTTGCTGTCGAGGTTGACATACACGGCCGACTGGCCGGACTGCTGATCGAAGCCTGCCGAGGCACTGGTCATCTCGTCACCGGTCACGATGACCTGACGCTTGAGCAGAATCGGCGTGCCGTTACGCTCGCGATACAGCGCCGCACCGGGCGGCACATGCCCGGTGCGCTCGGCCTCGAATGCCTGCCCCGGATCGCCATGCACCAGGCGATACTCCAGCGTCGCGGTGGCCCCCAGCAGATCCTTGACCTTGCCAGGATCCTGCACGCCGGGCAGTTCTACCACGATGCGCCTGTCGCCCTGCTGCTGAATCACCGGCTCGGCGACGCCCAGCGCATTCACGCGGTTGCGCAGCGTGGTGATGTTCTGCTCCAGTGCCAGCTTGCGCGCCGAACGCTCCTTGTCGGGCGGCATGGACACGCGCACATAGAAGGCATCGGCATCGTCGCTCACGCTGACCGTCATGTCGCGAAACTCGCTGCCCAGCTTCTTCTCCGCTTCGTCGCGGGTCTGCGCATCGTTGAAGCGCACATCCACGCCGTTGCCGGATTCCTTGACCGAGACGTAGCGGAGCTTCTCGTCGCGCAGCAGGGTGCGCACATTGCCCCCGTCACGCTCGACCGACTTGGCGATCGCCGCCTCCATGTCGACGTCAATCAGCACATGGATACCGCCGCGCAGGTCGAGGCCGAGATTCATCGGCTTGCCACTGACAAGCTGCAGCCAGCCGGGGACATCCGGCGAGAGCGTCAGGGCGTGAGTGAACTCCGGGGGCAGCATCTTCGCGACCACATCCTGGCCCGCCAGCTGCGCACCCGGTGCCTTGAAGCGGATCTGCAGGCGGTCGGGCTTGAGTTCCGAAGACTTGATGGCGATCTGATTGCGCTCGAGCGCGGCCAGGATGTTCTGCCGCAGCGTCTCGCTGACCGTTTCGCCATGCGTGCCGGTCACCTCGATGACCGGGTCCTGCGAGTAGATATTCGGCAACGCATACAACAGACCGGCCAGCATCACGAAGGCTACCAGCAGGTTTTTCCACAGGGGATTTCGGTTAAGCATGTTTCAAACTGAGACCAGGTGAGGAACGGCCGCGTGGGGTGCGGCCGCGGGCATGGTTACATCTCTTTCAGGCTGCCCTTCGGCATGACCGCTTCGATAGCGGTCCTGCGGACGGTTACGACGACATTGTCGGCGACCTCGACCTTCATGAAGTTTTCGCCGAGTTCGGTGACCTTGCCCATCAGGCCACCCATGGTCTGGATTTCATCGCCCTTTTTCAGGGCCGCGACCATCGTCTTGTGTTCTTTCTGCCGCTTGACCTGCGGTCGAATGAGGAAGAAGTACATAATGACGAACATGCCGATCAGGAACAGGATCGACATGCCCCCATCCGCGCCAGGTGTCGGCGTCTGCGCCATTGCGTCAGAAACAAAAAAACTCATCGTACGCTCCCGTCAGATCCAAAAAAAGCGGCGTGTTCGCCCAAAGGCGCGTGATTATGCCATAGCTCACGGCGGTACGGGCAAACCGCGCCGCGCATAGAAATCCGCGCGGAAGCCGGCGAAGCGCCCCGACTGGATCGCCGCACGGATATCGCGCATCAGGGTCTGATAGTAAGCCAGGTTGTGGATCGTGTTCAGGCGTGCACCCAGGATCTCGTTGCAGCGGAACAGATGGCGCAGGTAGGCACGGCTGTAATTTCGGCAGGTATAGCAGCCACAGTCCGGGTCCAGTGGACGGGTGTCGCTGGTGTGCGCGGCATTGCGGATCCGCACCACCCCGTCGTGGGTAAACAGGTGGCCGTTGCGCGCGTTGCGCGTCGGCATCACGCAGTCGAACATATCTATGCCGCGCCGCACCCCTTCGACGATATCCGCCGGTGTGCCGACCCCCATCAGGTAGTGCGGCCGGTCGCCGGGCAACCGCTCGGCGAGAAAGTCCAGCACCCGCCAGCGGTCCTCGGGGGGCTCACCGACCGACAGGCCGCCGACCGCATAGCCGTCGAAGCCCAGTTCCATCAGGCCGCCGAGCGAGCGCGCGCGCAGGTCGATGAAAACCCCACCCTGCACGATGCCGAACAACGCGTTCGGGTTGCCGGCATGCGCGGCCTTGCTGCGCGCGGCCCAGCGCAGCGACAGTTCCATCGAGACGCGCGCCTGCTGCTCGGTGGCCGGATAGGGGGTGCACTCATCGAATATCATTACGATGTCCGAGCCCAGCTCGCGCTGGATCTGCATCGATTCCTCTGCCCCCATGAACACCTTGGCACCGTCGACCGGCGAGCGGAAATGCACCCCCTGCTCGGTGATCTTGCGCATCGCGCCCAGCGAGTAGACCTGAAAGCCCCCCGAATCGGTCAGGATCGGGCGCCGCCAGTGCATGAAGTCGTGCAGATCGCCGTGTGCGCGAATCACCGCGGTGCCGGGACGCAGCCAGAGATGGAAGGTGTTGCCGAGGACGATCTCGGCTCCGATGCCCTCCAACTCCTCCGGGGTCATCGCCTTGACCGTGCCGTAGGTCCCGACCGGCATGAAGGCCGGCGTCTCGACCGTGCCACGCGTGAACAGCAGCCGTCCCCGACGCGCCGACTGGTCCTGCGCAAGTAATTCAAATTCCAAGAGATACCCCGAGACCTTTCAGCAGAACTTGACACATGATCAAGAATATTAGAAGATTCGCATGTACTGATTATTCAGTACACTCCTCCATCCTCCTTTGGTGGAACTTGGGCGCGGCACCCCCTGCCGCGCCCTTTTTTTAAGCCTCGCCACAACGCGCCGGCGGGTGTCCCGGCACCCCCCTTTAGGGACTATTCCCCACGTTCGATGAACATCGCGTCGCCGTAGCTGAAGAAACGATAGCCGGCGGCCACGGCATGCCGGTAGGCCGCCATCGTGCGCCGGTACCCGGCGAATGTGCAGACCAGGATCAGCAGGGTCGATTCCGGCAGATGAAAGTTGGTCAGCAATGCATCGACCACGCGGAACTCGAACCCCGGCCGGATGAACAGCGAGGTCTCGCCGCGAAACGCGGCCAGCTGCCCCCCGGCGGCGGCCGTCTCCAGGCTGCGCACGCTGGTGGTGCCGACCGCGACCACGCGACCGCCGCGGGCACGGGTCCGCTGCACTGCCGCGACCGTCTCCTCGCCCACCTCCAGCCATTCGCTGTGCATACGGTGCTGGTCCAGATCCTGGACGCGTATCGGCTGAAAGGTGCCAGCGCCGACGTGCAGTGTCACCTGCGCGCGCTCGACCCCCAACGCATCGAGCCGGTCCAGCATCGCCTGATCGAAATGCAGCCCGGCGGTCGGCGCGGCGACCGCCCCCGGGCGCACGCCGAATACCGTCTGGTAGCGCTCCTGGTCGAGTTCGGTGTCCGTGCGCTGGATATAGGGTGGCAGCGGCATATGACCGTGCGCCTGCATCAACGCGGCAAAGGTCGCGCGCTCGCTGTGCAGGCGGTATAGGTCACCCTCGCGCCCCTCGGCAAGCAGGACCTGGTCACCGATCAGAATGCGGCTGCCCGGCCTGGGCGGCTTGCTGGCGCGGACCTGGGCCAGCGCCCGGTCTTCGGCGGTTAGGCGCTCGATCAGCACCTCGACCTTGCCGCCGGTCTCTTTGACCCCGTACAGGCGCGCCGGCAGCACCCGCGTGTCGTTGAACACCAGCAGGTCACCGCGGCGCAGCAGCTCGACCAGATCGGCGAACCGCCGGTCCTGCACCGGCCCCGCGGCGGGTAGATGCAGCAAGCGGCTCGCGCCACGTTGCGCGGTCGGCTGCTGGGCTATCAGCTGTGTCGGGAGATCGTAGTGAAAATCGCGCAGTCGCATGGGCGCGCGATATTAGCACAGGCACTTGCCGGCGCTGTCGATCTCGCTATACTGCGCGACTCTCTGCCGGGGTGGTGGAATTGGTAGACACAGGGGATTCAAAATCCCCCGCTGGCAACAGCTTGTCGGTTCGAGTCCGACCCTCGGTACCAATTGCGAAAACAATAACTTAACTATAAACAGCGGGCGCTCACGCGGCCCGCTGCACCAACTGCGCGGCCTGTTCGAGATACGTCTGGTAGTGCTGCCTGCGCACCCCCTCGGCAAGGGCCTGCGGCTCGACTCGATCGCCCTGTAGCGCGTCGCGCAGAGACCAAGACACCGCCGGCTGCTGCCAGCCTTTGTGCCGCCAGCCACCGCTCCTGGCGTCGAAATGATACTGCCGGACAAAGCGGTGGCCGTGCTCCGCGACGAACTCCACGCAGCGCAGCAGATAGTCCACCTCGGCCGTGTCGAACACATAGTGGAAACCGACACGACACCAGCCGGGCTTGACCCCGTGATAACCGCGCGTGATCCACGACCGGTATTCGTCGGCCTTGTGCTGGTCGATACCGAGCAACTGGTGGCCGTAGGGGCCGGCACAGGAACAACCGGCCCTGCTCTGGATGCCGAACAGGTCGTTCAACAGTGTGGTCACGAAGCGTGGGTGCAGATACTGGCCCTTGGGATCCTTGATATTGAACGACACGATACCGACGCGCCGTGCCGGGTCGGGATTGCCGAGAATCTCGATGCGCGGATGCGCACCCCAGCGCGCGAAGGCCTGGCCGACCATCTCCGCCTCGCGCCGCTCGATGCGCTCGATACCGACCGCCGCCTTCACCTCGAATGCCAGGGCCGCGCGCAGGGTCTGCAATATGCCCGGCGTGCCGGCCTTTTCCCGCGCCTCGATGTCATGAATGAAATCGTGATCTTCCGGGCCCACGTAATCGACCGTGCCACCCCCGGCGATACTGGGCGGAAGCTCCGGGTGATAACAACGCTTGTTGAATATCAGCAGCCCGCTCGATCCAGGCCCGCCGAGAAACTTGTGCGGCGAGATGAACACCGCGTCGAGGAAGGCCGCCGGCTCGCCATCTCCAAGCGCGGGGTTCATATCGATCGGCACATAGGGGGCCGAGGCCGCATAGTCGAAAAACGCCAGCGCGTCGTAGCGGTGCAGCAGCTTCGCCAGCTCGTAGACCGGTGAGCGCATGCCGGTGACATTGGAGGCCGCAGAAAAGGAGCCGATGCGCACACGACCCTGGTAGGCGGGATCCTGCAGCAGCGTCTCCAGGTGCCGCAGATCGATGCCGCCATCGTCCGCCATCGCCACCTCGATCACGGTCACCAGACTTTCGCGCCAGGATATTTCATTCGAATGGTGCTCGTAGGGCCCGACAAATACCACCGGCTGGTGGCGCCGGCAGTACTGTTCGAATCCGGCCGCCTGCTGCGGCCCGAGGAATCCCTGCAACAGACCATTCAGCAACACACGACCTGCAGCCGGCAGCTTCACCCCGACCAATTGCTGCATCCGGTCGATGGCGCCCGTGGCGCCGGTTCCGCAGGCGATGATGCGCCCGTCGGGACCGGCGTTGACCGCCTGCTTGATGGACTGCTCCGCCCGGTGCAGCAACTCGGTGGTGACGCGCCCACTGATATCGTCCTCGGTGTGGCTGTTCGCATACAGCTGCTGATGGCGCAGCAGGTAGTCCTCGACGAAATGCAGCGAACGCCCGGAGGCCGTGTAGTCTGCGTACAACATCAGGCGTTCGCCGAACGGCGTTTCGACCAGGGTGTCGACACCGACGATCTGCCCGCGCAGGTAGTCCAGGTCGAGAGTGTTGTCGCTCAATCCGTCCACGCCTTGCTTCTCTGCCCCATGCTGATGATCCGCCGCCGCGAACAGGTCGGGCATTCCCCGTTTCGTGCGGCCCGATCGGCGCACGATCCGGTTGCGACCTGATCCGGGCGTCCGCCGGGCCTTGCCCGAATGCAATCCGTGCCAACAAAAATGCCCCAGCGCTGGTCCCGATAGTAGAGCAGATTCGCCCCCCCGGCATACCCGGCGCCCCACCCGGGGAGCTCTGCACAGGTCCGTCCTGGACTTCTCAGAGCACGCGACGGCGCCGTTGTGATTGGTGCAGCGCTGAGTTGATCCGGGCCTCCCCAGCGGGATGAGGAGCGGTCCAAGATCATGCCGCTGCCCGGGTCCTCGAGGAAAGCTGGAAAACACCGGCTCAATCGGCTCAACATACGCTCCCAGGCAGTCGGCGGCGGGCCTGGTCCGGCCTCGGCAAACACCTGCGGGCGATGCAGGCCGCGTATTGAGGAGACCTTTTCGATGAACCGCACAACCACCCTGCGCACTGACGCGAGCCGACGGCGCCTGCTGGAGCGCTTCACCTGGATCGCTACGGCCATCCTGTTGCTCGGCGTCGCGGCCTTCCTCGGCATCGCCGATGAGGTCATGGAGGGCGACACCTCGCGGCTCGATGAGCACATTCTGTTGGCCATGCGGGTCCCCGGCAACCCGGCCCAGCCGATCGGGGCTGCCTGGGTCGAGGAAAGCTTCCGCGACTTCACCGGTCTCGGCGGGGTGGGCGTGCTGGGTATGCTGACCGCCGCGACCCTCGGCTACCTGTGGCTGACGGGAATGCGACGGGCCGCGATGTACGTGTTGATCGCCATCGGCGGAGGTCTGTTGCTCAGCCTGGCGCTCAAGGCCGGTTTTCACCGCCCCCGACCGGACCTGGTCTCACACGGGTCGATGGTCTACACATCGAGCTTTCCGAGTGGCCACTCCATGCTCTCGGCGGTCGTCTATCTGACCGGGGGTGCGATGCTGGCACTGCTGCATAGGCAGCGTGCGGTGCGTGTATACATCCTTGGCTGTGCCGTACTGGCCACCGTGCTGGTCGGGATCAGCCGGGTGTATCTGGGCGTCCACTGGCCCACCGACGTGCTTGCAGGCTGGGCCGGTGGGGCCGCCTGGGCGGCGCTGTGTTGGCTGGTCGCCCGGCAGCTGCAGTCCGGTGACCACCTGGACCTCGGCGTCCCTCCGGCAGGCATCAGGCCCGAACCAGGCAATCCTGACGGCACGGCCTGACTGCAGGTGCGCAGCGCACTGCCGAGATCCGACTCAGGGCCTGATCACCAGCACCGAGCAGGGCGCGCGCTGCACCACATGGGTGGTGCTGGAACCGAGAAATATCTTGCTGATATCGCGCCCCCGCGACGGCATGACGATCAGGTCGATCTTCTTGTCATGCGCGTAGTCGACAATGAACTTGTGCGGACTCCCCTCACCGACATCGCACCGCACCGCCTCGGGATCGCGAAAACGCGCCTTGATCAGCTTCTCGATCTCCGTGCAGGCATCCCGTCGGGCGCGCTCAACCGCATCCGCAGGGAAATAGCTCGCAACGACCGGCATGCTGAAGTCCGGTATCACGGTAACCACCGTGATATTCGATTCATATCGCTCGGCGATATCCTGGGCGACCATTATCGCCCGCTCGGTGAGTTCGTTTTCTTCCAGATCGATCGGCAGCAGAATTTGCTTGAACATCATCAGGTCTCCGATTCAGACGGGTTGCGGCACAGGTGACTGCGGGCCTCTGCGGCGCCGTTGTGACCACGCCACCAATGCCAGCAGGGCGATCGCAGGAATGAACATCAGGTGCTTGGGCGGGCGCTCGGCCTCCACCTGCAGATTGACGATCTCCCAGTCGAAATCGATACCGACTTTCTGCGCCTCGCTGCCAAACATCACATTGTCGGCCAGCACCTTGCCGTCCTCTTCGCGCACTTCGAGGCCAGCATCGGCAAGTCGTTGCTGGCCGTCGCCCGCGTTGCCAAGCGGCAGCAGGACAGTGCGCGTCATGAACTTCCCATCCAGCGTTTCTCCCTGGACGACCATCTGCAGCTTGCCGTCCTCGGGAACCTTCGCGGCCTGTTCGACAAGCTGGGTGGCCGGGATGATCTCGGTCGGGGCATAGATCTGATCCCACCAGAATCCGGGGCGGAACAGCGTGAAGGCGACCAGCAACAGCGCCAGCGATTCCCACAGCCGGCTCTTGACCAGCCACCAACCCTGGGTGGCAGCGGCGAACAGCAGCATGGCCAGGGTCGCCGAGACGATCACGAACAGCAGGTGATACCAGGTGCCGATCCCGATCAGCAGCAGCTCGGTATTGAAAATGAACAGGAACGGCAGGATCGCGGTGCGGATGTCGTACATGAATCCCTGGATCCCGGTCTTGATCGGATCGCTCTTGGCAATCGCCGCGGCCGCAAATGCGGCCAGCCCGACTGGCGGCGTGTCATCCGCCAGTATGCCGAAGTAGAACACGAACATATGCACCGCAATCAGCGGCACGATGATCCCGTTTGCAGAGGCCAGCGACACCACCACCGGCGCCATCAGGCTGGATACCACGATGTAGTTGGCGGTGGTCGGCAGACCCATGCCGAGGACGATACAGATCACCGCGGTGAAGACCAGTGCCGCCATCAGGTTGCCACCGGAGATGAATTCGACGAACTCGATCATGACCTGGCCGATACCGGTCAGGGTGATGGTGCCGACGATGATCCCGGCGGCTGCGGTGGCGACGCCGATGCCGATCATGTTGCGCGCACCGTGCGCGAGGCCGTTGATGCATTCGCTAAAGCCGCGGCTCAACTGCCCGTGCAGCTCGTTGCCGCGGAAAAATGCCAGCATCGGACGCTGGGTAAGCACGATGAACACCATCAGTATGGTCGCCCAGAATGCCGACAGCCCGGGTGAAAAGCGCTCGACGATCAGGCACCACATCAGCACCACGATCGGCAGCAGGAAGTACAGCCCGGCCTTCACGGTCGGGCCGGTCTCGGGCAGTTCCAGCACCGGGTCGTTTGGATCATCCATCTCCAGTTCGGGATAGGTGGTCGCAAACTTCAGCAGTCCGATATAGGCGATGGCCACCAGGACGCCGACGATGTAGATGGCGCTGTCGCCGGCGAGATCCTTGATCCAGCCGATACCGTAGTAGACGAAGAAACCGATCACGCAGGTGCCGGAAACTACCCCGGCAAAGGTCATCAGGCGCTGTGCAATGGTGTGTTGGTGGCGCTTGGGCAAGCCTTTCATGTTCAGCTTGCATGCCTCGAGGTGCACGATATAGAAAAGTGCAATGTACGAGATTATCGCCGGCAGGATGGCATGCTGGATGACCTCGAGATAGGAGATGCCGACGTACTCGATCATCAGGAAGGCCGCGGCCCCCATGACCGGTGGCGTCAACTGGCCGTTGGTCGAGGCAGCCACCTCAATGGCACCGGCCTTGGTGCCCGGAAACCCAACACGCTTCATCAGCGGAATCGTGAAGGTCCCGGTGGTGGCGACGTTGGCGATGGACGACCCGGAGATCAGCCCGGTCGTGGCCGAGGCCACCACAGCCGCCTTGGCCGGTCCGCCTTTCAGGTGTCCCAGCATCGCGAACGCCACCTTGATGAAATAGTTGCCCGCACCGGCCTGCTCGAGCATCGCGCCGAACAATACGAACAGGAACACGAAGCTGGTCGATACGCCCAGCGCGATGCCGAACACACCCTCGGTGGTCAGCCACTGGTGCGACATCACCTTGTGCAGGCTTTGGCCCTTGTGCGCGATGACATCCGGCATGTAGGGCCCGCCGAAGGTATAGGCCAGGAATACGATCGCGACGATCATCAGCGGTGGCCCAAGGGCGCGCCGGGTGGCCTCGAGCAGCATCAGCATGCCGATCACCGCGATCACCAGGTCGAATGTGGTCGGTGAGCCGGGGCGGCCCGCGAGCTCGGTATAGAAGATGTAGATATAGGCAGCACTGAACGCGCCCAGTGCGGCGAACACCCAGTCCTGAAGCGGGATATGGTCGCGTGGCGACTTCCTGAACGCAGGAAACGCGGTGAACGCGAGGAACACCGCGAACGCCAGGTGGATGGAGCGCGCCTCGGTGTTGTTGAACACCCCGAAGCCGAACAGGAACGGCAGCGGCGAGGCATACCAGAGCTGAAACAGCGACCAGGCCAGCGGCACGCCAAACAGCATCTTGCCCGGCACGCCCGCCGGATGACGTGCGCCGGTGTCCACCTGTGCAACCAGGTCCTGCGCCCCACCTTCAGCCAACTCAGGTTTCTTGTCTGCCACGATCCCCCCCGGCATCGGCATGCGATGCATCGTCTTGTTTCAGTGCTGGCGGGTCGACCGATTCAGCCGTCTCCGGGCCAATCTCAGTCGGCGAATTTCTTCAAATGCTCCGCACCGGTCGCGCGATGACTGCCGGCGCGGAGCAAACCGCGGGGCTTACATGAGCCCCGCTTCCTTGTAGTACTTGACCGCACCGTCGTGCAGCGGCGCCGTCAGCCCCGCCTTGATCATCTCTTCCTTGGACAGGGTTCCAAAGGCCGGATGCAGCTTGCGGAAGTCGTCAAAGTTGTCGAATACCGCTTTCACCACCTGATAAACGGTGTCCGCCGGCGTCCGGGTGGACGACACGATGGTGGCCGCCACACCGAAGGTGGGTACGTCATCCGGGCTGCCCGTGTACATCCCGCCGGGAATCACGGCCTTAGTGTAATAGGAGTGATCGGCCACCAGCTTGTCAATCGCCGGGCCGTTGACCGGCACCAGCACGGTGTCGCAGGACGTGGTCGCCTCCTTGATCGAGCCGTTCGGGTGGCCGACGACGTACACCATGGCGTCGATCTTGTTGTCACACAGTGCCTGCGACTGCTCAGCGGCCTTCAGCTCGGAGACCAGGGTGAAATCGGCGTTGGTCATACCCTTGGCTGCCATCACGACTTCCATGGTGTTGCGCTGGCCGGAGCCGGGGTTGCCGATATTTACCCGCTTGCCCTTCAGGTCGTCGAAGGTCTTTATGCCGGATTCCTTGCGCGCGACCACGGTAAAGGGCTCCGCGTGCAGAGAGAACACCGAGCGCAGATCCTTGTCGGGGCCGGCATCCTTGAACTGGTCGGTACCGTTATACGCCTGGTACTGCACGTCGGATTGCGCAACGCCCATATCCAGTTCCCCGGCGCGGATGGTGTTCAGGTTGTACACCGAGCCCCCGGTCGATTCGACCGAGCAGCGCACACCGTGATCCTTGCGTCCCTTGTTGACCAGGCGGCAGATCGCGCCGCCCGCCGGATAGTACACGCCGGTGACACCACCGGTACCGATGGTGATGAACGAATCGGCGCTGGCCGTAGCCGTTGCACCGAGACCGAGTGCCGCCACAAGGGCCGCACTGAAGACTACGTTTTTTCCTGACATGGAAATTCCTCCTGAGTTTTACCGGACTATTGCGACCGCTGCTTGGGAGCCGCTTGTTATTTGTTCAACCGCGCATGACCCAAACTCATGCCACCCTATCTGCTTTCGTACCGCGCAAACATGCCCATCACATGTGGACAACAGCAGTACAAGCAAACCACCTTCAAGCTGCCCAGCCTATCCGCGAGCTTGCAGCGAATCGCAGATCGGGGCTAGCGCTTCAGCAGCGCATCCAGGCAACCTTCCATGATGTCCAATCCCTCGTCAACCAGCCGGTCCGAACCGGTGATCGGTACCAGGATACGGATCGTATTGCCGTAGATACCGCATGAAAGCAGAATCAATCCCCGTTCCGCCGCCATCGCCACGAGCCTCTTGGCCAGATCCGGATCCGCCAGCCGGGCACCGCCAGCGTCTTTGAACAGCTCGATCGCCACCATCGAACCCAGGCCGCGCACATCGCCGATACAGGCAAATCGATCAGCCATGCCGCGCAGGCGTTGCATGATACGTTCGCCGAGTTCGAGGCTGCGCTGCAATATGCCCTCTTCCTCGAACACGTCGAGGACAGCCAGAGCCGCCGCGCAACCCAGCGGGCTGCCGGCATAGGTGCCGCCGAGTCCGCCCGGCGCAACGCTGTCGACCACAGCGGCGCGACCCACCACCGCGGATATCGGGAAACCGCCAGCGATGCTCTTTGCCAGTGTGACCAGGTCCGGCACGACACCGCTGTGCTCGATCGCAAACACCTTGCCGGTACGTGCCGCACCGGCCTGCACCTCGTCAGCGATCAGCAGGATCCCATGCTCGTCACACAGCGCACGCAATCGCTGCAGGAAATCAAACGGGGCCACATAGAAGCCACCCTCACCCTGCACCGGCTCAACGATGATCGCCGCAACCCGGGCAGGCTCCACATCGAACTTGAAGATATTGTGCAGCGCGGCAAGCGAGTCATCCACACTTATCCCGTGCAGCTCGATCGGGAACGGCGCATGGAAAATCTCGGCCGGGAACGGTCCAAAGCCGGCCTTGTATGGCACCACCTTGCCGGTGAGACCCAGGGTCATCATGGTGCGTCCGTGATAACCGCCATTAAACGCGATCACGGCCGAGCGCCCGGTATGCGCGCGGGCGATCTTCACCGCGTTCTCGACTGCCTCGGCGCCGGTGGTCAGGAACAGGGTCTTTTTCGGGTCGTCGCCTGGCGCGAGCGCGTTCAGGCGCTCCGCCAGCTCGACGTAGGGTTCATACGGCAGCACCTGAAAACAGGTATGCGTGAAGCGCTCCATCTGCGCCTGTACCGCCGCCATCACCTTCGGATGCCGGTGGCCGGTATTCAATACACCGATGCCGCCGGCAAAATCGATGTAGCGCTTGCCCTCGACATCCCAAACCTCCGCATTCTCGGCGCGCTCGGCAAAGATGTTGTGCATGTGCCCAACGCCACGGGCCACTGCCTGGTTGCGCCGGGAAAGGAGTTCGGAATTGCTGGTCATATTCGGTGAACCTTGTTTCTGCTGTGGCCCGGGTCGGCCTTGTAGGGGTAAGTACCGGACGTCAGCCGTCTATGCCGCCAATGCATAGATACTTGATCTCGAGATACTCTTCGATTCCATACTTCGAACCCTCGCGACCGATGCCGGAGGACTTGACACCGCCGAACGGTGCAATTTCGTTCGAGATGATCCCCGCATTGATCCCGACCATGCCGTACTCGAGTGCCTCCGCGACCCGCCAGACGCGCGCCAGGTCACGGCTATAGAAATAAGAGGCAAGTCCGTATTCGGTATCGTTGGCCATGTCGATGGCCTCGTGTTCGGTCTTGAACCGAAACAGCGGCGCGAGAGGTCCGAAGGTCTCTTCACTGGCCACGGCCATGCCGGGGCGGACGTCGGTCAGCACGGTGGGCTGAAAGAAGGTTCCACCCAGCGCGTGCCTGGCACCGCCCGTGGCAACCTTGGCCCCCTTGGCGAGCGCATCTGCGATGTGCGTCTCGACCTTGCGCACGGCCGCCTCGTTGATCAGCGGACCCTGGGCAACTCCGGCATCAAGCCCGTTACCCACCTTGAGCTGCTCGCCGACCGCCGCTGCCAATTTGCGGGCGAACTCGTCATAGACTCCATCCTGGACCAGGAAGCGGTTCGCACAGACACAAGTCTGGCCGCTGTTGCGGTACTTGGACGCCATCGCACCTTCCACGGCCGCATCCAGATCGGCGTCGTCGAACACGATGAAGGGGGCGTTGCCGCCGAGTTCCAGGGAGACCTTCTTGATCGTGCTCGCGCACTGCTGCATCAACAGCTTGCCGACTGCAGTCGACCCGGTAAAGCTCAGCTTGCGCACGATCGGGTTGGATGTCATCTCGCCGCCGATCGCCTTTGCATCGCCGGTAATCACGCTCAGCACCCCCGGCGGTATACCTGCACGCTCCGCCAGTTCACACAGTGCCAGCGCCGAGTACGGCGTCTCCAGCGCGGGCTTGATGACCATGGTGCAGCCTGCTGCCAGCGCCGCACCGGCCTTGCGGGTGATCATTGCCGCTGGAAAGTTCCACGGCGTAATGGCCACACAAACGCCGATCGGCTGCTTGATCACAACGATGCGCTTGTCCGCCTGGTGCTGTGGGATCACATCTCCGTAGACGCGCTTGCTCTCCTCCGAGAACCATTCGATGAAAGAGGCCGCATAGGCAATCTCACCGCGCGACTCGGCGAGCGGCTTGCCCTGTTCCGTGGTCATGATCAGGGCCAGGTCATCCTGGTTGGCCATGATCAGCTCGTACCAGGCCCGCAGCTTCGCGGCGCGCGCCTTCGCGGTCAGTCCGCGCCAACCCGGCAGCGCCGCCTGCGCCGCCTGCAGTGCGCGCCTGGTCTCATCGGCGCCGCAATTCGGAACACTGCCAATGGTTTCGCCACTGGCCGGGTTGGTCACCGGCGCGGTCACGTCTTGAGCGGCTGCGACCCATTCGCCGTTCAGATAACACAGCTGGCGGAACAGCTGCTGGTCTTTCAGGTTCTGCACGATTCCGAAACCCTCCATATTCACGTCGGCTGCAACGCCGCCCCGATGTCCTTGGCCCGCTAGACACGCGACCGGCTGCACCCGGCATCCGGTTGCAGCGATTCGCCACGCAGCACGCCTGCAGGATCATCGCAACGCGCCCTAAGGTGATCCGAAAGCCTAGCAGCGCTCAATTTATTAAACAAGACTGCCGGCATGTAAATCCGCCCGTCCCGGGTGTCTGTAACATACCAACCGCGCAAAGATTTGGCCGACACTGTTACTTTTGCCCAATTGGAAGCTGTTTATATGTACATATACTAATGTAAGCCGCAGGTTTTCCCCGGGCGCCCATCTATCTCCGGCCCAGCCGACCTTGACAAGAATGCTTAATATATCAAACACTGTGTCATTGCTAAGACCCACGGCATATTCACCTATCCGCACAGGAGAACAGCGTGGACGTCGGATCACGACTGAAAGCAGCGCGCAAGAAGGCCGGCCTCTCGCAACGTACGCTTGCTACCCGGTCGGGTGTCAGCAACGGGACCATTTCGTTGATCGAGCAGAACAAAATCAGCCCATCGGTTGCGTCGCTGAAACGTCTGCTGGACACGTTCGCGATGTCGCTTTCCGAATTTTTCGGTGAACAGGACATAGCCAGGGAAAAACGCTTCTTCCGCGCCGGCGAGCTGGCGGAGTTCGGCTCCGGCGGCATCCTGTTCCGCCAGATCGGTGCCAATGTGCCCGGGCGAAAGCTGCAGATTCTGCATGAGCGCTATCTGCCCAAAGGCGATACCGGCGAGCAGATGCTCAGCCACCTGGGCGAAGAAGGGGGCGTCGTGTTGAGCGGAAAAATCGAGGTCACCGTCGGTGCTGAGACGGCCGTGCTGACGGCAGGTGATGCGTACTATTTCGACAGCACCATCCCACATCGCTTCCGCAACACCGGGCAGCGTGAGTGCGAAATCATCAGCGTCTGCACGCCACCCACATTCTGAGGCAATCCCGTTGATGAAACCCTTGCATTTGCCCGCCTATTGCCTGCCCAGGCGCGCGACCACTGCGCCGGATATTTGACGACCGCACAAACAGGCGACACCGCAGCCGCCACAAAGAGGAACAGCGCAGATGCCCGATCAGACCAATACCACCACGACCGCGGTCGAATATGCCGCGCTGGGTTTCTACCACAAGATCTCCTACCTGCGTTCTGACACCTGGACCCGCCTGCATCGCATCACCACGCGCATGAGCGAACGACAGGCGGCCGGCGGCGACACCGAGTCGCTGGTCGAAGAGGCGCGCGAGGCGATGCACCTGCTCGAGACGATCGAGGACTACACGGCGTTTCCGTCGAAAGAGGACTTCCGCCTGTTGTGGCGACTCCTCGAGGAAAAGGATTACAGCCTGCTCAACCGCGCGGTCAACCGCATCTCGCGCGCGCTGTCCAGCGATGTCTATCGCAACCGTCCGATCAACATGTCGCGTGGCCAGATCGACGGCGAGGATAAAGAGAAAGAGCAGGAAGGCCTGGAACTTCATCTCGACACCACGATGACCCAGACCAAGCCGTACTTCGAACTGCTCATCGTCGATGACCTCACGCCGAAGGAAGAGGCCGTTATCCGCAGCTCCTTTCGTGGCGTTCAGCGCAGCGAGGATCCCTTCATATACGACGTGATCGTGGTTCCGAGCTTCCAGGACGCGGTGGCAGCGGTGCTGATCAATCCGAACATCCAGGCTTGCATTATCCGCTCCGGGTTCCGATTTCAATCCAAGCGCGATCTCGGCATGTTCAATCGTTACCTCTCCGCCATGAGCAAGATCGACGTCGAGGCAATGAGTTCAACTGAACTCAGCATGATTCTCGGCCAGATCCTGGCCGAGTTGCGGCCGGAAATTGATCTCTATCTGACCTCGAACATGGCGGTCGAGGCCTACGCAGCGCGCGATACCGGGGCCTTCCGCCGCATCTTCTATCGCGAAACTGACTATGTCGAACGCCACCTGAATATCGTGCGCGGCGTGGCCAAGCGTTTCGAGACGCCGTTCTTTTCCGCACTGAAGGCCTACAGCCGGCAACCCACCGGCGTGTTTCATGCGATGCCGATTTCGCGTGCCAAGTCGCTGATCGCCTCGCACTGGATCCGCGACATGCTGGAGTTCTACGGGCTGAATATCTTCATGGCCGAGACCTCGGCCACGTCCGGCGGGCTCGACTCCCTGCTGCAGCCAACCGGACCGTTGAGGAAGGCCCAGGAACTGGCCGCGCGGGCATTCGGCGCCCGGCAGACCTTCTTTGTCACCAATGGCACCTCGACAGCGAACAAGATCGTGGTTCAGGCGCTGGTGAATCCGGGCGACATCGTGCTGGTCGATCGCGACTGCCACAAGTCGCATCACTACGGCCTGGTACTGGCCGGTGCCGAGGTCGCCTACCTCGACGCCTATCCGCTGCATGACTATTCGATGTACGGCGGCGTACCGCTGCGCGAGATCAAACGCCTGCTGTTGCGTTACAAGGCCAGCGGCCGGCTGCACAAGGTCAAGCTTCTGCTGCTGACCAACTGCACCTTCGATGGCATCGTCTACGACGTGCAGCGCGTCATGGAGGAATGCCTGGCGATCAAGCCCGATCTGGTTTTCCTCTGGGACGAGGCCTGGTTCGCGTTTGCCGCCTTCAACCCGGTATACCGCAGCCGGACGGCGATGTACTCGGCGCGCAAGCTGCGCAGAAAATACCGCACCGACGAGTACCGCAGTCAATACCAGGAATTCGTCGAGCGACACCGCGATCTCGACCCGAACGACCCGGAGTCATGGCTCGATATCCGCCTGTTGCCCGACCCCGACCAGGCCAGGGTCCGCGTATACGCCACCCAGTCGACCCACAAGACCCTGACCTCGCTGCGCCAGGGCTCGATGATCCACGTTTACGATCAGGATTTCCGTCAGAAGGTCGAGGCGCCGTTCCACGAGGCGTACATGACCCACACCTCGACCTCGCCCAACTATCAGATCCTCGCCTCACTGGATATCGGCCGACGCCAGGTGGAGCTCGAGGGCTACGAGATGGTCAACAAGCAGATCGAGCTTGCGCTGACCTTGCGCGAGCAGATCAAGAATCAGCCGCTGCTGAAAAAGTATTTCAGCATCCTTACGACCAAGGAACTGATTCCGGCCGAGTTCCGGCCTTCCGGCATTGAGACCTACTACGACCCCGAGCTCGGCTGGTGCCGTATGGAGGATGCCTGGCTGTACGATCGCGACGAGTTCGTCATCGATCCGTCGCGCGTCACCCTTTTCCTCGGCCGCACCGGCATTGATGGCGACACGTTCAAGAATGAATACCTGATGAACAAGTACGGTATCCAGATCAACAAGACCTCGCGCAACACCGTGCTGTTCATGACCAACATCGGCACCTCACGCAGCTCCATTGCCTATCTGATCGAGGGTTTGATGAACATCGCCCGTGAGCTGGAATGGCAGCAGGAGGAAAACAGCGCGGCGGAGAACCGCATACTCAAGCGACGCATCAATTCGCTGACCAACGACCTGCCGCCACTGCCCGACTTCAGCGAGTTCCACCCATCGTTCCACCGCTCGGTGTCCGGCGACACCCCCGAGGGTGACATCCGTACTGCCTATTTCATGGGACAAAACGACAGCCTGTGCGAACACCTGCGGATCGACAATGGCGAGATGCAGCGAAAGATGAACGACGGCCGGGTGGCGGTATCCACGACCTTCGTGATCCCCTACCCGCCGGGCTTCCCGATCCTGGTGCCCGGCCAGGTGATCAGCAAGGACATCCTCGATTTCATGCTCGCCTTGGACGTGAAAGAGATTCACGGTTACCGGCCCGCGCTGGGACTGTCCGTATTTACCGAAGAGGCATTGCGCGAAGTCAAGAACGCCGAGTCCGTGAGCGAGATCACCGCCATAGTGCAAGTCGAGCAAAGTGCCGCGCCAGACAAGGAGGAGCCCGCGCCGGAGAAACCGCCTGCGAAGAAGAACATGGCCAAGAAGGTCGCAGCACCGGCTGCGGCAGCCGGGCCGAAAAAGCGCAAGGCCAAACCGGCGGTGCAGAGCTAGCCGCCCGCACCGTTCTCATCGCATGGCCGAGGCTCGACCGCTTGGGCCCACGACAGCGCCATGCGGAGGGAGACTACGCTCGCAGGGGCGAATCTGGCGGCGCAGTCGATGCGCGACCCGGATCCGGTTCAGAGCCGAATAAATGTAATGCATATCCGACAGATCCAGCGGTTGCTGAAAGCGTACCTTACGAAACTCGGTCTTTGGCGGGAACCGGGAGACGGGCACGGCAGCCCTTTACGCCATCAACAGAATGAGGAGCACACGCCAATGAAAAGAAAACTGACTGGCATTTCCGATATCCGCCGTTTCTTCCATCGAAACGAGCGCCCGATCTTTTTCATCAGTGCGACCAATTTCAATCTGTTGGGCATAGACGAGTGGGTCAAGAATTTCCATTACATCTCCTATGTGGACTGCTATGACGGCCACCATCCCAACGTCTTTGTTCCCACGGAGATCGCCCATCCGGAGTTCGAAAGTATCGAGGACATCAACAACTACCTGCTCGAGCACAAAGAGGTCATCGATTACATCAAGGGCTTTGGCGCGAATCCGGTAGCGGTTTTCCTGATGTTCAACGAGCGCACCGAGGAGCTGTGCCGCGAACTGGGTATAGAGATCTGGTTTCCACCGGCAAGCCTGCGTTCGCGCTGTGACAACAAGATGGAGACGGTACGCATCGGCAACAAGGCCGGTGTGCCCAGCGCCCCCAATGCGCTGTCGAAGGTCGAGAGCTACGAGCACCTGGTGAAGATCTGTGAAGAGAACGGCCTGAGTAACGATGTGGTTATCCAGACCGCATTTGGCGATTCCGGCCACACCACCTTCTTCATCTCCAACGAGGCCGACTGGAACAAGCATGCGAACGAGATTACCCCGGACCCGGAGGTGAAGATCATGAAGCGGCTCAATTGTCGCGGCTCGACTCTCGAGGCGTGTACGACCAGCCAGGGCACCATCGTTGGACCGCTGCTGACCGAGGTGGTCGGCGCGAAGGAGCTTACGCCCTACCGCGGCGGATGGTGCGGCAACGAGATATTCCCCGGCGCGTTCACCCAGGAGATTCGCGACAAGGCCCGCGAATACACCTTCCAATTCGGCGAACAGCTGCGCAAAGAGGGCTATCGCGGCTACTTCGACCTCGACTACCTGATCGATACCGACACCGGAGAGATCTATCTTGGCGAGCTCAACCCCAGGGTCACCGGCGCGAGTTCGATGACCAACCACGCCGCATTTGCCCACGCCGATGCGCCGCTGTTCCTTTTCCACCTGCTCGAGTTTTCCGGGGTGGAGTTCGAGTTGGACGTCGAAGACCTGAACGCCCGCTGGTCTGATCCGGAATACATCGACAGCTGGTGCCAGCTGGTGATCAAGCACACCAGAGACGACGTCGATATCGTGACCGATGCACCGCCGACAGGCATCTGGAGGATGGACCCGGACGGCACCCTCGAGTACAGCCGCTTCGACTATCACCGGCGCGCGGTCAGCAATGAGCAAGAGGGCTTCTTTTTACGTATCACCGGGGCGGACGACTATCGCTACGAGGGCGCCGACCTGGGCATACTGATCTTGCGCGGCCGTTCGATGACCGACGATTTCGTGCTCAATGACCGGGCGCGTGCCTGGATCAAGGGCATTCTCGCCAACTATCAGGGGAAACCCTTGGCGCGGCCGGACACGGCCCCCGAGGCGGGCGCGTTCAAGATCATGTAGCCAAAGACCGCAAAGGCCCGGGGTCGCGCGCCGCGACTCGAGGGATCACACCTGCCGGCTGCTGCGGCGGCGGCCCCGCTGATGCGTCACAGAGTATGCAACGAACCATTCAAGCTGTTGAGGAACCACTGCCAGGACCGAAATGGGCGGCGTTGTTCGGCTACCACTGGCAGGCGTACCGGCGTTGGTTCCTGAGCGAAGGTGCCGGCGCCCGTCCGCTCTATCTGAGCTCGCTGAAGGCGCTCGAGAGACATATGCCGGAACTGCTGCCCACCTACGAGCGCCTGGTGGAACTCGCCGGTGGCGGCGATCTTGCCGCCCGCTTCCTCAGCCTCTACTGCCCGCCAGCCTATCTGCGCGGCTGCTCACAGGCCGTCTGGAGCGGGTCGCCGCCACTCCTGGTGCGTAATTACGATTACAGCCCCAGGCTGTTCGAGGGCACCATTCTCAAGACAAGGTGGAATGGCCGCAGCGTGGTCGGCACCAGCGATTGCCTGTGGGGGCTGCTGGATGGCATCAACGAGGACGGGCTCGCCGTGTCGTTGAGCTTTGGCGGCCGGCGGGCGGTCGGAGAGGGTTTCGGCGTGCCGCTGCTGCTGCGCTATGTGCTGGAATTCTGCACCAGCACCGACGAGGCCGTTGCCGCGCTGTCGCGCATTCCGACGCATATGTCTTACAACGTGACCATTCTCGACGCACTGGGGCACTACCGAACGGTCTTTATCGCCCCGGATCGGCCGCCGGTGATCCAGGAACTGGCCGTGACCACCAACCACCAGGAGGACATCGAGTGGCACCAGCACGCCAGTGCCTCCGCAACGCTTGAACGCGAACGGGCATTACAACGGCACCTCGAGCACTACCGTGACGATGCATACCGCCTGATCAGGGCTTTCCTGCGTCCCCCGCTGCACTCCACGGCCTACCGGCGCGGGTTCGGCACGCTGTACACGGTCGCCTATCGCCCGCAATCGCTGGAAATCGAATACCTCTGGCCGCACGACAGCTGGCGCCTGTCACTGCACGGCTTCACCGAGGGTGAGCGGACGCTGAATTACCCGATGGTGCCGGACTCTCTCGAGATATTGCACTGATCAGTAGCGTTTGCGGCAGCGGATCGAGGCGCTAACAGCAGATTCCCCGCCGGCGGACTCACACCGACCAGGCTGGCGGCCGTGTCCGATCAAACCCGGGCACCGCAGCCAGCTCACCCGGGTCTATTCGCCGACGAACCCGGCAACGCTCGCCGCAACGCCGGGCTGCTGGTCATCATGGATCGGCTGACGATCAACGAGACCGGCCCGCGAACCGCGCACCGGCTTGGTCAACGGCCCGAGGCTGTTCAGATAGGCCTCGAATTCGGGTAGGTGCTGATACACCGGAAAATCTACCGGCCGATCGCGGAAGCTCTTCAGCGGCTGCCCCAGGCTGCGTATCCCGACCTCCCGTTCACGACGGACCCGACTGAGATTTATTTCCACCGGGATCATTTCCTCACCGCCACCGGCCTGATGGATGATGTAACCGGCTGGACCGACGATGATCGACGATCCCACGCCGCCATCACCAACGCCGTTGATGTCGAAAAAATAACACTGGTTGGTCACGGCGGTGGCGCGGGCAATCGACAGTTCCACATCGCGGTCGATGGTATCGGTCATGGTTGGATGCAGAATCACCTCGGCGCCCATCGACGCCAGGGTTCGCGAGGTCTCGGGGAACCACATGTCGTAGCAGATGGATACCCCGAAGCGCCCTACGTCCGGCACATCGAACACAAGGAAATGCTCTCCCGCGGCGACATGGTTCTCATAAGGCTGAAACGGGAACATCTTGCGATAGCGGCCGACGACATTCCCCAGCGGATCGATTACCGAGGCCGTGTTGTATACGCGGTCACCCGCATCTTCGAAAATCGAGCCGGGCAGCAGCCAGACCCGATGTCTGGCGGCCATCTCACGGAACGCATTTTCTGCGGGCCCCGGCAGCGGCTGCGCATGCCCCGGCAGCGGACCGAATGGCGCCAGTTCGCTGAACAATACCATCTGCACCCAGGGAAACCGCGCCATCAGGATATCCAGCCGGTGGGACATCGCGGCGATGTTGTCGTGCGACGCAGAGATTCGCATCTGAATGCCGGCAATGGCGAACGGGGTCATTGGATATCTCCTGAAAGGCATCTACTGTTCAAATCAGCTCGAATGGCTGATTCTACCTGAGAAAGCGGCACGCAGACCGTGCATCTGCCGGAACCGTTTCCGGCACCGCTCAGGCCTTTTGCAGCGCGCCATGCAGGGTCAGCTGTGGGAACGGGATCTCCCAACCGTACTCGGTGCAGGCATCCACGCAATAGCGCTGGATCGCGCGCCGCAGTCTGTTGTACAGGTCGGCAAGTTCACCCTTGAAATCGGCGATCACGACCAGTTCCAGCGACGATTCTCCGGCCCGGTTGAACTCGACACGCAGGTTGAGCAGCCGATCGGCATAGCCTTCCTCATCGAGTCGCGACTGCACGTAGCTCTGCAGTGTCGAGATGATGCTGTCGGTGCTGTCCTTCTGCAGGCCGTAGCTGATGCCCAGGACTTCCTTGATGCGGAAACTGGTGGCGAGGTTGCGTGGCGACTTGGCGAGAAAATCGCCCATCAGATAGGTGACCCTGGAGCCTCCGCGTTCGACCAGCTGTACCAGCTCCGGAGAGATGCCGACCACCTTGCCGCGCACGCCGTCGTTCAATATCACCCAGTCCCCCTTGCGACACGGGAACCACGGCTCGTCGGATTTGCACGGCCGGGACTTCAAGTTGCCCAGTTCCTGGATATGCAGCCGCTGTCGAATGTCAGCGGTCGGGTTGTCGAGGGTGCAGAAGATGTTGATCTCCTCGACCAGCCACGGAATACCATCGAGAAAGAGCCGTTCTCCTTCGCGCACCGCACCGACATTGAGAAAGATCTGCACCTGCTTCCAGTAGCGCGGGAGCGTGCTGCGCAGCGTCAGTGCTGCGCCGATCAGCAACAACAGACCGACGCTGAACAGCACCCAATCCTCGACCACGTAGAACACAATCATTGGCCCGATCACGACCGCGATGGCCGTCAGGATACGGTGGAACAGCTCGAGCAGTCGGATGCGGAATCCCCGATGCGGCTGGCGAAATCCTGAGACGTGGCGTCGCAGCGCGGTAAGGCTCAATCGGGAGATGAGCACGATCGCAAACACCACGATTGCCGCCTCTATCAGATACAGCCCACGCTTCTGAAAGAACGATTTCAGGTAACTCTGTGAGGCCTCGGCCAGCGAGGTCTCCGACATGGTCAGCTTGTCGAGCTGCAGTTGCGCCGCCTGCAGTTCGCTGTCCATGAACGCGAGTTGTTTTTGCCAATTGCTCATCAGCGTGGCGATCGACGCCTTGAGGGCCTCGTCCTCGCTCTGCGTGGATAACTGACCGAGGTTGTTGATGGCCTGCTGAATAATCGGCAGCCTCTCCCGGTAATAGGCGATCTTCTCGCGCAGGTCCGCCTTCTGCCTGACGTGTGCGGTCATCTCTTTCATCTCGTCGATGGCCGGCCGCAACAGCGCGAACACCTCTTTCTGGAAATCGAACTCCTGCTCCTTTTCGATCTGCAGCTTCGTCGTGTCGACACCCGTCGCCACGGTCTCGAAATTGCGTGTGACGGTTGCGAGGTCGACCTCCAGTTTGCCGAGCTCCTGGACCAGGCTGATCCGCTCCGCCTCCGATTGCGCGCCGGCGATGCGGCTCTTCAGATTCTCGATGTCCTTTTTCAGACCGCTGCGCAGGTTGACGAAATTGATCAGGGTCTGGACCGTCTCGTTCGCGAAGGCACCCGCCGGCTGAGCCGTCTTGGCCATGCCGGCAGCAGGCACCATCGCCAGCAGAGACGCGAACAGGAAACCTGAGATCAGGCGGCGGGCATTGGGGACGTTGGCGATCATTTGCAAACCTGTCGGTCGGTTGGGCTGTGGAATTGGCGCATCAAACAACACGCTGTGAACGGTACCGAGTGGCGAATCACCGGGCCATCGGGCATCTGATGCAGGAACGCGATGCGCGACCCTGCGCGCCGTCGCAGACATCCCCCGGCAGACCCATGGCAGCGACCGGTTCCGCTGCATGGCGAGGCGGTCGTTGCATCTCAGGCCCTCGGCAAGATTAGCGGAGCCGGGCACGGGCAACCAGCATCGCGCAGCCGTGTCGCGGAACGAACAGCCACCGCAGCCGGATGCAGCAGACCCGGCGCCCACGCGTCACCTCGATCGCATTGCGGTCGAGGTGAATCGGAGCGCCCGGAAACTGTTGCACCCGTTCGGTCTGGCGGGTGTCTCGCGATACTGATCTCGGCCGGCCCGCGTGTCGCATCCGCGCTGCAGCCGGCAGCCGCTCAACGGTAGATCAGCTCCGACCAGCGCCCCTCGGTCTGCATCCAGGCGCGGGTCTCGCGCCAGGCAGTCGCGGAGGCCGCGGTTTCGCTCATGATCGCATCGAACACGCCGGCAATCCTTCCCAGCCCGGCCAGGTAGACGTAGGTACCCGCCTCCTGCATCAAATCCCAGACCTCGCGCGCATGCAGATGCACGGCCGCCTCCAGCTCGTCCGCCTCGGACGCCAGCGGCTTGCTGATCACCGCCCGGAAGGCCTTGAACGATTCGCGATCGCAGTAGTTTGCCAGGTCATCGCGTTCGTCGTTTTCGTACAGCAGGTCGAGGCCGTAGCGCGCACCGTAGTAGAGCCGCACATGACCGCGCCAGGGGAGTTTGCGCCGGTACACCTCCTGGATGAAGCCGCGGAACGGCGCGATCCCGGTGCCGGTGCCGATCATCACCAGGTTGGAGCGGTCGTCTGCGGGCACCTGGAACGGCGAATCGAATGGCCCGGTGATGACGATGCGCCTGCCGACCGGCGCATCGCAGAGGAAATGCGACGCAATGCCCGGGTATCGCTCGCCGCTGGATTCGTCGACGTGGAAACAGCGCCGCACCAGCAGGTCGAACTCGACGGCATCGGCGGCACTGCTGTCCGGACCGCTCGCGATCGAGTAACGCCGCACGTGGTAGCGGTTGCCGAACGCATGCGGTCCGGTCACCACCACACCGATCGTCTGCCCGGCGGAAAAACGGAATGCCGGACCCACAACCCGCAGACGGATGCGCCGCACCTCGTCGCGGTCTGTCGGCGTAACGCGCACATTGCGGGCGACCACCGCCTCGCGGACGGGCCCGAGCTGGCGCATGGCATCTGTCATCTGTTCTGCCCCCTGACGAAAGATATTATCACTGGCCGGATGAAACTCGACCAAAGATCCATCCGCTTCGACGCGCGGGCGCGGAGCGGCCGGTCTGCTGCCCGGCCTTCAGCGGGGTTGAGCGCTTTTCGAAGCCCCGAGAGGACCAGGATGGACTTATTCAAAGCTTCGTTGACGGGTTATCCTCCCGCGTCCCGGATTCAGGAGCCATCGGCATGACCCAACCCGCCCGCATCGGCATCGTCACCGTTTCGGACCGCGCCAGCCGCGGCGAGTACCAGGACCTCGGCGGCCCGGCGATCAGGGCATGGCTGGACAAGGCGCTCAGCAGCGCCTGGGAGCCGGTCGCGCGCATCGTCCCGGACGAGCAGGACCAGGTCGAGGCGATACTGCGCGAACTCTGTGACCAGGCCGGCTGCTGCGTGGTGGTAACCACCGGCGGCACCGGGCCGGCCAGGCGGGACATCACCCCCGAGGCTACCGCGGCCGTATGTGACAAGATCCTCGACGGGTTCGGCGAATTGATGCGCACGGTATCACTGAAATTCGTGCCGACCGCTATCCTGTCGCGGCAGATCGCCGGCATCCGCGGCGCATCGCTGATCATCAACCTGCCGGGCAAGCCGAGCGCGATCGCCGATTGTCTGGACGCGGTGTTTCCTGCGGTGCCGTACTGTGTCGACCTGATCGACGGCCCCTATCTCGAGACCGACCCGTCGGTCAGCAAGGCGTTCAGGCCCAAGGGCTAAGGCGGGTTCGCCGAGACCTGCAGCGGGCTATTCGGCGACCTCGTCCGGGAGTTGCTGCTGGTGACGCAATTCATCCAGGCGATTGAGCACCGTCGTGGCCCGCTCGACTCGAGCCAGGATGTCTTCGTCACCCGGCTTGAGTGTCAGCGCCGCCTGCCAGGTCGCGACCGCTGCACCCAGTTGTTCGTTGAGATACAGGTTGTCGCCGAGTTTGACCAGCGCCTCGACCTGCGGGGTGATCATTGACCACGCCTGTTCCCTGAGCCCCGCCAGCTCCTTGTTGTTCGGCTGGATCGCCGCGACCTTGTCCAGCGTATCGAGTGCCCCACGGTAGTCGCGCTCGTCGATCGCTTTCTTGGCGCCGTCGAGTAAGGCCTTGACCCTCGCCTGGCGTTCCTTCTCCTCGGCCAGCCGGCGGCGCTCGGCGGCCAGGCTCTCGGACGCCTTGAGCTGCTTGGTGACCCGCGCCAGGCGCTGGTCTATCGCGCCGCCTGCCGGAATCTGCGAGGCCACGGCGACACAACGCTGCGCCAATTCCGGCCGGCTTACCACATGGGCCTCCGCGCACTTGGTAAGCGGCTCGAGCTTGGCGGCCAGCGCCTCCTTCCAATACAGGCGCCGCGAAGCGGCATACAGGTCGTCCGGCTGCGCGCGCACGAGCTTTTCCAGCAGCGCAATCTTGTTGTACTGATTCTCCGCATCGGCAACCACGATCTGATCTTCCAGTGCGCGTTGTTCTTGCTCCCATCGCGCCGCCAGGCGGCCGCGCTCCTCGGCGAGCGTGGCATCTTCCGGGAACTGCCGGGTGGCGGCATCGAGCCCTGCGATCGATTGCGACCACTGCCCACGCTGCGCGAGATCGCGCGCCGACGCCAGTGCCTCGTCCGCCGATGCAGCGGGCCTGCCCACCGGCGCTTGCGCGGTGCTGCGGGTGTCCGGACCGGCACAGGCGGCGAGCAGCAGCGCCATCGCGGTCAAGCAGAGCTGGCAGCGCATCAGTCGCCCACCGATGCCAGGAGATGGTCGATAAACTGGTCCACATTCACGTCCCTGGCCACCGCGTCGACATCCATCGCGCAGAGCTCGACACTCTCCCTGCGTCCACGCAGTTGCACCGGACCCAGGCGGCGGTAGTGGACAGCTGCGCCCGGATGCCCCCCGGCAAGCGTCGCCGCGGTCAGCGTGACACCGCCCGGCTCTGCCAACGCACACAGGCGCGCGGCAATGTTCACGGTATCGCCCACTACCGTGTACTGCATGCGCTCAACGCTCCCGAGGTTGCCCGCCAGCATCGGGCCGCTGCTGATACCGACGCGCAGCATCACCGTCGCCTGGCCGCGCGCGGTGCGGATCTTGTTGAAGCGCCGGGTCAGTTCCTGGATCAGCATCCCGCACGTCGTTGCGTGCAGCTCATGATAGGGCTGTGCATTCGGCGCACCGAACACGATCATGATGCAGTCGCCGATGAACTTGTCGACCGTGCCGCCGCAGCTCTCAGCCGCCAGCGCGAAATAGCCGAAGTAGTCGTTGAGCAGGGCCGCCACCTCACCCGGATCGCGGCTCTCCGACAGCTCGGTGAAACCGACGATATCGCAGAACAACACGCTTCCGGCCACACAGTCGCCGCCGAGACCGACGCCGGTCTCATTCGCCAGCACCTGTTGCGCCACCTGCGGCGACACGTAGCGCGAAAATGCGGCCTCGACCTCGTTCTTGCGTCGCGCACCCTCGGCCAGGTGCTGAAAGGTCTCGAGCACCTGGCCGATCTCATCACGCCGCTCCACGACACCATGCGGCCCGACGCCGCCGAGCGCCTCGCCTGCACGGGCCAGGCGCTCGATCGGCCGCGACAGCCGGTGCGCGAGCATCGAGGCCAGCAGGACGCCGAGCAGAATCATTAACATGCTCGACACCATCAGGAAACGCCGGGTCACCTGCAGGTCCGTCTCCAGCGGTGATCGATCGATGCTGACCGTCAGATAGCCGGCCGTCACGTCCTGGTAGACCACCGGGCTGACATAGGAAACCGCTGCATACTCGCCGTTGTCCCAGTCCCACGAGGTAACGCCCCGCCGGTGGATACCCGCATCCGCGATTCCCGGCGGGCTGACACCGGCCTCGGCCACGACGACACCATCGGCATCCAGCAACGCGGCACCGAGGATCAGCGGGCTCTGCGAGTGGCGCTGCAACAAAATCTGCAGACCAAGCGTGTCGCCTGCCATCAGCGGCTCGCCACTGACCCGCACCAGCTGATCGACGATCACCTGGCTGAAGCGGTCGACCTGGCTGCGGTAACCCGCCTCCTGCTGCTGGATCAGATAGAAACCCAGCACACCCATGGTCACCACTATCAGCGCGGCGATGCTCAGGGACCATTTCAGCCCGAGCGGTATCGAAGAGTTCTCGTAGCGGCGCCATACCCGGTGCAACAGGCCGCCAACCCAGGAGCCGCCGTGCCCCGGCCGGGCGTGCGCAAGACGTTCACTGGTCCCGCGGATGCTGTTCATTTTGCCTGTCCCCTCGTTTCGAGAGCGCCAATCCGGTTGCCCGGCACCGGGCCGGGCCGCCTAATTTACCACTTGCGCGTGCGCTAACCGCGCACAACTTGCGCGGCGCGGGTAGCGCCGGTCATCGATGCCGCCGCGATCCCGGCCCGCAGCATGCCCCAATGAAATGTTATCCTGTAACACACTTGGAGCCATCGGAGGCCATGTTGGCCGCAACGCCTGTTACCGTGCCCGTGCCGGCTATCCTGCTGGTCTGCCTGGTCCTGTCCGCCGCGCCGCTGGCGGCCGCCCCGTCCGTCGTGGCAAGCATAGCCCCATTGCACTCGCTGGTCGCCGCGGTGATGGGCGGTGTCGGCACGCCGCGACTGCTGCTGCGCGGCGGGGAGTCGCCGCATACCTTCAGCCTGCGGCCATCGGATGCGCGGATGCTGCATGACGCCGATGTGCTGTTCTGGATCGGGCCGGCCCTGGAGGTGCCGCTGCAACGCATCCTGCCCGGGCTCGGGCACGTGCGCAGCGTCGCCATGCTCGACGCGGCGGGTATCCAGCGCCTGCCGGTACGTGAGCTCGACGAACCGCATACCTTGCCGGGAGATGATCATCCGGCGCATGAACACGACCGCGATGGGCGCGCCGTCGATCCGCATATCTGGTTGTCGCCGGCCAATGCGATCGCTATGGCCGAGGAGATCGCCCGCACGCTGACCGCCGCGGACCCCGCCAACGCGAGCCACTATCGCGAGAATGCCACCCG
This sequence comes from Chromatiaceae bacterium, assembly GCA_022340805.1. Lineage (GTDB taxonomy): Bacteria > Pseudomonadota > Gammaproteobacteria > Chromatiales > Chromatiaceae > Thiosocius. The sequence continues at coordinate 47,520 of JAJDNF010000033.1, forward strand.
CCTGGTCGCACGCCTGCACGCCCTGGATCGCGACCTGGGCGAGCAACTGGCCGGCATCGACGGTGGCTACGCGGTCTTTCACGACGCCTACCAGTACCTGGAGCGGCGCTACGGCTTGCACTCGGCCGGGACCCTGACCACCCATCCGGAACGCAGCCCGGGTGCGGCCCACCTGCGCTCGCTGCAGCTCCGGCTGGCCACCGACAAGGTGCGCTGCCTGTTTTCCGAACCGCAGTACCAGACGCGACTGCTGGCGATGCTCGGCCAGGGGCTCGAGCTCCGGCATGCGGTACTCGACCCGCTCGGCGCCGATATCACCCCCGGGCCGGAGGCCTACGAAACCCTGATGCGCGCCATCGGCGACAACCTGAGCGCCTGCCTGAGAGGAGCCGCACCCTGATGAACCCTCAACCCGGCAGCTTCCCGGCCGCAGGCCACGACCATCACGCCTGCGTGCGCAGCGCGCTGCGCGGCGCAGAACGACTGTGTGCGGAACAGGGGCTGCGTCTGACCGCGATCCGGCGGCGCGTTCTGGAACTGATCTGGCAAAGCCACCGCCCGAGTGGCGCCTACGAGATCCTCGAACAGCTCGCCGGTGAGGGCCACAGGCCCTCGCCCCCGACCGTGTACCGGGCGCTGGAATTCCTGCTGGCGCACGGACTGGTCCACCGGATCAGTTCGCGCAACGCCTTCGTCGGCTGCAGCCGCCCGGGCCAGGGCCATATGGCGCAGATCTTCATCTGTGACCGCTGCAGTGTCGCGGTCGAACTGGCCGACGGCACATTGAATCGCCGCATCCGGCGCAATGCCGATGACCTGCATTTCCACATCCGCGAGCAGACCGTGGAGATTGCGGGCCTTTGCCCGGCATGCGCGGGACGAGCCAATGAAGGCTGAGCAACTCATCGTCGGTCGCGACCTGGGCGTGTCGGTCAACGGCCGCCAACTGATCAGGCACATCGACCTCGAGGTCAGCCGCCGGCGCATCCTGACCGTCATCGGTCCCAACGGCGCCGGCAAGACCACGCTGGTGCGCGTGGCGCTCGGCCTGCTGCAGCCGACCCAGGGCAAGATCGAGCGTGCCCCCGGGCTGCGCATCGGCTACATGCCGCAGCGTCTGCACGTCCCGGAGAGCATGCCGCTCACGGTGCTGCGCTTTTTGAGCCTCACGCATCCGGACCCGGACAGGCTGCAGGACAGCGCCCGCCTGGTCAGCGTGAGCCATCTGCTCGACCGCCCGATTCAGGGCCTGTCCGGTGGGGAGACCCAGCGCGTGCTGCTGGCACGGGCCCTGTTGGGGGATCCCGACCTGCTGGTCCTGGACGAACCGGTGCAGGGCATCGACGTCAACGGCCAGTCCGAGTTGTACCGGCTGATCGTGCGCCTGCGCGACGAGCGCGGCTGCGCGGTGATGATGGTCTCGCACGACCTGCACCTGGTGATGGCGGCCACCGACGAGGTGCTGTGCATCAACCAGCACGTGTGTTGCTCGGGACACCCGGATGCGGTGAGTAAACACCCAGCCTATCTCGACCTGTTCGGTGCCATCGATGCCAAGACCCTGGCCGTGTATACCCACCGCCACGACCACAGGCACGACATGCACGGCGACGTCATACGCGCCGCCCGGGAGCACGACCATGGATGACTTCCTGCTGCGCGCGCTCGCCGCCGGCCTCGGCCTGACCGTGATCAGCGGCCCGCTCGGCGTGTTCGTGGTGTGGCTGCGCATGGCGTATTTCGGCGACACGCTGGCCCACTCGGCGTTGCTGGGCATTGCCCTGGGCCTGCTGTTCGAGGTGGATCTGCAGCTCAGCGTGCTGGTGCTGGCGCTGTTCATCGCGGTGGCACTGCTGGGTCTGCAGCAGCGCAGCGTACTGGCCACCGACACCCTGCTCGGCATCCTCGCGCACGGCACGCTGGCGATCGGGCTGGTCGCGATCAGCTTCCGCGACGACGTGCGGGTCGATCTGCTCGCCTACCTGTTTGGTGACATCCTCGCGGTCGGCAACCGCGACGTGTTGTGGATCTGGACCGGGGCGCTGCTCAGCCTTGCCGCGCTGCTGCGCATCTGGCGGCCGCTGCTCAACCTCAGCGTGCACGCCGAACTGGCGGCTGTGGACGGCGTCAAGGTGGCACGCGTGAAGCTGGCCTTCATGCTGCTGGTCGCGCTGGTGATCGCAGTGGCCATGAAACTGGTCGGCGTGCTGTTGATCACTGCGCTGTTGATTATCCCGGCCGCCGCCGCGCAGCGCTTCAGCCGCAGCCCGGAGCAGATGGCATGGCTCGCCACACTGGTCGGCGCGCTCGCGGTAAGCGGCGGGCTGGCCGGCTCGCTGCTGTTCGACACCCCTGCCGGGCCGTCGATCGTCAGCGCCGCCACGGTGCTGTTCCTGCTCAGCCAGCTGCGCCCTGTACATCGCGCCTGAGCGCGTTCAGCGACTGTTCAGCCAGCCCGCACTAATGTTGTACCCAGATGGTCACGCGGCGTGGCCGCGCATGACGAGGACAAGCACATGAAACAGATCCTGAAAGCTGCCCTGGCGACCCTGCTGCTGGCGGGAGCGGCAGGCCAGGGTCATGCCGGGTCAGGCGGGCATGATGACCGTGCCAACGCACCGGCGCATGCCCATGGTCGGATGTCGGCCGGCATGCCAACCCATGCCCCGACCCGGATCGTCGTGCCACAAAGGCGCAGCCGGCAGGGGCACCGTGAGGGCCGTTCAGCCGGGCATCAAGACCGGGCGTTCGCCGCCGCGATCGTCGGCGGCATCCTCGGTGGCGTCGCCGGCAGCCAGCTCGGCGAGGGTGACGGGCGCATCGTGGCGACCTTCGCAGGCGCCGTGCTGGGTGCGCTCGCCGGTCATCGGATCGGCGAGAATCTGGCCGACAGCCACCACCATGCACCGCGCATGGCGCGCGCTGAAATGCCGGCATACCGTGTACAGTATCCGTACCAGGGGCGCGGCCATGACACGCGTACCGAAGATCACCCGGGCAGACACATCCGCGTCGATCAAGGGGAGCGCCCGATCCATTTCTGAGCTGGCGTATGCCAAGCGAGCGGCGGATGAGCGCGATGAGACTTTTGGCCCTGTGCCTGCTGGCCTTGACGATTCTGGGCAGCGCGGCGGTCGCCGGCGACCGCCGCAAATCGCTGGAGGAGGCGGTCTCCGAGGCACGCAGCCAGTATCCGGGCCGGGTACTGTCGGCCGAGACCGACCGCCAGGGCGGGCGCGAATCGTACAACATCCGCATCCTGACCGACGAAGGCCGGGTCAGGCGCATCCAGGTCGATCCCGAATCGGGCCGTTTCGAACGCCGCCGCTAGACGCAGCACGATGCGCATCCTGATTGTCGAGGACGAACCCCAGCTGCGCGCCCAGCTTGTCAGCCAGCTCGAGGCCAAGGGTTACTCGGTGGATGCCGCCGCCGACGGCGAGAACGGCCTGTACCTGGGTCGCGAATACCCGATGGACCTGGCGATTATCGACCTGGGCCTGCCGCGTATGTCGGGGATCGAACTGATTCGTCGCCTGCGCGCGCTGCAGCGGCCATTCCCGATCCTGATACTGACCGCGCGCGATGCCTGGCAGGACAAGGTCGAGGGTCTGGAGAGCGGTGCCGATGACTACCTGACCAAGCCCTTTCACGGCGAGGAGCTGCTGGCCAGGATCAACGCGCTGCTGCGCCGGGCCGCCGGGCACAGTAGCCCGGTGCTGGGCGCGGCCGGCATCGAGATCGACACCGTGGCGCAGACCGTGCGCAGTGGCAACGAGGCCATCGTGCTGACCGGCCACGAGTACCGCATTCTCGAGTACCTGATGCTGCACGCCGGCAAGGTCGTGTCCAAGACCGAGCTCACCGAACACATCTACGATCAGGACTTCGACCGCGACAGCAACGTGGTCGAGGTGCTGGTTGGACGGATCCGCAAGAAGGTCGATCCCGACGGCAGCCGCAAGCCGATCGAGACCCTGCGCGGACGCGGCTACCGGCTGCTGAAGGACGACGCCTGACGGTGGGGCATTCGATCACCCGTCGCCTGCTGGTCAGCAACCTGGTCATCCTGGCCGCGTTCCTCGGCCTGGCCGGCACCGCGCTGGACCGCGCCTTCCGCACCAGCACCGAGACCGCGACCCAGCAGCGCCTGCAGGCGCATGTCTACACCCTGCTCACCGCGGCCCAGGAGGACCAGCGCGGACGCATGCGGCTGCCCGAGTTCCTCGCCGCACCCGCCTTCAACCAGCCGGATTCGGGCCTGTATGCCGAGGTCCTGGGCGAAGACGGCGCCTATCGCTGGCGCTCCGGCTCGCTGATCGGCCGCGGCGAGCGCCTGGCGACGGCGATCGCGCCGGGCGAAACCCGTTTCCACTTCGAACCCACGCTGGCGGTATTCGATCAGGGCGTGGTGTGGGACGACAATGCCGGCACGCCGCTGCGCTATTCAGTCGCCGTGGCCATGGACAGCACCACCATCCAGGCCGAACAGGCCGGCTTCCGCGGCACCCTGTGGCGCTGGCTGGGCGGGGTGACGCTATTGCTGCTGGCGGCGCAGATCCTGCTCGCCCGCTGGGGGCTGCAGCCGCTGCGCGAGATGAGTGCGGCCGTGCAGCGCATCGAAAGCGGCCAGGCCGAACATATCGATGGACCGGTAGCACGCGAGTTGCATGGCCTGAGCGAGAACCTGAATTCGCTGATCCGGCAGAACCTGCAGCGCCAAGAGCGCGTGCGCAACGCGCTGGCCGACCTCGCGCACAGCATGAAGACCCCGCTGGCGGTGCTGCGCGGGGCCACGGGTCACGGCGCGGACCGGGCGCTGCGCGACCTGATCACCGAGCAGACCCAGCGCATCGATGAGATCGTCACCTATCAGCGCCAGCGGGCCGCGGTCGCAGGTACCAGCAGCGTGACGCGCCCCATCGCGCTGGCACCTATCCTGCGCCGGCTGTGTGCCAGCCTGGACAAGGTGCATCGCGAGCGCGCACTCACCTGCAGCCTCCGGGTCAGCGACCAGCTGCAGCTGCGCGCCGACCAGGGCGACCTGTTCGAGCTGCTCGGCAATCTGCTGGAAAACGCCTACAAACACTGTTCGCACCGCGTCCAGGTCGGCGCGACGGCGGACGGGCAGCGGCTGCAGATCGACGTCGAGGACGACGGCGACGGCATCCCTGAGCAGGACGTCGCACGCATCCTGCAGCGCGGCCAACGGGCCGACCAGCGCCACCCCGGCGAGGGTATAGGCCTGGCCGTGGTCAGCGAGATCGTCCACCAATACGGTGGCGAGCTCGCCATCGGGCGATCAGCGCTCGGTGGCGCCTTGGTCAGCGTGGTCCTGCCGGTGTGAGCGGCAACCGACGGCGGCCTGCGGCCCGGCCACTCAAGTTGCCGGCGTTTGTGTCGCTAGGTTTCAGAATCCTGGGCCGGATCCGATGCAACGCGATGTCGAAACCGAAGAACAGTTCCGACCAAGACCAGCCGTCGATCCAGTTCGGCGGTGAGTGGCTGCCCGCACACGAGGTGTGGAAGAAAATGCAGACGACCACCGTCGTGGTGGACGCGATCGACCGTTTCAACACCCGCTTCCCCGAACTGGCCAGCGCCAACACGCGCGACGTCGTTCCATTGGTCCGCGGGCGCCTCAAGGATATCGCGCTACGTATGCCTTACAAGGGCGGCCAGCAGGATATCGCCCGTCACGCCGCACAACTGCTCGATGCCATGTCCCCCGAGGATGCCATCGAGGCGCTGGAGGAACACCACGGCACGCGGCTGGACATTGTCCAGCTGGTCCAACTCGCCGGGGAAAAGGCCTACTGCGAGGCGCTGATCCGCGAGGCGGGCGAATTCCAGCTCAACCGGATCTCGCTCGACCAGACCGCCCAGCTGTGGAACCAGGCCGGCCGGCCGGCACCTGGCGGCGGGCTGTGGAGCGTAAAGAAGGTCGAGGCACTGCTGAACACAGCCACCTGAACCAGTTCCGGCCATGCGTGGGCGCCACCGGCGGGCGTCAATCAGGCTGCTCGCCAGACGCCGCCTGCGCATCCAGCTGCAGCGCTACGGAATTGATGCAGTAGCGCAGGCCGGTAGGCCTCGGACCGTCCGCGAACACATGCCCGAGGTGTGAGCCGCAACGCTTGCAGTGGACCTCGGTGCGCGACATGCCGAACGCACGATCAGTCTCGGTCTCGACCGCCTCCGCCCTCAGCGGCTGCCAAAAACTCGGCCATCCGGTTCCCGAATCGAACTTACTCTGCGAACTGAACAACGCCTCCCCGCAGGCCACACAGCGGTACACGCCCGCGGACTTGGTGTCCCAGTACCTGCCGGTGAACGCGCGCTCGGTCCCCTTTTCGCGGCACACGTGGAACTGCTCTGCAGTCAGTGCCTTGCGCCACTCGGAATCGGATTTCTTGATCCCCTCACTCATGCCTATGTCCTCCACCGTTACTGATGCGACCGGACTAACCGGCGGGTTATTACGCTTGATCGCAATTTACCAGCATCACTATACTCGGCAGCTCATTGCATCGGTCTTTGCAGGGTTTTGTCATGACTTTCAGCGCGTTTCACCCGCCACTCCGCACCCTGATGGGCCCCGGTCCCTCGGACGTCCCGCCGAGGATACTCGAAGCGCTGAGTCGCCCGACAATCGGCCACCTCGACCCAACGTTCGTCGACCTGATGGACGAAGTAAAGGCGCTGCTGCAGTACGTGATGCAGACCGAGAATGCACTGACCATGCCGATCTCGGCCCCTGGCTCAGCCGGCATGGAGGCCTGTTTCGTCAACCTGGTGGAACCGGGCGACAAGGTCATCGTCTGTCAAAATGGCGTGTTCGGCGGGCGCATGAAGGAGAACGTCGAGCGCTGCGGTGCCGAGCCGATCATGGTGCACGACGCGTGGGGCAGCGCGGTCGATCCGCAGAAACTCGAAGACGCGCTGATCGCCCACCCTGACGCCAGTCTGGTCGCCTTCGTGCATGCTGAGACCTCGACCGGGGCACAGTCCGATGCCAAGACCCTGGTCGAGCTTGCCCACCGGCACAATTGCCTGACCATCGTCGACGCGGTGACCTCGCTCGCCGGGACCCCGCTGAAGGTCGACGAGTGGGAGATCGACGCGGTCTACTCGGGCACCCAGAAATGCCTGTCCTGCGTGCCCGGTATCGCACCGGTGAGCTTCGGCGAACGTGCCCGGCACAAGATCAGCAACCGCCAACACAAGGTGCAGAGCTGGTTCCTCGACATGAACCTGATCATGGGCTACTGGGGCCAGGGCGCGCGCCGCGCCTATCACCATACCGCGCCGGTCAACGCGATGTACGCGCTGCACGAGGCCCTGCTAATGGTCCATGAGGAGGGTCTGGAAAACGCCTGGGCGCGCCACCACCGCAACCACCTTGCACTGAGGGCCGGCCTGGAGGCGATGGGCATACAGTTGATCGTCGACGAACCACACCGCCTGCCACAGCTCAACGCGGTGGCCATCCCGGAAGGGGTGGACGATGCGGCGGTGCGTGCCCGGCTGCTCAATGAGCACCACCTCGAGATCGGCGCCGGACTGGGCGACCTCGCGGGCAAGGTGTGGCGGATCGGCCTGATGGGTTACAGCAGTCGCATAGAAAACATCACACGCTGCCTGGCCGCGCTGGACGGCGTGCTCGCCGACATCGGTGCGCCGGTGAATCACGGCGTCGCACTGCCTGCGGCGGAAAAGATTCTGGCGGCCTGACACGGCATGCAATGGGCGACGCGGCGCGGTCCGCGGGCCCGGCTGTTGCTGATCCTGGCCGCGCTGGGCAGTCTGCTCGGCGGTTACTACCTGGGACAGTACTGGCAGCGCAGGCCACTGAGCGGGCTTTCCGCGACCGTCTACGCGCTCGGAGAGCCGCTTGAATACCCCGCCGGGCTGGCCATCGGCGATGCCCGGCCCGGCCGTATCTGGCGCCTTTTCCTGGTCGGCGACACGCGTATCGAACGATGCAGCCAGCTGGTCTGGCACTATGCCGGCGTGATCAATCGCCTGGCTGCGTGGCCGGCGATCCAGCAGCGGCTGCGCGTGACACTGCTCGCCTATGACCGACCCGATGCAGCGACCATCGATGCCTTCGCGGGCGGCATCGGCTGGGCCGAGGTGATCAGCGCCGCGCCGGGGCAGCTCGACGCGCTCGCCACCCAGCTGGGCATCCGGCCGACGGACGATGACTGGTGCGGTGCCGAACGCGCCGGCGCCATTCTGGTCGCGCCAGACCAGACTGCCTGGGCGCTGATTCCCTACGAGCAAGCCGCTATCATGGCGCACAATATCAAGACCATTATCACCTTCGTGGAGTAAGCGGCTGCATGTCGGATTCCGTTACACCGAGACTGCGCGATCGTCTCTCGACCATCCTGCTGCGCATACTGCCCCAGCATCTGCTCGCTGCCGGCATGTATCATCTCGCGCGCTCGACCAGGCCATGGCTCAAGGACCTGCTGATCACCCGCATCAGCCACCATTTTGGGGTCAACATGGCCGACGCGGCGCAACCGGAGCTGGCCGCCTACCCGAGCTTCAATGCCTTTTTCACGCGTGCCCTCAAGCCGGAGGCGCGACCGATCGCCGAACACATGCTGGTATCGCCGGCGGATGGCAAAGTCAGTCAGATCGGCGCCATTCATGGCGAATCACTGCTGCAGGCCAAGGGCCACGACTTCGACCTGCTGGCGCTGCTCGCGGGCGACAGGCACAAGGCGGCAAGCTTTCGCGATGGTCTGTTCGCGACCATCTACCTGTCGCCCAGCGACTATCATCGCGTCCACGTCCCGTTCGCCGGGACGCTCACGTCCATGGTCTACGTGCCGGGCGACCTGTTCAGCGTCAGCGAGGCAACGACCCAGCTGGTGCCCGGCCTGTTCGCGCGCAACGAGCGCGTGATCTGTTATTTCGACACCGCGCTTGGACCGATGGCGGTGATCCTGGTTGGCGCGATCTTCGTCGGCAGCATGGAGACCGTCTGGCATGGCGAGGTGCGCGGACAGCGCGGCCAACCGACCAAGTGGGTCTACCAGGGCGCTGATCGCCGCGCGTTCGCCAGCGGTGCCGAGATCGGTCGCTTCAACATGGGTTCCACCGTGATCGTACTGCTGCCACGGGGCAGCGCCTCCTGGGCCAGCGAGATCGGGCCAGGCAGCCGTGTGCTGATGGGACAGGCGATCGGCCAGCCGACCACGAGCGGCTGATCGCTGACCGCAGACGGCGTTTTCGCACCGCGCGCGCATCCGGCATGGTCGCGTCCATACGCGCCCGGTACCTGTGGCAGATCTTCGCCGGCCCGGCGATTACAGCAGCGCCGCGATCTCCGGGTGGCGCTGCGCCTCGGCCCAGTCGCGTGCCGAACGCCCCTGCTGATCGCGAACAGCCGCATCGGCACCGAGTTCCAGCAACAGCCGTGCCGTGTCGAGATGACCGCGCTTCGCCGCCCAGATCAGGGCGGTCCAGCCGCGCGTGATCTCCACCTCGTCGATGCTGGCGCCGGCAGCCGCCAAGGCCCGCACCACCTCGGTATGCCCGTTGCCCGCGGCCAGCATCAGCGCTGTGTAATAGCCTTTTTCGTGCAGGTTGACGCGCGCGCCGGCGCGCAGCAACTGGGTCACGGTTTCGAGATGCCCGTATTGGGCGGCCAGCATCAGCGGGGTGCGGTAGCAGACATCGCGCTGGTCGACGGCGCGGGAGGTCGATATGGCCTGCAACAGGCGCTGGGTCTCGCCTTTCGTGGCCAGACCGTGCACTGACTCGGTGGGTGGCTGTTCGGCCACGTCCTGCGTGCAGGCGGCGAGCAGCAGCACAAGGGCCAGATTGGATAAGCGCAGCATGCGCTTATGCTGCCGCGCCACACCGTTGTGCGCATTGACAATCCGCAGTGCGCAGACGACGCGGCCAGCCCCGCTCAACAGCGCTGCAGTGAAAAACTCAGTGCGCCATCGATATCGTCGATGCCCAGGCGCAGCATCAACAGGCGGTCCAGGCCCACCGCAGCGCCGGCACAATCGGGAATGCCGTGCTGCATCGCACCCAACAGGCGCCGGTCGACCCTGATCGGCGGCAGGCGGCGTGCGCGGCGCTGGCAATTGTCGGCCTCGAAGCGGGCCGCCTGCTCGTCGGGGTCGATCAGCTCATGGAAGCCATTGGCGAGCTCGACGCCGCGATGAAACAATTCGAAACGCGCGGCCGTCCTGCCGTCTGCGCTCAGGCGTGCCAGCGCGGCCTGGCTGGCGGGATAGTCGGTCACGAAACACAGCCCGTCCTCGCCCAACCGCGGCTGGATGAAATAACTCAGCAACAGGTCGAGCCAACCGTCGCGGTCGAGTTCCATGCCCTCGGCACCGAGGATGTTGTGCCGCATCGCGAGCTGCTGCAGCCGCTGCGCGGACGTGTCGAACACATCCAGTCCCAGTCCCGACCGGAACAGCTCGGCATACGACCGCCGTTCGACCGGCATTGCGGGCTCACCCAGGGCCAGGCGGACCAGTTGTGCGACCTCTTCCATCAGCTGGTGGTCATCGTAGCCGGGCCGATACCATTCCAGGATCGAGAATTCCGGGTTGTGCAGGCGCCCCGCCTCGCCGTTGCGGAATGCCTTGCAGATCTGATAGATCGGGCCGCTGCCAGCCGCGAGCAGCCGCTTCATCGCGAATTCCGGCGAGGTCTGCAGGTACAGATTGGCGCCCTTCGGAAACACCGGTCCGCGGTAGCGGGCGATCAGCGGTTGCAGGGCCGGGTCGGTCCCGGCGGTGCTGCAGGCCAGCGGCGTCTCGACTTCGAGCACCCCGGCGGCAGCGAAATGCTGCCGGATCTCGGCGAGCATGGCGGCGCGGGCGCGCTGAACCTGCAGGTCCGCCCCCGGCCGCCACTCGGCATTGCTGAGGTTGTTATTCGTCCTTGACCCGGCTGACATAGGCACCGGTACGGGTATCGACCTTGATCTTTTCGCCGGTCTGTATGAACAGCGGCACACGCACCACCGCACCGGTCTCCAGTGTGGCCGGTTTACCGCCGCCGCCTGAGGTGTCACCCTTCAGGCCCGGATCAGTCTCGGTGATCTCCAGAACCACGAAGTTCGGCGCCTCCACCGCGATCGGCGAGCCGTTCCACAGCGTCACCATGCACAGATCCTGATCCTTGATCCATTTCACCGCGTCGCCGACCGCATTGGCATCCGCCTGGTACTGCTCAAAGCTGCCGTTGTCCATGAAATGCCAGAACTCGCCGTCGTTGTACAGATACTGCAGGTCCCGGTCGACCACGTCTGCGGCCTCTACCGTCTCACCCGAGCGGAAGGTCTTTTCCAGCACCCTTCCGGTCTTCAGGTTGCGTATTCTTACCCGGTTGAACGCCTGGCCTTTGCCCGGCTTGACGAATTCGTTTTCAATAATGGTGCAGGGGTCACCGTCGAGCAGCAGCTTGAGGCCGCCCCTGAATTCGTTTGTGCTGTAAGTCGCCATTCGATCCTCATCAAAACGCAAGAGCAACCAAATCCGGCAATGATACCCCGTTCCCCGGCGCGCTTGGAAATACAACAATGGCAGCGCGACATGGCCGAGGCTGTCTGCGATCCGGCCGAACTGCTCAGGCTGCTCGAACTCGACCCGTTCGAACTGCCCCAGATACAGATGACAGCGGCCCGGTTCCCGCTGCGCGTACCGCGTTACTTTGTCGGCCTGATGGGGCGCGGCGACCCGCACGATCCGCTGCTCGCGCAGATCCTGCCGCTCGCGATCGAGGAGCAGGCGGTACCCGGCTACCTCACCGACCCGGTCGGCGACCTGAACGCCTCCTGCGAGCACGGCGTGCTGCACAAGTACCATGGGCGGGCGCTGATGGTGACGACCGGCGCCTGTGCCGTGCACTGCCGGTATTGCTTCAGGCGCCATTTTCCTTATGCCGAGCAATCCGTCCTCGGGCACTGGCAGAGCGCCCTGGAAACATTGCGCGACCTTCCAGACGTCACCGAGCTGATCCTCAGCGGCGGCGACCCGCTGAGCCTGTCAGACAACCGCCTGGCCGAGCTGGTGGACGAGGCGCAGGCGATCCCTCAGCTACGCCGGCTGCGCATCCATACGCGCCTGCCGGTGGTCCTGCCAAACCGCGTCACGCGGCGCCTTGCCGAGATTCTGGCGGGCAACCGGCTGCGCACGGCAGTGGTCATCCATGCCAACCACCCCAATGAGGTCACGCCCGAGCTGGGGCGTGCGCTGCGTTGCCTGGCCGACGCAGGGACGGCCCTGCTGAACCAGGCGGTACTTCTCAAGTCTGTCAATGATCGTGCCGATACCCTTGTGACGCTGAGCGAGTCACTGTTCGAGATAGGAGTTCTGCCTTATTACCTGCACCTGCTCGATCCGGTGGCCGGCGCCGCACATTTTGACGTATCTGCCGATCGGGCCGCGCGTCTGTGCGAGGAGTTACGGATCCGGCTGCCGGGTTACCTGGTGCCGCGGGTGGTTCGCGAACTTGCTGGCGAGTTGTACAAAGTGCCGATCGCATCTGGCTGAGTTCGGCGCAACGGGACTGCCCTTATAGCGGGTCTGTGACTAGAATTGCTGAGCGACAGGGGCGTAGCTCGAACGGATCGCGGTGACATAAATCTGCGACCGGGTCGCACGAGGCGTTACAACACAACCAGATTCCGAGTTGGCAGCCAAATTGACTGAATCAGAAGACAAAACCAGCGGCGCCCAGGCGGACAAGGCAAGCGATCCCCGTCAGCGTCCGTTGCTCGGCCTGCAGGTGCCCAGACAGTTGGCCCCCAAGCCGGACAATATGCTGCTGGACCTGAAAGAGACCGAGGCGTGGTTCGAGTCCCTGCCGATGGCCAACATCGGCGAGACCGCGCGCCAGATCTTCAACACCCTGGTTGAGTTCAACCGGATCGAGATACCCGATCTGCTGCGCGCCAAGACGGTCGAGAAGTTCCGTCCACCGGTCGAGTACATCACCAGCAACCTGCAGAAATACTACGTGGACGTAGGTCTGCCGTTGTCGGCCAAGGGCTGGAAGACCGCAGCACTGGCACGCGAGCTGCAGAAAGAACTCGCTGTCTCCTACAAGGTTATCGTCGAGCGCATGATCGCCGGCAACAGCGCCAGTTTCGACCGCCGCCTGCTGGTCATTGCGCTGCACAGGGCTCTCTACTATCTCGGCCAATGCCTGTTACAGAATGCGCTGATCTATACCGGCTGGCCGGAGGGCATCTGGCGCGAGATCAACAGTATCTATGCCTATGCCTCACAGAATCTGGTCCACCAGGTACCGGTTAAGCCGGATGACGGACGTACTGCAAGCGCCAGCACCACGATCGAAGACCTGTTCAAATCGCTGATGCTGTTTGCCAGCGCCACACCACATCGGCTGCGCCAGAGTCACGCGCGCCTGCTTTATTCGCACCTGATTGAATGGTCCAGGTTCACTATGATCCTGGACAAGGATGACGGCGGCACCAGCCTCGGCCGCTTCAATGTCGACCTGTGGGCCGACTCGGCCCCGATGCACAATGCCCTGCGCACCCCAGTGCCGGGCAAGCGCATCGCGATCCTCGACGTGCGCGAGTTGCTGAAGCAGCTGCGCAGCGATTTCGAGCAGGCCCCATGGGACAATCGCAGCGGCCTGCAGACCGGAAAAGCGGCCGTCACACGGCCGCTGCTGCGCCTGCTGATCATGGCCTGGAGCCGTCCCCCAGACCGTCGTTTCGTGCGCACCAGGCTCAATTTCGATCTCCACGTCGTGGCCGGACTGCATGCCGTTTACGGCAACCTGCAGGCCGAGGAACAGCCCCCGTACAGCACCACCCGTGCACCGCTGTTCAACCTCGAAGAGACAGACAAGCGGACAGCCGCAGCACACAGCAAGATCCAATGGACGTCGGGCAGCCTGGAAAATGTCTCGCTGGCGCCGCTCGACAGTGATTTCGTCAGCGATTCCGAGTTCCGCGACAGCTTCCTCCCCGGAAACCGTGGTCCGATCATACCGCGGGCGCCGATGCCCGAGCCGGTCGACGAACCACAGCCCAAGGCAGACCCCGACAAAGATGCGAATACCCCGCATGCCGTCAAGACCATCAACGAAAGCGCCGGTGGTTACTGTATCCGCTGGCAGGGTGAGCACATACCCAGAGTCAAGATCGGCGAACTGATCGGCGTGGAATCACCGCAGGATCGGCGCAAATACGGCCTTGGCGTGATCCGCTGGATGAAACAGCAACCCGATCAGACGCTCGATCTCGGTCTCGAGGTCATCTCTACGCGTTGCGAGGCCGCCGATGTGCGAGAGGATGCGAATAGCTCACCGCGCAGCCGCGCACCCTCGTACAAGTGCCTTGTCATCAATGACACCGATCCATCCAGCAACGCCACCGCAAGCCTGGTGATGAGTGCGATGAGCCTGCAGACCGGCGTAGACCTGTTGCTATCGCTGGCCGGCAAAGAGCAGCTGATCCGCCTGACCAAGCTGGTAGAGTTCAGCAGCGCCTTCGCACGCTATCATTTCGAGTTCGCGCGCACCGAACAGGACGAGGCGACAGAGGATGGCCGCCCCGGCGATGAGTTCAGCGATCTCTGGGCCAATCTGTGAGGTGATGCATGCTTGGCTCATGTTCTGCGAATCATCAAGCCGGACGATTTGACGACGAGGATAAAGGACCTATGGCTGGCCAACCCGAACGAGCGGTGCAACCTCTGGAAGTCGCGGGCAACCCGGTTGAGATGCTGGTCATTGGGTGTGCGCTGGGCGTCGCAGACGGATTCGCCAACGCGCTGCGCAATCAGGGGCAGGCCGCCCACCTCAAAACAGCAGAGACCCTCGAGTCACTCGAGCAGCAACTGACAAGTGGTCACTGCGGCCTGGTGGTGCTGAACGCAGAGGCAGCTGACCTGCCCGCTCTCCAGATAGTGACCAAGATCCGTGCAAACAACCCGCAGGCAAGCATCCTTCTGGTCGGCAAGAACCTCGCTGCACACAAATTGTTCGCCATCGATCACGGCTTGCAGGACCTGATCGACATCGATGACGATGAACATATTGCGCTCGCTGTCCGGCGCGAACACCAGACTCACATGCTGCGCCGGGACGTGCGGCGACTGCAGCGCCAATTGCTGGAGGCTGAAGAGCGCAGCAACCTTCTGGTACAGAGCTCGCGCGATGCCATCGCCTATATCCACGACGGCATGTACCTGAACATCAACCAGGCCTACCTGGATATGTTTGGTTACGAATCCGCCGATGAACTGGACGGCCTGCCGATTATGGATATGATCGACGCCGAATCGCGTGGCAACTTCAAGATGGCGCTGCGCAAGGTCAGCGAGACCGGAAAGCACACAGAGGAATTCCGCTGTGTCACCAGTGACGGTCAATCATTCAATGCACGTATGGAATTTTCGCCCGCCACCATCGATGGCGAGAAGTGCACCCAGGTGATGATCCGTGACCAGAGCCAGAATCTGGCCCTGCAGAAGCGCATCGAGGAACTGACCAGCAAGGATGCCCAGACCGGTTTCTTCAACCGCCAGGCTTTCATGGAACGTCTCGAGGCGATGATGGGCGGCCCCGAAGCCACCGAAACAGGCCATGCACTGGTCCAGCTGTCGATCACCAATTACGCGGAAATGCGGGAAACCTGCGGATTCGGCTGTGCCGAACAGATGCTGACCGAGGTGGCCAACGTGCTGGCCGCGACGGCTACGCGCGCGCACACCCTGGCGCGTTTCGGCGATCATGACTTCATGATCCTGTGCGATGACGAGGAACCTGCGCTGGAGGTGGCCGAGCGCTGTCTGCACAACCTGCGTGGCCACGCGTTCAAGAGCATCCAGGACTCGCCGGCCAAACCCGCCTACGCGATCGGCGTGACACGCACCGAAAAGGGTGCGGACATGAGTGCGCATGAGCTGATAAACCGCTCCTGCCGGGCAACCGGCATCGCCCGCTCCGAAGGCGAAAACCGCGTGGTTTTCTACAACGAACAGATGCCGGGCGACACCAAGCACCTTGCCGAGGCCGATGCCGCAGTCGTGAAGATGATCGACAATGCGCTCGCCAACGACGGTTTCCGCCTGAAATACCAGCCCATAGTCAGCCTGCAGGGCGATACCCGCGAGAACTACTCCGTCTACTTGAGAATGATCGACCAGCAGGGCCAGGAGCTGGTGCCCGATGTCTTTCTCTCGCCAGCGAGCGATGCGAGCCGCCTGGCCGAAATCGACCGCTGGGTGGTGCGCAATGCGATTCGCGAACTGGCCAGCCACCGCCGGGATGGCAAGAAGATCATCTTCTATATCATCTTGTCGCGCGCCGGCATCGAGGACGACTCGATGTTGCTGTGGATCTGCGACTGCCTGCGGGAATTCCGCGCCAAGGGATCCTGGCTGGTGTTTCAGTTCCGCGAGAGCGACCTGCGCAACGCCCTGCAACCCGCCAAGGAACTGATCGTCGGTCTTAAGAAGATCAACTGCCGGATCGCGATCAATAGCTATACGGACACGGATTCGACCGATGCCCTGCTCAAGCACCTCGACATCGACGTGGTCAAGCTGTCACCTGAGTTCATGCGAGGCCTGGCAACCGAGGCACAGCGGCAGGACCACATGAATACGGTAAACCGCAAGTTGCAGGATGCCGGCTACAAGACCATCGCCAGCAGCGTCGAGGACGCCGGCAGCCTCGCGATCCTATGGAATATCGGGGTGAACTACATCCAGGGCTATTTCCTGCAAGAACCGTCGAGCACGATCACCTTCGAGGCAGAGCACGAGGAACAGCTGCGCTAGCCGCCAACGAAAAGGCCCCTTGCGGGGCCCTTGGCTTCGCGTCCTGGATCCAGCTCACCAGGGCATGAAGGCATTCATGAACGACATCGGTCTGCCTACACTGTAGCTGAGCCGCCCCATATCCGCCTGCATATTCTGCGTCGCGCGCCCCATGGTGTGCGTAGCATGGGTCATCGACTGAATCGCACCGTCCATCGAATCGAGGTTGGCCAGCATCGGCTCCAGCGTGGCCACCTTACGGTCGATCGAATCCATGGTCACGGTCATCGCGCGAATGTTGGCGGTGAGCTGGCCCATGTTCTCCGACACGTTCTGCATATTGCCCGCGAGCGTCGTCATGTTGGTGTCGACACTGATCGCCAGGTAGTGCACATCCTTGGCCAGGTTATAGATAAGGTAAAAGCCATAAGCGGCAAGAATGATGAACGCGAATAGGGAAGGATAAACGATTAATTCCCATCGACGCGCACTGGATTCGAAAACCTCTGACAGTCTTGCGTATTCCACGTCGGTGTCGATGACGCTGTCGGCGACTTCGTTGGCGTTGCTCACGAGGCATCCTCAACTGGGTTCATTCGTAGTTGCTAAAGTTACCATAAACTCGCGCGCCCAGGATATAAGAATAATTTGCGAAAGCGGCAGGGACGCGCGCCGACCGGGCAACTGGGTGTAACGCGTGCTGCGCCTCAGGGTCTCAGTTGATCGGCCCGAAGGTCACCATCAGCCTGAAGAATATCAATGACTTCGAGAAGCTTCTTACCCTCCCCCGCAGCCTTCAGTCGGACGCCCGCCTCGAAATAGGCATCCAGGGCCTGGGTCGGCTTACCCATCGACCGATAGAGATTTCCCAGCTCGCCAAATGCGTCGGCGTCTGCCGGATAGGCGCTGATCAGGATCATGTAGGCGGCCTCGGCGGCCTCGAAGTCACCGTTCCAGAACGCCCGTCGGGCCTGCTGCACAAGATCGTCGCGCGGTCTGGCCGACGGATCTGAGCGCGCCTCGTCCGAGGCCGGACGGAACGACCGATCCACCTCATCCGTACCTGGCGTCACGCCAAGGTGAGCCAAACGCGAGCCCTCATAGAGCGGCAGGCTGCCACCGATCAACCTGGGTGCCTTGTAGGCTGGCTCCGGTGCCTGCACGGCGACCGCCCCAGCCCGCGTCGCAGCCGGCTTATGCGGCACCGCCACCGAGGCCGGATTCTTCAGCTCGGGCTGCTCCGGCGCGCTGCCTGGACCCCTCGTGACCACGTTGTCTGCGGGAACCTGCATGCTGTGCGTTGCCACCGGGGGCGCCTGTCGGACAGGCCCCAGCTCGATCACGCCAAACACCAGTAGTCCGGCCAACACGAACCCGGTCAGACTGAACAAGACCAGGTGGCTGGTCAGCCAGCCCAAGACGATCGAAACCAGGCTGATGGGCATAAGAAGGCTCAGGCCAATATATCGGCGTACAGCACGGCGGCCAACGCGTTCCACTCGGCCGCGCCCTTACCGCGCGGCTCCTGCTCGAACACCGTCAGGCCCTCACTAAACGAACGCCTGTATACCGTGCGCTGCGCAAGGCGGGGTTTCAGGTAGCGGATACCCGGCAGAGACACCAGCGCGGCCGCGGCCTCGTCAGACTCGCGGACCGCCCGGTGGGTATCACCCCGGTTGATGAATCCGAGCACCTCGGGCCTGTCTTTGCCGACAATCGAATCGACGAAACGCAGGAACCGCTGCGTGGACCAGATATCGGCCTGACTCGGCGGCACCGGCACCAGGACGCGGTCCGCAATCGACACCGCGAGCCTGAGATTGTCCATCGAGGCCGTGCCGACATCGATCAGGACCTCCTCGCGTTTGAGCAGGCCGCGACGGTCTTGCATGCGCGAGGCGTCCAACAGCTCAACCATCGGCTGAAAACCCTCCTCGCGCCTGACGTCGAGCACATCGGTCAGGGTAGCCTGGGGGTCTGCATCGATCACGGCGACATCGCGCTCGGCCATCGCCAGCCAGATCGCGAGGTTGAAGGTAACTGTGCTCTTTCCTGACCCGCCCTTGAGGGTTCCGATTACCGTGATCATTCAGGTCCCTAGTGGGTATCAGCTGCCGCTACACCAACTGCAGGAATCCGCGAATCCGGAGTCCTCATAGGTTGTCACCCAGCCAGGCAGTTTGTGCTGGGTGGAATTGCCACCAACCTCGCCGCGCCACGCAACGCGTTCGTCGCCGCGCTGGCTGCGCCCATAAGCGGCCGGGCGGAACGCGACATCGGCGCGAAGGGTACTGCGCTGCGCGCCGGACACCGGCCGCCACTGAAAGCGATTCAGACCTGCCGGCGCAGGATTGAGTCCAGCCATTCGAGAACCAGGCACCTGCCACGCGGGCGCACTGACGGTTCGGTATCCGTACTGTTGGGGAGCAGTATAGACGGGCGCCTGGTACGCGAACCGCGGGGCCGCCTGGGGAGGTCGGTCGGCCGGACGCCAACTGCCATATGCCGGCGGATAGCCAGCCGTACCCGGCCGGAATTCAGCCGTTCGGGGTGCCCCCGCAACCGGATACCGCGGCCACCCCTGAACGCCGGGCTGCGCCGTCCACGGCTGCTCCGCAGGACGCCAGGGGAGCTGGCGCACGAACACAGGCATTTGCTGCTGCCACGCCTGAGCCATGTCGCTGAATGGCTGAACCCAACCCGGCGCCGGGTACATCATAGCGGCAGGCATCTGCTGCGCCTGGTAGGACTGATAGGGCCGGTAATGCGGATAAGGCTGATAAGCATCCTGCACTCCGCGCATCGCCACCGGATAGTCACCGGTGTGCGGCGCAGCAGCCAGCTGCGGCGTGCGCTGCCGGGACTGCTGATAGGTCACCGGATACGCATATGGATTTGGTGCCGACCAGGGACGAAACGCCGGCACATTGGCGACCCGCTGCACGGGCGCGCCGGATGCCGAAACGAAACCGGACGCGGGCCGCCACTGCTGACCGAAGGCATACGCTTCGCTGCCCGGCAGGATCGCACTGGAGAAAACGACAATTCCACCAAAAACAATTATCTGTCTTGCAAACTTCATCTTCTTCCTCTGTTATTCCCGGGCCGCGGCGAACGCCACAACGTCAGCAAACGGGGGGCCAAAGAGCACTGTCGTGCGGGGCTACGCCAACGCAAATGATTCACCACGTCGGCCAGTACCCGCCATATACCGCGGGCGGCGCGGTCCCGGTGCCGGGATACGGCATGTAGCCGGATGCATAAACCTGTCGATACCCGGGCGTGGCGCGCTGCATCTCCTCGTACGCCGGCTTGCGTCGGTGTGGCGCCGGGCGGAACTGGGATTGTAACTCTGATTGTCCGGGCTCCGATGTGCCGCCCGGTGGGTTCCCAACAGGCCCGTACAGGGACTGGCGGTCATCCGGTCTAAACCTCACGCCGAGGTGCTGCGCCGGCCTTGACGGGCCGACACTGCGCATCCCAGCTGCTGCCGGGGTTGCGCGACCGTACCTCGACTCCGACCCCAACACGGCCACGGTTCGGGGCCTGACTGCCGATGTCCTCGACCTTGCCTGGCCGGCGACCTGCTGGGGCCGCCAGCGTCCAACAGTGACCGCCGCCTCGCGGCGGTTCCACGGTCGAAACTGCGGTCGCTTTGACGGGGACGAATAGGCGGACCAGCTCGGATAGGCGGCTTGCGCCGCCGAAAGGGGCGCGATTCCCAGCGAGGCCAGGTTCGCAAGCCCCAGCACCACACTGATGGAAATCACCCGCGCTAGCAAAGTTGCCACCTCCTGGTTGACGTGCAGTCCACGCAGACAGGGATTGCATCGACGCCTGGCCACAATATATACCCTGCGCAATAGCTGTCAACCACAATATCTTGTGTATAAAAGCTGTGGAAAACCGTGTAGAAGCTGTGCGGGACCTGTGCAAGCCCCGTCCCTCAAGGCCATTTTTTTCAATCAATTCCGCAGCTTGTATGAATACCAAACGACTGAAACAAGATGTGAATCCGCGCGCACCCCGCCCGGCCCAAGGCCGGCAGGGCCCCATCGCCGGCCCGACCACGGTATCGCGGAATCTTGACTTGTAGGATCGTGAAGACGAAGCCATCCGAATATGGCCTGCCGGCTAAGGATGGCGGATATTCCTCACCACTCGGGCCAATGCCGCCCATAGCCCGGCAGCGGGGGTGGAGCCATCATCGGGTAAGGCAAGATAGGCGGTGGCAGCGATGGCGCCGACGATGCATCCTCGGCGCCATACAAGTCCTCATAGGTGCGCTTAGCCCTTTTTTCGGTCGGTCGGAACTGCGACTGTAACTCTAGCGACTGGGGATCGGTTGGCGTGCCACTGGTGGGCATACTGGGCTGGCCATAGGGCGATTCGCGCTCGTCCGGGCGGAAACGCAGGCCAAGTTCCTGGCCTCGTGTAACCGGTACGGCCTTGCGGGCCCCTGCACGGCCGCTCGGCGACACCGGTCCCCGGCCCTTGCGGTCGGCCAATACCCCAGGGGCCCGGCGCGGCTGCCAGGAGACCCACGCCGGCCGGTACGATCTGCGGCCGGACAGGGCAGACATCGGCGCGGCCTGGCGCGTGATTGCGAGGACCGGGCGAAACCGATGCGCGGACGCGACACCGTCAGGCGAACGACTCGCTTGGGCGGCAGACCAAGGCAAAACCGCGACATTGGCCAGGGTCACAAGCCCCAACCCAACAACGCTGTAAAGCAGCCGCGCGACCAAGATACCTACCCTCCGGTACCGACTCCACCGTGCGGCACCCGTCTCAATACAGGTCGGCATCGCCCGGTCGAATCTTTACGCCTGCCTTTAGTTTAGACCGTCTCCACTTGGTTTTTCCAAACTTTTCAACTGGATACCCCGTCTACCTGAAGCCTTTTTTCGGCTCCGCGCGGCAGCGGGCTTGGCCGACGCGCCGGCCCTTACCACCGGCCTGTTCGAACCGGCGGCTTCTTTCGCCGCGGGTGGGCTCGCTTCGGTCGCACCTTTCCTGGCCGACGTCTCGTGCGCAGTCGTCTTCTTGGCAACACCCGCCCGGGCGCCCGGGCGGCGCGCGGCGGACGCGCCCTGCGCCCTGGTTTTGCTCCCAGAGGCCTTCTTCACGGCCGCCTTTTTCGGCACCGACTTGGCTACCCGGGGCGATTCGGCGTGATGTTTCCTGGCGACCCGCGGTGCCGATTCCTGTGCAGGGGCCTGGGCCACGTCCGCAGTCATGTTGGCCAGTGTCTTGCTGGAGGCATGCCCGGCCCCCTGCGCTCGCGGTGTCGCCTCGGCGGTGCCGGCCGGAGGCACTGCCACCGCATGCGACCCGGTCCGGGCGGCTTTCTTCACACCGCGTTTCGACTTGAACGGCCTGGCGGCCCAGCCGACCAGCACCGCTGCAGCGCCAATGACAGTGAACATCACACTGGCAAAACCACTCCAGGCGCGCACCCAGAGCGGGTCACCAACCCGCGGACCACCACCCTGAGGACCGTTCGGGCCACCGTCCGGTTCATCACGCTTGGAAAACTTGCGGCACTTGGTGCTGCCGGCAACGGCGCACAGCGAGTCGGCAGCCGCGACGCAGCCCAGCGGGATGACCACCAGCGTCAACAGCGTCGAAACCAACACGCCGGAGGCCAGCGAGATGGCCATACCCTGAAAGATCGGGTCAAAAAAGATCACCGACGAACCAGCCACCAGCGCCAGCGCGGTGATCAGGATCGGGCGTGTACGCGTTTTACATGCGGTGATGACCGCGTCGACGACCGAGTCCCCCTCCTGGATTCGGTGCACCGAGAAGTCCACCAGCAGGATCGAGTTGCGCACGATGATGCCGGCCAGTGCGATCCAGCCGATCATCGAGGTCGCGGTGAACTCGCCGCCCCAACCCGCCTGGAAAAACAGCGTGTGCGCCGGAATGATGCCGAGCAGGGTCAGCGGGATAGGCGCCATGATCAGCGCGGGTATCCGGAAGTTGCCGAATTCCCAGACGACCAGGATGTAGATCAGGACCAGCGCAGCGCCGAACGCGATACCCATGTCACGGAAGGTTTCGTAAGTCACCGTCCACTCGCCGGCCCATTCGATCCCGGAGGTGCTGTCGTCGGGTGGAGGACCGGTATAAAAGATGTGTTCGCAAAGCTGAGCGCCATCGGGGGTGCGACAACCCAGTTCATGGAGCTTGTCTTCGACCTGCAGCATGCCGTAGATCGGCGCCGCCAGGTGACCACCCACGTCGGCCACGACGTACTCGACCGGACGCAGGTCCTTGTTGTAGATGATGTCGGACTCGGTGCGCCGCTCGAACGTGCCGAGCTCACGCAGTGGCACGGTGGCGCCCGAGTTGGGGGACAGCACCAGGATGTCGCCAAGCCGGTTGATCTGCGAACGCTCGGCGAGCGGCACCTGGATCACGATATTGATCGGTTCATGGCCGGCGCGCTGCTTGACGTCGCCGAGCACGAATCCGCCCAGCGCCATGGACAACTCGCGGTTGATGTCCTCCACCGAGATACCGCGCCGCTGCGCCTTCTCCTGATCGACCTCGAAATGCCAGTAGTCGTAGGGTTCGCGCATGTAGTTGTCGACGTCACGCAGGCTCTCGGTCTGGGCAAAGATTTCGGTCAGGTCGTGCGCCACCTGGCGCCGCGTATCCGGATCGGGGCCATGCACCTCGGCGACCACCGACTGCAGCACCGGCGGTCCCGGCGGCATCTCGACGACCGCGAAGCGAGCGCGGCTACCCTCGACCAGCGCCTTGACCTGCTCACGCGCATCGACCGCAATCTCGTGACTGGAGCGCGAGCGCTCGCCCTTGTCGAGCAGCTGGACCTGCACCTCGGCCTGCCACGAGGACTGGCGCAGATAGTAGTGACGGACCATGCCGTTGAAATCGAACGGGCGCGCAGTCCCAACATAGATCTGTGCCGCCGTCACTTCGGGCATACGCCGCAGGCGCTCGGCAATCATGTGCGCCATGTTGCCGGTGTCAGCCAGCGCGGTGCCCTCCGGCATATCCAGGACGACCGAGAATTCCGGCTTGTTGTCCAGCGGCAGCATCTTCACCGCCACCCACTTGAAGTAGAAGAACGAGCACATCACCAGCAGCGCGCCCCACATGGCAAGCTTGAACAGCCGCGCCTTGCTCCGGTCGAGGATCATCGGCATCAGGACGCGCCGGTAGAGACGCTCCAGCCACTCGGCCTCCTTGAGTTCGCGCTTTTCGGCGCTCTCTAGGTAATGCATGGTCGGGCGGAACATGCCGTGGATCGCAAACCAGGGCGTGAACACAAACGCCGCAAACAGCGATATGCCCATCGCCACCGAGCCCAGTACCGGAATCGGCAACATGTAGGGGCCCATCATGCCGGTAACGGCCCCCATTGGCAGCAGCGCGCCTATCACGGTAAGCGTCGCCAGGATGGTCGGGTTGCCCACTTCGCGCACCGCGTCAACCGCGGTGGCCATGTCGGTCTTGCCTTCCTCCAACCAGCGCCGGTAGATGTTCTCGACCACGACGATCGCATCGTCGACCAGGATGCCGATCGAGAAGATCAGCGCGAACAGCGACACCCTGTCGATCGTGAAGTCGAGCAGCATGGCGCACAGGATCGTGAACAGCAGCACCACCGGCACGACGAACAGGACCACGAACGCCGGCTTGAGCGCGCGGAACGCGATCCACACCAGCAGGAATACGAACATGGTCGCGACGAACAGCTTGAAGATCAGTTCGTTGACCTTTTCCTCGGCAGTCTTGCCGTAGTTGCGCGTAATGCTGACGTGGACGTCGTTGGGGATCATCCGACCGCGCAGGTTTTCGACGCGCTGGATGATCGCCTCGGCGACCTTGACCCCGTTGGTGCCCTTCTTTTTCGCGACCGCGATCGTGACGGCCGGCACACTGACCGCCTGATCGGGGTCAGCGGCAGCCGCCCCGGTGTAATAGGCGACCGTCTGCGAGGCATCCTCAGGCCCCTGCCGAACGTCGGCCACGTCGTGCACGTAGACCGGCACGCCGTTGTGGCTGCCGACCTGCAGCCGATTGATATCGTCGACCGTTTCGAGGAAGGCGCCGGAGACCACCATCATGTGCGAACCGCCGGATTCGACACCACCCATCTGCTGCTCGACATTGGACCCGGTAATCGCCTGCGCGACCTGGGCCAGGCTCAGACCAAAACCGGCCAGACGCTCCGGGTAGACCTCGACGGTGACCTGTTCGGCTCGCCCTCCGACAACGAAGCTGTCGCCGGTCTCGGGGATCTCCTTGATATGCTGCATGACCGACTGCGCCAGGCGGCGCAACTGCGAGTCGTCGACATCCGGGACCCCGTCACCGTTGTAGTCTTTCTCCGACCACAGCGTGAGCGTCACCACCGGGACGTCGTCGATGCCCTTCGCCTTCACCAGCGGTGGCTTGACCCCCGGAGGAATCCTGTCCATGTTGGACTGGAGCTTGTCATTGACCTTGACCAGCGACTTCTCCATCTCCTCGCCGACGTCGAACTGGATGGTCACGATGCCCATGCCGCGCTGACTGGCGGAATAGACGTGATCCACACCCTGGATCTCGTACATGATGCGTTCCAGCGGCTGCACCGCCAGCGACGCCACCTGCTCGGGATCGGCCCCGGGGTACTGCACGATCAGGTCGATCATCGGCACCGAGATCTGCGGATCCTCCTGGCGCGGCGTTGCCAACAGGCCGAGGATTCCCAACATCAGCATCGCCAGGTACAGCAGCGGCGACAGCGGCGAGTTGATAAAAAAGCGCGCCATGTTCCCGGCGAGGCCGAGATGGGCCGTCGGGTGGGTGCCTGACTCCGAGCCGTCGGAGGGACGCTGTTCGAGATCGCTCATGCGTTTGTTCTAAATCCGTTCTGCGCTTAGGCGCCAAGCGATACAAAAGGCGCCATGGGTGTCCGCGGCACTTACTGGCCGCGACTCCGGGTCATGATGTCAGGACCGGGGTTCGGGTAGACGCGGTCGCCCGGGGCGATACCGGAGAGCACCATGGTCATGCCATTGTCCAGTCGTTTGCCCTGGCGGATCATGCGCAATTCGGGCTCGCCCTGTTCGTTCTGAACGTAAACGACCGGCAGGCTGCCGCGATAGCGGATGGCCGTACTCGGGATCACCGGCTGCTGACCCTTCGTGGGTGCGGTGGCATCCGGGATCAGCACCTTGGCGTACATGCCCGGTTTCGATACGCCCTGAGGGATGTCAAACTTGACCTTCACGGTATGGCGCTGCACGTCGGCCATCGGAAACACCTGCGCGACGCGCACCGCGACCGGCTCCGGGTGATCGTCGAAGGTGGCCGCATTCTGCAGCACGCTCATCGGCTGCAAGCCCCTTGCGAGGCTCGCCGGCACATCCACCTCGATCTGCAGCCAGGTGACGTCGGCAAACTTCAACATCGGCAGCCCGGGCTGGACGGTATCCCCTTCCTCGACGTATTTCTCGACGATCACACCGTCGAACGGGGCCAGGCTCTTGGCATCGCGCAGTTTCGCGTCGATCGCGCGAATCTCGGACTGCGCCTGCAGCATCGCGCTGCGTGCCTGCTCCATCCGCGTACTCGAGGCATAAAGGTCCGCGCTGCGCTCGGCCCCGCGGTCACGCTGACCCATGAAACCCTCAGCCGGGCGGGTGAACATCTGGTCGAACAGGTTGGGTATACCCATACCGCCAGGGGCATTCGCCGACTGCGGCGACCACAACTCGCGCGAATACTGCACGCCCGCATTGCGCAGCTGCGCGTCGGCCGACGCCAACTGGGCATAGGCGGCACTGCGCTTGGCCAGCAGCTCGTCCTCTTCGAGGGCGACCAGCGTGGTCCCGGTCTCGAAGGTCTCACCTTCGATACCGGCGATGAACTTCACCCGGCCGGGCAGCTGGGCGGCCAGGGTCACCTCCTTGAACGGCACCACACTGCCACTGACCACCACGGTCGGAACCTCGGAGGACTCCTTGACGACAAAGATGTCTTCGAACTCACGGTCCCGCGCAAAGGTCGGCGCAGATAGCGCTACTGCGGCGGCGGTGACGGTGGCAATCAGAATCTTGTGCATTATTCAGTAACCTGTGGTTGCGTCGAACAACGAGCCACCGGTCGTGAGCTGACGGCGGGCCCGCCGGGGCGGTCAGTTGCTTGTGCGAGATTCGTGCGCGGGAGGTGCTGGCGTGACGCATCCAACGTCGACCTCGCGACCTTCGCGGGTGCGCATGCCGAAGGGTGCGGCCAGGTGGCGTTTGGTGCAGTAAGCAAGCCACTTCAACTCCCTGACTATGCGCAAAAAAACTACTCGATTGCATGTAGATGCACGGCCTTTTGCGGACCGTTTCGAGATACTTCCGGGTCGGGGGATTATCCGCCAGTCGCAGCGCCAAATGCAATAAAACAATACCCCGCCCCAGACCACGGGACGGCGCCTGGCGGCCATGTCCAAGCGGTTCGCGGACCAAATGCGCCGGTACGGCTAAACGGAAGCTGCACCTTGCTCGTCCCAAAAGGGTACCATGCGAAAAACAACCGCTGAGGACATGAGGAGTAAGGTCATATGCGTGGTGCAGGCCCGGTCATCGAGACCCGTCTAAAACATCTCGAAGCCCACCTGGAGCAGGAAAACCCAGTCCTGCTGACGACGGTTCAGAGCTTCCGCGAACTCGACAAGGTCGCCTATAAAATGGGCCTGTTCAGCCCTGAGCAGTCGTTCGCGACGCAGATCCCGTGGTGGCCACTGATATCGGTACTCGGTACCTTTTCCGCCGGCAAGTCGACCTTCATCAACCACTACCTCGGCAGCAAACTGCAGCGCAGCGGCAACCAGGCGGTCGACGACAAATTCACGGTACTGTGCTACAGCAACCACTCCTCGACCCACGCCCTGCCCGGCGTGGCACTGGATTCCGACCCGAGGTTTCCGTTTTACAAGGTCAGCGGCGAGATCGAGAAGGTCGCCGCGGGTGAGGGCTCGCGCATCGATGCCTACCTGCAACTGAAGACCAGCGCGAGCCCGGCCCTGCGCGGCAAGATCCTGATCGATTCGCCGGGATTCGATGCCGACGCGCAACGCACCTCGACACTGAAGATCACCGATCACATCATCGATCTCTCGGACCTGGTACTGGTATTTTTCGACGCGCGTCACCCCGAACCCGGCGCAATGCGCGACACGCTGGATCACCTGGTATCGAAGACCATCTCACGGCCGGATTCCGGCAAGTTCCTGTACATCCTCAACCAGATCGATACCACCGCGCGCGAGGACAATCCCGAAGAGGTGGTCGCGGCCTGGCAGCGGGCGATGGGCGAGCGCGGTCTGACCGCTGGGCGTTTCTTTGCGATCTACAACGAAGAGGCGGCCACACCGATCCCGGACGAGGCACTGCGCCGCCGTTTCCGCGGCAAGCGCGATGCCGACCTTGCCGAGATCCACGAGCGCATGGAGCAGGTCGAGATCGAGCGTGCCTACCGCATCGTGGGGTCGCTGGAAAAGGCCGCGCGCGGCTTCGAGGGAAAGGTCGTGCCGGCACTCAATCAGCTGCTGCAGCAATGGCGCAGACGCACCCTGATCGGCGACGCGGTTGCCGCCGTGCTGCTCATCGCCGCGTTTATCGGCATCACCGTGCAGCTGGGCCAGTGGGACGGCATGCAACTGAAGGCCGACTGGTGGAGCACCCTCACCGCCACGCCGAAGAGCATCTACTTCACCGCGCTTGGGGCCTACCTGGTATGGCTCGCGGTGCATTTCGGGGTTCGCCGCGTGGCCGCCAAGTCCCTGCTCGGCACAGCGCAGCGCCTCGGTCAGCAGCAGGGCATTCGCGGCAGCCTGAAAGAGGCATTCCGGCTCAACACTAGGCCGTGGCGCAGCATCTTCAGCCGCAGCCCCGCAGGCTGGGGACGCCGCAGCCGCAGGCGCATCCAACAGGTGCTGGAAGATACCGACCGCTACGTGCAGGAACTCAATGACCGTTTCGCCAACCCCTCGGGCAACCCACCCCTGGAACTGGCCGCCGCACAGCTCGATGAGCCGGACGAGCCGGAGGAGCAGGGGTCACTCACCGCGCACCCAGCAGCGCGGACCGGCGACAACGACTGAACAGCCTCAGCGATGCCGCGAATCGGCATTGACCTGGGCGGGACCAAGATCGAGGGCATAGTCCTGGAACGGGACGGACGCATCTCGATACGCGAGCGCGCCACCACCCCGGCAGGCGACTACCCTGCCACGCTCGCGGTGATCGTTGCGCTGGTGCAGCGGCTCGAGCAACAGCGCGGCCAGCAATGCAGCATAGGGGTCGGCACGCCGGGTGCGCTGTCGCCGCACAGCGGGCTGCTGCGCAACGCCAACTCCACCTGCCTCAACGGCCAGGCGCTCGACCGGGACCTCGCTGAGCGGCTGGGGCGCCCGGTGCGCATCGCCAACGACGCAGACTGCTTTGCGCTGTCGGAGGCCAGCGACGGCGCGGCGAGCGACGCGGCGAGCGTATTCGGCGTGATCGTCGGCACAGGTACCGGCGGTGGAATCGTGGTCCATGGCCGGCTGCTCGACGGCCCCAACAGGATCGCCGGAGAATGGGGCCACAACCCCCTGCCCTGGCCCGCCGACGACGAGCGGCCCGGACCGGCCTGTTACTGCGGCAGGAACGGCTGCATCGAGACCTTTCTTTCCGGTCCTGGGCTGGCGTTCGATTACCGCCCGGGCGCGCCTAAGCTGTCGGCCAAACAGATCGCGCAGCGCGCCGCGGACGGCGAAGCAGCCGCCGAGGCCTGCCTGGCGCGATACGAAGACCGCATGGCCCGCGGTCTGGCCAGCGTCATCAATATCCTCGACCCCGAGGTGATCGTGCTCGGCGGCGGGCTGTCGAACATCCAGCGGCTGTACCGAAACGTACCGCGCCTGTGGCCGCGCTACATATTCTCCGACGTGGTGCGCACCCGCCTGGTCCCGCCGGCACATGGCGACAGCAGTGGCGTGCGCGGTGCCGCCTGGCTGTGGCCGACGGCATGAAAGTTCGCCGGTTTGCGGCACCGCGAACGAGCCGTGTGTAACCCCTGTTACCGAATTGTTGAAATCGTGTAATCTGGACACCATCATTAGAGGGTGTATCTGGGACACTTAGTAGGCCATGCGCGCACCTCTGGAGACGTTCAGCTACGAATATCCCCACCCGGCGGTCACCACCGACGTGGTGGTATTCACCATCCGCGACACGCGTCTGAGCATCCTGCTGGTGAAACGGGCGAATCCACCCCACCAGGGTTGCTGGGCATTGCCGGGCGGGTTTCTCGACATCGACGAAGACCTGGACACCTGCGCGGCGCGTGAACTGCAGGAGGAGACCGGCATCAGCGGCCTCTATCTGGAGCAGCTCTACACCTTTGGGGCGACCCGCCGCGACCCGCGTGAGCGGGTCATCAGCGTGACCTATTACGCCCTGGTCCCACAGGACGCGCTGGCCACCCCGCGCGCGGCCAGTGATGCCGCCGAGGTCGGCTGGCACACCTTCGAGAATCTGCCGCCGCTGGCATTCGATCATGCGCAGATCATCGAGATGGCACATCGCCGCCTGGTGGCCAAGCTGGACTACTCGACGATTGCACTGCAGTTCATGGCCGAGTCGTTCACGCTGAGTGAACTGCAGGGTGTATACGAGATCCTGCTGAACCAGCCGCTCGACAAGCGCAACTTCCGCAAGCGCGTCCTGTCACTCGGCCTGATCGAAGAGACAGGCGGGCTGCGGCGCAGCGGCAAACACCGGCCAGCCAGGGAATACCGGGCCAGGCATCCCAGACGGGTGGAGATCATCAAATGAAGGCACAGCCGATCAAACCGCAACCGGTACCGCCACGCATCTCGGTGCCCAAACACCCGGTGTGGCCCAGTCTCGGCGCGGCAGAAAAGCAGGCGTTGAAGCAGCGCATCAGGGACCTGCTGCACGCCCAGAACGCGGTGCTTGTGGCCCACTACTACGTCGATGGTGATCTGCAGGAACTGGCCGAGGAAACCGGTGGCTGCGTCGCAGACTCGCTGGAGATGGCGCGCTATGGCACCACCGCGGACGCCGAGACTCTGGTCGTCTGCGGTGTCCGCTTCATGGGCGAGACGGCCAAGATCCTGAACCCGGAAAAGCGCGTGCTGATGCCTGACCTGGGCGCCACCTGCTCGCTCGACGAGGGCTGCCCAGCGGATCTGTTCAGCGACTTCTGCGATGTCCACCCGGACCGGACCGTCGTGGTGTATGCGAACACCAGCGCCGCGGTCAAGGCACGCGCCGACTGGATGGTGACCTCCGGCATCGCACTGCCGATCGTCAGGCACCTGCATGCGCGTGGCGAAAAGATCCTCTGGGCGCCGGACAAATACCTGGGCCAGTACGTGCAGCAGCAAACCGGTGCCGATATGCTACTTTGGGAAGGTAGCTGCGTGGTACACGAGGAATTCAAGGGCTTCGCGCTGCAACGCCTGAAGCGCCTGCATCCCGGTGCCGCGGTCCTGGTGCACCCCGAGTCGCCGCAGGATGTGCTGCAGCAGGCGGACGTGGTCGGCTCGACGACCGCGTTGATCAAGGCCGTCGCGCTGCTGCCGAACGAAGAGTTTATTGTCGCCACGGACGACGGCATCTTCTGGAAGATGCACCAGCTGGCACCGGGCAAGCGACTGATCTCGGCGCCGACCGCGGGCGCCGGTGCAACCTGCGAGTCCTGTGCGCACTGCCCGTGGATGGCGATGAACGCGCTGCAAAATCTCGAACAGGTGCTGATCAGCGGCGCCAACGAGATCACGGTCGAGCCGGGCATACGCGACAAGGCGGTCAAATCGATCCAGCGCATGTTGGATTTCGCCGCCGAACACGACATCAGTGGCGCACTGCCGCGCCAATAAGGAGTCCGCATGTTTGCCACTGCAAAGCTCGGCCGGAAACTGAGCAAGGAGGCCTACAAGGCCGAAGTGGGTGACCTGCGCACGCAGTTGCTGGAGACGCAGATCGGGTTGCGCGAACACAATATCCCCGTATACCTGATCATCGCCGGTATGGAAGGCGCCGGCAAAGGCGATGTGGTCAACTCGCTCGACGAATGGCTGGATGCGCGCGGCGTCAATGTCTACGCATTCTGGGACGAGAGCGATGAAGATTCGCGCAGGCCCAGGGCGTGGCGGTTCTGGCGCGCGATGCCCAAACGCGGCGAGATAGGCGTTTTCTTCGGTGGCTGGTACCTGAAACCGATAGAGCAGCGCTTCTCCGGCGAGTGGGACGACGCCAGGCTGGATCAGTGCATGCGCGGGATACGTGAACTCGAACGCATGCTGATCAACGATGGCGCGGTGATCGTCAAATGCTGGTATCACTTCTCCGAGGACGACCAGCGCCGCAGGCTCAAGGCACTGTCACGCAGCGACCGCAGCCGCTGGAAGATGCTGCCGAAAAAATCCAAGTTCAGCGAACAGTACCAGCGCTTCGAGGAGGTCGCAGACCGGGTCGTGCGCAGTACCGATATCGGGCGTGCGCCGTGGCACATCATCGAAGCCACCGACCCGCGTTACCGCAACATGACCACCGGACGCATCCTGCTGCGCGAGATGCAGGAGGCCCTGGCCCAGGCCCCGCACGCCGAGCGCCGCCTGGACGACTCCCCGTCCGGTAGCAACGGCGACATGCTGCCGAGCGCGCCCGAGGCGCGCATCACGCTGCTCGATCGGATCGATCTGAGCCAGACCATCGATCGCCGTGACTACGGCAAGCGACTGCGTGCACTGCAGACCGAACTGAACGAACTCGCCTGGCACGCCTATACCGCGAACATCGCGACCGTGCTGGTGTTCGAGGGCGTCGACGCGGCCGGCAAGGGCGGCGCGATCCGGCGCGTGACTGAGGCCGTGGACAGCCGCTTGCGCGAGGTGATCTCGATCGCCGCGCCGACCGACGAAGAGAAGGCACATCACTATCTGTGGCGGTTCTGGCGGCATACCCCGCGCGCCGGACGCATGACCGTGTTCGACCGTTCCTGGTATGGCCGGGTACTGGTCGAACGGGTCGAGGGCTTCACGCCGCATGCCGCCTGGGCACGCTCCTACCTCGAGATCAACGACTTCGAGGAGCAGCTCACCGAGGCCGGCATCGTGGTGCAAAAGTTCTGGCTGCAGATCAGCAAGGAGGAGCAGCTCGCACGCTTCAAGGCGCGCGAGGATACGCCGTACAAACGGTACAAGATCACCGACGAGGACTGGCGCAACCGCGAAAAATGGGACGAGTACCGCGATGCGGTCAATGAGATGCTGGCAAGGACCAGCGCGCAACATGCGCCGTGGAACCTGATCGCCGGCAACGACAAGCGCTTCGCCCGCATCGAGGTGTTGGAGATCGTGACCCAGGCGCTGCGCGACGCGCTTAAGGCTAGTCGCTGAACGCCGCCTGGTGAGCCACACGCCCGGCCTAGTGCCCGCAATCCGTTGCTGATGGACCAGGCCACGCTGAAACTGGTCCACCAGGCCAGCGCGCTGCTGTCGATCTCCGGATTCCTGCTGCGCGGCGGCCTGATGCTCAACGGATCCGCGCTGCTTCGGCAACGCTGGATGCGCAGCTGGCCACATGCAATCGACACCGCGCTGCTGGTCAGCGGTATCTGGATGGCGCTGAACCTGGGGTTCAATCCCGGCAACAGCCCCTGGCTGACCGCAAAGCTGGCCGCATTGCTGCTCTACATCATGCTTGGCTTCATCGCGCTGCGCCTGGGCCGGACCCGGCGCATCCGGATCATCGCCCTGGTCAGTGCCATCGCCTGCTTCGCGTACATCGTGAAGGTCGCGGTCACGCGTTCAGCGCTGCCGTTCTGAATCCTTCGTCTTGCCCAGCTGATCCAGTCTTATCGAGACCTGTGGCAGTTCCGGCTTCACCAGGCCGTCGCGTTCGATGCTGAAGTAACGCTGCCCGCTGATCATCGCCGAGACATCGGCAGACCTGCCCTTCAGATCCTGCAGCACCACGCTGTACAGATGGGCCAGCGTCACGATACCGACCAGGTTCGCCAGCCAGCTGTGCACGTGCGGCAGATACAGATGTGCCACCACCGGCATATCCGGCATCAGCCAGCCGCTCAGCGCGAGCAGCGCAAGCGTCAGGAACAGCAGCAGATACAGTGGCTTCCACAGCGGGTTGTGGGCGAACCAGCTGGGCATGGGGGCCTTGCCCAGTGACAGATAGAACAACAGGCTGGCGCGCATCCCGGCCAGCTCGGAGGCGCGCGGCCACAGGTGCTCCAGGCGCTCTGCTCCACTGCCGGCGAGGCCCAGGAACAGGCGCAGCGCGAGCGCGAACAGCAGCACGCCGGCGCCAAGATAGTGCACCTCGACGGCCGGCTCGGCCAGGCTGGGCGCATTCGCGACCAGCCATCCGCTGCCCAGCAGCAGCAGCGTCGAACCGGCCAGCGACCAATGCGCCAGGCGCAGCCAGCCGCTCCATACCGCTACGCGTCGTATCTGTTCAGCCATCGGATCACCCGCCCGGGAAAATAGCGCAAAGGATAACCTGCAGGCCCCGGGACCGGGCCATGATGGTTGTCAATCCGCCGGCCCGGTCAACGCCTCGCGGCGCTCCGATCCGCCGAGGTACGCAGCCAGGCCACGATGAAGTCCGCGACGGCCGCTGGCACGTTCAGCGGCAGGACCGGGAGAGAGACTGGATCATCGAGTTCGACGTCGCTGGCAACAGCGATCACATCCGGATCCTCGAGGCACAACAGCGAGGTGCCAGGTTGCGGCCGATGCACCTCGATCTTTGCCAGGCGCTCGTCGCGGAAGCCCTCGACCAGGACCAGATCGATTGCGGTTGGATCGAGCCTTGCGACCAGATCACCGAGCCGGGGCTCGCTGTGCCCATCGCCCTCCTCGATCCAGAAGGTGCGGTGTGGCGAGGCGAGCATCACCTGACGCGCACCGGCCTGGCGCAGCCGGTAGGAGTCCTTGCCCGGCACGTCGATATCGAAATCGTGATGCGAGTGCTTGATCGCGGCACAGCGCACGCCGCGCGCGGCGAGCAGCGGGATCAGGCGGATCAGCAGCGTGGTCTTGCCAGTACCGGAATTGGCGACAAAACCCAGCATCGGAGGTATGGCGGTATCGAGCACGCGAGGCACCGGTTGCGATTCTGGCAACAGGATATCCCGCGCAGCCGCAGCTTTCAGCAGGTCGCGCCGGCTGGAGGGGGAAAATTCCCGGACGAGCCGCAGATGCGTCCGCTGTGGCAGCCGTAGACGGCCAGCTGCCGGGCCCCGGGCCGCGTACGGCTGTGAAATCCCGCCGGCGCGACGCCGTCAGGCGACCGGCTGCGCCGCTGCATCCGCGATCAGCCGACGCAGTTCCGCGACACAGGAGCCGCAGTTGGTGCCGGCATGCAGCGCCCTGCCGATGGCCTCCGGCGAATCCAGCCCCTGCTCGCAAATCGCCCGGCGCAAGGTGCCGACACCCACGCTGAAACAGGCACAGACGATCGCTCCGGCATCCTCCTGGCCGCTCGGCGGCGTGGCCCGCAACAGGCGTGCGCGTTCGCTGTCATCCAGCCGCTGCTTCCTGAACAGCGCCGCCAGCCAGTCGCGTGGAGGCAGCTCGAAGCCGGGCCCGATGATGATCACTGCATCCAGCCGACCTCCGATTATCCGCGCCGCCCGGTACTGGATCTGGGTCGAGTCATACAACTCGCGCCATTCCGCCGACGTGTCGCCGGCGTTCAGCTGTTCACGCACGCAGGCGGCCCAGTTGTCTGGTGACAGCTCGCGGTACTGCACGAAGCGTTCGATCGCGGCGTCCAGGATCGGGCGCACGCGCTTCTGGCTGATGCCGTCGACCACGTACGCACTGACCCCGGCGCGCGTGGCACGCGTAATGGTTTCGCCGTTGTCGTCCTGGGTGAACATGACGATCGGCCGCGGCGCACTCGACTGCATCGAGCGCAGGCTGTCGAGGGTATCGCGGCTAGGCGACTCGATGTCCATGATCACCACGTCTGGATTAGCGGCCCCGACACATTGCACAAGGTTGTCGCGGCTGGAGGCGAAACCCACCACCTCGCAGCCAACCTCGGCCAGCGACCGCTCGACGGAAGTGCGACGTTCGCTGCTGTCGTCGACGAGCAGCACGCGCAGGCGTTTCGGCTGGGTATCGGTCTCTGGCATCATTGGCTCGACTACAAATCTGGCCGGGTGCCAGGTGGCACCGGACGCTTCCTCTGGGCTTTGGCAGCGCGGCAGCTCACATCAGCAACCGCGCCGGTTCATCGAAGAGCATGAAAAAGGCCGCCGAACCAAGATCAATTGGGGCGGCGGCCGGGCCAAGTCTGGCAATATCGACAGAGAGTTAGGAGAAATCACCGCGAAGCGATTTCGATGAAACCAAAGCACAGGCTGTGCCAATAACATTTTTACCATGCGGTATAGGGATTTACCGAAAGGGAGGCACGCCCCGGCCGCCGCAGCGACGGTGAGGACGCACCAGGCCCGTCGGCACCGGCCGGCATTCGCACCATTGTTGTGCACATATTCGTCGCGGCGAGACACTAGACCGCCGGTTGTGCCGACCGGCACATGGACGGGCGCGCGCCGAACCGCCAGACCCATGTGGACCCCGGTTTGCATCGCGGTCCGGGTTGCAGCTTGTTCCGACGACGCGACTGACGTTTAATCGCATCCCTCGCCGCTTTGTTGATGGCCTGGGTGAGGACCAAAACGGTCCGCGGCCAGGCGTCGAAGGACAAACAAAACTTTTTCCGCACCCGCTTGACTAAGGCTTGCATGAACAGACCGCGCCCTCGTCTCTTTTGGATTGTCCTGCTGCTTGCACATCTCGCCGCACCGGCGCTGGCCGAGCCGGTCGATTTCACCCTGAAAGATCTCGACGGCAGGCCGGTGAGCCTGTCCGATTTCCGCGGCCGCTGGGTGGTCGTGAACTTCTGGGCCTCGTGGTGCAGCCCCTGCGTGCGGGAACTGCCCGAGTTGGTTAGCTACCAGCGCGCGAACCCCGAGGTACAGGTGATCGGCATCAATTTCGAGGAGACCTCGGCGGAGGAGTCGCGTGCCTTCCTCGAGCCGCTCAACGTGAACTTTCCAAACCTCAAGATCGGCAATTCACCGCTGGTGCCGTTCGAGCCGCTCGAAGGACTGCCGACAACCGCGATCGTCAGTCCCGCGGGCGAAATGCTCGAGCGCCACATGGGACCGGTGACCGCGATTCACCTGCAGACCATCGTCGATCGCAATCGGCGCTGAACCGGACCTGGATTACCACTCCAAAATATTCGTTGTTGCGGATTTTCCGAGGTACCCCGGGTGGGCTCGCGAACCCGATCCCGGGTGAGCGAATGTTGCCGGGCGGTCGTGGCCCGGACCCGGTCCTGCACCCAAGCCGGAACGATTTTTTAAGTCCCTGAAAGCGTTGGAAAAGCGCGCTTTGTTAGCGTGTTACCCACAAAAGACACACAGATTTCACACCGTTTTCCACAGCTTTTATACACAAGATATTGTGGTTGACACCTCGGAGACAGCGTATATATTGTGTTCGATGTGGACGTCACGCTGTACGCTGGCAGCCCCGCTGCCCGATCGCGCAATGCGATCAGTCCACCAAGAATTAAATCACTCCAGGAGGAGCCTCAATGGCAACCGAAGTCACGCAATCCAAAGGTGCTGCGGACAGCATCGCCGTCCCCCCAAACGACACCGAAACAGTCAGTGCCGGCCCCGAGATAAGCGCCCATGCGCCGGGCGGCATGAAGGTGATACGCCGCAACGGCAAGGTCACCAATTTCGATGCCAACAAGATTGCTGTGGCGATGACCAAGGCCTTTCTGGCCGTCGAGGGCGGCAGCGCCGCCGCATCGCGACGTGTTCACGATCTGGTCCAGTCGCTTACCGAACAGCTGAGCGAGGCACTGTTCCGGCGCAACCCGGCCGGCGGCACCATCCATATCGAAGACATCCAGGACCAGGTTGAGCTGTCGCTGATGCGTTCCGGCGAGCACAAGGTCGCGCGCGCCTACGTGCTGTATCGCGAGGAACAGAAACGCAGGCGTGCCGAAGAGGCATCAAAGAAGCAGACCAGCAAGACGGAAAACCTGGTCAACGTCGTTCAGGCGGACGGCACCACCCGCCCGCTCGACGTGGATCGCCTGCGCAAACTGGTCAACGAGGCATGCGCGGGACTGGAGGCTGTGACATCCGAGTCGATCCTCGACGACACCTGCCGCAACCTGTTCGACGGCGTCAAGGAACGCGACGTGTCGCAGGCGCTGGTGATGAGCGCCCGCACGCTGATCGAGCAGGAGCCGAACTACTCGTACGCCGCTGCGCGCCTGCTTATGGACATGCTGCGCCGCGAGGCCCTGGGTTTCCTGCGCATGGACACCGGGGTCGCCACACAGAAGGAGATGGGCGAGCGTTACAGCGAGTACTTCACCTGCTACATAAAGTGCGGCGCCGACCTCGAACTGCTCGACAAGCGCCTGACCCAGTACGACCTGGCGCGCCTTGGCGCGGCGCTGAATCCGGAACGTGACCTGCAGTTCACCTACCTGGGCCTGCAGACCCTCTACGACCGCTACTTCATTCATTCGAAGGGCACGCGTTTCGAGCTGCCCCAGGCATTCTTCATGCGCGTCGCGATGGGCCTGGCGATCAATGAGATCGACCGTGAGGGCCGTGCGATCGAGTTCTACAACCTGCTGTCGAGCTTCGACTTCATGAGCTCAACCCCGACCCTGTTCAACTCCGGCACACTGCGCCCGCAGCTGTCGAGCTGCTACCTGACCACGGTCGCCGACGACCTCGACGGCATCTACAGCGCCATCAAAGACAATGCCCTGTTGTCCAAGTTCGCCGGTGGCCTGGGCAACGACTGGACCCGCGTGCGTGGCATGGGCGCCCATATCAAGGGCACCAACGGCAAATCACAGGGGGTGGTGCCGTTCCTCAAGGTCGCCAATGACACCGCCGTCGCGGTCAACCAGGGCGGCAAGCGCAAGGGCGCCGTGTGCGCCTACCTCGAGACCTGGCATATCGACGTCGAGGAATTCCTCGACCTGCGCAAGAACACCGGTGACGACCGCCGCCGCACACACGACATGAACACCGCGAACTGGATTCCGGATCTGTTCATGAAGCGCGTCGCCGAAGACGCGAACTGGACCCTGTTCTCGCCCGACGAGGCAACCGACCTGCACGATCTGACCGGCAGGGCGTTCGAACAGGCCTACATCCGTTACGAAGAAAAGGCGGCGCGTGGCGAAATGAACGTCGCCAAGACGCTCAAGGCCAACGACCTGTGGCGCAAGATGCTCGGCATGCTGTTCGAGACCGGCCATCCGTGGATCACGTTCAAGGACCCGTGCAATATTCGTTACACCAACCAGCATGTTGGGGTGGTTCACAGTTCCAACCTGTGCACCGAGATTACCCTGCATACCAACGACAACGAGATCGCGGTGTGCAACCTGGGTTCGGTCAACCTGGCCGCGCATGTCGACGAAAACGGCCTGGACATGGCGAAACTGCAGAACACCGTCAGCACCGCGATGCGCATGCTCGACAACGTAATCGAATACAACTATTACAGCGTGCCGCAGGCGCGCAACTCCAACCTGCGCCACCGCCCGGTGGGGCTGGGCATCATGGGTTTCCAGGATGCGCTGTACAAGATCCGCCTGCCCTATGCGAGCCAGGAGGCGGTCGAGTTTGCCGACCGCTCGATGGAAGCGGTCTCCTACTACTCGATCAAGTCCTCGACCGATCTGGCCGAGGAGCGCGGACGCTATCACAGCTTCGAGGGGTCATTGTGGAGCCAGGGCATCCTGCCGCTCGATTCACTCGCCCGCCTGGCCGAGGAACGCGGCACGCACCTGCAGGTCGATGACAGCAGCACGCTCGACTGGGACAGCCTGCGTGAGCGAGTGAAAGGCGTCGGCATGCGCAACTCCAACACCATGGCGATTGCACCGACCGCGACCATCTCGAATATCTGCGGCGTCAGCCAATCCATTGAGCCGACTTACCAGAACCTGTTCGTTAAATCGAACCTGTCCGGTGAGTTCACCGTGGTCAACCCGTACCTGGTACGCGACCTCAAGGCGCTCGACCTGTGGGATCCGGTGATGGTCAACGACCTCAAATACTACGACGGCTCGGTGCAGCCGATCAGCCGTATTCCGGATGACCTCAAGGCACTGTATGCCTCGGCGTTCGAGATCGACGCGCGCTGGCTGGTCGAGGCCGGAAGCCGTCGTCAGAAATGGATCGACCAGGCGCAGAGTCTCAACCTGTACATGTCGGAGCCATCCGGCAAGAAACTGGACAACCTGTACAAGCTGGCCTGGGTACGCGGTCTGAAAACTACCTATTACCTGCGTTCGATGGGTGCGACACACGTCGAGAAGTCAACCATGGACGACACCAGCCGGTCGAACAAACTGAGTGCGGTCGGCGGCAGCTATCGCGCGCTTTCCGTCGCTGATGCAGACAGCGCCGCGCCCAAGGCCTGCAGCATCCTCGACCCGGATTGTGAGGCCTGCCAGTAAGGCGGCGCCGGGAAGACTACAGGAGCACGCAGCATGTTGAACTGGGACGATCCACTCGCACCGATCAGTCAAGTGAGAAAGGCGCCTCCACCAGCCGGCCATGTGCCGGTCGAGGACGGCGTCGCCGAGCAACCGGCCGCCAAGGCGCTCCCCGAGGCCGACCTGCGCCCGGTCAACCCGGATGACAAGCGAGTCATCAACGGCATGACCGACATCAACCAGCTGGCACCGTTCAAGTACCCCTGGGCCTGGGAATACTTCCTCAACGCCAACCGCAATCACTGGACGCCGCTGGATATCGGCATGGCGCAGGATGTGCACGACTATCATCACAAGCTGACGCTGGAAGAGCGCCACGTGTACGAGAACGTGCTTTCCTACCTGACCACCTCCGACATCCTGGCCATGCGCAACATCGGCCTGGCGGTGATGGAGAAGATGTCCGCGCCGGAGCTGCAGATCTACCAGGCGCGCCAGGTCTACGAAGAGTCGCTGCACACCTGGACCTACCAGCACTGCATCGAGACCATCGGCCTGAACCAGAGCGAGATCTACAACCGCTACCGCGTCGTGCCGGAGATCAACGGCAAGATCCAGATCGCCAATCGCCGCCTCAACTCGATCCTGCGCGCCGATATCGATCTGCGCGATCGCGATGAATTGCAGAACTTCCTGATGGCCTACATCTTCTTCGCAGGTATCTTCGAAGGCTGCTGGTTCTACAATGGATTCAGTCCGATCTTCGCGCTGCAACGCCGCGGCCTGATGAAAGGTACCGCGGAGCAGTTTCAATACATCATGCGCGACGAGGTGTTGCACGCCTCATTCGGCATCCGCGTCGCCAAGCAGATCATGCTGGAAGAGAACATCCGCCCCGACCCAAAGGCGATGAGCGAGATGTGGGCCGAATGTGAGGCCGCGGAACAGGCCTATGCGGGCTATATCCTGCGCGACCCGATCCTCGGCTACAGCAAAGAAGACCACGTCGGTCAGTATCGCTTCATCGCCAACCGGCGGGCACGCAGCCTCGGCTTCGATGAACCCTACCCGGGTGCCGAGCCGACGCTGGCCTGGCTCGACGAGCAAGCCAATCTGCGCAAAGAGAAAAACTTTTTCGAGACCCGCGTAACCGAATACCAGGCCGGCGGGCTCAGATGGGAATAATGCCGACGACTCTGGCATAACAGGTCAATGCTGGAGGGGCCGCAAGAACTCTCGCCCGACATTTTCTTAATGTCAGACGCCACCACCAAAGGGGGATTGAGGTCACTCCGGCACCAACAAGAAGGCAGCGCGACGGCACGCAAACCGGATGCAGCTGCGACACTCGCCCAACAGGCGACCATATCCACCATTTCGAGCAGACAAAGGGGGTAATGATGCTTAACTGGGACGATCCCTTGCAGCCCAGCAGGGATACCGCCACGGCGCGAGGCAGCAGGCCAGCAGGTATCGCGCGCGGTGGCGACTCGCTGCGCCTAGCACAGGCAAAGGCTGCCGGGCGTCATCCGCATGCCGGCGACGGTCTGGTCGACACCGGCCTGCTCATGGCAACAGCCGGCGCCGCGCCAAGCGTCGACCCCGATCCACACCATATCGTGGAACCGCTCGCCGACTACCAGGCCTCGGCCGAGTCGGGCGCAACCGGGCTCGAATCCCTCGAGATGGGTGCGGGCCGCATCCGCGTCGACGATAAAAGGATCATCAACTGCCACGCCGACCTCAACCAGCTCGTGCCATTCAAGTACGAGTGGGCATGGCAGAAGTACCTCGATGGCTGCGCCAACCACTGGATGCCGCAAGAGGTCAATATGAACGCCGACATCCAATTATGGCGCGACCCGAACGGTTTGACCGATGACGAGCGCACCATCATCAAGCGCAACCTGGGATTTTTCTCGACCGCCGACTCGCTGGTTGCGAACAACCTGGTACTCGCAGTCTACCGCCACATCACCAACCCGGAATGCCGCCAGTACCTGCTGCGCCAGGCGTTCGAGGAGGCATTGCACACCCACGCCTACCAGTACGTGATCGAGTCGCTCGGCCTCGACGAGGGCGAGGTGTTCAACATGTACCGCGAAGTGCCGGCGGTCGCACGCAAGGCCGAATGGGCCCTGCCCTTCACCCGGCACCTGGCCGACCCGAACTTCCACACCGGCACGACCGAGAACGACCAGCAGCTGCTGCGCGAACTGGTGGCCTTCTATGTGATATTCGAGGGCATCTTCTTCTACGTCGGCTTCACCCAGATCCTGAGCATGGGCCGACGCAACAAGATGACCGGCACGGCCGAGCAGTTCCAGTACATCCTGCGCGATGAATCGATGCACATGAACTTCGGTATCGACGTGATCAACCAGATAAAGCTCGAGAACCCGCAGCTGTGGACCGACGCATTCAAGGCCGAGATCGTACAGATGATCCGTGACGCCATCGCCCTCGAGACCCAGTATGCCTACGACACCATGCCGCGCGGCATTCTCGGCCTTAACGCCCCGATGTTCGAGGAGTACCTGCAGTTCATTGCCAACCGGCGCTGTGCACAGATCGGCCTGCCGGAACAGTATCCAGGCGCGACCAACCCCTTTCCGTGGATGTCAGAAGTACTGGACCTCAAGAAGGAGAAAAATTTCTTCGAGACCCGGGTCACCGAATACCAGACTGGCGGTGCCCTGAACTGGGATTGATCCCAGACGTACCGATGTTCCTCCTGTGATGTAATTGGGGCCGGCGGCAATGTGAAAGCCCGGCCCCTTTTTTTGCGCGCCGGCCCTGTGCCGGCATCCTGACGAAATGCGTAGCGGCCCGGCGACCCGAACCGCCACGACCACATGGCCGGTTGTACTGCAGGGGATCCAAAGGTTCCGGAAACCCTGTCGACATCAGTTGTTTAGCGTTGATTGTTGCAGCAGTGCCATAGGTACGGAAACACAACATATAGTGTTTTATCGCATTTGAAGCACAATTTATTGTGAATACATCGAAAATTCGGCTATCATTCTTCATGTTGGTTCAGATGTACGGCTGGGCTGAAACGGCCACAGCTGCGCTCTGGCGACTGGGGAAAGACCCTAGACAGTCACGCCGGGCCGGCTAGGCAGGTCCGCCGCTACGCAATACTGCCGCTGCCACAAGGCAAGCCGCACGGTCAGCAACAGGAGGTCAGGGATGCGTTGTCGTCATTGTCGGAGCGAGATGCAGCAGACGGACAGTGTGGCCGAGGGTGGTGCACGCCAGGTCTGGTATCAGTGCCCGCTGTGCGCGTCCAGTCAGACCGTATCGCAACCCTACGAAGCACGCCTGCGCCGCATGGGTGATCTGCAGCGCTGCAGCAGCGACTGGCCACACGGTGCCACCAGGTACCGCGGGCCCTATTGAAACGAACTCCAACGACTTCTCCAGCAGAAGGCATAGGCATCGGGAAATAAGCGGCAGGGATGGCCGCAATAAGAAAAGCTGCACCATTCGGCCACCCTCAAAAGGGGTGGCTTTTTCCTGCGCGCCCGGTCTACCGAGCCCGCTTGCCCCGCATTGCACCAGCCGGATGACCCGGCCGACGTTTAAGCTGGCCGATTTGCGTGCCATTCGAACCGGATCAACCGCTTTCATCTCCACCGTCAGGCGTTACACTTCCGGTCCACGCGGTCGATACCGACTGAATAACAAGGTCCATGGCCCCGGAATCCGCCTTGAGATGAGCGCAGTACACCCCAAAACGCCATTAACTGACGAACCCGCGATCCACACCGCGCATCTTGAACAGCTTTTCCGCTTGCAGCGCGACGCGCTGGAAATGATTGCGCTCGGTCGCGCTACGGACGAGATCCTCGATCAGCTGTGTCGACTGAGCGAGGAACTGCTGCCCAACTCGGTGGCATCGATC
This sequence comes from Chromatiaceae bacterium, assembly GCA_022340805.1. Taxonomy (GTDB): domain Bacteria; phylum Pseudomonadota; class Gammaproteobacteria; order Chromatiales; family Chromatiaceae; genus Thiosocius. Next base: position 91,766 of record JAJDNF010000033.1, read on the forward strand.
ATGCTGCTGGACCCCACGCGTAACCAACTGCACGTGCGTTCCGCGCCCAGCATCCCTAGCGCTGCAGTGGCGGTGCTGAACGGCCTGCAACCCGGCCCAAATGCCGGATCCTGCGGCACCGCGGTGTTTCGCAACGAGCCGGTCTTTATCGACAATGTCCTGACCGATAAACGCTGGTCGGGCATGCTCGATATCGCCCAACAGTTCATGCTGCAGGCCTGCTGGTCCATGCCGATCAAGGCATCCGAAGGTATCGTGATCGGCTCGTTTGCGCTGACCAGTTTCGAGCGCAGGTCTCCGGATCCGTTCCACAGGCGCCTGCTGGACACCGCGAGTTATCTCGCCGGGATCGTGCTCGAACGCGAGGTCCAGGCACAGCGACTGCGCACCGCCGGCATCGCCTTCGAACACATGCGCGAAGGCGTGATGGTGACCGACGCGGCTTGCAAGATTGTCCAGGTGAACCAGGGCTTCGAGCGTATTACCGGCTACAGCGCGACTGAAGCCATCGGCCAGACGCCCCGGCTGTTGAACTCGGGTCGACAGGACTCTGCGTTCTACCGCGACTTCTATCGGGCGCTCGACAAGCAAGGGGAATGGTGTGGCGAAATCTGGAACCGTCGCAAGAACGGTGACATCTACCCGCAGTGGCTGTCGGTCAAGCGTGTCAACGATCACAACGGCGTACTTTCGAGCTACGTCTCGGTGTTCGCCGATATCACCGAGACCAAGGACTCGGAACACAAACTCTGGCAATTGGCGCATCACGATGCGCTGAGCAATCTGCCCAATCGGCTGCTGCTGAACGCCCGACTGGAGCACGCCATGCAGCGGGCGCATAGGACCTCGGGAGGCCTCGCCCTGCTGTTCATCGACCTGGATCGCTTCAAGAACATCAACGACTCGCTCGGACACCAGGTTGGCGACGAACTGCTGTGCAAGATTGCCGCGCGTCTGCGGGCCGCCGTACACGAGGACGACACCGTCGCCAGACTCGGTGGCGACGAGTTCGTGGTTTTGCTCGACGATGTAGCCGAACCCAACGACGCACGCCGCATCGCCGAACGCATCATCGAACGAATTTCCGAGCCGGTCAGCATAAGCGGCCGCTCGCTGGTCACCACCGCGAGCCTCGGCATAAGCCTGTACCCGGGCGATGCCCAGGACCCGAACACGCTGCTCAAACACGCCGATGCCGCGATGTACCGGGCCAAGACCCAGGGCCGTAACCGGATCGCCTATTACGCGCCCGAGCTGACCGATGAAATCCGGCAGCGACTGGAATTGGAACACGATCTTCGCCTAGGCATCGCCAGGCAGGAATTCAGCCTGCATTACCAGCCGCAGTTTTCGACTGGCGACGGCCGGCTGATCGCTGTCGAGGCGCTGCTGCGCTGGAATCACCCCGAGCGAGGAATGGTTCCGCCGGCCACCTTCATCTCGATTGCCGAGGAGACCGGACTGATCAGAGAACTCGGTTGCTGGGTGACCGAAACCGCGTGCAGACAAGGCCGGGAGTGGCTGGACAAGGGCCTGCCTCCGTTCACCATCGCGGTCAACCTGTCACCCTATCAGCTGCGTGGCGACTGCGCTGCGTACCTGCGGACAATATTCGAGCGTACCGGGTTTCCGCCGGAATGGTTCGAATTCGAGGTCACCGAGACACTGCTGGTTGAAGACGGCGGCCACGCGCTGCGCCAACTCGCCGAGATGCGCAGACAACTCGGCATGCACATCGCCATGGACGATTTCGGCACCGGCCATTCATCGCTCAGCCAACTCAAGCTGCTGCCAATCGGCAAACTGAAGATCGACCGATCTTTCGTGATGGGCCTGCCGGACAGCAGCGATGACACTGCGATCGTCAAGGCGATCATCCTGATGGCCCACACGCTTGGTCTGCAGGTCGTCGCCGAGGGCGTCGAGACCATGGCCCAGTGGCAGTTACTCTGCGACGCCGGCTGCGACCATGTGCAGGGCTTCCTGTTCGGTCGCCCGATGCCGGCTGAGGACCTGAGCGACCTCCTCGATAGAGGCCAGATCGACATCACCGCCCGTATCTACGAAGACCCGGGTCCCCGACCGTGAGAGGTAAGCTGATCCACGCCGGTGCGCTCGGCCTGGCGATGCTGCTGCTGATCTTGGTAGAGACCGCGCTGGCCAACAAATTCGAGACCATTGGCGGTGGATTTTCCGGCTCCTCGGGCAGCAAACGTGAATGGCTGCACAAGTTCTTCCTGGTGGGCGGCAGCATCAGCCTGATCGCGGCTGTCTTGTCGATGATCGTCCCGCACAGCAATCCACTGCTGCTGAACTTCAACACCTGGAAGCAATCGGCCATCGTGCTGTTCATTCTGGCCGCCGCGTTCTTCCTGGGTGCCGTGCTCGTATAGCTTTTCACCGGGTTCGCCGACACGGGCCGAATGCGTCGCCCAGCCGATTCTTCGATCCGCAGCCCTTTTGCCGCACCCATGCCGGTCGCCCGACATGCCCCAAACCCCCAGAAAACACAACATAGATTCGCCGCATGCGCACCGGTAAAGTACCGCCTCAGGCCATCATGCCGCAGCTTCCAACAGCGGGGACCGCATGCAGATTGAACAGATTCAGTCCCACTTCGCCGGGATCATCGAGGGCTTGGGAGAAGATCTTCAGCGCGAAGGCCTGATCAAGACACCCGAACGGGCGGCCAAAGCGATGGCCTACCTGTGTCGCGGCTACAACCAGGATCTGAACTCGGTCGTCAATGACGCGGTTTTCAGCACCCACAACGACGACATGGTGATCGTCAAGGATATCGAGCTGTACTCCCTGTGCGAGCATCACGTGCTGCCGTTCATCGGCCGCGCCCATGTAGCCTACCTGCCGCGTGGCAAGGTGATTGGCCTTTCGAAGATTGCACGCATCGTCGACATGTATGCGCGCCGGCTGCAGATCCAGGAAAACCTCACCGTGCAGATTGCCAACGCGATCAGCGAGGTCATTCAACCCGCCGGCGTGGCCGTGACCATCGAGGCCGAACACCTGTGCATGAAGATGCGCGGCGTGGAAAAGCAGAACTCGACCATGAAGACCTCGGTTATGCTGGGCACCTTCCGGGAATCCCAGGCGACCCGGATGGAGTATCTCCAGCTGATCGCCGATTGATCGGCGACGATCCTGCCGCCACCCCCGACACCCTCAAGAGCCAGACATGGACCCAATCAAGAACGTCTCAATATTCCCGAATGCCAACGTGTACTTCGATGGCAAATGCATCAGCCACACGATCGAGGCCGCGGACGGCACGCGCAAATCGGTCGGCGTTATCCTGCCATCAACGCTGAATTTTTCCACCGCCGCACCCGAGGTGATGCAGATCGTCGCCGGGGAGTGCCGGGTGCGTCTGGCCGGTGACGACAACTGGCAGGAGTACGCGGGCGGCGAACGGTTCGCCGTCCCGGGCGACAGCAGCTTCGATATCGAGGTCCGTGACACGCTGCACTACATCTGCCATTTCGGTTGAATGGAGGGAACCGCGGGCAGCACAGTCGCATGACGGTGGCCGACGAAGAGATCATTGAGCGGATTCATCGCCGGACGCTGCAGCTGCTGCAAACCGCGGTGCCGCTGTGCAGGTCGCATCGCGCCCCGCTTCCCGACCCGCTGCTCAAGTTCGACCTGCGTGGCCAGGCCGCGGGCCAGGCTGTCTGGCGACGCATCGGCAGACCGGTTCTGCGTTTCAACCTGGATATTGCACGCCGCCACCCGACCGACTTCGTGGAGCGGACCGTTACCCATGAGGTCGCTCACCTGCTCACCGCTGCCTGCCATGGCCGCACACGACCGCACGGCGCGGAATGGCGGGCGGTGATGGCGCATCTCGGGGTGCCCGACCCGAGCCGTTGCCATGACTATTCGCTCGACGAGGCCAAGGTCCGGCGTCAGCGCCGCTGGGCCTATGTCTGCGCCTGCTCGCGGCATTTGCTGAGCACGACGCTGCACAAGCGCATTCTCACGAACCAGGCGCGATACCATTGCCGCCGCTGTGGGGCGCGCTTGCATCAGCCGCCGCCGGACAGCGATTGAGGGGCGAAATACTGTATGGCCCCGATTCCCAGGGATCACGCGCTTGCGCCGCCTGCGTCAGCCGATAAGCTAACGACTGCAAACGCCACGCGGACAAGCACCCATGAGTGAAAAATTTCCAGAACTGAGCTTTCACAGCATGCCGATCGGCGCCGGCTACGCCCGTCCCGAACAGGATTTCCCGGGTGGACTGACGCCCAACAGCCCGGCGCTGGCGGCGATGACGGACCTGCGCAGGACCACCGCACTGACCGTCGAACGCAGCAATACCCTGGCCGCCACGCGGGAGCGCATGAAGAAACTTGGCGTCCGGATGCTGCTGGTGACCGGTGCCACCGGCGCGGTCATGGGCGTGATCACTGTGACCGACCTGGACAGCGGCCGCCCCGAAAAGATCGCAGCCAAGACCGGCGAGCAGGCAGATGAACTCCTTGTCCAGGACATCATGACGCTGCGCGGACGCATCGAGGTGCTGCACCTGCAGGACATCGCCAATGCCAGCGTGGGCCAAGTTCTCAACAGTCTGCGCAGGGCCGGACGCCGACATGCGCTGGTGCTGGATAGTGGTGGCGCCGCCGAGGCACAGCAGATCTGCGGCATATTCTCGCTGACCCGACTGTGCGGCCAGATCGGCCTCGACATCCAGCCGGGCGAGCCGATCGAGAATATACAGCGGGCGCTGACCGGGGTGCTCGACTAGCGGTGGCCGGGCGCGGCGTGCTGCATTGTATCCACCAGAATGAGGTGCATTACGGCTTGCGCCTAATGCACCCTACGTTTGTGGACACCAACACCACCCAGCGGATACAGGCCCATGCAGTTACGTGACGGCAGGATCACGGTAGCGTGCAATGGCGCAGCCTATTGCACCGTATCCGCCGGAATCGGGTAAATGATGGCTTGCGCCTACTGCATCACCCTACGTTTGTGGACACCAACACCACCCAGCGGATACAGGCCTACGAAGTTACGTGACGGCAGGATCACGGTAGCGTGCAATGGTGCAGCCTATTGCACCATATCCGCCGGAATCGGGGGCACTACGGCTTGCCACAGACGGGCCCAACCTACGCCGATTAGGTCAGCGCGCCACTAGAAGCGTCGATCGAGCCAGGCGTTCACGCTGCTCAACAACTCGGTCTCTTCGCCATCGAAAAAATGGTCTGCTCCCTCCACCCGCAGCTGCGTATAGTCGCCGCCCGCCTTGGCCGCCTGGCTGGCACGCTCCGGCGCACTCGCGACCACCTCAGGCAGGTCATCGCTGCCGTACAGGTCAAGTATCGGCTCTTTTAGCAGGGGCAACTGCGCCAGCGTGTCCATCGGACCACCGGGCAGTCCGCCCGACATGCCGATGGCCACGAAACCATCAACCGGTTGGTGGGCCTGGCTCAGATAGAACGCAGCCATTGTCGATCCCTGGCTGTGCGCGACCAACACGACCTTGCTGAATCCCTTGTCGCGCAGATAGTCGATGGCAGCGTTGATCCGCCCGGGCACCCAGTCGTAGATCCCCGCGTACTCCGCGTGTTCTGCCTCGTTGGCCAGCACCGGCATCTGGATCGACAGGGTGTGCCAACCGGACTGGGTCAGGCCGACGCGCAGCGGTTGCACCACGGTGGGCCAGTTCGGATGTACGCCGGTTCCATGCATCACGATCGCCGCCTTGCCCAAACCCGCGTCGCCACTCGCGGTCTCGAGGGCGAGGAACTCGGCACGGCCGTCGTTGAGGTAGATCGCCTCGCCATCGAGCAGCGAATCGACAATCTGCCCGGCCCAGCGTGCTTCCTTGTCAAGGTCGCTGGCCCGGGCCGGGATGGTCAGCGCCAAACCGGCAAGAAGAATTGCAACAAGTCGCAGGATACGCATGACCTTCTCTCCCCTTTTGATGGTCGGACAGTTTAGCCGGGCCGCCGTCGACCGGGCCAGAGGAAACAAAAACGGCATTCCCGGGCCGTGCATCGCCTTTGCGGCGACCGGCCTACCGGCTAAGATCCGCGTACGAGCAGACAGGCATCGAACAGCGCTCCGGCGCATTCGACTGGGTGGCACCCCTCGGCTCGACCGCGCCGGGGTGCAATTGCTCGGGTAAGTGCGATGGCACTTGATCCACAACCACCAGCGGAACCCTTGCTGAAACGAGATGAAGATCGCCCTGCTCGTGGTCCTGTTCCTGATCGGCAGCATCGGCGGTGCCATCCAGGCCTTGAAATACGTCGAGCGCCGCGACAAGCCGCGCCGCGACGCGCGCGCGACGCGCACCGATTCGTCATGTGAACCGGAATAGGCCATGCCTCGGAAACTCGTTTACGACATCGTCGAGTCACCGGCCCACCCCGATATCTCGGCGCTGTGCAACGCATTGGGTTACCAACGCGAGGCATTCAGCTCGCAGCGCAAGGCGATGAGCAGCCTCAAGCGCGTTAAGCCCGACCTGGTGGTTGCAGATTTCTTTTATGGCTACGGCAACAACTATGCCGGTGCCAATGTGAGCAATCTGGATGTCCTGCTGCGCAGCCTGCAGCGGTTTGCCCCCGACGCCCGGGTCATCGTGCTGGCCGATCGCGCAGAGTTGCCACATGTATCCAAACTCGCGGCATTGTTCGATCTGCATGCCGTCATTGCCCTGCCTGCCAGCGGCCAGGACCTCCAGGCCGCGCTGAGCTGAACCAAGCAGCCGCTCAAGCACGACCACGCTCATGCCGCTAGATTGGCAGCGAGACCGTTTGCGTTGATGGAGGGCACGCAGCATGAACCAGGACCCCAATCGCCTGCTGATGGAACTCGAGCGCAGCATGCGCGCGATCAACCGCGAGGTGCTCAATCCACAGATTCAGGAGCTGTCCATCAACGGACTGCGCCCGGTGCTGTTCCTGGTCGCGAGCGCGCGCGCCCGTTACCTAAAGGCCTTGGTTGATCTCGGCGAAAGCGTGACCGACGGCCAGCCAAGCGATAGCCGGGTCGACGAATTGGCCAGGCTGCGGCGCGAATACGATGAACTGGTGAGCGGCGCCAAGGCGCTTGAGACCGCGATTCAGCGCGGCTACCTCGACATCCTGCCGGCCAAGCGCTGAGCTCGCTCGAAGGTTCGGGTGCAGACCTGCTACAGGCGTGTATGCCCGACCTGCCGGTCGGCGCATGACAGCTCGTCGATGCCGGCGCCAGCGGTGCTGGCCGGCTCACCTGGCAGATCCGCGATTTTCGTCTAGCATGAGGGGATGCGCCTGGCGAAACCCACGGTGAAACACCGCCTCTACCTGCTGACCGCGGCCCTTGCGGCCCTGGCCCCCACCGGGCAGGCGTCGGTTCGCGCACTGGACCCTGCGGACTATGCGAGCCACAGCGTGACCTGCGAGTTCCCGGTGAGATTGACCCGCGATTGCTCGATCTGGCAGGGTGCCACCCGGCCGATTGCATTTGGCGACTACCGTATGAGGCTTGCCGCGGACAGCGGCGGGAGGACCATCCTGGTATCGCAGTTGCGGCTTGGCCCGAGCCACAATGGCCAGGCCTTCCGCGACGGCGGGCAGGCCACTTCGCGTCGCACTGGCAGCATGGACGTCATCCGCGGGATCCGCACCGCGCTCGAGGATAGAGGCATCCACCTGGAACGCCTGCAGCCGATACGCAGCGGTCGTCGGGTCAACGCCTATCTTCTCGAGTTCTCCACCAACGCCTACGACTATCTGAAGCAGTTCACGGTGCTGGAATCGGAGTATTGGCTGCCGAAAACGCGCAGCCGTATTCGTTGACGGACGCGCTATGTGGTACCTGTATCTCGTGCGCTGCAACGATGGCTCGCTATACACCGGCATAAGCAAAGATGTGGCGCGCCGCTTTGAGGCGCACCGCTCGAACCGCGGTGCGCGGCGCCTGCGCGGCAGGGGGCCGCTGGAATTGGTCTACTCACACCCGCTCGGGGATCGCAGCCTGGCATTGCGGGTAGAACACCGGGTGAAGAAACTCTGCCGTGCAGACAAGGAGAAGCTGTTGCGCGGCGAGGCGCAGCTGCCAATCTGAGCGCTGCGTCTCGCGCAGGCAGGCTCAGGCGTCGATCGCCAGGCCTTTGCGCAACAGCGCGATCCGCTCGGCAAGCTCAGCAGCCCGGTAAGGCGCCGCAGCCGAGTGTCCCCATACGGGCCCAGGCCAGGCCGGATCACCGACTTGGCGAACCACATGATGCAGATGCAGTTGCGGCACCAGGTTTCCCAAGGCCCCGACATTCAGCTTGGTGCCATCGAACACCGCCATCAGGAAGCGCCCCACGCGGCACGACTCCGCCAGCAGCATAATCCGATCGTCAGTAGCAAGTTCGTAGATCTCGCGTATGCCCGCCCGCCTCGGCACCAGGATCACCCAGGGATAGCGCCGGTCGTTCAACAGCAGCACCTGCGACAGCGCGAGATCGCCGACCGGGTGACAATCGAGCGCGAGCTGGGGATGCAGGCTGAAACTTGGCATAAAGACTGAGGATCCATGGTTCGGGCCGGCGAACGGCGCCGCATTGCGCGTCAATGCCCGATAGTGTGCCGATTCGACGGTCAGCGACTGGGCGATGTTGATCAGCCCGGGCCTACCCGTCAAGCGGGCCGCACATCAGGAACGACCGCGATGCCTCGCACTGAACATGCCCAGCAGCCCGCTACGGTCCCTGCCCTGCTCCCAGGCCTGGTACTCCTTCACGACCTGCCGGTACAGCATCAGGATGCCGCGTATGCTTTTTGCGGCATGGATGTCCTGGCGCAGATCCTCCTGGATGCGCGGATCTGCCCAGGGCCCACCCCTGGCCTTGCGGATCAACGCCTTCGCCTGGGTCTGCAGGACCTGGCGCAGGTATTCGACGATCTCACGTTCGGCGTCCTGGCTGGTCTTGCCGGTCATCCCGGCGACCAACTGCGCGGCCTTCGCCGCATCGAGCAGGCCGGTCGCCACACAATCTCCGTGCAGCAACGCCTGCACCGGCATGCGCGCATCGTGTAGCTTCTCCTCCTGGCTCTTGACCACCGGCACGTACCCCGACTCCACGCGTGGTTCGCGCGCTGGCCTGGCCGCCACGTGCTCAGCCGCCACCGCGCTACCGTCGATGCTCGTCCGGGCCCGCGTCTGGGCCTGTGCAACAGGGAGGTCGTGCTGGAGCGCGGATGGTGCAGGTGCCTGCGAGCGTCTGTCCAGTGCCCGCTTGAGCAGACGCAGTTGCTCATCGAGGATCGGGTCCATATCAGCCAGACCCGTATGGGCCGCGACGGCCATGCGCCGGTGGACAACGGCACTGACCGCGCGCGCAAAGATCGACAGCACGCGCGCATCGCGGATGCCGAGCTGGGTGAGCATCAGCATCAGTCGACCGGTAACGTTGATCTCGATCGGATCGGTCATCAGGAACGACGGGCCTGTGTCGGGGGGGCTCCTGGGAATATCGGTCGCGTTGCTGCTATTCTGAAACCCAGGCCCAAAAACCCTTCATGGGGGAGAAGATGTCGCCGAATGCCGAGGGGGTGTGCTGGTCGTGCGGCGCCAAACTGATCGCGAACGACTATCAGCGCGAAAGCGAGTGCCCGGCATGCCGTAAGCAGACCCACGTGTGTCGCAACTGCCGATTCTACGAGGCCGGGCGTCCGAACGACTGCCAGGAGCCGATCGCCGAACCGGTGCGCGACAAGCAGCGTGCGAATTTCTGTGATTACTTCGAGCCCCGGGACGACGCCTATCAGCCAGGCGCCGATGCTGACGCACTCAAGGCAGCGGCGGAAAACCTTTTCGATATCTAAATACTCACTATCCCGGACAATGCCGGGCTGGAGTCTGACCGCGGACTGACATGGATCAAGGTCCCCGCGTCCTCGCTGGCAAAGAATTGCATGATTCGATTTGGAGTTGATCGTTGGATATCGTAAGTTTGGTCATCACCTTTGTGCTCGCCGGATTGATGCTGTACCTGCTCGTCCGCCTGCCGCTCGCCATTCTTGGCAACCTGCGCGCGGGTCACCGCTTCCGTGAGGGGCTTGCCGGGGCGCTCGAGGAACTACGCCTGTCGCGGATGCTCAAGTACCTGGGCATCGACCAGGCGGAATACCTGCACAAACGCCAGGCCCTCGAGATCCGACAGCACATGGAGCGTTGCGACGCCTGCGATGCCAAATCCCGCTGTGACCAGGTGCTGGAAAAAGACACGGCCGTCGAGACGGACGCACTCGGGTTCTGCGCCAATATCGACGATCTGAAGACGATTCGCGATCCGCGCTGAACCGGTCCCGACAATGCTATCCCGGGTGACCCTGCGGCAGTGCGTCGACCGGCGTGCGGTCGCCCGCTGCAGGTGAGGCAATCAACCCGATCTGGCGGTCGGTCAAGGCCGAGAGCGCGGCCTCTGTCTCGCTGTAGAGCTCCCGCACGAAGTCGGTACCCGGGCCACGCCTGCGCAGGACCTGCGCAAGGGTCATGAGGTGTGTCCGAGCCTTGCTCAGATTGCCCGCGTTTTCCTGACGCCGCGCTTGGACCAGGTGGAACCTCGCCATCACCTCGGCACGACGCTCGCCCAACTCGGTACAGAAGACCAGACGCAACTCCCTCGCCAATGGCTGGCATAGCTCGCCCTGCCGCACCATCCCGCTCAGCAGATCCAGGGCACCGATGATCTGGCGGAAACCCCGCTCAGTGTCGATGGCCCCGACGCCGCCGGCCGGCGCCACCCCCTCGGATTGCAGCGCGCGTTCGGCTGCCAGAAGTTTTTCCCCGATTTCCGGGTAGCGTCGATACAGTCGCCGGATTTCCTGGTATCCCACCAGCACGTTGCCGCGCAACATCACCCGCAGTTCGCGGGACAACGGTACGCTACGCACCGCCTCGAGCGAGCCGCTGATCGCGCCGACATAGCCCTCGATCCGTCGGACGGATGCCCGGACCACCGCCTGATGCGTCTGGTAACGGCTGGCCACGCCAGCCATGAACAGTGTGGCCAAGGTCATCCCGAGCACCACCAGCGGCACGCCCCATTGTTCAACGACGGCCATTTTGATCTCCGCAAGAGCCCCGGACTTGGTAACGGCGGCGCGGCGCGGAACCTGATCGAAACCCCGGGGAGACTGTCAGCCAGATTTACACACACCGCCTTTGGCCACCCCGGGCAGGCACATAGGCACTTGTTTTAAATGCCGTTTCCCGCGCCGGCAGAATACTTGCTTCGAACAGAACGGGGATCATGGCGCGGGGGCATCGAGCAGATATGACTAACTTTCGAATCTGGCGATGTTGGCCACTACTGCCCGGGTTGTTGATCGGGGGCGTCGAGGCGGCACCGATTGAGGGCGAAGTCAGCAGCAATGCCGCTGCGCTGCTGGTGCTGCTCGGCATCTGGGCCTTGCTGATGGGCGTGCGCAACCTGCGCGGGATACGCCACAAACGCCTGACCCCGGGTCACCAGATACCCCCCGACGAGACCGAAGACCGGCACAGTCACTAACCGCCACGCGGGGTCGCGCGATGCAACGCGTTTTCCCGACTATCCCTGGGCCTGCCTGCCGGCTAACCTTGCCCTAGTATTCCGTTTCCCAGTTCGGGGTTGGCTTCAAAGGTGGATCTGCTGATTTACGCAGTGCTCGGTCTCGCGGCGACTTGGCTGCTGTACCTCACGTATATGCATGTCGCCACGCGTGCGGCCGAGGGACGCTCCGCTGAACCGCTGTACGAACGCTTCCCTGCCCTCGCCTCGATCACAGATACGGCGTTGGTCTACTGTTTCAGCCCGCAATGCGGTCCATGCAGGTCGATGTCCAAAGAGGTGGAGATCCTGGCCGCCAGCGGTGCGCCGGTATTCAAGTTTGATATCACCGAAGATCCGGCACTTGGCCGTGAACTCGGCATTCGGGCAATGCCAACCCTGATCGTCATCGAAGGCGGCACGGTCGCGCGCATGTTGCTCGGGGTCAAGACCGTGGCCCAAATGCAGCGAATCTTGACCCCTAAGGCGCGCTAGACTGCGACCCAGGCGAATTACGACGGACGGCATCAATCGGCATGGTCAAGGCGGTTGCTCGCGCCCTGTGGCTACTGGTGGGATGGGCTGAACTGCTCTTCCTCTCGCTCGTCCTGTACCCGTTGGCCTTCCTCCCGAACGCCTGGCGTGGTCGCTGGTATCGAGGCCTGTTTCGGACCTGGAGCCGGGCCTGGGTACATGCCCTTGGCGTGGATCTGCGTCTGCACCACAAGAACACCCGCCCCCTGCCGCAGCGATTCATCCTGATCGCCAACCACCCCTCGTCGTTCGAAGACGCGGGGATTCCCGCCCTGTTCGATGTCGACAGCCTGGCCAAGCAGGAGGTGCGCGACTGGTGGCTAGTGGGACGAATCAGCGCCGCGGCGGGCACCATCTTCGTGAAACGCGAGGCGCACGAATCGCGCGCCGCTGCGGCCAGACAGATCCGCCGTCACCTGGAGGCCGGGCGCAGCATTGCGCTTTATCCCGAGGGCGGCATCAAGGGACCACGCCTGCAGCCCGCGTTTCGCCACGGCGCCTTCTCGATATCGCTGCAGACCGGGATTCCGATCGTGCCCGTGTACCTGCACTACGAGGCCCTGCACGACTTCCACTGGGCACGGCACAGCCTGCTCGAGAACATGCGCAATATCATGATCGCGCAGAACAACCGGGCAAACTTTTACCTGTTCGACGCGATCGATCCACACCTGTTTCATGACAAAATCAGCTACTGCGACCACGTATACCGGCTGTATCAGCAGTGGCAGGCACGTTATCTCGACTAACACCAACGCGGACGGCCCAGCAATATGTCATTCCCGGACCCGGCGGCCGCCGAGGCGGCCTTCTATGACGCGTTTCGCGAACTCGATCTCGAACGCATGAAGACTGTCTGGCTGGACTCGGCGGATACCAGCTGCATCCATCCCGGCGGGCCACTGTTGCAAGGTGCCGCAGTCGTCCTCGCCAGTTGGGGCGAGATCTTTCGCGACAGCCAGCCACCGCGGATTGAGCATCGCCTGGTTCAGGCAAGTGCGGATCAGCGCCTTGCGGTGCATACCGTGGAAGAAAACGTCAGCAGCGGCGGCGGGGAGCGCCGGGCTGTGATTCTGGCCACAAACGTATATGGCTACGTCGGGGGCAGCTGGTGGATGCTGGCCCATCACGCCTCCCTGCCGCTGGTCGATTCGGGTACCGATCAGACGCGCAGCAGCGCTTTGCATTGACCTCGACAAGACAGCGGCCGCGGCCGCTGTTTCGTGCCCCTCCGCTGGCCCGCTAGGGGAATGCCGGGATCTGGGCCTCCTGGCCCTTGGCCTGGACGTCGGGATGGTGGCTGGTGATCAACTCGCGGATCTCCGTGACGCGCCTGAGCGGCACATCGACCATCAACAGGATCTGGCCGCGATCGATCGCGGGTTGGAAGCGCTTCAGGCGCGAGTTCGGGATGCTGACCGCAATCATCCCCGACACCCAGGATCCGACCATCGCACAAACCACCGCGAGCACCAAAATACCCCCCATGCCAATCGCTTTGCCCAGGTCCGGATAGAACGACAGCGCCACGCCGGCCAGCGCACCGGTGACCCCACCAGCGATCAGGCCTATGCCGATCCCGTGCAGCAGATCGGAGCGCTGCAGCAGGTTGGCCAGGTGCAGACGGCCCAGGTTGCTGCCATCTTTGGCCAGGAAATGCATATGCTGGTCATCGATCTTGGCCAGCAGCAGTTCTCTTTCGATTGTCTCTGCCGTGACGAGATCCGGCAGGATGAAATATAACCTTCTGCGCATCTCTGTTGCCCCCTCGTTATTGCCGCGGGTCGGACCACTGCGTTGCCGGGCAACGCGATATACACCTTGACCCAGTATAGAAAATCCCAGGAAAACAGTCGGGCATTATAAATTCTTTTGAACTGCCGAGCCTAAACGCAGACTATATGGCTATCGCTTATTACTGCAGTTTATGCGGCGGGGATTACCCGCCAGAGGAATTCCGCAATGAAGAAGCTGTTATTGATTGTTGCCCTCCTCGGCATCGGCGCCCTCCGCTCGGCATCTGCCGATGTCCTGGTACTGGTGCACGGCTACCTGGGAAGCGCCCAGAGCTGGTACGAATCGGGTGTCATGGAGCGCCTGTCCTGGCGCGGCTACCGCCACGTCGGCACCTTTGGCTACAGCCCGCAGGGCCTGCTGTACCAGGACCTGTACCAAGGGACTACCGATCGCCCGGTATTCACGGTCAACCTGCCCTCGCAGGCGCCGGTGGTGATCCAGGCCGATTGGCTCGCGGCCATGCTGCACGAGGTACAGAGGCGCTATCCGAAGCAACCGATCAACCTGGTGGCCCATTCCGCCGGCGGCCTCGTGGCACGGATGATGCTGGTGCGCCACGGCCAACTCGGTGTCAAACAGCTGATCACGATCGCCACCCCACATTTCGGTACCGGGCGGGCGATACAGGCGCTGGACGCGACCGACAATGGCGGTATGTTCGGTTTCGTCAAGAGCTGGTTGGTCAAACGCGCCACCGGCCCCGCACTGTATGCCACCGCGATGCAGAGTCGTGGCCTGTTGTTCGATCTTACCCCGCCGGCCCCGGGCAATATGCTGTTCTGGCTGAACCAGCAGCCGCACCCTGACATCGCCTACACCAGCATCATGCGCATCGGCACCTTCTATATGCCCGGCGACCAACTCGTGCCACCGCTGAGCCAGGATCTGAATCGCGTCCCGACCCTTGCCGGCAAGGTAAAGACCTACTCGATGGCCGAGGGGCATATGCTGACCCCGCAGGACGGAGATCTGATCGGCAACCTGCTCGCCGAGCCAAAGCCTAAGTCCTAGCGACCTGCGCTAAGCTAGACGGCATGCTGGCGGCGTTGGAACAAACCGAAAGACTGTTGCGCGACTATGGCCGTACCTACGAGGCCAACCTCGTGTCGATCGCGCATGCGGCCTTCCAGCGTGACCCGAAGGCCGCATGCCGTGCCATCAATACCGCAGAGTGGTGGGACAGCAGCCGATCGCTTGCGGCCATCGACCTCGCGGTCGAAGGTGGCTTCACCCCCGCCGCAAGACGCGACGCCCAGGCATTGCGCGAGGCCCTGATCCAGATCTTCACCACCATGCTGGCCTACGGCGAGCACAACGACGCCGGTGAAATCATCGTGTCCCAGTTCCGCAAGTGGCTGCAGTCACGCGTATGAGGCGTGCACAGGCAGATCGTCAGGTAAGGTTCGCGGCGTTGCTGCCGCCAAACAGGACGGGGTCCGAGGCGCCAGCCGTCCACCCCTGATTGAGCAGGCAAGAACAATAACACGGGCAAAACAGGGGACCGTAGATGCAATCTTTCGATGTCTATTTTCTCGGCGAGCTGCTGCCTGATGTCGATCCAGCGGCCGCACGACGCGAGGTCGCCAGGCTCTTCAAGATACAGGAGGATGCAGCCGATCGGCTGTTTTCCGGCAAGCCCCTGCGTGTGAAACAGGCGCTCGACGCGGACGGCGCGAGTCGCTATCGCGCGGCGTTCCGCGACATCGGGGCCCTGGTCCGGATCGTGCCGACCGGCTCGCCACCCCCGGTTGCACAGACAGCTGCTGCGGCCGCCGCGGCACCCAGCCCGGCGGGCAGCGGCCCGCGGACGCCGCCGGCAGCCAGTGACGGGATCACTCTCGCCGAGCCCGGGGCCATCCTCGACGATACTCGCCCGCCGCCCGCGGCGACGTTCGACACCAGCGCACTACAGGCACTGCCGGCGAACAGCGGGAGCCTGGAGGACTGTCACGTGGAGAAACCGCACCGGCCGATCCCGGACATCAGCCACCTGAAACTGGTCGACGACTGACAATCGGCAACGCCAACTGGACTCGCTCAGGGTTCGGCCAACGCGACCTGACCCTTACCCGGACCGGGCCTGAGTTCGATGCGGAAAAGACCCACCGGGTACCTCGCTTCCGCACGCAGCGGCGCCTGGCCGGGCGACCGGCTGAGCCACACGAACACCGACCGATGGGCGATTTGCTCGGTGCCGTCAGCGTCGCGCTGATAACCGTCGAAACGCAGTTTCCACGCAGGGTACATGGTGCCGGCCAGCACCAACCGCTCGCTGCCCTCGACGCGTACCCGGTAGACGAAGCGCTCGCGGCCATTGGTTACCGGCAGGCTGTACTCTGCCTGGTCGTGCAGCGCCAAGGTCCGCAGCCACTGCAGCATACCCAGGCGATCCAGCAAGGCGCCGCCAGGTGCGGCCGTGTCTGGCCTGACACCCTTGTCGAGCTGGGCCATCTCGCTGCGCCCCTCCCGCCGTTCGAGGTCAAAATGCTGCACGCCGAGCGCGGATCTGTCGCGCAGGTAGAGGCGATGGCGCCGCCTGTTCGTCTGCTCGAAATCCTCGAAACCGATCAACCCCCCGTCGCGCGGTGCGTTCCAGCTGCGAAACCGGTATCGGATTGGGTATAGCGCCTCGACCAGCGGATAGGCGGAGGAACTGACCTCCAGGCGCGCCTCGCCCAGCTCGGCCACGCCGCCTGGCAATCGCGTCTGCAAGACAAGGTCTGCAATCGGCACGTCCTTGCCGAGCGAGAACGCCCCACGGTAGCTCACCTGGTATTGCAGACGTTCAACCGATTCTGCCAGTCCTGAGCCGGCCTGCAGCGCGAGCAGCAGGCCGTAGAGCAGCAAGGCTCGAAACGTCTTCAGGTTCGGAGGCATGGCTCGCTCGCTGCGCTGCTTGGTCGCAGGCTTAGTTTAGCAAGGCCGCCTTGAGTTCCTTGGCATAGCTCATGCTTCGTTAGATACGAAAGCTGGAAAAGGCGCGATAAGCGCCACAATATTGACGAAATCAGGACAAAATCGTGCCGAAATCTGTCACGAACGACAATTTATTGACGAATCCGCCACCGAACCGGCGGAATTTTGACGCATCTGACGTCAGGAACGGGCCGCCAAAGGCACCCGCAACCGCGGGCGCCGACCGGCAGGTCGAGTTGAGTCGCGCCCAGCAGTTCCTGATCCAGGAGGCGCAGCGTCCGCGTGCCAGCGCAGTCTCGACCCTCGAGCAGGCGCGCGCGCTGGCCGGCGAACTGCGCGCACAGCTTGCGGCCGATCCACGCATCGCGCTGCAGGCCTACTCCCAACTGAATGCAAATGTATTTGAGGTGGCCACGGCGCGCCCCAGCGCTTGAACCGCCAGACCGATCTCGGCACAGGCGAGATCATATCTCGCCATTGACCCGGCCCCGCCCTGCGGAAGCCGGGTTTTTCTTTTCTGTGACGGCGCCACGGGCGCGAATCAACAGCATGCCCTGGGGCGCCGGCACGCACAGGTACGGCCCCCGCAGATTGCCGCTCAGATCGTCTCCCCGGCCGGATCGTGGCAAAATTGTGCGCAAGACCTGCGCGCACCTTCGCGGTCTTCGCTTAATTGAGATTTCCGCTACCTAAACCGATCTGCTGCGATGCGCATCGTCTATCTCACACTCGGGCTGTTTGTGCTGCTGAACCTAGGAGTCGACTGTCGCATGCCGCCGCTGGCTCCTGCTGACTGCCGCGCTGTTGCCGGCGGGCTGGTCGATTGCGTTCGTCACGCGGTGACAGAACATGACTGATCCGCTGCTCAGGACCCTGTCGCCGGTCCATTTCGCCGACCTGCCGCAGGCCGCAGACGTGAACCGCGCGTTGATCGAGGCCTTCGAGCGCACCAGCGCGGCCTTGGATGTCAGGCGCACCCACAAATTTGCCGGGCGCTATGAAAACACCTATATCCCGGCGGAACGCCTGCCCGAACTGACACCGGTGCGCGATTTCGCGGTGCACCGTGCCGCAACGGTCCTCGGCATCGATGCACCGCACCACGGCTTCTGGTTCAACGAGATGCGGTCCGGCCAGCGCACCACCCTGCACGACCACGCAGAAGCCGATGAACTGCTGTCGGGCGTGTACTATCTCAGCTGCGCGCCGGGCAGCGGCCGCCTGGTCCTGCACGATGACGATGCGCAGATCCTGATCACGCCGCGGCCAGGCCTGCTGGTGCTGTTCCCGCCCGACCTGCCACACGAGGTCGAGCAGAACAGCAGTACCGAGACCCGCCTGTCGATCGCGTTCAATTTTGGCCCGCCGCGCGCGGCGAGCTGATCGTCGAGGTCTCCAGTCGTTCGGTCTCGGCCAGCACCACGCGGCGACCGTCTGTGGTAACGAACTCGCGATCCCCGATGGCACCGCGCTGTGCCCGGTATTCGGACGCGCGGCCGCTGCTGGCATCCACCACGCGGATGAAAATCACCTCGCTGCCGTCCCGCCAATGTTCATACAGCAGGAAAGTCGAGGTCAACAGCATCAGGCCCACCACCGCGATGGCAAGGCCCTTGATCGGCCAGCGCCGCGATGCTGGCGGATTAACCAGGCGCGCCGGCGGGCGGTCGACTGGAGAGCGCGGTCTGCGGACCCTCCAGATCAACACGACCACCAAGATGACGAACAGCGTGAACAGGATTTTTCCGATCATAGGTGGATCTTAACTCGGAACGCGGTGATCCAGGCACACGCTTAATTCGCTATGATCGGGGCATCGTATACTCGGCAGCCAATCTATGAATCAGGTTTTCGTCCGCACCGTCCTTGGCAGCGTCCTTGCGCTCGCCGCCGCAGTTTCCTCAGGGGCCGCCGATCTCGCGGTCGGGATCACCCCGCAACTGGATGGCGTCACGGTGCAGCAGCAGCGCAAGCCGCTACGCATCGAGCGCAATCAGGATGAAGAGAACACGATCAGCGCGAGCTTTCAGCGTACATCGCGCAAATGTCCGCCGTTTTGCATCCAGCCGATGAAGATAAGCGAAGGCGTCGAGACTATCGGCGAGGTCGAGATGCTGGGCTATCTCGAGCGCGCTTCCGGAGGCGACGATTCGATCCTGATCATCGACTCGCGCGGACCCGACTGGCTCAGGCGCGGGACTATCCCCGGATCCATCAACATTCACTACAAGCGCCTGAGCCTGAAATCGGCCGAAGAGGCCGAGATCGCGGCCATTCTGCACGATCAGTTTGGTGCGCAACGCGCCGGTGAGTTGTGGGACTTCCGCAATGCCAGGACCCTGGTGTTGTTCTGCAACGGCCCCTGGTGTGGGCAGTCACCCATCAACATCCGCGCGCTGCTGCGCCTCGGCTATCCGCCGTCGAAGTTGAAGTGGTACCGCGGCGGCATGCAGGCCTGGGAGACCGTCGCGCTCACCACCGTGGTCCCCGAGTGAGGCGACAGCTCAAGTCATGACAAGACAACTGACCGCGATCTGCACCCTGCTGCTGCTTCTGCTGACCGCCTGCAGTGAGCCCGACCGCCCCTCGATCGCACTGTACCTTGCGGTGCAACGCGGGGATCTCGACCAGCTGGAACGCCATATCTACTGGGGCGCCGACATCAATGCCAGGCTGCCGAACGGTCAGTACCCGTTGCAGGCCGCAGCAGAACAGGGTCGTTTCGTGATGGTCAAGACGCTGCTCAAGCACGGTGCCGCGCTGGAAGCCACCACGGAGCGGGGCGAAACCGCACTCGATCTCGCCGTCCTCGGCGGACGCACCCAGGTGGCCGAACTGCTGATCGCCCAGGGTGCGCAACTGGACGCCTCGCTGCTGCTGCTCAAGGCGGCCCAGGTTGGCGTCACCGACCGCGACACCGTCAGATTCCTGATCGATCGCGGTGCGGATACCGAACAGCGCGATGCTGATGGCGACACCGCCCTGCTGATCGCCATCCGCCAGGACAACCACCGCCTCGCCAGCCAGCTCGTCAGCCGCGGTGCCGACGTGAATGTGAAGACCGCGGACGGCATGTCTGCCCTCGCCCTGGCGCGCAAACTCAACCTCACCGAACTGGTCAGCCTGCTGCAACGCCAGGGCGCCCAGTAGGCAGGCGTTATTGCTGCCGCGCCAGTCCGGCACTGGCGGTGCGACGGGTCCTTTGCTAATGTCGCGCGCCTCAACAACTTGTCCAGGACGGAGAATCACCCATGGCAAGCACCCCCGACGAACTCACCATCAACTACAGCGAAGGCGGCATCGATGTGGTCAAGGAACTGGACAAAGAGGTGCTGTCGAAGGGTGCCTGGACCACGATCCTGTTTCGTTACCAGGACTGGGATGCGCGCAAGGAGGAGTACAGCAAGGACAAGTACTCGATCCGTCGTTACCAGAAACGCAACGGCGAATACCAGCAGAAATCCAAGTTCAATATCTCGAGCCCGGACCAGGCCCGACAATTGATCGATGCGCTCAACAAGTGGCTGGCGGACTGACCTTCGCATGGGCGTGGGGCGATCTCGGCGCGGCGGTTCGCAACCCGCACGGGGTGCCCTAGGCACCAGCCGTAATGCACCTGGTTCCGGTGGATAGCACGCAAATATGATTGGCGGCTGGCTGCCGGGTCTTACTCGGTCGCCCGGCCTGCCGCGATCAGGGCCTTGGCCTGGACGATCCACTGTTCGCGTTCGATGCGCCCCCTGAACCGCAGATGCGCGTTCACCCACTCGACGTTCTGAGGCGTCCAGGCGGCGATCTGTTCGAAGCGCAGAATCCCCAGTTCCTTCAGCACCAGGGCGATCTTTGGCCCAATCCCCTTGATCTGCTGCAGGTCGTCCGCCGCGCCCGCGTGCTCGCTCGGCGCCGCTGGCGGCGCGACGGCGTCACTGCCGGTCGCAGCCGGCACCGACGCCGCAAGAGGCTGCACCTCCGGCGATGCGGCCTGCGCAGCCGCCAGCGCATCGTGGCAGGCGTCGAGTTCACCCTGCAACGTGCGTAACACGGCCTCATCGACTGCGGCCTGACTGGCCGCACCCTGCAGCGCGGTGAGCTTCTCGGTCAACTGCTTGCGTTCGGCCTCGCAGTTGCCGCGCGCGTTCACCGCCGCGTCCACCTCGGTGCGCAATGCGCGCGCGTCGGCCTCCGCGTTGGCCATACGGGTCTGCAGCGAGGTCCGCGCACTGTTTGCAGCGATGCGGCAGAGGTACCAGCCGAGGATCAGGCCGAGCAGCCCGGCGATCAGCAGCGAGATGAATGTCTGGGTGATCAGGTAACTCATGTCCACTCCGTGGGATTACTGAAGGGGCAGCACGTCGAAGGTTATCCGGCGGTTCGCGGCACGTCCCTCCGGGGTGGCGTTGCTGGCAATCGGCTGGCTGTCGCCATATGCAACAATCTGCATCCGCTCGGCCGGGATGCCGGCGAGGTAGAAGAACCGCTCGACGGCCTCGGCGCGCGCCTGGCTGAGGCGCAGATTGAACGTGCGATCGCCGCTGGCGTCGGTGTGACCGCCGATCACGATATGCGTATCCGGACACTGATAGGCGACAGTCGCCAGATCATTGAGCAGCGCGTAACTGTCCAGCATCGGCGAGGCCGCGCCGGCCTCGAAATGCACGCTGCCCAGCGAGGCCAGACGCGCCATCGTGCGCTGGCAGGCTCCGGCATCCATCGGGTTCGACAGATCACCGCCCAGGCGCACGATGCGGCTGGGTTGGAAGCGCGGATTGAGCGGGTCATCCTTGTCGGTCAGCGAGTCCGGGGGCTGCAGGCCGCTCGCATCGACCACGCGCACCCCCCACACCTTGCGGGCAATGCCGGCAACGTACTCGGCGGTGAGCTTGGGCGACAGCTCGCCGCTCAGGCGCAGATCGCGACCGACGGCCGAGATCTCCAGACCATCGATCGCATAGGCCGCGAGTTCCCGCTGCACGCGACCCGCGAGATCGTCTTCGATCACGCCGTGGCGCATGGCCACGGTCGCCCAGGTCAACAGCAAAAGGCTGGCCAGCGCCACCAGGATAGCGGTACTTCTCGACACCTGATTCCTCCCCGCAGACGTGCTGCGCCCGCGCGTTTTTTGCCGCAAGGGCGTCAGGGAAGCGCTGATCCACCCCGGAGCTTGCGGCGTGGCACAAATCACGTTTGCGCCGCAGCTTGCCCTGGAAGATCCCGGACGGGCCTGTTCAGCGTTTCCTCAGCGGGCGCTAATTTACCCCAATTCGCCACTGATGTTGCGGCAATGTGTCTCACGCACGCGCGTGGCGGCCAGCACGGCCAGCACGGCAAACCCGAACGACAGCCACAGGCCATTGCGGTAATCCACCCAGGCATAGCGGCGCAGCCCGTCGGCCAGCTGGCCATCCCAGGTCAGGTCCAGGACCCAGCCAAACACCGGCTGCATGATCGCTGCACCGAGGAACAGCCCGGTGTTGACCAGCGCGATCGCCATCCCGGCGCTGCTCGGGGCGCACACCTCCTTGACTGCCGCGTAGGTCAGCACGAAACCGCTCGCGCCCAGGCCCAACAGACCGTAAAGCAGGTAGCCCGATGCCCCGGGGCCCCAGTCGAGCAGCAGCAGGCACAGCCAGGCCGCGGCCGACAGCAGGCCGGTCGCCAGGATGACCGGCCGACGCAATCCCAGGTGATCGGACAGCCAGCCCATGAACAGGCAGCCCACGGCGAAGCTGATCAGGCTGATCGTCGTGTACAGCGAGGCCTCGGTCCTGGCCAGTCCGTGCACATCCTGCAGCAGGGGGACACCCCACAGACCCACGAAGCTGAACATATTGCCGGTCACGCCCAGGTTGACCCAGAACCCTGGCCAGGCGGTCAGGTTGCCGTAGACCGCCTTCAGTGCGGCCGGCCAATGCGGGTGCGCGCGTGCATGCGCCGGCAGGCCCTCCATCTCGCGCACCGAGGGGAAACCCGCCTCCTGCGGCTGGTTGCGCACGAACAGCCAGGTGACAAGTGCCATCAGCAGTGACATACCGCCGATGCCAACGAAGATCTCGCGCCAGCTGAAAAAACCCAGCGCCCAGGCCAGCGGCGCCGCCGCCATGATCGACCCCAGATTGCCAAGCAGCAGGGTCAGGCCGCTGACCCGGCCATAGTGGCGGTCGCTGAACCAGAACGCGTTGCTGCGCATCAGGCCGACGAATACCACCGACACGCCCAGGCCGACCAGAAAGCGCCCGACCGAGGCCATCGCAAAATCACCCGCCAGACCGAACAGGATCGAGCCCAGCCCGGCGACCAGTGAGCCCACGGTCACGCTGATCCGCGGGCCCAGGGTATCCGCCAGGATACCGGAGGGGACCTGCATCACCGTGTAGACGTAGTAGTACATCGCCGCCAGCGAGCCGAGCGCGGCACCGCTGGTCTGGAACGACTGCATCAGATCGGAGGCGACTGCGGCCGGCGCCATGCGGTGAAAGAACACCAGCATGTAGGAGATCACGAGGATGAAATAGATCCGCCAGCGCAGCGCGTTGAAGGCGACGTATGACGCATGGCTCATGGCACGACCTTAGCCCGCATCCATCACCGGCCGGAAAGCAGCCGTGGCGTAACAGGCGGAAATGGCGATAGAAATGATTGAATCTGTTCGTGACCCAAGATTAACACCCTGTTTCCGCTGCCCGCCTACCCCGGTCCTGGCGGTTTCTCGCTCGCGCCGGCTGCGAAATCCGCCAGCATCCGTGATGCCGGTGACAGATGCGGGTTAGTTGGACGATGGTGGCTGAATGCCGCAACGACCCCGCGGGCCTTGTTCGATTGGCGGCAGATAGATCGGCAGGCCTTGCGGTCTCCGCTGGCGCGGCATGATCGCACCGCTGAGATACACAGACAAAGTCATCGGCAGCAACGGAGCGGACGCGCCATGCGCGAATCGCACCACGGGCCGCACATCCGCACGCCGAACAGGCAGCTCAGATACCCAGTTCCTCCGGCCAGTCGAGCAGCGCGTCGATCACCGCGCGCTGCGCCGCTGTCAGCGACAGGTCGACCGCCAGGCGCGACAACTGCCGGCGGTAATCGTCCAGCACGATCGAGGCCCCTGCCCCCGGCTGCGTCAGGCGTTCGCGGCGGAACTCCTCCCAGCGCAGACGCTCCTGGCGGTCGAGCGTCTCCGGCCAGTTGCGCGCCCGGTAGCGGAACAGCAGTTCGTGCAGCTTGGGCGCCTCGAAGCCCGGGTGCAGCGTGGCCAGTTCGGCCGGCAAAGCGCCCCTGACCTGCTCACAAAGCCGGCGGTCGGCCTCGGACAGAAATCCGCCGTAAAGATCACGGTCCGGGTCGGACTGTGCCGGGAACGCCCCCGCCGAATCGAATACCGCGGCCAGCTTGGCCGCCAGGCCGGGGGCTGCACGCAGTGCCTCTATGTGGCGCTGCTCGGCCGCAGCATCCATCTGCCACTGCTCACGTGCCGCAGCAGTGATGGTCCCCATCGGCACGATCACCGGGGCGCGGTTGATGTGCACCACCTTGAGCGGTATGCGCTCGACGCCGTCCGGCAGGTCGGCGCTGGCGGTGTAGAGCCGGGCGCGGATCTCGTCGGCCGAAAGTTCGAGCAAGGTGCCGGGATCGGCGCGCAGATCGTAGACGATCACGCCGTTGCGATTGACCGGGTGCATCGCCAGCGGCAGCACCGCGGCGATGCAGCCCCGGCTCGCCGGGTAGCGCGCCGAGACATGCAGCACGGGCTGCCACGCCCGCACGTTGAGCTGCGCCGCGAGCTTCTGCTTGTCGCGGTTGTGCAGCACGAAATCGAACAGCTTGGGCTGGCGGGCGCGGACCAGCCGGGCGAGCGCGATAGTCGCGCGCACGTCGGCCAGCGCATCGTGGGCACCGCTGTGCTCGATGTCATTGGCCGCGGTCAGGTCCTCGAGCCGGAAGCTGGTCACGCCCGGTTCACGCTCCGGCCATTCGATCCCGTCCGGGCGCAGCGCGCGGGTGAGACGCACCACGTCGATCATGTCCCAGCGCGAATTGCCGTTCTGCCACTCGCGTGCATAGGGATCGAAGAAGTTGCGGTACAGGCCGTAGCGCGTCACCTCGTCGTCGAAGCGCAGCGAGTTGTAGCCGAGCGCGCAGGTGCCGGGCCGGGCCAGTTCGGCATGGATGAAGCGGAAGAAATCGGCCTCCGGGGCGCCCTTCTCACGCGCCAGCTGCGGGGTGATGCCGGTGATCAGGCAGGCCTCTGGCTGGGGCAGGAAGTCGTCGGCCGGTCGCGCATAGATCACCAGCGGCTCGCCAACCGGGTTGAAGTCGGCATCGGTGCGCAGACCGGCGAACTGGGCGGGCCGATCGACGGCCGGCTGCGCCCCCCAGGTCTCGTAATCATGCCAATAAAAACTGCGCGGCTCGCTCATGCCTGCCCGTTGCGTCTTGATGACAGAGATCCGCCCCGCCCGGCTGCCGCGGTCACCCCGGCCTGGCCCAGGCGACCTGATTGCGCAGATATACCGGCAGGGCCCGCTCCGCGACCACCGCCGCGCCTTCGCCAAACAGTGCAGCGGCGATCGTGGCGACGTCCTGCGCATGCACCATCGCATCGGCGTGCACCGGCGGCGGCACCGAGCAGCACTGCGCGAGCTGCGTCGGATAGGCGGCCCAGCCGCTGCCAACGCCCACCCAGTCCTGGCCATTCACCGGCGCCACCTCCTGCGGCGCACACACGCGTTCGTCGATCACCGGTCGCATGATCGCGCCGGCGTCACTCCGGTAGACGCCCCAATAGACCTCGCCCATGCGTGCATCGAACGCGCTCAATACGGCCTGTGCGCGATGTTCACGGTGCGCGCCCTGGGCGAGTGCCTGCAGGCTGGACACCGGCACCACCGGCAGATCCGCACCAAACGCGACGCCCTGGATCACCGATGCGGCTATGCGCACGCCGGTGAAGGCGCCGGGGCCGCGCGCAAAGCCGAGCGCATCCAGGTCGGCGAGACGCAACCCCGCCTCGGCCAGCAGACCGTCCATCATCGGCAGGATCAGCTCGCTGTGACGCCGTGGCGCCACCTCGAAGCGCTCGGCCACCGTCTGATCGATCAGCAGCGCCGCCGAACAGGCGTCTTCGGTGGTATCGATCGCCAGCAGCCTCAAAGCCATCAGGGCAGCAACACCGTCGACCCGGTGGTCTTGCGCGCCTCGAGATCACGGTGTGCCTGCGCAGTCTCCGCGAGCGGATAGGTCTGGTTGATCTGGATCTGCAGCAGTCCGTCCGTGACCGCGCCGAACAGCCGGTTGGCCCCCTCTTCGAGCAGCGCGCGCGTTGCGATGTGCGTGGCCAGCGTCGGGCGCGTCACATACAGCGAGCCCTTGGGCGCCAGGATCGCAGGGCTGAACGGCTCGACCTTACCCGAGGCATTACCATAGCTCACCATCACGCCAAACGGCCGCAGCGAATCGAGCGAGGCCATGAAGGTCGCCTTGCCGACTGCATCGTAGGCGACCGCGACCCCCTCGCCGTCGGTGAATTCACGCACCTTGGCCGGGATGTCCTCCTGCCGATAGAGGATGATGTGATCGCAGCCGTTGGCCCGTGCGATTTCCGCCTTCTCCTCACTGCCGACGCAGCCAATCACGCGCGCGCCCAGGTGCTTGGCCCACTGGCTCAGCAGCGAGCCGACGCCTCCGGCCGCCGCGTAGACCAGGATGCTGTCACCCGGTTTGACCGGGTAGGTGCGGAACAGCAGGTAGTGCGCGGTCAACCCCTTGAGCATGATCGCTGCGGCCTGCCGCTCGCTGATCGTCTCGGGCAGCCTGACCAACCGGTCCGCGGCGATCAGGCGCGCCTGTGCATAAGCGCCCTGGGTCATCGGGTAGGCGACCCGGTCGCCCACCGCAAGATGCTCGACACCCTCGCCGACAGCCTCGATCACACCAGCCGCCTCCATGCCCAGCACCGCGGGCAGCTCGCCCGGTGGATACAGGCCATCGCGCTGATACACGTCTATGTAGTTGAGGCCACAGGCGCGCTGACGCAACAGGACCTGGCCCGGCCCGGGCGCGCCGACCTCGACCTCCTCCCAGCGCAGCACCTCGGGCCCGCCGTGGCCGTGAATTCGGATGGCATGTGTCATGGGAACACCCTCGCAGGGAAAGGCTCGATTCTCGTTGCCATCGTCGGGCAACACAAGCCGGGGATGATTTGGCCGCACAAATGGCGTGGGCATGCGCCGATGGATTGCGGCAATCTAGCGCAGTGCCTCAATCTGACTGGCAGCTATTTTGGCAAGCCGATATGGGCCGTCGGTCCTGCGACTCGCGGTGGGTGCATTGGGCGCAGGCCGCAATGCACCGGATAACGGCATATACGGTGCGATACGCAGCGCTATGGCAACCTCTCGTTTCTGTCGAGACCGAGCGTGCACCAGCGATCAAATACGGCGCACCACACCAGGAGCCTGCCCGCCGGGGCATGGACCCGCACGACACATTTGAGAAGAGGATTTGAGAACAATGGATATCAAGGCCCTGTTCGATGCCGAACCCAAGTCACCTTTGTATGTCGCGATCAACCGCGTGCTGGTGCGCAATGACCCGAACCTGTTGCGCATGATGAAGGAGGCCAGCAGCAAGATGTGCCTGGCTACCGCACTCACCCCGGGCTTTCGCGGCTTCGACCTGATGCGCCAGCGCGGCACCTGTCCGATGGGGATGCGTTGGGCGGCCAGCTCGGACATGTCGGCCGAGCTGTCGCATATCTGGATCGACCAGTTCACCTACTGGGATTCGTGGCAGGCGCATGAAAACTTCCACGAGACCTTCGAGGACGTGGTGGTCGAATCCTGTGCCAAGTGCGGCGGGATGCTGCTCGACGGTCCGGAAGAGCCCGTGTTCCGCATCGTCAAGAGCGAGCTGCCCAAGCTGATCTCGAAGAACCAGATGATGAAAAAGGGCTTCGAGAACCATGGCGACACCCGCGGCTACGCGATGGACACCGGCCAGTCGGTGAGCGTGCTGGCCACCCACCACGTAAAACCGGGCAGGGAGGCCGAGTTCGAGGACGGCGAGATCCAGACCATGGAGATGCTGCAGGAGACCGCTGGTGTGATCGGCTACCAGATCCTCAAGCGGGTCGGACTGTCGACGCTGGGTAGCGGGCATGCCACCGTCGAATCGATCATGGAGGACCTCAAGGACAGCTCGGGCAGCAAGCTCAGACGCACGGCCGAGGTCTGGGAGGGCTACACGATCCCGGCAGAGTACCTGACCATGGTCGAGTTCGAGGATCTGCCCGCGGCGCAGGGCGGCATGCCGCACGTCAACGTCAAGCCGGAGATCCTGTTCGTGCACGGACCGAAGGTGCTGAACAACTGTCTGACCATGCCGACCGTGCGCATCTCCGACAGCATGTTCCGCGAACACAGCTACCGCGAGATCCTGCAGGGCATCCGTTAGCGAAACCCTGAGTCAGTCAGCGCTGTGGCGGCACAGGGACGTGTCGCCAAGCTCGGCCGCGCCGAGCGGCTGATTGTGCTGCGCGGCGCTGCGACGCCGGGCCGACAGTCAGTAACCCGCTTCGCATTCCAGGGTGCGTCGCTTGCTATTCGCCTTGTATATCGCTGACCATAGCGCGCAGCAAGCTACAAGCTGCCGCCTGCAACCTGCCAGGTGGGCTGCGGCGGCAGAGCGCGGCCCAAGGGCACCACCCATACCGAACCGAGGGGTAACCATCGTGGAAAGTAAGACGCAGCAAACGTCCAGCGAGTGGGACACCTCGAGCAGCGACGAATTCTTCGAGTACTACGCCGAACGCAGCGCCTCACCGCGTGACATAGCACGCTTCACCGGCGCCCGAGACTACGTGTTGCGCGTGATGCAGCAGCATGGCATCGATATCTCGGCGCTCGAGGTCGCCGACATCGGCTGCGGTGCCGGCACGCAGAGTTTTCTGTGGTCCGACCTCGGCCATCATGTGCACGGCATCGACGTCAATGAACCGCTGATCCAACTGGCCCGCCGGCGCGCGGAAGAGAAGGGCTATGAGGTCG
Source organism: Chromatiaceae bacterium (assembly GCA_022340805.1). GTDB lineage: Bacteria > Pseudomonadota > Gammaproteobacteria > Chromatiales > Chromatiaceae > Thiosocius. Next base: position 120,593 of record JAJDNF010000033.1, read on the forward strand.
ACATGCGGGTCGGATCGGCCACCGAGCTGCCGTGGGAGTCAGAGTCGATGGACGTCTGCCTGCTGCCCGAACTGCTCGAACATGTGCCCGACTGGTGGCAGTGTCTCGACGAGGCAAGCCGCATCGTCCGGCCCGGCGGCTTCCTGTACCTGACCACGACCAACAAGCTGTGCCCGGTGCAGCAGGAATTCGGTCTGCCCGCCTACTCCTGGTACCCGGGCCCGCTGAAGCGCCACTATGAGAAACTGGCCGTGACCAGCCGCCCCGAGCTGGTCCAGCACGCGACCTACCCGGCAGTGAACTGGTTCACGCCGTATCAGCTCAAGCGCGAGGTAAGGCGCCGCGGCTTCCGCAACGTCTACGACCGTTTCGACTTCGTCGACACCGCGGGCAAATCGGCAGCGGTGCAGGCCGTGGCCGCTGCGATCAAACATCTCCCGCCGCTGCGCTTCCTCGGCCACATGGGCACCAGCTACAGCGCGGTCATCGCGCAGAAGTAAACCGCGCGCCGGGTTGCCAGCGGCCGTCGATACGGATTCCGCGACCCCGCCAATTCAGCGGCCGGAACGGCACATGCCTTGTGGAACGCCCAGCGCAACCGCCGGGCAATGCGATGCACCTCAGGGCAGTTGCGCTTGCAGCGAGAAGTCCGCGCCATCCCCCAGCGCCAGGCAGTCCCTCAGCGCCGGCATCACGGCGTCCAGCGTGGCGTGCAGCGTCCAGGGTGGATTGATAACGAACATGCCGCTGCCGAACATCCCGGCCGGGGTTGCAGCGGCGGCACGCACCCGCAGCTCCACCTGCAGCCAGGCCGGCGCAGGCAGCCGGCGCAGGCGCTCGCGCAACTGCTGCGCCTCCCTGCGCCGCAGCAACGGGTACCAGACCAGATAGCTGCCCGATGCAAAGCGCTTCAGGGCCTGCCCGAGGGTATCCTCGACACGCCGATAGTCGGTCTTCACCTCGTAGGGCGGATCGATCAGGATCACGCCGCGGCGCGTGGGCGGCGGCAGCAGGCCGATCAGGGCAGCGAAGCCATCCTGCTCGGAGACCTGCACCTGCCGCCCTGTGGACCTGAACAGCCTGCCCAGAACCTGCACGTCCGCCGGGTGCATCTCGAACAACCGCATCCGGTCTTGTGCGCGGATCAGTGCAGCTGCCAGCGACGGCGATCCGGGATAGCGTCGCAACACGCCGCCCTGGTTGAGGCGATGCAGCAGCGTGACGAAATCCGCCAGCGGTGCGGGCAGGCCGGGACGGTCCCACAGCCGGGCCACACCCTCGGCGTACTCGGCATTCTTGGCCGCTGCCTGGCCTTGCAGATCGTAGCGCCCGGCACCGGCATGGGTATCGACGAACCAGTAGGGCTTGTCCTTCCGATTGAAATACCGGAGCACCTCGAACAGCACGAAGTGCTTCAGCACGTCGGCGTGATTACCGGCGTGAAAAGCGTGCCGATAGCTCAGCATGTCAGACGGCCGGCAGCTGTTTCAGACATTCGGCGAGGCGAGCACGGTGACGACCACTCGGCGATCATTGCGCGGTCCGTCGAACTCGCAGAAGAAGATGTTCTGCCAGCGCGACAGCCCGAGCCGCCCCCCGATAAGCGGTACGGTCTCCGAGGGACCGACCAGGCCTGCCTTGAGGTGCGCATCGCCGTTGCCGTCCTGCGCATCGTGGCGCCAGACGCCGCGCGGGATGACCCGGCGCAACAGGTCGACCACGTCGGTCTGCACGCTCTCGTCCCAGTTCTCCTGAATCATGATCGCCGCGGTCGCACCCTGTGCATACACATTCACGATGCCCTCGCGCACCCCGCTGCGCTGTACGACCTCGCCGACCTGGTCGGTGATGTCGACCAGGGTTTCACGCGTCTGCGTCGCCAACTGGACAATGTCGCGCATCACCTCGTCCCTTCCCTCCTGCAGCGTGACCGCACACGATCCGCTCAATCGACTTTCGTCGATGGATCGGATCGAAACTATCACTTTTTATCGGCACCCGGATGCAGCTTATAAAAGATGCCATCCAGGAACCGCGGCTGACATCTTATGCCCATTTTCAACGAGATTCGCTTCGACAACCTGCGCGGCGACCTGTTCGGCGGCGTGACGGCGGCCATCATCGCGCTGCCGATGGCCCTTGCCTTCGGCGTGGCCTCGGGTGCCGGGCCCGCCGCCGGGCTCTACGGCGCCGTGCTGGTCGGCCTGTTTGCCGCCCTGTTCGGCGGTACCCCGACGCTGATCTCGGAACCGACTGGGCCGATGACGGTGGTCATGACGGCGGTCATCGCCAACCTGATCGCGGCCAACCCCGAACAGGGCATGGCGATGGCCTTCACGGTGGTGATGCTGGCCGGGATCTTTCAGATGATCTTCGGCGCGCTCAAACTCGGGCACTACGTGACCATGATGCCGTACACGGTGATCTCCGGTTTCATGACCGGGATCGGCGTGATCCTGGTTGTGTTGCAACTCGGCCCCTTCCTCGGCCACGCAACGCCACCCGGCGGGGTGATCGGCACATTCGAAGCGCTGCCGGCGCTGATCGCCGACATCCAGCCCGCCGAGACGGCCCTGGCCGTATTCACCTTCGGCCTGATCGTACTGTTCCCCAAGCGCCTGCGCCGACTGCTGCCACCGCAGCTGCTGGCACTGGTCGTGGGCACGCTGGTCTCGCTATTCCTGTTCGCCAACATGGACATCCGGCAGATCGGCGAGATACCTACCGGCCTGCCGGCGCTCCACATGCCGGTGTTCACGGCCGCACAGTGGCAGTTGATGGTCGTGGACGCGGCGGTGCTCGCGGTGCTCGGCAGCATCGATGCGCTGCTGACCTCGGTGATCGCCGAGAGCATGACACGCAAGGAGCACAGCTCGAACAAGGAGCTGTTCGGCCAGGGCATGGGTAACCTCGCCTCCGGCCTTTTCGGCGGCATCGCGGGCGCCGGCGCGACCATGGGCACCGTGGTCAACATCCAGGCCGGCGGCAGCAGCGCCCTGTCGGGGCTCACCCGCGCCCTATTGCTGCTGATCGTCGTGATCTGGGCAGGACCGCTGACCGCGCACATCCCGCTCGCGGTGCTCGCCGGGATCGCGCTTAAGGTCGGCTTCGACATCATCGACTGGTCCTTCCTGAAGCGCGCGCACCGGGTGTCATCGAAGGCGGCGATGATCATGTACGGTGTGATCGGGCTGACGGTGTTCGTCGACCTGATTACCGCGGTGGCGCTCGGTGTGTTCGTCGCCAACGTGCTGACGATAGAGCGCATGGTCAGGCTGCAGAGCCGTTCGGTGAAGACCATCAAACACTCGGATGGGGCCGACGATCTTACCCGGGACGAGCAGACCCTGCTGGAGCAGGCGAAGGGCCGGATACTGGTGTTCGAGCTGGGCGGGCCGCTGATATTCGGTGTCGCCAAGGCGATCTCGCGGCAGCACGCGGTACTTCCCGATCACGAGGTGCTGATCATGGATTTCACCGGGGTGCCGGTGCTCGGCGTCTCGTCGTCGCTTGCGCTGGAGAAGATGATCCTGGAAGACCTGGAGCGGCGGCACCCGGTGTTCGTCGCCGGCGCCGAGGGTGACGTGATGCAGCGACTCGAGACCCTCGGACTAATCGACGCCCTGCCCGCCGAACACATCGTCCGCACGCGCCAGCAGGCTTTAGAGATAGCCACGAGGCTCCTGGAGGACAGGAGCAACGGCGGCAGCCGGCAGGCCGGCCAGGCAGCAGTGGCATGAGCAGCGCGCGCGGCAAGCTATCGATGAATCGCGTGCGACCCATAGTTCATAGACCTGCATCTATCACGGTCGCGCCCATTTCCGATTTCCGTTACTTGGGTTCGCCCACTACTCTCACCACTCGAGGCTGCAGCCGCGCAACGGCGGCAGTCGCGCGAACCGCTCATCGGGCACAACGGCTTGGGAGAAAGAAACATGCAGGCGATAGAGCAACGGGACGGGGCAGGCTGCGACTCCGCCGCAGACCGCGCACTGGGACAGATCGGCAGGTGTCTCAGGCGCGGCTGCGTGATCTGCATCGAACACGCACCGGCGATGGCGCCACGTTTCACGCCCTGGCAGACCTGGGGGAAACGCTGCTGTTACAGCGGCGACACGCAGGAGATCTATACCGAGATCGACCGCTGTCGCGACGCCCACGCCGATCATCACATACGACTGAACATCGAGGACTACAGCTTCCGCAGCCGTTTCTCGCTGGTGGTGCACAGCCCGACCAACGAGGCCTGAGCCAGGCGAGTCGCCCTTCCCGGCACGGGCAGGCCGGCACCGGCCTTAGTGCCGTCCCCACGCGCCCGCCGTGCGGCCCATGCCAGACGATTGGCAGGGGTCGGCGCGGGCAAACTCAGCTATCCTGTTGCGCTCCTGCCCAGGACAAGGCGCCGGGATGATCGCACTCAGGACCTACGTCTATATCGACTCGCTGCAGCCGCAGCTGGCGGCCTACATGGCGACCGTGTCGCAGGGCTTTCTGCCGGTGCCCGGCGACGCCTGCCTGTGGATCGAGGTGTCGCCCGGTATGGCGATCCACCGCCTGACCGACATGGCACTGAAGGCGACCCGGGTGCATCTGGCCCAGCAGGTCGTGGAGCGCGCCTATGGCTCGATGGTTGTCCACCAGCGCGACCAGAGTGACGTACGCGAGGCAGGACGACTGCTGCTCGCAAAGATGGGGGCGAGCCAGGAACAGCGGGAACGGTGCCGGATCGCCTGGCAGGAGGTGATCCGTGGCATGACGCCCGACCACACGGTGCTGATCAACCGCCAGGACCGGCGCGGTTCGATGATCCTCCCCGGCCAGAGCATGTTCATCCTCGAGACGGAGCCCGCCGGCTACATCGTGTACGCGGCCAACCAGGCCGAAAAAGCCGCCAACATCACGCTGATCGACGTGCGCGCGGTCGGCGCCTTCGGGCGCCTGATCCTGTCCGGCAAGGAAGGCGACGTCGACGAGGCCGCGGCCGCGGCGGTAGCGGCGATCGAGAATCCCTCCGGCACCTGACCCACGGCCAACCGTCCATGCACCGCCGCGAACTGCTGAATCTGCTGGACCGACACCGCACCCGCTTCATGGACGAGGCAGCGCACGTCACCCGTACCCGCGCCTTCGTCGCGGCCCACCAAGACTGCTTTCACTGCGACCTGTGGCCGGGACACGTGACCGGTTCGGCCTGGGTGGTCAACCCCGGCAGGGACAGTGTGCTGCTGCTGCACCATCGCAAACACAACCAGTGGTTCCAGCCCGGCGGACACGCCGACGGCGACGCCGACATCCTGCGGGTCGCGCTGCGCGAGACCTCGGAGGAAACCGGGTTGGACCCGTCGCACATCCGCTTGGTCGAAGACGCGATCTTCGATGTCGACATCCACCGGATAGCGGCGAGTCCGCGTGGCCCGCAGCACGATCACTACGACATCCGCTTCCTGGTGGAAATGGACGACGACCTGGCGATACCGGGCAACGACGAGTCGCACGAGATCCTGTGGGTCGCCCTGCGCGACGTGGCGCGCTTCAACAACAATCTTTCGACCCATCGAATGGTGGAAAAGACGCGCCGCATGCGCGGCGCGTGACCGTTGCTGGACGCTCGGCACTGCTGCCGCTGAGCCGGCAGCGACTGGCTCAGCGCTTTTTCTTTTTCCCGGCCTGGCCGGCTGTCTTCGAGGCCCTGATGTGCCGGCGCAGATCGGGCCACATGGCCTCCATGCGCTCGCGCATGCGCGGTTCGAGCTCCAATGCGAACTCCAGGAAGGCCTTGGCGACCAGTGACAGCTCCTTGCCCTTCGGGTGGACCAGGTACCACTCGCGCAGGATGGGAAAGCCCTCGACGTCCAGGATCGCCACGGGCCCGTCCGGTCCCTCCAGCGCAAGGGTATGAAGCGACAACACGGAAAGGCCCAGACCGCCGACTATGGCGTGTTTGATCGCCTCGTTGCTACCCAGCTCCATGCGCACATGCGGGCGCCTGCCGAATTCGTCGAACATCCGCAGCGTCGCATCGCGTATGCCCGAGCCCGGTTCGCGGAGGATGAATGGCTCATCGACGATGCGCGACAGCGGGATCCTCTTCTTGCCGACCAGAGGGTGATCGCGTGGTGCCATCACCACCAGCGGGTTCGGTGCGAACGGGTAGGCTTCGATGTCCGACCGGTCCGCCGGCGCCTGACCCATGATGTACAGATCGTCCTCGTTGGCATTGATGCGCTCGATGACGCGGTCGCGATTGGAGACCTTGAGCGCGACCTCGATGCCCGGGTACTTCTGGCAGAACTCACCGAGGACCTCCGGTGCAAAATACTTCGCCGTCGTGATGACGCCCAGCCGCAGGCGGCCGCGTTTGATGCCCTTCAGGTCCGCCAGCTTCATCTCGAAATTGGCCAAGGTCTCGAAGATTCGGCGGCAGGACTCGTACAGCTCCAGGCCTGCCTCGGTCGGGCTGACATTGCGGCCGACGTGCTCGAACAGCGGTAGCCCCATCGAGTCGGCCAGCTTCTTTATCTGCATCGACACGGTGGGTTGGGTCAGAAACAGCTCTTCGGCCGCCCGGGTGAAACTGCCGAGACGGACGATCGCCTCGAACACCTGAAGCTGGCGCAGCGTCGCATGCCGGATCAGATAGTCCGGCATTGCCGACGGGGGAGTGTAGCTCTGTTCGCTGAAAGGTGGCATCTCGCTTCCTGTCGTGGTTTAGGCCTCAGTCCGCGTACCCGCGGGTACCGCCGATAGGCGGTCGGGGCCGATCATCGCCTGGCGCAGCGGACGAAACCGACGTCGGCATTGTGGCAGCCAGCGGCGACGCCAGCGCATGCGTCTTGCGGGGTAATTGTTCCGTGGCGTGCCGCAGTCACCGCTTTGCTGCCTCCGCGACTCTCAGTCCGGCCAGACACGCCGGCCATGCTGGTAGGTCCCGGCGCGCGTGACCGCGTCGGCCCTGGCCTTTGCGGTCGGCACGGTAGCTGCGGCGCGCCTTCGCTTGCCGGCAGCAGCCGGGACCTCGCCCTGTGCGGTCTGTGCTCCGGCCTTGGTCTTGCGGATCGATGCGACGAGCCTGTCGCCGGTCTTGTCGTTGCCGCTCACTGTCTGACTACCTCTCTGATGAGTTGACGGATTTCTTCGGCGGCGGCCGCACCGCGCCCCCCCTGGTCGAGGACGGTCCGGCCTTCCAACACGCTGCTGCGGTAGGCCATCCTGCGTCGGATCGCCGTCTCTGCGACCGGCAGGCTCAGTTCGGCGAGGCCCTGGCGCATCAGCTGCGACAGCCGGGTGCGCGGTTCGAGCTGGTTGATCACCAGCACCGCCCTCAGGCCGGGGTTGCGCTCGCGCGCCGTCTCCACCTCACGCTCGATGTGCACCGATGCCCACAGGTCGAGTGGCGACGGCTGAACCGGTATCAGCGCAAGGTCACTCAGGCCGAGCGCCTCGCGGGTCTGCGGGGCCTGGACCGAGGGCGGACAGTCGATGACCAGATGCGCGTGGCGCCTAGCGGCCGCCCGCACCGCGTCTGCGAGCCCGTCGACCGCGTCGACCACCGCGACTGCGTCGTCGCGGTCGGCAATCGCCCGCCACTGCAGCGACGAACGCTGCGGGTCCGCATCGAGGATCACCGCCGTCCCCCGCCGCGCCAGCGCGGTCGCCAGGTTGACGCACAGTGTGGTCTTGCCGGCGCCGCCCTTGTTGCTTACCAGCGCGATGACCGGCATGCGTCCGGGTCAGCGCCCGTCGTCGACGCTGCGCAGCGCATCGAGTTGCTCGGCGAAGCGACGCTGGTTCGGCTGCACGGCGCCACTGGCCTCTTCCGCGTGTATCGTGATGTTGACGTAGTCGCGGCCGAAGCCCATGTCGGGATACAGGCCCTCGCGTTCCGACAGCTCCGCCGCCCGGTCGAGAAAATCACGCAGTTCGGCGTAGCTCGCAAATTCGTAGCGCCGCTCCAGGGAAGCCGGTCGCAGCCTTTCCCGCCATTCTTCATTCATTGCCTGTCTCCGTCAAAAAACGGCGCCGTCCGCCTCCGGGCTGGCACCGGGTCGTTGCAACTCCTCGAGCCACCTGGCCAGTTCGACGCCGTGTGACCGCTCTTCCTCCCAGAGTGTCTGGAAGAACATCCGGTCGTCGTGATTGCCGACCCTGGCGCAGTGGCTCGCGGCCTCGTGGTAGAGACGCGCCAGCTCGTGCTCGAACGCCTGGTCGGCCAGCAGAAGTTCGCGCAGATCATGGCCCAGGCGCACCGGGCGCAGCTGTGAGGCATTTGGCGCGACACCGTGGGCGAGCATGCGTGCGATGACGCGCTCGACGTGTTCCATCTCCTCGCGCGCCTCCTTACGCAGGCGATCGGCCGGGCCGTTCAGCCCCCAGGTCGCGACAAGTCGCGCCTGGGTGCTGTACAGCTGAACCGCGGAGAGCTCTAGGCTGAGGGCACGTCCCAGGTAGCCAAGAACCCTTTGGTCTGCTCTCGCCGGAAGCATCCGCCTGCATCAGCCCCGCTTTGGCTCCGCCCGGCGCATCAGGCCGCCGCGGCCGATGACGTAGCGCCACCGGTGGGAAGCACCGGCTCCACCTCGCGGTGCGGGCGTGCAATGATGTGCGCGGCCACCAGGCCGTCACCGACCCGCTCACAGGCATCGGCACCGGCGCGCACCGCCGCATTCACCGCACCGGTCTCACCGCGCACCAACACCGTAACATAGCCGCCGCCGACGAATTCCCTACCGATCAGCCGCACCTCGGCTGCCTTAGTCATCGCGTCAGCAGCCTCGATTGCAGGCACCAGCCCGCGCGTTTCGATCATGCCCAGTGCAATACCGTAGTTTTCACTTGCCATCGTCTTATCTCCGTTGTCAAAACATTAAGATCAACTTCCGCGTACCCCGCCGTGGCGCGGCACCCCCGGTTACTTTCCGCCGAGCACCGGCTCCACTTCACGGTGCGGACGCGCAATGATGTGCGCCGCCACCAGGCCGTCGCCGACCCGCTCGCAGGCATCTGCGCCCGCACGGACCGCAGCGTTGACTGCGCCCGTCTCTCCGCGTACCAGCACGGTCACGTAACCGCCGCCGACGAACTCGCGCCCGATAAGGCGAACCTCTGCAGCCTTGGTCATGGCGTCAGCAGCCTCGATGGCGGGCACCAGCCCGCGCGTCTCGATCATGCCCAGTGCGATGCCATAGTTTTCAGTTGCCATCTTCGTGTCTCCTAGTGACTCGATTCTCAGTTAAAACCGTCAGTTTCACGCCGATGCCGCGGCACCGGTCGAATCCGCCTTCCGTTCCCGCGGCGGCCAGTTGTCGATGATTCCGCACACCGTCAGATCGGTGAGCACCTCGAAACTTTCCGCCGCATAGCGCGCGGCCGAGCCGCTCGCCGTGAATACCCAGTTACCGGGATTGACGCCGACCGGGTCGACGGCTACCTGCAAGTTGCCGTTCGCGTCTTTCAGTACCCGCAGGCTCAAATGTCTGAGCCCTGCGACGCGCTGGGTGCATACCAGCGTGCCTTCGACCTGAAAGATCTCCATCAACCCGAACCCGTCGACTGCGGCTCACTCCCGCCGCCCGCCGTGCCGCCCGAACCCCCGGTTTCACCGTTCCAGCTGGCCTTGGACGCCGCGTCCACGGGAGTCTGCGGCGGCCAGTGGTCGATGATGCCGACGATCGTCAGGTCACTCGGATATCCCTTGCTGCCGGCCGCCTCGCGGGCCGCCGAACTGCCGACACAGATCACCCAATCGCCGGGCTTCGCACCGACCGCATCGACCGCAACCAGTTTCGACGAGCCGTCGATGACTACCTGCAGGTGCTTGTGCTCCATCATGGCAATACGGTTCGTCGCCACCAGCGGTCGCTCTACCTGACAGATTTTCATCAGTGCGCCTCCGCGAATTCGTTGCTCATCACCGAACAGCCGACCACCTCGAGCGGGCCTCTACCGGTGCAGTCTCTGACCACCTGCAGGACGTGCAGCAGACCGCGTTCGAAAATCTTTGCATAGCGCGCAGTCACCGCACCGGCGACTTGGCGGCAACGTTCTACGGCGCGCTCTTTCGCCCCGGGAACCTGGCCGTGATAGTCGAAACGCACCACCACCGGAATCGGCAAACCGTGCGCGGCATTCAGCCCGGAGAAGATCTTGATGCCAACATCGGTGTCCTTGGTCGCTTCCTCGATGGTAGTGAGGTAGGCGGAATACATCAGGTTGCGCAGCTGCACTTCCTCGAAGCCGACGCCGGCCCCGATAAAGCGTTCGGCGTGTCCGATATCCTCGTAGTGCGAGCCGTGATAGGCGCGCACATAGGCAATCTGCGATAGGTTGTTCTGCAATAGCCGCGCGACAAAGCGCTGCATCCCGTGCGCCGCATCGCTGACCGCATCGGCGACTGCGCGCTCGATCGCTGCGAGTGCCGCGCTCGGCCCGAGATGCAGCGTTTGCGTGAACAGCACACCGCTGTCGATGAAATCACCTAAATCGATCTTGCCGTTCGCATCCGGCATGTGGACCCGTATCGAGTCGGTATCGGTATCCAGGCCGAGCAGCAGCAGATCGATCGACGCCCCGCAACAGTAGCTGTTCTCGATGGCCTCGCGAAACGCCTCGAGACGCTTTAGTCCTTCCGCTGCGGCCAGCTCGGTATCCGATCCATGTGCCGCGCAGCCCTGGTGCTGCGGATCAACCGAACTGAAATGGTAAACCACGGCCTTCAGATAGCGTGTCGGCGCATCAGCCAGGTTGGGGCGACCTTCCCGGTAACGCAGCATTTCGACCTCGACCCATTTCTGGATGCTGTCTTCCACATCGAAGACGGCACCTGCGTAGGACTTGCGACGCACCTGGTCCTGCGGCAGGCGAAGCACGTAGCGAATCACGTGTGCCAGGCGGCCATCTGCGCACGGCGAGATGTCCAGCGTATGAAAGCCACAGCCCTGCAGGAACTCCGCAAAGTCGCCGGCACTTTCCGCCGCCAGTGGATCGCCGCTGAAGAACTCGTTGCAATAGCGTCGATAGGTCTCGAACACGCACCAGGCGAACAGCCGTTTCATGTCGAGCTGGCTGATCCAGGCATCTGCGAGGATCTCCCGGGGCAAATCGAAACCCAACTCCTGCCTGGCCATCTGCTGCGCGCGCTGCTCGAAGTCCGCTTCATGCTGGAAAGCCGAGATCTGCTTGAGAACGGGCTTGATCCGGTCGAACGACTGCTTCACGGTATCTTCGTACTGGAACAGGCGTGCATTCTCACGACTGTCGATCAGCGGATGCTCCGCACCGGTGGTGCGGCAGGCGCGCATCGCCATCGGGCCGGCGCCACCGGGACGGCGCAACGGTGCGCGACCTGGCCCCCCGCTGGATTGTCTGGCGCGATTTGGGTTGACGCGTTGCATGTCGTTCAGTTCCGTTTGCAGAGCCATTTACAGCCGCGGACCTAGCCGCGTGCACCACCGCTGTAGGTCACCAAGGAACCCGTTTCGGTGTTGCCGCTGCTACCGGTCACCTTGCTCACCGGCTCCGGCATATCAGCATTGCGCGGTTCGAGTTTGCGGAAAGCCATGGCGCTGCTCGGACCACCGCGACGAGTCGGGTTACGGCGCGTCGCCGAACTGCCCTCTGTGCCGGTCACACGGTCGCCGCGATCCCAGTCGTCACCGGTAATCCGCGCGCCCGCATCCATACCTTCGCCGGTAATACGGGACATCACGCGCCCTTCGAGTTGCGGGCGGCTAGCCGGCACCTGCGGTGCCGTGCCGGCAGCTGCACCGAAGCGCTTTTCCTCCGTCCCCGTCACCTTGCCGGTGGCCATTCCGAACGGGCCGGTGATATTCCCCTGCTCGTATCGGGAGCCGGTCACGGCCGAGGTCTGGCGCTGCCTATTCGATGCATGCGCCGGCGCTTCGACGCTGAAATCGGTCCACGGCGCATCGCTCAGGGGCTGCGGAAAGTCGGGATTGCCGGGTTCCGCCGGCATCGACGGACAGACGTCGGCCACCTGGTCCGCGCCGATGTAGGGGGTGCCGCTGACCGGCTCGCACGCACCTTTCCCGGCGCCGGTCATCTTGCCGCCAATGCCAGGCTGCTGACCGGTCATGGGCATGCCAGCCTGGCGTGCGCTGGGGCGGGTGCGTTGTTGAATCTCCCGTTGCTGCGGGGCCTCGCAATAGGCAGCCGCCTGCTCGAGCCCGGCATACGGCGTGCCGGTTATGGCTTTGCACGTGCCCGGCTCGTCGCCAGTGACGCGGCCCGAGCGTCCGGTCATGGTGCCGGTAACACCTTCGCCGCCCGCGGTGCGGGATACGCCCACCTTGCGATCCTGCGGTGCCGGGGCCGACTCGCAGAAATCGTTGAACTGTTCGCGGCCGATGTAGTCATCGCCGGTCACGTTGCGGCAGCTGCCCGGCTCGTCGCCGGTCATCTGCTGGCGACGACCGACCATGGTGCCGGTGACGGTACCACCACGCAGCGTAGCGCTGGTCCCGACTTTCCTCGGCGCATTGCCGATATCGCTGGGCCTGGTGTACTGCGTGCCGGTGGTCAAGCGCTCCGCGCCTGCCTCATCGCCGGTAACCTTGGCGGAGCGACCGACGTTGCTGCCCGTCACGCCCTTGCCCTTCATGGTCTCGACGCGGGACACCTTGGTCGGACCCGCTTCGGGTTTGGTACCGCAGAAGGCCTGCGTCTGCCCCGGGCTGATATAGTCGTTGCCGGTAATCCGCTTGCACGTACCCGGCTCGTCGCCGGTGACTTTGGCGCTGCGACCGACCTCGTTGCCGGTGACGACGTTGTCGCGACTCGTCGCGCTCACGCCCACCCGCATCGGCGTTTTCGCCGGCTCGGCCTGGCAGAAATCGCGGAATACGTCGGCAGCCAAGTACTCGGTGCCGGTTACCGCACGGCAGGTGCTCGGCTCATCGCCGGTCACAGAGCGACTGCGTCCGACCATGGTGCCGGTCACGGACTGGCCATGGCTGGTCTTGCTGACGCCGACCTTCCAGCTCTGGTCCTGGGCAGCACCCTGCTGACCTTCGTTCGGACGTTGACGGCGCCGCCCGCTGCAATCTCCACACTTCTGCTTGACGCCCGACTTGCCATTACGGCTGCGCAGCTCCCGCAGTTCGCGGGCCAGTTCGCGGCTGCTCAGGCCAGGGTTCGCTGCGCGCGCGGTCTGCGCGGCACTGACACTGCCGTTGCTGATACCCGCCTTGCCACGGGTCGATTGTGCCTGGCGGCGAGCCAGGGCGGCGGCCCGGGTGGGATTGCTCTGCGCCGCGCTGCGGCGGCGACCCACCTTGGCCTTGGCCGCGCGCTCGGTGCGCCGCGGCACACTCGAGACTGCACCTTCGGCACGCTCGCGATCCTTGCAACCGCAGCCGCAGGATTCCTCCTTTTTCGTCCCTGGAGCCGCGGCCGCCGTGGCTGCCGCCTTACCCGCCTTAGGACCTCCAGCCGTAGTGCGGTCGGTGCTGGTGTCGGCCCGCTTGCCCTGGGTCGACATCGCCTTGCGGCGCGCCAGCGCCACGGCGCGCGAACTGCCGCCTGACGGGGTGGACGAAGCCGCGACACGGGCGCGCGACCTGGCCGGCGCAGCAACCGCCGCCGGTGCCGGGGCGGTAGTGGCGGTTTCCGTATCGGCCCGGGTGCGCCCCGGGCTGCCGCCCGACATCGCGCCCTTACCGGCGCTGGACAAGGCCTTCCGCCTCGCCAGTGCCAACGCTCTGGTGCTTTGGCTGTGTGCCATGGTGATCCCCGTTTAAGTCGTCTCTACCTTTCAGGTGTGAATACGCGTGCGCCGCTGCTGCGGCTCAGCCGCGCCCTTCATAAACCACGAAACTCACGCCCTGGCTCTGGGTGTAGTTGTCGTAGCCAATCAGGCGAACGTGGTGATCCGGGTAGGAACGACGACACGCTTCCAACTCGGCGACAACGGTGTTGAGATCCGTCTGGCCGAAGAAAGGCAGCTTCCACATCGTCCAGTAGTGATCCATAGAGCGGCTCGGGTGCTCGTGCTCGATGGCCGGAGTCAGGCCCTGCGCGACCAGGTAGGCAATCTGGTCATAGATCTCTTCCTGGCTCAGCTTGGGTAGAAACCCGAAGGTCTCCAGCGTCTGAGCGGTCTGGTAGTCACCCATCTGGGAACCGTTTTGCATTGTCTCTTCCTCTTTAACCGTTTAATGAAATCGATTGACCGCGTGGGCTCGGCTTAACCGACATCCAGCTTGTCCACGGTTTCGAACTCGAACTTGATCTCTTTCCATGTCTCCATGGCGATCGCGAGTTCAGGACTGTGCTTGGCCGCCTCGGTGAGAATGTCGCGGGTCTCTTTCTCGATCTCGCGACCCTCGTTGCGGGCCTTGATGGAAGCCTCCAGCGCGACGCGGTTGGCCGCGGCTCCGGCCGCGTTACCCCACGGGTGACCCTGGGTACCACCGCCGAACTGCAGCACCGAATCGTCACCGAAGATCGTGACAAGCGCCGGCATGTGCCAGACGTGGATACCACCCGATGCAACGGCAAAGACGCCTGGCATCGAACCCCAGTCCTGGTCGAAGAACACACCGCGCGAACGGTCCTCCGGCACGAACGACTCGCGCAACTGGTCGACGAAACCGAGTGTCGACTGGCGGTCGCCCTCGAGCTTGCCGACCACGGTGCCGGTGTGCAGGTGGTCGCCGCCAGACAGGCGCAGGCACTTGGCCAGCACGCGGAAGTGGATGCCGTGTTTGGGATGACGGTCGATGACCGCATGCATGGCGCGGTGGATATGCAGCAACATGCCGTTCTTGCGGCACCAGTTGGCAAGGCCGGTGTTGGCGGTGAAGCCACCGGTAAGGAAGTCGTGCATGATGATCGGCATACCCAGTTCTTTGGCGAACTCGGCACGCTCGTACATGTCTTCCGGGGTCGCAGAGGTCACGTTCAGGTAGTGACCCTTGCGCTCGCCGGTTTCCTGCTCTGCCTTCTGGATGGCCTCGGCGACAAACTCGAACCGATCGCGCCAGCGCATGAACGGCTGCGAGTTGACGTTCTCGTCGTCCTTGGTCAGGTCGAGACCGCCGCGCAGGCACTCGTACACGGCACGGCCGTAGTTCTTCGCCGACAGGCCAAGCTTCGGCTTGATGGTGCAGCCAAGCATCGGCCGGGCGTACTTGTTCAGGCGGTCACGCTCGACCTGGATACCCGCCGGCGGGCCACCGCAAGTCTTGATGTAAGCAATCGGGAAGCGGATGTCCTCGAGGCGCAGATGCTTCAGCGCCTTGAAGCCGAACACGTTGCCGACCAGCGAGGTCAGCACGTTGACGATGGAACCCTCTTCGAACAGGTCGATCGGGTAGGCGACGAAGGCGTAGAACGATTCACTGTCGCCTGGCACGTCCTCGATGCGATACGCACGGCCCTTGTAGTATTCGAGGTCGGTCAGCAATTCTGACCACACGGTACTCCAGGTGCCGGTCGAGGATTCGGCGGCCACGGCGGCGGCAACCTCTTCGCGCGGCACGCCCGGCTGGCCGGTACACTTGAAGCATGCGAGCAGATCTGTATCGAGCGGGACATAGTCCGGCGTCCAGTACATGTCGCGGTAATCTTTAACGCCCGCATCGTAGGTCTTAACAGCCATGATCAACTCCTGTTCGGTTGCTGGTTGGCGAATCGGTGAGAGTTCCGTCGATGTGCTGGCAAGGATAGATAGACGCCGATCGAATCATCAAATCGATCCTGTCTTCCGTATGAATAGACAATAATCTATGTTTTAAAGCCGTGTGTTCGTGCGCGTGTGTATATGGGGGGCAGCAGGGAGGCTGCGACGATGCGCCAAAGACGGGTGACGGACAGGGACGCGCAGAAGGGGCGAAGGCCGCGCCCGCGGCAACACGCACGCGGCGCCGGCGTCAGGCGGGGGCGGATCGCTCGGCCGCCAACAGCCGCTCGGCGTGCTGCAGGCCATGGATGCGGTTGGCCTCGATGCCCCCACCGCAGCCCTTGACGACCTGATCGCGGATGCCCTCCGCATCGATCATCTTCATGACCGCAGGGCGGCCACCGGCGAGGACGACCCTGCGCCCGGTATCGCAGGCGTTCCTGATGACACCGTGCAGGGCCCGTGTGGCGCTGAAGTCGATCTGCGGCATGTCGGACAGATCGAGCACCAGCACCCGGTAATCGCCCAGCATAGAGAGCTGGCGGGCCATGCCCTTGGCCGCACCGAAACTCATCGGGCTACCGAAGTGGATCAACAGGATTTGGCCGGCGGATTCCCGGAGTATCCGGCGCTCCTCGCCCTGCAGCGGCGTGCTTTCATCCACGTCGCGATACACATTGATGCTCTGCAGCTGCAGGTCGGACATGCGCTTCATGAACACCAGCCCGGCCATCGCCATGCCCACCGCGACCGCCTTGATCAGGTCGACGAACACAGTCAGGAGAAATACCGTAAGCATGATGAAGACGCCGGTGCCCGGGGTGCGGCGCACCGCGCGCAGGAAGTCCCAGTCGATGATGTCGGTCCCGACCTTGATCAGGATGCCGGCAAGCACCGCGTGCGGGATCTCGCGAGCCACCCCGCCGGCGCCCAGCGCGACCGCCAGCAGCACCAACGCGTGCAATACGCCGGAGATCGGTGTGCGGCCCCCGGCGTTGACATTGACCACGGTGCGCATGGTCGCGCCGGCGCCGGGCAGGCCGCCGAGCAGGCCGGCTGCCAGGTTGCCGATGCCCTGCCCGATCAGTTCGCGGTCGGAGTCGTGGTAGCTGCGCGTCACGTTGTCGGCGACCAGCGAGGTCAGCAGCGAGTCGATCGAGCCCAGCACGGCCAGCATCAGCGCCGAGACGAACATCTGAGTGAGCAGCAGAAGTTCGAAAGTCGGCCAGCGCAGCGTCGGCAGGCCGGTCGGAATGTCACCGAGGACCGGCGCACTGCCCGGCTCGAGGACCAACACGGCGATCAGCGTACCGGTGATCAGTGCCAGCAGCGGCGACGGGATCACCCGGCCCAAGGAGCGCGGCATCAGGTAGACGATCGCCAGTGCGACCAGGCCGAGCATGAACGCGGCGCCGTTGAACCCGTGCCAGGCGGCCGGCATCACGGCCACCGAGGCCATCGGGCCGGCCTGCGCCTCGAAGCCGAGCAGCGGCGGCAGTTGCAGCAGGATGATGATCACGCCGACGCCACTCATGAAACCGGACACCACCGGCACCGGGACCAGCTCGATGAACTTGCCGAAGCGCAGCAGGCCGAACAGGATCTGCAGCAGGCCGCCAAGCATCACCACGGTAAACGCGAGCGCCGCGCCATGGCCCGGATCGTCCGGAAACATGCCGGTGTACTGCACCAGGATTGCGGCCATCACCACGGTCATCGGCCCGGTCGGGCCGGACACCTGGGCCGGCGTGCCGCCGAACAGCGCGGCGAAGAAGCCAACGCAGATCGCACCGTAGACACCGGCGATCGCGCCGGCCCCGGAGGACACACCAAACGCCAGCGCGAGCGGCAATGCGACCACCGCGGCGGTCAGCCCGCCGTAGACGTCACCGCGGATATTGCGAAAGTGCAGGCCGTGCACGACATGGCCGATCGACATCAGTTCGAGTCCCCGGACGTAAAGCGCGTACTGTAGCAGCCCACCGGTATGCCCACATCAGGCGGCATGTCCATTCCCAGCCCGCACGGGCCTGGCACGACGCTAGTCGAAAAATGCCAGCACCTGTTCGAGCTCACGGGTGCGTGCAAAGTCCGGCATCGCATCGAGAAACACCTGGCCGTAACCCTTCTTCAGCAGGCGCGGGTCGCACAACACCAGCACACCACGGTCGCTGACGTCGCGGATCAGACGCCCCGCGCCCTGCTTGAGCGCGATCGCGGCCTGCGGGACCTGGTGCTGCATGAACGGATTGCCGCCGCGCCGCCGGATGGCGTCCAGGCGGGCCTGCAAGACCGGATCGCCCGGCGAGGCGAACGGCAGCTTGTCGATCAGCACGACCGACAGCGCCTCGCCACGTACGTCCACGCCCTCCCAGAAGCTCGCGGTACCGAGCAGGACCGCGTCGCCATGTTCGACGAAACGCAGCAGCAGCTCGGTCTTCGGTGCACTGCCCTGTACCAGGATCGGGAAGTCGAGTCGATCCTCGAGCAGGTCGGCCGCTTCGCGCAGCGCACGGTGACTGGTGAACAGCAGGAAGGCACGCCCGCCACTCGCCTGCAGGATCGGAACCGCCAGATCGATGACCGCCGCGGTATACCCGGGGTCGTTCGGCTGCGGCATCCCGCGCGGCACGAACCACAGGGCCTGATGGGGGTAATCGAACGGGCTGTCCCACTTGCGGGTCGCCGCATCATGGAGACCCAGCTGCTGCTGGAAGTGCACAAAGCTCTCGCCGACCGCCAGGGTCGCGGAGGTGAATATCCAGGCCGCCGGGTGACGCTGCATCTGCAGCCGGAAGATATCCGCCACGTCCAGCGGTGTGCTGTTCAGGCGCAGGCTCTGCTGGTAGGTCTCGAACCAACGGATGTCCTCGCTGCCCTCACCCGGGCTGAGCAGCTCATCGAGCTGGCGGTTGAGTCCCTGACAACGCGCGAGACAGGCGTCCAGCCCCTTGCCGCGCCCCTGGATGGCCTCGAGCATGCCCGCGACCTCGGCCAGCCGCTCGCGGCAGTTGCGCAACGCCTGCGTGATCGCCGCGTCGGCCTCGATCTCGTGCCAGGCCCCGCGGCGCAGCCCCTGACCGAAGGTGAGGCGCAGGTCGCGCGCCGCCTTGGACACGCGTTCCAGCTGCTCGACCAGCTTGGGCAGATCACCGGCCTCGCGCTGATATTCGGTCTGCGTGTCGCGGGTCAGGTCGAGGATCTGCCGGGTGCTGACCGTGGCGCCGAAAAAGTTGCTGGCCACCTCCGGCAGCTGGTGGGCCTCGTCGATGACGAACGCATCCGCCGCCGGCAACAACTCGCCGAAGCCGTCGTCCTTGAGGGCGAAATCGGCGCACAGCAGATGATGATTGACCACCACGATATCGGCCTCCTGGGCTCGCCGCCGGGCCTCGACCAGGTGGCACTTGCTCCAGGCGCCGCACTCCTGACCCAGGCAGTTGTCGGTGGTCGATGTGACCAGCGGCCAGACCGCCGCGTCCTCCGGGATGTCCGCGAGCTCACTGATATCGCCGCGCCCGGTGTGCAGTGCCCAGTCACGCACCTTGAGCAACCAGCGCAGGTTCTCGCGGGTATGACCACGCGCGTCGAGCAGCGCGTTGTCCAGGCGATGCGTGCACAGGTAGTTGGAGCGTCCCTTGAGCAGTGCGACCTTGGCCGGGCTGGCCATCACCTCGCGCAGGCGCGGCAGGTCACGCAGAAACAGCTGGTCCTGCAGATTGCGGGTGCCGGTCGAGATGATGACCTTGTGGCGCGACAGCAGGGCCGGAACCAGGTAGGCAAAGGTCTTGCCGGTGCCGGTGCCGGCCTCGGCGATAAGGCTGCCGCCCTCGTGCAGGACCTCGGCCACGACCTCGGCCATGTCCAACTGCTGTGGGCGGTGGGCGAATCCGTCCACGCCGCGCGCCAGCAAGCCCTCTGGGCCGAGTACGTCGCCGACCTCCATTACGCCGACATGGGTCTGTGCATGGGCTCAGCTGGCCTGATTGTCCCAAACCCCACGACTGCGGCCATTCACGCGATCCCAGACCAGCTCGCCGACGATCTTGAAGCGCGCCACCGACATCGCACCGCGTTTGGCGCGGTTGCTATTGGCGCCTTCGACGACCTCCGCCAGGTCCTCGCGCCGGGCCTCGTAGATCTCGTAGGGTTCGTAGTCCTCGTCCATGAGCACCAGGATCACCGCATCCCAGTTCTGCTGCATCTTGAGCTGGCCAATCCGTTCGCCACCCTTGGTCTCGTCGAAGATGGTGCGGCTCTTGATCTGCACACGCCGTCCGCTCTCCGGATCGATCGCATCCCAGCCGGCATCGGGGCCGGCCTTGGGTTCCAGGCCGAGCAGGCGTACCGCATCGTGCTCGGCGATCTCGTTACTGATACCGGGCAGCGGCTTGCCCATGGTCCGCCGGTATTCAGCGGCGAGCTGGCGCGCTTGCGCAATCAGTTTGTCGGCGGCATAGGGGTTGCTCACAGGTACCGTCCTCGCGGGATCCTGCGGGGAATTCTATACCTAAGCGCAGCCGGACTTCAGACCCGCTGCAGTGGGGCGCCGGGAAACGGTGCCCGGGCCTGTCACTTGGGTGGCAGCCAGTACCCGAACGCCTGACCCGAGGGCGGGCGCGTCTGCGGCTGTTGCTGGGCTTGTCGCTGTTGCTCCACGACGTCCTGGTAGACGTGGTGCGCAAAATCACACAGCTCCTCCATCAGCGCGTCGCGTTCGGAGTCCGGGACACCCTTTTGGCTGCCCAGCATATAGCCCATCACCGCGGCCAGGTACTGGATCACGACCACCTGATCGGCCTGCGGCTCCTGTTTCAGCACCGCCTGCTGGATTTCCTGGAACAGCTGCGAAGAAAGTTGAATATCGGCCATGGAGTCCTCCTCGGGGAAATGCGGCACGCCTGGCGCCACGCCGGCCAGGATCGGCGTGGCGGCCCGGTGCTAGTTATACGATGCCGCGCGCCTTTCGGCCTCGCGCGCACCGCCGACGTCACCCAGCGCGCGCCGTGCCTGCGCGATTAGATGCCAGTTGCTGCCGCGCAGTTCGCGGTCGGCCGGATTCGCCAGCGCGTTCGACTTCGCAGCCAGCTGAACGACCAGCTCGTGGCGCTGCTGCGTCATGCGCACCTCGGCCAGTGCATGCCACAACAGCGCATCGTCCGGCGCGATACGCAGCGCGCGTTCGAGGCTCACGGTGGCCCCGTCCAGGTCCCCGCTGCGGCGTTGGTCCTCGGCGCGCTGCTGCAATACCGCCACCGCCCGCTTCGGCTCCGGGCGCGCGTACGCCGGCTGGGCCGGAGGCGTGTACGCCGCGATCTGCGTGTCACTGCCGGTCGCTGCCGGCGGCGCCGGCACCGCACCGCGGTCCTCCACCTGAGCGGGTCGGTCGCTGCGGTTCATACCGCCACAGGCAGACAGCATCACGGCGACAGTGCCGATCAGGGCGAGCCGCGCAGCCGCGCGGCCGGCACATCTCGCGGTGTCTGGCATGGTTGAACTGTGCATGGCAATCATTGAGCGCGACAGCCTACTTCAACAGATCGCGCAAGAAACCCCCCAAACCCTGTTGATCCGTGCAGTCCGAGCGCTGCGCCGGCTGCGAGCCGGCGATGTACGGAAACGCCACCGCGCCCTCGCAGCCTTGTGCCGAAAGGCGCCCGCTGCGGTCCACCCAATGGTATTCGATCTCGCTCGGCGGGGTCAGCTGCAACGACAGGTTGTCGATGCTGCGCATCAGGTCCGCCCATACCGGCAGCGCACCCTGGGCACCGGTCAGGCCGGTCGGTGCATTGTCGTCCCGTCCGACCCAGGCGACGGCCACCCGGTCAGCCGAGAAACCGGCGAACCAGCTGTCGCGCAGGTCGTTGGTGGTGCCGGTCTTGCCGGCCACCTGCAGGCCGCCCGGCAACAGCTTGCGCAGTGCCGCCGCGGTACCGGACTCCGCCACCTCCACCAGGTTGCGGTTGAGCAGGAACACCGCGGCCGGGTCGGCCGCCTCGGTGACCGTCAGCGGATAACGCTGCAGCGGCTGCTGCCCGGCGTCCAGTACCGCCCGGATCGCGCGCAGCGGCGAGCGAAAACCGCCGGCCGCCAGGCTCTGGTAGATCTGCGCCACGTCCAGCGGCGAAAGTGATAGCGCACCCAGCAGGAGTGACGGAAACGCATCGATGTCCCGATTCACACCCAGCGCATGCAGCGTAGCGATGACCGGCTTGAGTCCCAGCTGCAGGCCCAGGTTGACCGTGGCGAGGTTGAGCGAGCGGGCCAGCGCCTCGTGCAACGCGACCTCGCCATACAGCTTGCGGTCATAGTTGTGCGGTTGCCAGCGCTGCCCGCCGGGCAGCTTCATGTCGACCGGCTTGTCTTCGATCGGCGTGCTGAGCGTGTAGCGGTCCGGGTTAGACAGCGCGGTCAGATAGACGGCGGGCTTGATCAGGGAACCGATCGGCCGGATCGCATCCAGGGCACGATTGAACCCGGGCAGGTCGGCTTCACGTCCGCCGACCAGCGCCTGCACCTCGCCATTCTGTGCTGCAGCCACGACCAGCGCGCCCTGCAGGCTGCCCTTTTCCAGGCCACGTGCCGTTTCGATGCGCGTCAGGCGCTTGTCCAGCGCAGCGGCGGCCTTCTGCTGAACCCAGGGATCGAGCGTGGTGAAGATACGCAACCCCTCGGAGGTCAGATCCTCCTCGCGGTAGTCGCGGCGCAGCTGGCGCCTGACCAGGTCGACGAAGGCCGGCACCCGCTGGCCGAGCGAGGCCCCGCGCGCGCTGACCCCGAGCGGCTGCTGTTGCGCCTGCGCGGCCTCCTCCTGGGTGATGAAACCCTGCGCCGACATCTGCTCGATGACCAGGTTGCGGCGTTGCAGAGCACGCTCGGGATTGCGCCGCGGGTTGTAGTAGGACGCGCCCCTGACCAGCGCCACCAACAACGCCGCCTCGTGCAGGCGCAGCTCGGCGAGCGGGCGGGCGAAGTAGAAGTACGCCCCCAGGCCGAAGCCATGGATCGCGCGCTCGCCGTCCTGGCCGAGAAATATCTCGTTGGCATAGGCCTCGAGGATCTCATCCTTGCTGTAGCGGGCATCCACGATCAGCGCCATCAGCGCCTCGTTGGCCTTGCGCCACAGCGAGCGCTCGGGGGTCAGGATGAAGTTCTTGACCAGCTGCTGGGTCAGGGTGCTGCCGCCCTGCACCGTCTTGCCGGCGCGCAGATTGGCCCAGAGCGCGCGGCCGACGCTGCGCAGGTCGACGCCGGCGTGCTCGAAAAAGCGCCGGTCTTCGACCGCCAGCAGGCCGTTCACCAGGTGGTCCGGCAACTCGGCGCGCTGCACCAGCACGCGGTCCTCGTTGTGCGCCGGGTAGATGCTGCCGACCAGCGCCGGCTCGAGCCGCATCAGGTCGACCTCGCGGCGGTCGCGCATGCGGCGAATACTGTCCACGCCGGTTGCCGATGCGCGCACCACGACGGCCTGACCAGGCTCTGCGCCGTCCCAGAACACGAACTCGCGGGTCTGGATGGTGAACCGACCGCCCTGCTGCGACCACTGCGCCGGGCCGGACACGCTGGCGACCTCGCGGTAGCCGAGAAAACGCAGTTCCTCCTTGAGCTGCGCACCCGAGACGTCCGCCCCGGCATACAACTCCAGCGGGCGCGCAAAGATCTGCGCCGGCACGGCCCAGCGCTTGCCCTCGAACTTGACCCTGACCGTCTTGGCCAGGTACAGCGAATAGGCGCCGCCCAGCAATACCACCAGAACCAGCAGGCCGAGGATGACGCGCCATCCGCTGCGGTTGCCGGCACGCCCCTTGCGGGCCTTGCGCCTGCGCCCACCTCTTGTCTTCTTTCGGCTTGCCATCTGCTGCTACTGCTCGACACTCGCGTGGCTGATTTTCATTAGGGAAGCCCCGACCCTGTCGGCGCTTCCGCGGTACCGGCATGGAGCGCCGAAATCGACCGCGCTAAGCGACCGGTTTCGGCGCACGGCACAGATCATGGTTGCGCCATAGCTTGCTCTGAGAGGTCCGCGATGGACCTATTCAGGGCTTCGTTACCGGGGTCTGCATACCGCCGATGCGGCGACAGCATCGCCGATCGACGCGTTGCAGCCCAGGAGCTGGATCGCAGAATCGGCACGCCGCATCGAGAATCCCGGGTCCTCGGAACGTCCGCGGGCTGCGTGACATCCAGGCCGGCAACGCGCAAACCGCCGTGCGCAGCGCGCCGATCACGCACGCCTGCCGGGCTGCGATTCTAACAGTGGATCGTGCCGGCGTTCTCGGCCGATTCGGTCGCCAGGCTACGGGCGGTCGGCGATGCCACGCTATCAGCGCCGAGGTCGAACCCGCCGGTCTCAGGATGCGCGCGGCATCGCAGTGACCACATAGCGCAAGGTGGTACCGGGGAGCACTGCATCGAACGGGTAGCAGGTCACCAGGCGCAGCTGGTCGCCGGCCAGCGGGTCGAGCAGTTCGACCTCGGTCGCGTGGTGAACCGTCATGCGGACCACCGCGTAGCGTCGCGTCACGCCACCCGCATTCTGCAGCTGCAGTTCGTCGCCAGCGCGCAGCGCGGCCAGCCAGCGGAAATGCGTGTCGCGGTGGGCGCTGATTACCACGTTGCCGGGCTGCCCCGGTCTCGCCGAACCCACCACATGTCCGGGACCGAACGCCAGGCTGCGACCGCTGGCATCGTCCAGCACGATCTGGTCGATGCCCAGGCGCGGCTGGCGCAACCGGGCCAGCGGGGTCATGTCCGCCCAGGGCCAGGGTCGAACCGGCGGGGAGCCGGCCAGGCCCTTCTGCCAAGCCGCCTCAAGCAGCCGCTGCGCCAGCCAGGCCTTGGCCGGGATGTACGCGCCGCGCAGGGTGAAGCCCAGCCCGAACAGCAGCGCCAGCAGCGCCACGCGCCGACGCCACAACGTGCTCATGCCCGCCACCGCGCCAGCAGCGTGGCGACAGCCAGGCCGGCCAGCCCGATCAGCAGGTAAAGCGCCGCCGGGGTGGCCGTGCCCGGGAGCCGGCCGAACACGGCGGCCGCCGACCAGCCGGCCGGCAGGCGCGCCGGCACCGCAGCCGTGGCGAACCCGCTGGCGTCGGGTCGAGTCGGCGTATGGTCGACCGCGACCAGGCTCGTGTAACGGCTCACCAGATGGTGGTCGAGGGCGAGCGCGAGCACCGCCTCGCGCACCCTGTCCGGCGGATCCCCGGTCAGCAGGCGGGCCATCCAGTCGTCGATCATGCGCCGTGCCCACAGCACGTGGACGCCACCTGCCAGTGTGCCGCCTGGCGCCATGGTCTGGGGCAGTTCCAGTGTCTGTCGCCAGGGTTGGGCCCCAAGACGCCCCTCGATCTCGACCCGATGCGGCAGGGCGCGCGCCTGCAGCGCCACAACCAGTGGCTCGCCCGCATACAGGTCGGGCACGGCCTGCGGGGTCTGCAACGGCGGCCGCGCCGCGTCCTGCGTCTGCCAGTGCAGGCGCACGTCGGTAAGCACCGGCATGCTCAACTGACGGAACAGCGTCGCGACCCGCTGCTCCACCTCGCCGGTGCTGCCGATGTAGGTGAAGCTGCCGCGGCCAAACGCGGCCGCCTTGCGCATGAACAGCGCGTTCGGGGCCGAACCGATGCCCACGGTGAACAGCCGGCTGGCGCCGATCTCATCGACCAGCGCGCGAAACAGGGCCTGCTCGTTGCCGACCGCCCCGTCGGTGATGAACACCACCTGGCGCAACAGCCCGCTCGGCACCGGGTCGTGCAGCGCATGGCGCAGCGCCGGCAGCATCTCGGTGCCGCCGGCGGCCTGCAGACCGCGCACATAGCGCCGTGCCTGCTCAAGGTGGGCCGGATCCGCCGGTGCGGCCTGGCCGTACAGCGCGCGCACCTGGTCGCTGAATTGGACGACATTGAAGCGGTCACCGGGGCGCAGACGCTGCAGCGCGTTGAGCAACGCAGCGCGCGCCTGCTCTATCGAGTCACCATGCATCGAGCCCGAGGTGTCCACCACCAGCACCAGCTCGCGTGCGATGTGCTGCGGTATCGCCGACTGCTGCGGCGGCATCAGCATCAGCAGCGCATAGTCCTGGCCGCGCCAGTGCTCGCTGAACAGCGCTGCGCTCGGCTGCGCAGCCAACACCGGGCGCCAGCGCAGCACGAAGTCGCGCTCTGCCGGCACGTCGCCGCTCGCCAGCGTGACCCGGTAGCGGCCCGGCCGCAATTGCGCCACCGCGATCGGATGATACGCGCTGCTCAGCTCGCTGAGCGCGATACCTGTATCGAGCAGCGCGCTGATCGATAAGGCGTTGAAGCGACTGTCTGCGCCGGTGACCACCGGTGGCGTGATCCGCGACGCGTCCGGCACCTGGTCGGTGTCGGGCGCCCAACCGTGACCACCCGAGCCGTGCGCAGCGGCCGCGAGCGGGGTCCCGGGGATGTAACGCGGCCCGACCACGGTCGGAAAGCGCAGTGTGAATTCGCCATCGCGCCATTGCAGCTGCTGCTGGTATTCGATCTCCACCCGCAGCGTCTCACCGGGCGGGATGTTGGCGACCGAAGTGGTGAAGATATTGTCGCGCTGCTGGTCTAGCAGGCCGGCACCCTACCCCTGTGCGCGCGCCTGCACATAGGTCTGCCGGGCCTGTTCGCGCTCCTGGACCTCGCCCTCGATCAGGCGCCCGGCGTAGCGCATCTGCAGGCGATCCACCGCCGCATCCTCGGGCAGCGGAAAGACATAGATGCCCTCGACCCAGGCAGACGACGCATTGCGGAAGCGCTGCACAACCCGAACCCGTGCCAGCGCACCGGTCACCCGGATCACCACCTCGGTGCGCAACTGCGGCGCCTGGCCGAGGGCTTCGCCGTGCGCCCCGTACAGGCGCAGACCGGGTTCCTGCGACCCGGCCAGTGCGGACGATGCAAACGCCAGGGTCAGCAGGCCCAGTGCGATGCTGGTCGCAAACCCGGCCAACAGGGCCCTGCACAGCAGTCCGATCCAGTCGAGGCGTTCATCCCGCAGCACGATCTTTCTCGCGCCGGCCAACCGGCCAGCGGCGGCAGCATTCGTCGAGGCACGCGCAGGGCGAGCGATACAGGAAATCCGCGCTGACCGGCTGCAGCACCGCGTCGCTCGGCAGCGCGAGCCGGGTGCCGCCACGTGGCTGCTGTGCCTGGCGGTTGGGCCGGTGTGACATAAGGCCTCCGGTGGTCCATCTGTTTCATGCAACTTGGTCCAGCGTGCCGTCCTTGGCGGGATACGGCCTGCCTGGCCTGCGCCGGTGCTGTGGGTAATTTGAGCCCTGCGAGATGGCTTGAGGCTCGCGTTTACCGGGCTATTCGGCGACAGAATGTGGCAGAAATCGGGCAGCCCTGATTTTGCGGGTAAACTGCGCACAGTCAGCCACTGCGGACGCACTGATCATGGTGAAGACCATAGCGATCGTCGAGGACGAGCCGGCGATCCGCGAGAACTATGCCGATCTGTTTCGTCGTCAGGGTTATCGGGTCGACAGCTACGCCGAGCGCGCCAGCGCCAGCGCGGCGTTGAGCGTGCGATTGCCGGATCTGGCGATCCTCGACATCGGCCTGGGCGACGAGTTCGATGGCGGGTTCGCGCTGTGCCGACAGCTGCGCAGCCGTTCGGCCACGCTGCCGATCATCTTCCTGACGGCGCGCGACAGCGACATCGATATCGTGGCCGGGTTGCGCGTCGGTGCCGATGACTACGTGACCAAGGACGTCAGTCTGCACCAGCTCAGCGCGCGCGTCAGCGCGCTGTTCCGGCGTGTCGATGCCGCGTTGGAACAACCACAGTCCGAGGGCACGATCGAACACGGCGGACTGGTCCTGAAGGCCGAACAGATGCGTGTGCACTGGCGCGGCCAGCCGGTCGAGCTGACCGTCACCGAGTTGTGGATCCTGCACGCGCTGGTCAGGCACCCCGGTCACGTGAAGAGCCGCGAACAGCTGATGGAGGCCGCCGATACCTATGTCGACCTGGCGACCATCACCTCGCACATCAAGCGCATCCGCAAGAAGTTCCAGCAGCTCGACCCCGACTTCGACGCCATCGAGGCGGTCTACGGTGCCGGGTACCGCTGGGTCCCACAGGACTGATTGCACAGGTGTCCCGGCCACGTTTCTGGCATCGCGTCCGCTTCAAGCTGCTGCTGGTCTCGCTGACCCTGCTCGGCATCCCGTGGGCCGGTTATCGCTTCATCGAGGAGACCGAACATTTCCTGCGCGACGCCCAGGACCAGGCGCTGCAGACCACCGCGAGTTCGGTCGCCAATATCATGCACGGTCATGAGGCCGTATTTCAGGGCGTGGCGCGTCCCGGCTCGGT
The DNA here is from genome assembly GCA_022340805.1 of Chromatiaceae bacterium. Taxonomy (GTDB): domain Bacteria; phylum Pseudomonadota; class Gammaproteobacteria; order Chromatiales; family Chromatiaceae; genus Thiosocius. The sequence goes on from JAJDNF010000033.1 coordinate 148,566, forward strand.
GCTGACGTTTCGCAACCTGTTCCTGCACGTCTTCGACGAACCACCCCAGGTGGACGGCTACCGCGATGAATGGGGGCGTTTCGACAACAACTTCAGCGTCCTGCAGTCAGTCGACGGGACCCTCGAGGCACGCATCTATCTCGGCCAACACGATCGCTACCTGTACATCCTGCTGGGCGTCCGCGATCCGCACGTCGACTATGGCGCACAGGGCGACGCCGTCGATCTCGCGTTTACCGACAGCGCAGGCGCACTGCAGCGCTATCGCATCCAGCCGCAGGCGCCCGGCTGGGTTACCGCCAGACGCGTGCAGGCGGATCAGACGCCAGACACCCCGGAGTACGAGCCGGCGATCCGCGGCGAATGGCAAAACGACGCGCATGGCTACACCCTCGAACTGCGCGTGCCGCGCGACATGCTCAAGGATCGCCTGTCGCTGCGCTTCTATGACAGTCGCAGCCGCCAGGTCCTGGCCAGCGGTCACATGTTCCCGGCCGATGCGCTCGGTCGCATCGTCGAGCGCTCGGCCGAGCTCGACCAGGTGCTGAGCTCCGTGACACCGCCCGCGACCCGCGTCTGGGTGACCGACCACCAGGGACTGGTGCTGGCCAGGTCGGGCCAGCTGGACGCCACTGCCCCGCTCAGCGCCAATCCGTCGCGCCTGCCCTGGTTCGTCGAGGACATCATCCTCGCGGTGCTGCCGCACGAGGCGGACACCACAGCCGACCTGCCCGAGGACCAGACCCAGCTGTTCGTCAGACCGGTGGTGGATGCGCTTAGCGGACGGCCGGCCAGCCTGCGACGACAGCCGCACCACGGCGAAGCCGTGGTGGTCAGCGCCGCGGTCCCGATCCGCAGCAGCGAGGGTGTCAGAGGCGCGGTCCTGGTCGAGCAGACGACCAATGCCATCCTGTCGATCCAGAACCTCGCGCTGCAGCGATTATTTGGCGTCACGCTACTGTTCTTCGCCGTGACCAGCCTCGGCCTGCTGGCATTCGCCAGCCTGCTTGCCTCGCGCATCACCCGCCTGCGCGACAAGGTAGAGGAGGCGGTCAGCCATGACGGACGCATCGTCGGGCCTCTCGAGGCCGACCGCTCACGCGACGAAATCGGCGATCTCGGGCGCAGCTTTGCCAGCGTGCTAGACCGCCTGCACGACTACAACCACTATCTCGAGGCAATGGCCTCGCGCCTCGCCCATGAGCTACGCACCCCGTTGGCGGTCGTGCGCAGTTCGCTCGACAATGCCGAGCAGGCCGCGGACGTTGAAAAGACCCCCTACATTGCGCGCGCCAGACACGGTGCGCTGCGCCTGGAACAGATCCTGATCAGACTGCGCGAGGCAACCGGACTGGAACAGGCGATGCGCCAGGCGGAACCAGTCGAGTTCGATCTTGCCGCGCTGCTGCGCCTGCAGACCGATGGCCTGCGCACGACTTACCCCGATGTCACGATCGAACTGCACGGGGCGGAACTGCCGATCCCGATCAGCGGGGTGCCCGACCTGATCAGCCAGGCACTCGACAAGCTGGTCAGCAACGCTGTGGATTTCCACCGCCCCGGCAGCAGTGTCGTCATCGCCTGCGTCGCGCGGCCGCAGGCCGTCGAGCTCAGCGTGAGCAACGAGGGCCCGCCACTGCCGGACGGGGCTGACGTGTTCCAGTCCATGTACTCGGGACGTGCCGGGCGCCAGGAGGAACCGCACCTCGGACTCGGCCTGTACCTGGTGCGGCTGATCAGTGAGTTCCATGGCGGCGCGGTCGCAGCGCGCAATCGCAGCTCAGCACCGGGCGTCACGGTCAGCATGTCGGTGCGCCGCGGCGCGTGAACCGGCAGCGCTGGACGGCAGCTGCGCTTTGCGGCGATCCGGCGCGCATCAGCGCAGGGTTTTCCGAACGCGGCCGCAGGTCGTGGAGGCGCCGACAGGGCAACTGTCGAATCGGTTATGCTTGGCCGTACCGTCGATCGATTCACACAAAGGCTTATGGATTTGCTGGCACATTCTACGCACGCCCGCTCCGCTTCCAGCCGGAGTGCCGGCTTCACGCTGATCGAACTAGTGGTCACCCTGCTGATACTCGGCGTCCTCGCCGCCGCCGTCATCCCGCGCTTCATGGACTCGCGGATCAGCGCACACGAGTCATCGGTCAAGGCGGTGGGCGGCGCGTTTGCTACCGCCGTGCAGATGGTGCATGGGCAATGGCAGGTAAACGGAGCGGTACCCAACGCCGACGATGTACAGGGATTCGGCCAGAACGATGTCGACGTGAATGCCAACGGCTGGCCGACTGCCACCAACGGCAATAACAGCATCCCGGCTGGCAATGCCGGGCGCAACCAGTGCTCTGCGCTGCTGCGCACGCTGTTGCAGAACGGCCCTTCGGTATCCCTGCTGCGCCCCGAACCAGGCCTGTTCATCTCGTCCGCCTATGCGTTCAGCGGCCCACCGCACGACCCGGCGGCCGACTACTGGGCCACGGCGTCCGCCAACCAATGCACCTTCGAATACCGCCCGGTCGCAAACCTGAGCTTCAGCTACTACTGTCTGACCGGCACGGTCGTGATCGACGACGACGCGGGCAGCTAGAGCGCTGCGCCGCATCTGACGGCGCATTGCATTGCATCGCCTGCCTCGACAGTCACGGCAGGGTGCGACAGTGCAGCGTGTCTGCCTTTACCAGCTGCGTTGCGACCTGCGCCTATTGCACAACCCTATGCGCCTTGACGAATCGCCCGCCGATACGGCCATCCGCTTGGGCAACCCTAGCCTGCAAATCGCATGAAGGGTTTGGGAATCAGGGTGTGATGGGCAAAGCAGTTGGGCTGATCGGCCGAAAAAGCATAGCCGAAGCTTTGGTTTGAGGGGGATCGGCACAAATGCAAAGTCCAGCGCGGCCTGAGCCCGAACAGGACAGACTGTCACGTCGAATACAAGGGCCGAAGAACGCATCGAACGCCTTCCGGCTGCCACGCAACACCATGCGCCCGTCCGCCTTCATGCAATTTGCAGGCTAGCAGCCTGTCGGACTGAGCATTGAAGCACTGACAGCAATGCTGGGGCAGTCTGGTTCTCAGCCGCCATGTCAGCCTATCCGAAATCACGGCGTCGGTCCTGTTTGAACGCAATGGCGGTCTCAAGAAAGTCTGACACGGCTGCTTGTCAGCCGGAAAAGACCGAATTCAGTGCGAATCTTTCCTCATGTGGCCTGGATCAGGCGATGCAGGCGTTTGCAGTTGTACGCCAGACACACCAACTCCCATTCCAAGCTCACTTTCTCAATGCCTCGCAGCATGAAACGGCGGAAGCCCATCACGTGCTTGATGATGCCAAACACCGGTTCGACTGTCTGTTGGCGTAAGCGGTACAGCCCGCGGCCCCGATCGCTTTTCAAACGCGCATTCATCCGTTGTATCCAGGGCTTCGGATTGGTCGCTTCCGGCGTGGCCCGCTTCGGCGGACGAAAATCATAACGGCGTTGATTGGGACGGCCGGTGGCCACCAATACCTCCATGTGCCGCCGCTCCAGTTCATCGATCTGCTCGTCGTTGGCAAACCCATTATCGGCCAACACACCACGGACAGATCCCAATGTCTCGGATACCGCCTCAACATCCGCCACCAGTTCACCATTATCGGCTGCACACGTGCTGACCCGGTTACCCAGGACCATCTGACTGCCGTCCGTACTGACCGCCGCCTGAGCATTGTAGCTTTGACGGTATTCACTGCCCTTGTTCTTGC
>JAJDNF010000040.1 GCA_022340805.1 Chromatiaceae bacterium
GCATCCGGGTACGGCGCATGCGTCTGCTTGTGCAACGCCGGCTGCAGATGTCCCACTGCGTCTATATGACGCATCACTTTGTCTCGCGTGGACGATGACATGCTCGGACTCCTCCCTAGCTAATCGAGGTCGATCGGTTCGTGTTGATACCGAAGGTCTATAAACCAGTACGAATATGCTTACGATCGATAATGCTTAAATTTGCTTGCGCTGATTTCGACCACAGATGCACGATCTTGGGGCGCTTTATCATTATGAGCTGGCGCGTAAGTCTTACGCGCCAGTGCCGCAAATCGCCAATGGTTAAAAATATGGTTCATGCGGGTATAGTTTTCCAAGATCATATTCCGATGGGACCTATAGGGGTTGGCTATGGATCGAAACATCATGTTCCCGCGCTCGATCCGCTACCTGCTCGCGGTAGCAGAGCACCACAGCTTCACCCGGGCCGCGGAGTCGCTGTATGTCTCGCAGCCGACGCTGTCGCAGCAGATCAAGCAGTTGGAGGAGTCACTCGACGTCCAACTGCTCGATCGCTCCGGTAAATCCGTGCGACTCACCGACGCCGGCGAGGTGTATTTGTTGCACGCCCGCCGCGCCTTGGGCGAACTCGACGCAGGCAAGCGTGCCATTCATGAACTGCAGGATCTGAGCCGCGGAATGCTGCGCCTGGGCATGACGCCAATCACCGATTACCTAGTTGCCCCGTTATTGGAGAGCTTCAACACGCTTCATCCCGGCATCACCCTGAACACGCTAGAGATGCCACAGGTCGAAATCGAGGCCGGCGTTGCCGAAGACCATATCGACGTCGGTATCGCGTTTACCAACACGCTGTCGAGCGAGGCACGCTCGAACGAGATCGATACGCACATACTGTTTACCGAGGCGCTCAACCTCGCGGTAGGCCAGGGGCATCCATATGCCGAACAGCAGACACCAATCGGCGGGCATGCGCTGGAGCAGGAATCGCTGGTGCTGCTCAACGGCGACTTTGCGCTGCGGCGCCATTTCGACCTGTATTGCCTCGAACACGGCATAACGCCACGCATCGCGATGGAGACCACCTCGCTTAGCGTGATCATAGAGATCGTGCGCCTCGGTCGGCTCGCCACGATACTGCCTAACACCATCGCCTGTGCGCAGCACGGGCTGGATCCGGTCATGCTGCTACCGGAACTACCGCGCCACGAGATCACCCTGATCTGCCGTAAAGGCGCCTATATGAGCCCGGCCTGCCGGGCCTTTGCGGACCTGGCTGCCGAATGGTCGGCGGTCCGATGCCACACGAAACCCGGTGAACGGCTGCGGCCCTGCCCGTTGGCCGACGCATGCGACAAGGACGAGTGTCGGTGACAGGATTGCCCGGCTTGCGCTGCCCGTCGCGCTCGCATCATCGCCGCCCGATCAGGAATTCACGGACCGTTTCCGCCGTTTCCGCGGGAAACTCCTCGTAGAATGAGAGTTTGCCGTGCGCCAATCGTGCGGTCTGCAGACTCGACAGTTCAGCCAACGCCTCCATCTCTAGCCGGGATTTGGTCGGCGCCTTCTCGGAAAAGAGGTTGAGTGTCGGTGAGGTGATAGTTCGCGCAGCGTCAAGCAGCTCGGCGCGACTCCCGAACGGGTCGAGACAGCCGGCAACGAAACGCACCGAGGAATGTCGCGCCCCAGGTGCACGCGTTACCGCGAGCTTTTCCTGCATACGACTATCAGTAAGCCAGGCGGGATCCGCATAGACATGCCCCCGCGCCATCATACCCACCACGGCACGGTTCACGTTCAGGCGATAAAGCATCGGACCCAATATGGGCAGGTCGACTGCCTTGGCGATCCCGGGGAACGGTTTCTGCTTACCGCCGAACATGGTTGGCAGCGGTCCACGCCAGGTCGGTGACAGCAGCACCAATCGCTCCGCGGCCTGTTCATGGGCTGCGAAATGACGAAGCACATAGCCAGCAGCATGCCCGGCCGCAATCACCGCAAACGGCCGGGGCACCACATGCGTGAGCAGATAGACCAGGTAAGCCTGGTAGACCTCGGGCCGCCAATCCACAACCGGCTTTCCGAGCCCGCCGAATCCGGGCCAGTCGATCGAGATGGTGGCGAAAGATTCGGCCAGCCGCTCCTGCAGTGGCCGCAGTTCCTGTCTTGTCGAAATCGAGCTGAGCGCCGGCAGCATCAACACGGCGGGGCCTGCACCCTCGCGATCCAGACCAATGGACAGATCGTTGCCGTCACAGCGCCAGACTATCTCTTCATACGCCATCAGGATGTCTCCGCGAGGATACGCCGGCATGATTCGGGAATGCATTGCGCATGCCCGCAAAGATATCGTGCCTGACAAGAACAGTCCGGCCACTGGCCTTGTCTACGCAGACTGCCGAGCCCGGCAGATGACAGCGGAGCACCCGCCCAACAGATCGGTCCCGCCCGCTCGGCACGGACACGCGCGGCCCAATCGGGCGCCGGAGATGATGCGCTAGACGCGGCGCGCGAGGTATGTGTAATAGGTGCATGCAGCAAAAAATGTTCCGTCTTCCATCGCCTGTCGCTGCGCCTTGAGCCAATTCTGCGCCGCGTCGTCGGCCACCAGACCCGCCTTCGTCACATACGGCAGGTATGTCTCGGCGAAAGACCTGAAATAACTGCCATTACCGATTTCGACCACCGCATCGCCCCAAGCCGCGGTCAACGCCAGACCGAGATCCGGGAGCAATCGCGGCAAATCGCGCATGATGCGCGGATTGTTGAAACTGGCGGTCGCCAGCGCGACATCCATCTGGTGGCCGAACTCGTGATCAGGGAAGGCATATGTCAACGACGCGTAATCACCGTCAAAGATCACCACGGTGCCGCCAGGGCGGACGACCCGGGCCATTTCCCGCAGTACCGCTGTTGGCTCTGTGACATGACTGATCAGCGTATGGGCTATGGCAGCGTCGAACATCCCGTCCGGAAAGTCGAGATTGTGAGCATCACCGACCCTGAAATCGACGCGATCGCCGACATTCGCATCCTGTGCAAATCTTGCGGCGGCGTCGATGAAAGGCCGGCATTGGTCAACACCGTATACCTTGCCAAAAAAGTCATCACGGCCGGTGAGGAATCGCAGCACCGCTCCAGTGCCGCAGCCAACCTCCAGTATCCGGGCCAACTCGGGCAGCCCCAGCCGCGCCGCATACTTGTCGAACAATCTCGTGAAGACCGCGTCCTCGGCCCGGCTTTCGAGCCGGGCGATGAGGCGCTCGACAGCGGCATCTTCGAGTTCGTTGACAAACCGGTGCGGGTCACGCGCAGCCATGCCTCACCTCCAGCCTCGCCAGACCGCACCCCCGTGCAGTGCAGCAATTGCATAAACCACCGCACATCCAGGCGACCTCGTGCCGCCGATGGATACCGGCAATGTGACCGCCATGCCAGCGAAGCGCTGCGGCGGCCCGAGGCCGGCCGATTCGACAGGGCGTGATCGACGCTGCACCGGCAGCACCGACATGCTGCCGGTCTCAGCTGCCCTACCAGGACTTGTAAGGCAGGAACTTGCCGTTCAGTGTCACCACGACGCGATCGCCTTTCGGGTCTTCCTGCTTGTCGATGTCCATCGTGAAATCGATCGCGCTCATGATGCCGTCGCCGAACTTCTCATGGATCAGTTCCTTGATGGTCTCACCATAGACACCGACGATCTCGTACCAGCGATAGATCACCGGGTCGGTCGGAATCGCCTGATTCCAGGTCTTGTGCGGGAACACCTGCAGCGCGGCAGACACCTCGCCACCCAGACCGAGCAACTCGACCACCGCTTCCGCCTGGCGCTTGTCCAGGTGGTTCATACCGAGGCAGGCAGAGCATGCATATTCGGGTGAAAGGTCGGCCGCCTTGGCGATCTTCTTCCAGGTCAGGCCCTTTTCGGATTTGGCCTCGAGGATCGCTTCTCTCATCGCAATTTTGTTCATCAGTCTGGTCCATTCATGGTCAATTGTGCACAGTGAAACGGGGCGTGCCGAACACAAGCCCTGATACGAGTTCTGGGCCCGCGCCCGGAGGTACCGCTCCCGCGCCGAGGTCTCCGGCGGCGTTGCCGGAGACCGCTTAACCACCGCGCAGTCAGTCGACCGCCCGGTACAGACGCGAATGAAATATCCCGCTGTCCTGCAGCCGGTGCAGCGCTTTCACGGTGGCGAGAATCGCCAGGTCGAGGACCGGCTCGATGATGATCACGCTCATGTATGCGGCACCGAACATAAGCACCTGTGCGAGGTTGTCGGCACCAAGGCCACTGCCATACAGCGCCCAGAATGCGACCCAGGCCACAACGCCGCCTTGAAAGGCCGTGGACAGCGCCAGGACCTGCCCGTACTTGAGGTCCTGGTAGGCGGTATTCGCCGGCACGACGCGGCGCGCCAGCGCATTAATAGCCAGTAGCGGCACCAACAGGCTGGTCACGTTCATCCCGTATTGAGGCAGGTCCGCGGGCGCAAAAAACAGGCCCTGCAGGAGCAGGCCCATCGCCAGACCGATTGCGGCAGGACCGGCGCCGAAGATCAGGAAGAGTGTCGAACCGAGGATCAGATGCACCTCAGACACACCAACGGGGTAGTGCGGCAAGATCTGGAAAAAACTGAAAACAAGCCCGGTCGCCAAGACACTGCGTACGGCCAGCGCAGCGCTCCCATCGACCTTCATCGCGTGCAGCGCGAGTTTGGCCGCATACAGAAACCCGCCTGCAGCCGTAACATAACCGAGGGCCAACTTCGCGCCGCCGACAACACCTGGTTCAATGTGCATGTGCATCTCCTGTCTGGCATTAGCTATCGTGTCGCCAAACAGTGTTGACGACGGTTTGGAACGCAGTGACGACGCTCTTGGAGCGATCAGCAAACAAGCCTCGCCCGGATCCGCAGCGCGGCCGGTTCCGCATCTCCCGACAACCGGGTCTGGACATCCACGGCCCTGTCGCGCCCCTACAAACGCCTGCTACCGGGCCCTGCTTCATTGTCTGCGAATATGCTTATGGCATTTAATTCTTACGCCGGGTCCGCAGCCATTGCATACAAGAATCCGTCGAATGCGGCTACTGCACAGCGCCGTGGACCCTTGCTCGAGGCGCCATCACAGGCCGGCGGTTTGATAAAAATATGGTCTAAGGGGGTATAGTTTTCCAAGATCATATTCCGATGGGTCCTATAGGGGTTGGCTATGGATCGAAACATCATGTTTCCGCGCTCGATCCGCTACCTGCTCGCGGTAGCAGAGCACCGCAGCTTCACCCGCGCTGCGGCGTCACTGTATGTCTCGCAGCCGACGCTGTCGCAGCAGATCAAGCAGTTGGAGGAGTCACTCGACGTCCAATTGCTCGACCGCTCCGGAAAATCCGTACGCCTAACCGATGCGGGCGAGGTGTACCTGTTGCATGCTCGCCGCGCGCTGGGGGAGTTGGAGGCGGGCAAGCGGGCCATTCATGAACTGCAGGATCTGAGCCGCGGTGCGCTGCGCCTGGGAATGACGCCGATCACCGAGTACCTGGCCACCCCGTTACTGGAGAGTTTCAACACCCGTTACCCGAGAATCACGCTGAGCACGCTGGAGATGCCCCAGGGTGACATCGAGGCTGGGGTGGCCGAAGACCGCATCGACATCGGCATCGCGTTCACGAACACGCTGTCGAGCGATGCGCGGTCGAACGAAATCGACACGCACATACTGTTCATCGAGGCACTAAACCTCGCCGTCGGCAAGGACCATCCGTTAGCCAGGCATCAGGCGCCGCTGGGCGCGCATGTACTGGAGACTGAAGCGCTGGTACTGCTGAATGGCGACTTTGCACTGCGTCGCCACTTCGATCTGCATTGCGTCGAAAACAACATCACGCCACGTATCGCAATGGAGACCACCTCACTGAGCGTGATCATAGAGATGGTCCGCCTCGGCCGGCTCGCCACAATACTTCCCGACAGCATCGCCTGTGCCCAATACGGGCTCCAACCGCTGATGCTGCTGCCTGAACTGCCGCACCATACGATCACACTGATCTGCCGCAAGGGCGCTTACAAGAGCCCGGCCTGCCAGGCGTTTGCAGACCTGGCAGCAGAGTGGTGCATCGGCAGGTGCAATAAGAAAAACGGCAACAGGCTAAGGCCCTGCCCTATGTCAGATACCTGTGAGCAAGACAGCGATGTACATGCAGACGACCGGAACTAGCGCTGGGCGCAAACCGAAGTGCACCACCAGAACCGCGGATACGGTCCAGCACGCTGCGCTATTCCACCCTACCGCCGCTTGTCGCCGAGCACGAACTCGGCGGGCGCTGCTGCAACCCGCTTGGCGTGCAGTGGACACTACGCCATAACGCACCGAATTTCGGCGAACAGGCTGCACGTCACCTAGCCTGCAGATTGCAGCCGAGTCCATTGCACCCCGGCGTCGCCGGTTTTCGCCAGGCCTTAGCAGCAGGCCGTCACTTACCAACGGCGGGTCTCGTTCGCTGATGCAGCCGTTTCACGGCGCGAGTGAACAACCGCGGGTCGTCCTGCGACCTGGCCATCCTTCCCTGCCGTCTGGGAAGAAGCGATACAGGCTATCCCTGCCCAGCCCGGTCCTTGCAGTGATCTCAGACAGACTCGCACCGGCATAACCGTGTTCGTAAAAGGTCTTGGCAAGGGCCGCGATCACGTCGCCACGATCGGCCACCTTGCGGGCCATGAAGCAGGGCCTAGAGGCCCAGCTCCGTGAGCCCGGGATAATCTTCGGGACGCGGCCCCTGATCCCAGAGAAACTTGCGCTCCGACTCCTGGATGGCAACGTCATTGATACTCGCTTCGCGCCGACGCATCAGGCCGTTCCGATCGAACTCCCAGTTTTCGTTGCCATACGCGCGAAACCAGTTGCCGGAATCATCACGCCATTCATATTGGAACCTGACCGCTATGCGATCCTCGCGGAAGGCCCAGAGCTCCTTGATCAGGCGATAGTCGAGCTCGCGCGCCCATTTGCGTTTGAGAAACGCGACGATCTCGGCGCGCCCCCGCAGAAATTCCGCACGGTTGCGCCACCGGCTGTCCTCGGTGTACGCGAGTGCGACTTTTTCCGGATCACGCGAATTCCAGGCATTTTCCGCCATGCGGACCTTTTGCACCGCAGTCTCGGTCGTGAAAGGAGGCAGGGGCGGGCGC
>JAJDNF010000042.1 GCA_022340805.1 Chromatiaceae bacterium
AAGTGCACCATGTCGTCGGCAGGAACCCACTCACGCAGGTCGATTGGCAATAACAACGGTTGATTTGGATCGGCTTGAATGAAGTTCTTCATGCTCACCAATTTTACCAATTGGGCGCAGTTAAGTCCGACAGACTGCTAGCCTGCATGTTGTCTGGCCGGCAGGGCTATTCCGCGTGCAGCGCCGTCACCGGATCCAGGCTGGCCGCGCGCAGCGCCGGGGCAACGCCCGCCAGCAGACCGATCGCCACGGCGATCAGCAGTGCGAGTCCCACGTAGCCCCAGGCCAGCTGGGTCGGCAGGCCGGGGATCAGCGCAGTGATCAGCCAGGTCCCGCCGGCGCCGAGGATCAGACCGACGACGCCGCCGGATCCGGCCAACACGATCGCCTCGCCGAGGAACAAACCCACCACCTGGCGCCGGCGCGCGCCGAGTGCACGCAGCAGCCCAACCTCGGCCGTGCGCTCGTTCACCGAGATGGTCATGATGGTCAAGATGCCGATGCCGCCAACCAGCAGCGAGATTGCGCCGAGCGCGCCGACTGCCAGGGTCAGAACCTCGAGCACCGAACCCAGTACGTCGAGCATCTGGTCCTGGGTGACGATGGTGAAGTCCTCGCTGCCATGTCTTGCGATCAGTCGGGCCTTTATGTGTTTGGCCAGGTCGGCCGCCTCCGCGCCGGCGTGGTAAAGCACGTCGACCTCCATCAGGCTCTCGCGATCGAACATTGCCATTGCGCGCGCAATCGGAATGTACACGGTGTCGTCGAGATCGAAGCCGAGCATCTGGCCTTTCGGCTGCATTGTGCCGATGACGCGGAAGGTCTCGCCGCCGATGCGGATGCGTTCGCCGAGTGGCGAACGCGTGCCGAACAGTTCGCGGTACAACTTGCTGCCCAGCACCGCGAATGCGCGTGCGCGGCGCGGTTCGTCGTCGGGCAGGAAGCGGCCCAGTGCAGGTCTGATCTGCCACACCTCGGGCACTGCGGCGCCGGTGCCGAACACCGTGGTGCGCCGGGTCAGCCCGGCCGCCTCGACCTCGGCATTACCCTGCACGAATGGCACCACCTCGCGTACCTGCGGCAGCTGCACCAGTGCCGCCGCATCGTCCAGGCTGAGCGGGCGGACGTTGCTGATCACCGCGCCCGACACGCCGAAGGTCTGTGTCTTGCCAGGCGAGATCGCGATCAGGTTGGTACCGAACTGGGTGAACTCCTGAACCACGAAACGCTGCACGCCTTCGCCGATCGCGGTCAGCAGGACGACGGCGGCGATACCGACCGCGATGCCCAGCCCGGTCAGCAGGCTGCGCGTGCGCTGGGCCAGGATCGCGCTGCCGGTCAGATGGATCAGGTCGTTCAGTCGCATGTTGCCGCCAGTGTACTGCGCCGCATTCGTCATTGTCCGGTGCATTGCGGCCTGCGCCGAGTGCACCCTACGTGGGTTGTATGGCCGCCGATCGAAGCAGGTCTCGACAAGAGTTCAGGGCAGGGTGCAATGACCCACCCGAATTGCACCGTTTCCGCCGTGGTCCGGTGCATTGCGGCCTGCGCCTGATGCACCCTACGTGGGTTGTATGGCCGCCCTTCGAAGCAGGCCCCGGTACGGGCTCACGGTAGGGTGCAATGAGCCACCCGAATTGCACCGTTTCCGCCGTGGTCCGGTGCATTAAGGCCTGCGCCCAATGCACCCTACGTGGGTTGGCCCACCGATGCAGGCTAGCGTCCGGTCAACGCGCGCACCGGATCGAAGCGCGCCGCACGCCTGGCCGGCATCACGCCGAACACCAGGCCGGTGCCGACCGCGACAGCGACCGCCGCCAGCGGCGCCCACAGCGGGGCCGCGATCGGAAACGCCGGGAACAGCTGAGCGAGCAACAGGATCCCGCCAATGCCGATCACGACGCCCAACGCCGCGCCGGCGCTGGCGAGCATGACTGCCTCCACCAGGAACAGCCGAAGCACCTGGCGCTCGGAGGCCCCGAGGGCCTTCAGCAGGCCAATCTCGGCGACCCGCTGCGACACGGCCACCAGCATCACGTTCATGATGAGGATGCCCGCTACCGCGAGGCTGATGCCGGCAATGCCGCCAACCGTGTAGGTCAGTGCGCGCAGGATCTTGTCGAAGGTGCCGAGTAGCGCATCCTGGGTGATCAGCGTCACGTCGTCTTCGCCGTCATGGCGTTCGCGGATGATGTCGCGTGCGGCCGTCTTGGCACGTTCGATGTCCTGCCCGCTGCGCGCCTGGATCAGCACGCGGAACAGCGAGGGTGCATTGAACAGGCTCTGCGCGGCGGCCACCGGAACCACCACCATGTCGTCGAGATTCTGGCCGAGCGACTCGCCACCCTGGCTGAGGATGCCGATCACCCGAAAGCGTCGATCGTTGATACGGATCCATTGGCCGAGCGCCGAAGCACTGCCAAACAGCTCGCGGCGCAGGCCCGAACCCAGCACGGCCACGTTGACGGAACGTTGCGGGTCGATAAGTGGCAGCGGCTGGCCGCTGCCGACCGACAGGTGACGGATTGGAAAGAAATCGTAGGTTGCACCGATGACGGTGACCTCGCGGTCGCGACTGCCGCGCGAGACCGGCGCGTTGCCGACCGTCAGCGGCGCGACCCGCAGGATGCTGCGCGCGCGCAGCAGTGCCATCGCGTCATCCAGGGTCAGGTCGCGCGGTGTCTGACCGAACAGCGGCGGTGCGCCGCCGGTGGTCTCCGAGCGGCCGGGCAGCATGATCAGCAGGTGTGTGCCGAGCTGCGCGAACTGGCCGGTCACATAGCGCCGTGCGCCCTCGCCGAGGGCAGTCAGCACCACCACCGAGGCGACGCCGATGCTCATCGCGAGCAGCATCAGCAGGGTACGGGTGCGCGCCCCGGCGAGCGAGGACGATGCGAAGCGCAGCAGGTCAGGCGTGCGCATCGGCGCCGCTGTCGTTGGCGATCTGCCCGTCCACCATGCGGATGCGTCGCCGCGCACGCTGACCGATGGTCGGGTCGTGGGTGACGACGACCAGTGTGATCCCGCTGGCGTTCAACTGCTCCAACAACGCGACCACTTCGCTGCCGGCATGCTGGTCGAGGTTGCCGGTCGGTTCATCGGCCAGCAACAGGCCGGGGCGCATCACGACCGCGCGGCCGATCGCGACCCGCTGCCGCTGACCGCCGGAAAGCTGGTCGGGCCGGTGATGGGCGCGGTCGAGCAGATCGAGCGACTCGAGCACCTCGTGGATGCGCGCGTCACGTGCGTGCGGCTCGACCCCGGCGAGCACCAGCGGCAGGCCGATGTTGTCGGCGGCGCTGAGGCGCGGCACCAGGTGGAAGGCCTGGAACACGAAGCCGATGTGGTCGCGGCGCAGCGCTGCGCGTGCCTCCTCCGGCAGGCGGGTGGTCTCCTCGCCGTGCAGACGGTAGCTGCCGTCGTTCGGCCGGTCGAGCAGGCCGAGCACGTTGAGCAGGGTCGATTTGCCCGAACCGGAAGGGCCCATCACCGAGACGTAGTCGCCGTCGGGCAGTGTCAGGCTGACCTGGTCCAGTGCGCGCACGACCTCGTCGCCAACCGTGAAGTCGCGCTCGATGCCGGCCAGCTCGATCATTGCCGCTGATCCGGTTCCCGCCGCGCGGCGACGCCGTCGGCCAGGCCCTCGCGATCGACCGAGGTCACGACCAGCTCGCCCTCGTTCAGCCCCGCCAGGATCTCGGTGTGATCCCAGTTCGCGGTGCCGGTCTTCACCTCACGCCGTTCGATCACTTTTTCGCCAGGCAGGAAGACATAGACAAGGTTTCCGTCGACCACGGCCTCGGTCGGTATGCGCAATGTGTCCTTGCGCACGTCCAGGATGATCTCGACATCTGCCGAGTAGCCGGCGAGCAGATTTTCGATGTCGGCCGGGTTGCTGAACTCGACCTCGACGTCGACCGTGCGAGCCTGCTTTTCGACGTCTAGCACATAGTCGGCGATGCGTCGCACCTTGCCCTCGAAGCGCTGCTCACCGAACGCATCGAGGGTCACCCTGGCTTGCTGGCCGACCAGTACCGCAGCCACGTCGACCTCGTCGATCGGGGCGGTCAGGTAGAAACAGTGGTTGTCGATCAGGTCAATCGCCGGCGGGGTCGGAATGCCGATCGGCGATGGCGTGACGTACTCGTTGAGCTCGCCGTTGATTTCGGCCACGACGCCGTCGAACGGCGCCACCAGCCGGGTCTTTTCCAACGTCGCCTCGTTCACCCCGACGCGCGCATCGCTGACTCCGGCGGTTGCGTTGGCCGCCTCGCAGGCCGCGTTGCTGGCGTCCGCAGTCGAGACGGCCTGGTCGACCTGCTCCTCTGATACCAGTTTGCGCGCCAGCAGCTTCTGCTGACGGTCGGCCTCGCGGCGTGCCTGCTCGGCCTCGATACAGCGTGCGCGGGCCGTGGCGGCCGCGCTGGTCGCCTCCTGTTTGCTCAGTGCGAGCTGCGCGGTCAGGTCCTTGTTCCAAAGCTCGAGCAGCAGCTGGCCCTGCTTGACGACGTCGCCCTTCTTGACCGGCAGGCGCGCGATCTGGCCGCCGGCGCTGGGTGACAGCTTGGCGCGCCGGCAGGCCTCGACTGTGCCGGCCCGGGTGTTGGCGACCGTCTTCTCGACCGTGCCCCTCTCGACCGCGGTTACGACCACCGCGACCGGTTTGCTGCGACCCGCCCACCAGGCCCAAGCCCCCAGCAGGGCGATGAGCAAAACGGTGATCAGGATGCGACGGAGATTTTTGATCGTGGGCATGATGGCATGGTGTTTGCGGCGTAGACATCAGTATCGCAGTTGGCACGACGCCAGGCGACCCGGTGTCACGAAATCGTGGTCTCGTCTTCGCGTCGGCATTGCGGCCGGTGTGGTGGGGCAACGTGGCACCCCATCCGCGGCGGGGTGCGCGGTTCGCCTTCGGCCTGTGCGGTCGGGCGCGGCGATACAGTGCACTATCGCGCCCTGCCCGCCATCGCACCCCACGCGCCACCCGATATGGCCTGCGGTATACTGCGCCCCTTTCGCAACGCTTTTCCCAATCGGATCCATCAAGAGGCGCATCATGGCTCATTCGGGCATCAAGAAAGTCGTTCTGGCCTATTCCGGCGGGCTGGATACCTCGATCATTCTGAAATGGCTCAAGGACGTTTACGACTGCGAGGTCGTGACCTTCACTGCCGACATCGGCCAGGGTGAAGAGGTCGAGCCGGCACGCGCCAAGGCGCAGGCCGCCGGGATCAAGGAGATCTACATCGAAGATCTGCGCGAGGAGTTCGCGCGTGATTTCGTATTTCCGATGTTCCGCGCTAACGCGATCTACGAGGGCGAGTACCTGCTCGGCACCTCGATCGCACGTCCGCTGATCGCCAAGCGCCTGGTCGAGATCTGCAACGAGACCGGCGCCGATGCGATCTCTCACGGTGCGACCGGCAAGGGCAACGACCAGGTGCGCTTCGAACTCGGCGCCTATGCGCTGAAGCCTGATGTCAAGGTGATCGCGCCATGGCGCGAGTGGGACCTGCTGTCGCGCGAGAAGCTGATGAAATATGCCGAGCAGCACGGCATCGCGGTCGATTTCGCGAAGAAGGGCAAGAAGTCGCCATACTCGATGGATGCGAATCTGCTGCACATCTCCTACGAGGGCGGCGTCCTCGAAGACCCGTGGGCCGAGCCGGAGGAGGAGATGTGGCGCTGGAGCGTGTCGCCCGAGAAGGCCCCGGATGAGCCTGCATACGTCGAGCTGAGCTACGAGCAGGGGGACATCGTCGCGCTCAACGGCGAGGCGATGAGCCCGGCGACGGTCATGGAATACCTGAACAAGGTCGGCGGTGCGAACGGCATCGGGCGCGACGACATCGTCGAGAATCGCTATGTCGGCATGAAGTCACGCGGCTGCTACGAGACGCCGGCCGGCACCATCATGCTGAAGGCACACCGCGCGATCGAGTCGCTGACCCTGGACCGCGAGGCGGCACATCTGAAAGACGAGTTGATGCCCAAGTACGCCAGCATGATCTACAACGGTTACTGGTGGAGCCCGGAGCGCGAGGCGCTGCAGGCGCTGATCGATCAGACCCAGCAGGTGGTCAACGGCACGGTGCGCATGAAGCTGTACAAGGGCAACGTGATCGTCGCCGGGCGCAAATCACCCAGCCACAGCCTGTTTGACGAGTCTATCGCGACGTTCGAGGATGACGCTGGGGCCTACAACCAGAAGGATGCGGAAGGCTTTATCAAACTGAATGCGCTGCGCCTGCGTGTGGGTGCGCGGCGCAAGTCCTGAGCGGGGATTGCAGATGAACAAGAGATCCTGGCTGTTGGGCCTGTTGCTGCTCACCGGTGCGGCCTATGCGCTGCAGAAGGCGCTGCCGATCCGTGGCGAGTGGGCACCGGAACAGGTCGCGCCGGGCGTCTATGTAATCCACGGGCCCACCGAGCTGCCGTCGCCGTCCAATCAGGGTTTCATGAACAACCCGGCGTTCGTCGTTACTGACGAGGGCGTGGTGGTGGTCGATCCAGGCAGCAGCGTCCAGGTCGGTGAGATGCTGTTGGCGCGCATCGAGAAGATCACCGACAAACCGATCCTGGCGGTGTTCAATTCGCATATCCACGGTGACCACTGGCTGGGCAACCAGGCGATCCGGGCCAGGTACCCGGATGTGCCGATCTATGGACATGAGCGGGTCGGGCCGAAGGTACTGGCCGGCGCCGGCACCGAGTGGGTGCAGCTGATGCTGCGCCTGACCGAGAACGCGACCGCCGGGACCGAGGTGGTCAAACCCGATCATCCGGTGAAAGACGGTGACGAGCTCTCGATCGGCGGGCTCACGTATCGGGTGATGAACAACGACAAGGCACATACCGACACCGATATCATGCTGCACGTCAAAGAGAAAGGCGTAATGTTCCTTGGCGACAACGCAGGCCATGGGCGCATCCTGCGCCTGGAGGGCGGTAGCTTCGCCGGCAACATCCAGGCGCTGGACAATGCGCTGGCAACAGGCGCAACCGTGTTTGTGCCTGGGCATGGGTCAAGCGGTGGCAGCGAGGTGGCGCAGCGCTACCATGACTACCTGGATACCTTGTATTCGACGGCGCGGCAGGGTGTCGAGGACGGTCTGGCCGATTTCGAGATCCGGCCGCTGTTGCTGCCGAAACTGCAGCCCTGGCAGCAGTGGGCGGGTTTCGACATCGAGCTCGGGCCGCACATCAGCGGCGCCTATCTCGAGGCCGAGGCGGCGGCGTTCTGAGGATCGGCGCGAATGGATTGCACTGGCATCGACGCACCTGCGGGGATGGGCGTAGGCTGCAGGGATGTCGCCGTCAGGCCTGCATCCATGTCTGCACGGCGAGCCGCGCCGATGTGGCCGACGCATCGATGAGGGTGATATGCACTACGCCGAACGACCACTGATCGGAATCAGCAGTTGCCTGCTCGGGCAGAAGGTCCGCTATGACGGCACCGCCAAGCGTGACCGCTGGGTCGTCGAGCGGCTGGGCAAGTACGTCGAGTATCAGCCGATCTGTCCGGAGATGGCGATCGGGCTGGGCACGCCGCGCCCGCCGGTGCGGCTGGTCGCCGCTGCGGGTGGCACGCGCGTGCTTGGTGTCGAGGATCCCACGGTCGACGTCACCGAGGCGCTGGAGAGCTTCGCGCTCAACACGGCCAGCCAGTTGGCCGGTATCAGCGGTTATGTATTCATGAGCAAGTCGCCGAGCTGTGGCATGGAGCGGGTCAAGCTGTACACTGCCGGCGGCCAGGCCGAGAAGAGGGGTGTCGGTGCCTATGCACGTGTGCTGATGGACAGCCTGCCCAACCTGCCGTGTGAGGAGGAGGGCCGCCTCAACGACCCGGTACTGCGCGAGAATTTCGTCAACCGGGTGTTTGCGTACCGCCGCTGGCAGACGCTGCGCGCCAGCGGTCTCAGTGCGAAGACGCTGATCGATTTCCATGCCCGTCACAAATATATGCTGATGGCACATTCGCAGGCCGCCTACCAGCGCCTCGGAAGGCTGCTGTCGCATCTCAAGGGCGCGGACCTCGACCAGGTGGCGGACGCCTATGAGGCCGAGTTCATGGCCGCGCTGAAGCGCCGCGTCGGGCGCAAACGCCATGTCAATGCGCTGCAGCATATCCAGGGCTACTTGAGGGAGCACATCGACGGTGGCGACAAACAGGAGCTTGCCGACAGCATCGAGGCCTACCGCCGTGAAGAGGTTCCGCTGGTGCTGCCGATGAAACTGTTGCGCCATTATTTCCGCCGCCACCCGGACAACTACATCGACCGGCAGTGGTACCTGGATCCGTACCCCGAGTCGCTGGGCCTGCGCAACGCAATCTGATGCAGGCAAAACGGATCCAGGATGCCTTCGGCATCATCGTGATCGGCGACGAGATCCTCAACGGTCGGCGCAAGGATCGCCATTTCGAAGGACTCGGCGGCCTGTTGCGCGAGCGCGGCTACAAGGTGGCCTGGCTGCGCATCCTGCCTGACGAGCCGGATTATCTGGTCGACGAATTCGGCCGCACCATGGCCGAGGGTATCCCGGTATTCTGCTGCGGCGGGATCGGCGCGACACCGGACGATTACACGCGCGCCTGCGCGGCTCGTGCGGCCGGAGTGGCGCTGGTGCTGCATCCCGGCGCGGTGGCCGAGATCGAAGGCCGCTTTGGAGCGGAGGCCTATCCCAACCGGATAAGGATGGCCGAGCTGCCGGAGGGCAGCGAGCTGATCCCGAATCCCTACAACCGCATCCCCGGCTTCAGCATCAGGCATCACTATTTCATGCCGGGTTTCCCGGACATGGCGCATCCGATGGCCGCCTGGGTGCTGGATACCTACTATGCCCAGGGTGGTCTTGCCGAGCAGCAGTGCGCGGTGCGCGTGCTCGGTGTGACCGAGAGCAGCCTGATGGACCTGATGCAGCAGCTGACCGAGCGCTATCCAGATGCCAAGCTGTTCAGTCTGCCGCGCCTCGGCGCGGAGTTTCAGATCGAGATCGGTTTTCGTGGCTACACTGATCTGCAGGCGCCGCTGGCGGCGCTGATCGCCGGTTTGGAACAACGCGGCGTCGCCTATGAATTGTTGGGCGATTGAGTTGGCTGTGTCGGTCGCCGGTGGGTGAGCGTGTCCAGCAGGGGTAAACGGGCTAGACTCGGTTCCATCTGATGAACGATCAGGGCAGGGTCTTGGTCTCGTCCGGTGCAAAGCAAAAATCACCTCCCGGCGAACGCCAGGAACCGCTGCCCTGGCAGTGTGCGGCGATTCCCGAACACGACCCGGAGGCCGCAGAGCGCCCGCGCGACGTCACGGCCAGGGCGAGCTATCGGCAGGCTGACGGGGCCCCGGACTTTCGCAATCATCATGGCATGCACGGGATGCGCCTGCGGGTCGACTGCGACAAGGGGGTATGAGTATGCGACTGTCGTTTCACGGTGCGGCCGGCGGTGTAACCGGTTCCTGTCACCTGGTGGAGTGTGCCGGATCGAAGATCCTGATCGACTGCGGGCTCTACCAGGGTGGACGCGAGATCGAGGAGGAAAACCGCGAGTCGTTCGGTTTCGATCCCTCCGAGATCGATTTCCTGCTGCTCACCCATGCCCATCTGGATCATTGTGGGCGCATCCCGCTGTTGGTTGCGCGCGGCTTCCGCGGCGAGATCATCGCGACCGCGGCAAGCCGCGAGCTGGCCCGCCTGGTGCTGCTGGACGCCGCCGACCTGCAGGAAGAGGAGGCCGAGTGGCGCAACAAGAAGGCGCGCAGGCATCATGACCGGGCGAACCCGATACAGCCGCTTTACACCGTCCTCGATGCACTGAGCAGCATGGACAGCTTCGGCCGAATCGCACACTACGACCAGGCGATCGAGGTCACCGATGGGGTTCGGGCAACGTTCATCGACGCGGGTCACATCCTCGGGTCGGCCAGCGTGTTCCTCGAACTGGAAGAGAAGGGCCGGCGTCGCAGCCTGCTGTTTTCCGGTGACCTGGGTGCCAACGGCCGGCCATTGTTGCGTGACCCGGCGCGCCGGCCCGGTGCAGACGTTGTGGTCATGGAGACGACCTACGGCGACCGTGCGCACAAGCCGCTGGCGCCGTCGATCGTCGAGTTGTACGGCGCGATCCGTGACACCTTCAAGCGCGGCGGCAACGTGATCATCCCGACGTTTGCCCTCGAACGCGCCCAGGAACTGCTGTTCTGCCTGCGCGAGGGGGTCGAGCAGGGTGAACTACCGGCCTCGATGCAGGTGTTTCTGGACTCGCCGATGGCGATCTCGGCGACCGAGATATTCCGTCGTCACCCGGATTGCTACGAGCCTGAGGTGAAGGAACTGTTCGCCAATGGCGGGGACCCGTTCGCGTTGCCGGGGGTCCATTTCACCCGCGAGACAGCGGCCTCCATGGCGCTCAACCGGATCAGCGGGGGCGCGGTGATCCTCGCCGGGTCCGGCATGTGTACCGGTGGGCGGGTGGTGCATCACCTGAAGCACAACCTGTGGCGCAGCGACTGCAGCATCGTGTTCGTCGGGTTCGCCGCACGCGGTACCCTGGCAAGACGGATCATCGACGGAGCCCCGGTCGTGAAGATCTTCCGCGAGGAGATACCCGTGCGTGCGCGGATCTATACCATCGGCGGCTTTTCGGCGCATGCCGATCGCGAAGAACTGCTCGCCTGGTGGCGGTCGGCCGGCAGGCCGGATCGCACGATACTGGTGCATGGCGATGAGGAGGCGATGGCGGCCTTTGCCGCGGCGCTGGGTGACGTCGACGTCAGGATGCCTGAGCTGCACGAGGTGATCGAGTTGTAGCGGACCCTGCTAGGCGCGGCCGCTGGCGGGGATCGCGTCGGTGCCCGCGACGACGGGCCGCTGACCCGTGTGGCGCGCCTGGACAGGTTCCCGCTGACCGTGTGGGCCCACTATGAGCGCCAGGTGCTGGTGGTGCCTACTTGAAGGGAATGGCGATGCCGGGACTGCAGTATGCGCTGGCTATGGTGCTGGGCTGGGTGCTATTCCGTTATCTGCAGCAGAAGCAGGAGGAGTACGAGAGCAACCTGATCCACCAGGCGGCGCATGATGCGCTCACCGGGCTGCCCAACAGGGTGCTGCTCGAGGACCGCATGATGCACGACATCGCGCGTGCGCGACGCTCCAATCGGCACGTCGCGATCATGTATCTCGATCTCGATCAGTTCAAACGGGTCAACGACAGCTTCGGCCACAAGACCGGCGACCTGATGCTGTGTGGTTGCGCCGCACGCCTGGCCGAGAATCTGCGCGACGGAGATACGGTGGGCCGCCTGGGCGGTGACGAGTTCCTGGTCATCATGCCCGACCTGGCCGAAGCAGATGATGCTCGGGTACTGGCAAACCGCATCCTGGAGGACTTCAGGCGGGCACACCAGTTGCAG
>JAJDNF010000051.1 GCA_022340805.1 Chromatiaceae bacterium
GCGCCGGCGTCCGATAGCCGGGTCCACTCAGCTCACCTTTATCCAGCGCCGGCCGCAAATCCTGCAAGCGGAGGGGGCGCATTCGCGCTTGCCCGGTTAAACTACCGACGCCTCATTCAGGGAACCCAAGAGAAGGCCAGCCGTGACGGCGGCCGCAGGACGAACGATGCGCAGCTCCGTCATGACTAGCCATACCGCGGCGCCCCTTGTCATCAAGGGCCTACCGGCCTGCATGCCCGTGCCTTCCCGGGGTCTTGCCGAGTGAACCTGGCGCTGCTGGTGCTCGTGCCCTTCCTGGGATCTGCGCTGGCGGCCTGGGCCGGCGGTCGTGGCCGCCTGTGGTCCGCCTATGCCGCCGCCGCGGTGAGCTCAAGCGCACTGATGCTGCTGCTACCCTCGGTCAGCGAGGTGGTTCAGGGCGCGACCCTGATCTGGCGCCACGAGTGGCTCGCAGCCGCAGGCCTCGCAGTCGCCTTCCGCCTCGACGGTCTGGCCCTGCTGTTCGCGCTGATGATCCTGGTGATCGGCCTGCTGGTCATCCTGTACGCCCGCTACTACCTGTCTGAGAACGACCCCATGGGGCGTTTCTACGCCTATCTGCTGTTGTTCCAGGGCTCGATGCTCGGGGTGGTGCTGTCGGAAAACCTGATCCAACTTTTGATCTTCTGGGAACTGACCAGCGTCAGTTCTTTCCTGCTGATCAGCTACTGGCGACACCAAGAGGACGCGCGCCGGGGTGCGCGCATGGCGTTGACCATAACCGCTGCCGGCGGCCTGGCCATGTTGGCCGGCTTCCTGCTGCTCGGCGAGATCGTCGGCAGTTACGACCTGTCGGTCATCCTGCGCTCCGGCGACGTGATCCACGCACATCCCTGGTACCTGCCGACGCTGGTGCTGATCCTGCTCGGGGTATTCACCAAGTCGGCGCAATTCCCGTTCCACTTCTGGCTGCCGCACGCGATGACCGCGCCGACCCCGGTCAGCGCCTACCTGCACTCGGCAACCATGGTAAAGGCCGGCGTGTTCCTGCTGGCACGTCTGTTCCCGGCCCTGTCGTACTCTGCTGAGTGGTCTTGGCTGGTGGGCGGCGCGGGCCTGTTCACGCTGCTGCTCGGCGCCTATACCGCGCTGTTCAAGCATGATCTCAAGGGTCTGTTGGCGTATTCGACCATCAGCCACCTCGGCCTGATCACGCTGTTGTTCGGCATCGGCACGCCGCTGGCCGCGGTCGCGGCCGTGTTCCATATCATGAACCACGCCACGTTCAAGGCCTCGTTGTTCATGGCGGCCGGGATCATTGACCACGAGGCCGGCACCCGCGACATGCGCAAGCTCAACGGGCTGTGGAAATACATGCCCTACACCGCGGTATTGGCCATGGTGGCGGCGGCGGCGATGGCCGGGGTGCCGCTGCTCAACGGCTTCCTGTCCAAGGAGATGTTCTTCGCCAAGACGGTGTACCTGACGAGCGAGGGCACCATCCCGTGGCTGCCGATCATGGCGACCCTGGCCGGGGCATTCGGCGTCGCCTATTCGCTGCGCTTCATCCACGACGTGTTCTTCAATGGCGAACCCGTCGGTCTGCCACGCACGCCACACGAACCGCCACGCTGGATGAAGGTTCCAGTCGAGATCCTGGTCGTGATCTGCGTTGCGGTCGGCATGCTGCCTGCCTGGACCTTCGGGCCGCTGCTGGCGGCCGCCGCTGCGGCCACCCTTCAGGGCGACCTGCCGGACTACAGTCTCGCCATCTGGCACGGCTTCACCCCGGCCATGGCCATGAGCGTGGTGGCGCTGATCGGCGGCATCACGATCTACACGCTGCGCCGGCCGCTGTTCGCGTGGCACGAACGCACGGTCGGCCGGATCGACGCCCGCACCCTGTACCAGTGGCTGGAGCGCCGACTGTTTCGCGCCGCCGCGCGTCTCGATGCCGTACTGCACCCCCCCGCGCTGCAGCGCATGGTGGCGGTACTGATTGTCGCCGCCTGCGCCGTTGCCGTGGTCGGAACCTGGGGCCTCGGACCGCTCTCTGGCGAGCTGCCGCTGACCCCGCTCGACCCGGTCAACCTGACGGCCGGCGCTGCACTGCTGGCCTCGGCGCTCGGCACCGTGCTGCTGCACCGCCAGCGGCTGCTGGCCCTGCTGCTGCTGAGCGTGGTCGGGCTGATCGTCGCACTCGCCTTCGTCAAGTTCTCCGCGCCCGACCTGGCGCTGACCCAGCTGTCGGTGGAGGTAGTGACCATCGTGCTGCTGTTGCTGGCGCTGTACTTCCTGCCGCCGAATACCCCGGTGGAGTCGAGCCCTGCGCGGCGCACGCGCGACCTGCTCCTGGCCGCCGTCGCCGGCCTGGGCGCGTCGGCACTGACCTGGGCGGTGCTGACCCGGCCCTACGAAACCATCGCCGGCTACTTCCTGACCAACAGCGTATCTGGCGGCGGCGGCACCAACGTGGTGAACGTCATCCTGGTGGACTTCCGCGGCTTCGACACCCTGGGCGAGATCACGGTACTGGCGATCGCCATCATCGGTATCTATGTCCTGCTGGAGGGTCTGCGCCTCACCGCGCCCGACGCCGACGCCAGTGGTCGCCGCTGGAGCTGGGACCTGCACCCGGTGATAATGGCGGCCTTCTCGCGACTTCTGTTGCCGCTGGCACTGCTGGTGGCCATCTTCGTGCTGCTGCGCGGCCACAACCTGCCCGGCGGCGGCTTCATTGCCGGCCTGATCACCGCCGTGGCGCTGATCACCCAGTACCTGGCCAACGGCATCGCCTGGACGCGTTTGCGCATGAGCCCCAAGCTCCACCCTCTGATCGGCATCGGCCTGCTGATCGCCACCGCCACCGGGCTGGCCAGTTGGGTGTTCGGCTACCCGTTCCTGACCTCGACCTTCAGCCACGTGCACTGGCCGCTGGTGGGCGAATTCGAGCTGGCCTCGGCGATGCTGTTCGACCTCGGCGTGTACCTGGTGGTGGTGGGCGTCACGCTGGCGATCCTGCTCGGGCTCGGCCGGTTGCACGATATCAACCGGCCGCGGCGGGTGACAGACGCCCCGGAGGACGATGACTGATGGAAGCCCTGTTCTCGATCGCCATCGGTGTGCTGACTGCCTGCGGCGTCTACCTCAGCCTGCGCGGCCGCACCTTTCCGGTGGTGCTCGGTCTCACGCTGCTGTCTTACGCGGTCAACCTGTTCCTGTTCGTCATGGGCCGGCTGACGATCGGCGCGCCGCCGATCATCCAGGGAGCACGCGCCGATTATGCCGACCCGCTGCCGCAGGCACTGGTGCTGACCGCGATCGTAATCAGCTTCGGCATGACCGCCTTCGTGGTGATCCTGGCGCTACGCGCCCGCGCCGAACTGGGTAACGACCATGTCGACGGCGGAGAGCCGCCGCGATGAACCACCTGGTGATAGTTCCGCTGCTGCTGCCGCTGCTGGCAGGTGTCGCGCTGATCATGCCGCGCAGCTTGACCACGCCGGTGCGCCGGGCCTTGAGCGCTGCCGCCGCCCTGGCCCTGGTCGGCGTCTCCCTGGCCCTGCTGCTGCAGGTCAGCGGCGGCCAGGTGCAGGTCTATCGGCTTGGCAACTGGCCGGCCCCGTTCGGCATTGTGCTGGCAGCCGACCGGCTGGCGGCGATGATGGTGCTGATCACTGCGGTGCTGGCGGCATGCGTGGTGCTTTACGCAGTGCGCGGCGCCGATCGCGGCGGGCGCTACTTCCACGGTTTGCTGCAGCTGCAGCTGTTCGGCCTGAACGGCGCCTTTCTGACCGGCGACCTCTTCAACCTGTTCGTGTTCTTCGAGGTCCTGCTGATCGCCTCCTATGGCCTGGTGCTGCACGGCGGTGGCCCGGAGCGCACACGCGCCGGTTTGCACTACGTGGTACTAAACCTGATCGGCTCCACCCTGTTCCTGTTCGCAGTCGGCACGCTGTACGGGATCCTGGGCACCCTCAACATGGCTGATATGGCAGCGCGGCTAGCCGAGTTGGCGCCCGGGGACCTGGGCATTGTCCAGGCTGCGGCGCTGCTGCTGTTCACGGTGTTCGCGCTCAAAGCGGCGCTCGCTCCGCTGCACCTGTGGCTGCCCGGCGCGTACGGCCACACCAGCGCGCCGGTCGCGGCCATGTTCGCGATCATGACCAAGGTCGGCGCCTACGCCATCCTGCGTGTCTACAGCCTGATGTTCGGGCCTGACAGCGGTCCGGCCGCCGGTCTGCTCGACCCCTGGCTGCTGCCGCTGGCGCTACTCACCGTCGTGGCCGGCACCATCGGCGTGCTCGCCAGCCGGCGCCTCGCGCAGCAGGCCGCCTATCTGGTGGTGGTCTCCGCCGGCACCCTGCTCACCGCGTTCGGGCTGGGCGGCACGGCGGCAGTCGCCGCCGGGCTCTACTACCTGGTGCACACCACTTTCGCCGCCGCGGCGCTGTTCCTGCTCGCCGACGTCCTGGGCAAGGCCCGCGGCGCGTTGCACGACAGCCTGGTCGCCGGCCCCGGTGTACCCCAGGGGCAGCTGCTGGGGGGGATGTTCCTGCTGATCGCATTGGCGGTGAGCGGGATACCGCCGATGTCCGGCTTCATCGGCAAATTGCTGATCCTGCAGTCGAGCCTCGGCAGCCCCTGGATGCCCTGGGTGTTCGTTGTGCTGCTGGTCACCAGCCTGCTGGGTATCATGGCGCTGGCGCGCTCCGGCAGCATATTGTTCTTCAAGGTCGATCCCGCGGCCAGCGCCGCCGCAGCGCCACGCCTGGGTGATCTGGGCGCCCCGCTGGCGCTGCTCCTGACCGGCATCGCCATGGTGGTATACGCCGGGCCGCTTTACGAGTTCAGCCAGGCGGCGGCGATACAACTACTACAGCCCGACGATTATCTGGATGCGGTACTGCAGGCCGGCAGCGGGGCGTTGCCACGATGAAGCGCCTGCTGCCGCATCCGCTGCTCTCGGCCATCCTGCTGGCGATCTGGCTGCTGCTGGTCAACCAGCTGAGCGTCGGCCACCTGCTGCTGGGGGCCCTGCTCGGCTGGGCGGTTCCGCTGTATACCGCGCGCTTCTGGCCGGAGCAGGTGCGGGTGCGGCGGCCATTGCTGTTGCTGCGCTTCACCGCCGTGGTGCTGTACGACATCCTGGTCGCCAACATCACCGTGGCGCGCCTGATCCTGGCACGGCAGGAGCGCCTGCAACCGGCCTTCGTGGTGATGCCGCTGACGCTGCGCAGCGAGGTGGCGATCAGCCTGCTCGCCAACACCGTCTCTTTGACCCCGGGTACGGTATCGACTTTCCTGAGCGCCGACAGGCGCTGCCTGATCATCCACAGCCTGCATACCACCGCACCCGACGAACTGCTGGCGACCATCCGCCAGCGTTACGAGGCGCCCCTAAGGGAGATTCTGGAAGGATGCTAAGCACGGCCGTGTATATCGCCTTCGGTCTGGTGAACACCGCACTGGTATTGTCTTTCTTGCGCCTGCTGCTGGGACCGAGCATACCGGACCGCATCCTGGCCCTCGACACCCTGTACGTGAACACCGTGGCGCTGCTGGTGTTGCTGGGCATCCACCTGGGCAGCAACCTATATTTCGAGGCCGCGCTGCTGATAGCCATGATCGGCTTCGTCGGCACCGTCGCCCTGAGTAAATTTCTTACCCGGGGCGATATCATCGAGTGAGGACCACGATGCTGGAACTGCTGCTTTCCGTGTTGATTCTTGTCGGCGCCGGGTTCACGTTGATCGGCTCGCTTGGTCTGCTGCGTCTGCGCGATTTCTACAGCCGCCTGCATGCCCCGACCAAGGCCACCACGCTGGGGGTCGGCAGCCTGCTGATCGCATCCGCGGTGTTCTTCAGCCACCAAGACGACGGGGTGAGCCTGCATGAGGTGTTGGTCACCCTGTTCCTGTTTATCACCGCGCCGGTGAGCGCCCATCTGATGGCCAAGGCGGCCCTGCATCTGCGCCTGCAGTCACTGGCCAGGCCACCGAACGAGGACCTGCTCAACGGTGCTGGCTGCGACAGGGATGATAACGAAGCCGCCCGGGAATGACCGTGCGCGACCGATCACACGACCGTCACCGCCCAGGCTGCCGCGCCTGGGTCTGCAAGCAGGTGTCGCATCGCTAACAGGCTGCACCGCTCAGCTATGCGGATTCTCGAAGAAGACATATGCCGTCGAGTAGTCGCTGAACTCGAAATAGACCTTCTTCTCGCCGGGGTCCCTGTGCATGTTGAGGTTCTCGTCGAACACGCCGTAGCCGTAGCGATAGGGTCGGGGCGCATTGCCCTGAGTCGATACCGCGGTGCTCAACTTGTCGATCTCGATGAAACGCCGCACCAGCTTGTCCCCGGCGTAGATCTCCAGCACGCCATTGGTCCCGGTCCAGTTCTGGATGGCACGACCGAACTGGTTCTGTGTCTCCTGCGTGCAGCCGGTCACGGCCAGCAGCAGCAGAATCGTCGCCGTGAATTTGCCCATTAGCTCTGTTCCCCAGCAGTGGATTCGGAATCGGCATTGTGGCAGACACCGTTGCGCAAGGCTCTCTTCAACAACGAGGGTGAGATGACCGTCGTGATGACGACCATCAGCACGATCGCGGAAAACAGCTGACTGTCGATCACCCCCAGGCCCTTGCCGATGCTGGCGAAGATCAGACCGACCTCGCCGCGCGGCATCATGCCCAGGCCAACGGCCAGATGATTGAGTCCCCGCCCGGCGACATAGCCGCTGACCAGCTTGCCGACGATCGCCGCGATGGTGAGGCCGGCCGCGAACAGCAGCACTTCGGCATTGAAGAAACTCTCCAGCTTCACCTGCAGGCCGATCAGCACGAAGAATATCGGCACCAGGATTGCCTCGAGCGGCTCCATCAGGCTCTTGATCGTGATCGAACTGCGCTCGCAGTCTTCCTCCCAGCCGCGGAAATAGCAGTCGTTCATGATCAGGCCGGCGGCGAATGCGCCGATGATGGTTGCCAAACCGACCAGGTCGGCGAACCACGACAGCCCCATCACGAAGATAAAGGTCGAGAATATCTTCGCCTCGATCAGACCCAGGCCGCGCATCGCCGAGATCAGAACCCGCAACACATAGGGTCCACCGAACAGCGCGGCGACCACGAACAGTGCCGATAGCCCCAGAATCTGCGCGATTGCATAGCCTTGGACAGCGCCGTGGACCACGATGCCGGACACGATCGCCAGCGATATCAGTCCCAGGACATCGTCGAAGATCGCGGCGCCCAGGATGACGCGTGCCTCGCGGCAATGCAGGACCTTGAGTTCGGACAGCACCCGCGCGGTAATGCCGACGCTGGTGGCACCCAGTGTGGCACCGATGAACAACAGCACACCGAGCGAATTGTCGGGCAGCACCAGCCAGGCGACGGCAAGGCCGAGCAGGAACGGCGTCAGCATGCCGACCACGGCCACCCGCAGCGAGGGCAGGCCGGCGGTCTGCATCTCCTCCATGCTGCTCTCCAGGCCGACCAGGAACAGCAGGAAGATCACCCCGTATCTGGAAAAGATGTCGATCGTGTGCGCGATGCCGAGCAACTGCCCGCCATACGGCCCCTCGATGATATGCACCATCTTTTCCGCGACGAGCGGATCGGTGATGCGCTGCGCCGCAGCATCCTGCAGGCTCAGCCCGGACAGCGTGAGATCCACCACGTCGAACAGCGCCGTGCCTTCGCGCAGTGCGAGGATGAAGTCCCCGCCGAAGAGATAGATGAAATTGCCCAGCAGGATGCCCACCACCAACTCGCCAAGCACCGACGGCTGTCCGAGACGGCGCGAGAAATAGCGGCCGATGACCGCGAATATCAGGATCGCGGTGACCCCCAGAATCACCGGTGCGACCGGGTCGGAATGACGGTCGCCGAACGCTGCGACACCGCCCGAGAGCGCCGTCAGCCCGGCGGCAGCAATGATCCAGCGGGGTGTCGCCATCACGCACCGCACCTGATCCAGGCCGGGCCGACCGCTAACCTGGCGCGCGATCTTTTCGGTGCCGGTCCGCGGCAGGTTCGAGAACTGGCGCATACGCGAGCCCCGGACACCTCCCCGACCCTGCATGTAGCCGACCATTTCAGCATGAGCTCTCGACCTGTATCGCACCGACAGCAACGCTATCGGGAGGGCCCCGTCGCCGGAATCCCGGCGGCGAACCGCCCAGCGCCTATTGTACCGCCGCTCGCCCGTCGCCGGCTGCGCCCGGCATCGGCCGGGCCAGTGCACAACGGCCCGCATGCCCCGCCAGACCCCTGCCCTGTCTGCGCAAACCGCGACCGCGGCGATGTTATATTGGCGCTTTGGCAAACGCCGCGCCGCTGTCCGGATACCCGATGATGCAACCCGCCCCAGACCTGTTCGGCTATCGACGCCATTGGGCCCACAAATTCGGCCCAGCGCCGTTCCTGCCCATGTCGCGCGAGGAAATGGAGGCGCTTGGCTGGGACAGTTGCGACATAATTATCGTGACTGGCGACGCCTACGTGGACCACCCGAGTTTCGGCATGGCGGTGATCGGCCGCGTGCTGGAGGCGCAGGGTTTCCGCGTCGGTATCATCGCGCAGCCCGACTGGAACTCGGTCGACGACTTCATGCGTCTCGGGCCTCCCAGGCTGTACTTCGGTGTGACCGGCGGCAACATGGACTCAATGGTCAATCGCTACACCTCAGAACGCCGGCTGCGGTCCGACGATGCCTATACCCCAGGCGGCGAGGGCGGCCGGCGCCCGGACCGTGCGGTGATCGTGTATTCGCAGCGCTGCCGCGAGGCCTTCAAGGGTGTGCCGATCGTGATCGGCGGCATCGAGGCCAGCCTGCGCCGCATCGCGCACTTCGACTACTGGCAGGAAAAGGTCCGGCGATCCGTGCTGATCGACGCCAAGGCCGACATCCTGATGTTCGGCAATGCCGAGCGCGCGATCGTCGAACTGAGCCACCGTCTGGCCACGGGGGAATCGATCGATCGCATCGACGACCTGCGTGGCACAGCGTTCGTGCGCAGGGCGCTGCCGGCCGACTGGACGCTGATCGACTCGACCACGGTCGACCAACCGGGCGAGGTCCAGCCGCACCCGGACCCGTACCTGGACACGACCAACAACGCCGCGCCAGCGGCCGCGCCGCCGACGCCGGTCGGCCCGCAGGTCGTCACGCTGCACCAACGGCCGAAAAACCTGGATCGCAGCAGAACCGCGCTGCGCATCCCGGCCTTCGAGCAGGTCCGCGAGGATCCGGTGCTGTACGCACACGCCTCGCGGGTGCTGCACCTGGAGTCCAATCCCGGCAACGCCCGCGCACTGGTACAGGCACACGGCGACCGCGAGGTATGGATCAACCCGCCGCCGCTCCCGCTGCGCACACCCGAACTGGACAAGGTGTTCGAACTGCCCTATCAGCGCGTCCCCCACCCCGCCTACGGCGACGCGAAGATCCCTGCCTACGAGATGATCCGGTTTTCCGTCAACATCATGCGCGGCTGCTTTGGCGGCTGCTCGTTCTGCTCGATCACCGAGCACGAGGGCCGCATCATCCAGAATCGTTCCGAGCACAGCATTTTGCGCGAGATCGAGAACATCCGCGACCACACGCCGGGCTTTACCGGGGTGATCTCCGACCTCGGCGGCCCGACTGCCAACATGTGGCGGCTGCACTGCAAGGACCCCAGGATCGAGTCCAGCTGCCGCCGCCTTTCATGCGTGTATCCAGGCATCTGCGACAACCTGAATACCGACCAGATGCCGTTGGTTCGCCTGTACCGCAAGGCCCGCGAACTGCCCGGCATCAAGCGCGTGTTGATTGCGTCGGGACTGCGCTACGACATCGCGGTGGAGACGCCGGAGTACGTCAGGGAACTGGTCACCCACCATGTGGGCGGCTATCTGAAGATCGCCCCCGAGCACACCGAACAGGGTCCGCTATCGAAGATGATGAAACCCGGCATGGGTAGCTACGACCGATTCAAGGCGATGTTCGACAAGTATTCCAAGCAGGCCGGCAAGGAACAGTACCTGATCCCGTACTTCATCGCCGCGCACCCCGGCACCACCGATCAAGACATGCTCAACCTTGCACTATGGCTCAAGGCAAATGGCTTCCGCGCCGATCAGGTGCAGGCCTTCCTGCCATCGCCGATGGCGATGGCGACCACGATGTGGCACAGCGGACGCAACCCGCTGAAGAAGATTGCGCGCAATTCGGAGCAGGTCTTCTCGCCCAAGGGGCGACGCCAGCGCCGCCTGCACAAGGCCTTCCTGCGTTACCATGATCCGAACAACTGGCCGTTGTTGCGCGAGGCGCTGCAGGCCATGGGGCGCAGCGATCTTATCGGCAACGGCAAGCGCCACCTGGTGCCGAGTTTCCAGCCGACAGGGACCGGCGGTCGCCCCGAAGGGGCTCGCACACCCGGACCGCGGTCGGGGCGCAACGCGACCTTCCGGACCCAGCACACACATGGGCTGAAAAACAGGGGCGGGCGGCGCGGACCGCGCTGAGTCCCACCGAAGGCACGATATCCAGATGCATATCCGACCTGACATCGAGCGTTTGACCTCCGATCCACGCGCCCCGCAGGCACCCCGGGCATGTCTATGCGGGTGAGCGATTTCATGGTCCGCAAGGTACTGACTGCGGCCCCCGGTGATGGGGTCCGCGAGACCTTCTTTCGCATGCGCGAGGCCCGCGTGCGCCATCTGCCGGTGCTCGACGGCGCACAGCTGGTCGGGATGATCAGCGATCGCGACCTGCGGCGGCCGGACTGGGTGGACGAGGCACCCGACCTGTCACACGACTATCAGCTCGATGACAACCTGTCGGTGGGTGACCTGATGAGCAAGAATCCGATCGTCGTGCATACCTACGACGAGCTGGCCCGGGCCTGCGCGCTGATCAACGCACACGGATTTGGTGCCCTGCCGGTGCTCGACAAGGGCAACCACCTGGTCGGCATCCTCAGCAAAGCCGACCTGGTACGCGCGTTCGAGCAGTTCCTGGCCACAGGTCACGAGCACGGCGTCTGAGCACGGTCAACGGCGCAGTTCGGCGATGCCACCGAGCGCGCCGCGGATCTCCTGCAGGGTCGGCGGCTGCAGATCCGGCGGTTCCGCATAGGTGCCGTAGCAGGTCATCCGCCGGACCTCAGGCTGCCGCTCGGAGGCCAGCCAGAAATGGTAGCCCTCGTGGTAGGCACTGCCGCCCCGATCGTACAAAGCGGCCAGGTGGAGACCCGCAACCTTGATCGGTTCAAGCATCACGACCGACTGCAATGAACCCTGCACCAGGGTAATGCGGAAGGTATCGGGCTTGATCGTGAACCCCGAATGATCGACGCGTTGGATCTCGAACGCACAATGCGGCTTGTACTGATCGAAACCGGCGCCGGCCCGCCCGCCCTGGACATAGACGCGTGCATTGCCGGCCGGGACCAGTAGCGGGCTGTGCAGCACCAGCTCGGCACCCTGTAGCTGCACGAAGTCGGCCCCGGCGGCTGACTCGCGTACGCCGAGGCTCTTCTGGCAGGCGCTGAGAATCAGCACCGAACCGAGAATGATCATGATTGTTCTAACCAAGGAGACCCTCCGCCAAGGCCCTGCCGGGATTCATACCGCGCACCAGCCCCGGGCATAACACCGCGCCGCACAGCTGTCACAGCAGCGGCATCACCAGCAGCAATATACAGCAAGCTGTCCCAACCAGCCGAAACAGGGCCGGCACGCGGCCGGTAACGGGCGCCGCGCGGGATATTTTTGCGCCTTCCTCCGGGCGGGCAGGCGCGGTTTCGTCGTATCCTTGCGGCATGTATTGGTCCGTATGGTTTAGTCCCGCTTCTTGCCGCCAACCCTCGGCGCGCAACGCCAAGCGCGGCGCGGCGCTGCTGGCGGGTCTGGCCTGCCTGACGAATGTCGCGGCCGCACCGATCAGCGTACGCACCGTCACCCTCGGCGACGTGGTCGAGGTGCCGGTCTACAGCGCGCCCGCGGACGTGGTGGCGCGCAACCAGCCGAAACTCGCGGCCGAGATCGATGCCCGAGTGGTCGCGCTGCCACGCGCGGTCGGCGAACGGGTCGTCGCCGGCGACCTGCTCGCCCGACTCGACTGCCGCCGCCACGAGTCGTCACTCGCCACCGCCCGTGCCGAGTTCGCGCGTTCACGGGCACAACAGCGCTATGCCACGGAGCAACTGGCGCGCGCACGCAACCTGCAGCGCAACAAGAGTATCAGCGAGGAGCTGCTCGACCAGCGGACCACCGATCTGGCTGCGGCCGAGGCCGAGGCCAGGGTACGCGAGGAGGCACAGCGGCGGGCGGCGATCGATGTTGAAAACTGCGAGCTGCGTTCGCCGTTCGACGCCGTGGTCACCGCACGCCATGCCAGCGTAGGCAGCTTCGTGACACGCGGCAGCGCGGTGATCGAGCTGCTCGAAACCAGCGGACAGGAGGTCAGCGTGGCATTGCGTCACGACCAGGTGGCCGGTGCCGAGGCGGCGGCCGGGCTGCAATTCGAGAGCAACGGCACGGCCTACCCGGTGCGCCTGCGCGCGCTGCTTCCCATCGCCGACAGCATCGCGCGGACCCGCGAGGCGCGCCTGGAATTCCTCGACCAGAGCGCGATCGCCGGCTCCGCCGGCCGGCTCGTCTGGCGGGGCGAAGGGGCGCTGCTGCCGGCCGATTATCTGGTACGCCGCAACGGGGTACTCGGGGTGTTCATGGCCGACGGCGGCACGGCGCGTTTCACCCCGGTTCCGGCTGCCGAGGACGGCCGCCCCGCGCTGGTCACGCTGCCGCCGGATACCCACCTGATCAGCGACGGCCGCCAGCGCCTGAACGATGGCGATGAGATCGTGCTTGTGCCCGCTGCGGAACCTCGCTAGTGGGACTGTACCGCGCGCTGCTGCACAACCATGTGCTGGCCAATCTCACCTTCATCCTGGTGCTGGTGGTCGGCACCCTGTCGTATCTGACCCTGCCACGGCAACAGGATCCGACCATAAATTTCAACTGGATCATCATCACCACGGTGCTGCCGGGTGCCTCGGCGGTCGACATCGAGAAGAAGGTGACCGATCCGCTCGAGGACGCCCTGCGCAGAATCCAGGACATCAAGTTCATGTCCTCGAACAGCCGCGATTCGGTCTCCAGCATCCTGATTCGCTTCGCGGATATCGACCAGCGGATCTTCGACAAGCGCATCGCCGACCTGCGGCGCGAGATCCAGAACGAACAGGATGAACTGCCAGAGGCCGCCGAGGACCCGGTGGTCCTCGAGATCACCAGCGCCAACGGCTTCCCTTCGGCCACGATCGCCGTAGTCGGCCAGGCGCTGGACGAGAACCTGCGCCGCCAGGCGCGCAATGTGCGCAAGGCCCTGGAGAGGCTTGACGGAGTCGATCGGGTCGACGCGATCGGCCTCCCCGAACCCGAGTTGCAGGTGCGCTTCTATCCCGACCGCCTGGAGGAGCTGCGCCTGACACCGGGGCAGATCGCCGACACGGTCAGCGCCTTCTTCCAGGACATCGCCGCCGGCGATGCCAACCTTGGCGCACAAAACTGGCTTATCCGCCTGGTCGGCTCGGATGCCGACCCGAGCGGCCTAGCCTCGCGCACCGTGGTCGGCGTCGACAGCGAGATCAGGCTTGCCGACATCGCCCGGGTGGAGCGCGCGCGCGCCGAGGCCGATCAGCTGACCACCCATGCCGGCCGGCCGGCCGTGCTGTTGGCCGTGGTCAAGCAGGCCAACACCAACACCATCGACCTGGTCGAGAACCTCAAGGTCTATCTCGATCAGCGCAACGCCCTGCGCGACAGCACCGGTGTGGACCTGGTGCTGATCGATGACCAGACCACGACGACCCGCAACGCCATCCGCCTGATGCAGAACAATGCCATGATCGGACTGCTGCTGGTGCTGGTCGTGACCTGGTTGTTCCTCGGCTCACGCATCGCGCTGCTCACCTCGATCGGCATCCCGTTCATCCTCGCCGGAACCTTCTGGGCACTGGCAGGCATCGGCGAGACTCTGAACGTGATGGTGCTGCTCGGCGTAGTGATCGTGCTCGGCATGCTGGTCGACGACGCCGTGGTGGTGGTCGAGGGGGTGTACTACCGCCTGCGGCATGGCGCTGACCCGATGAGCGCCTCGATCGACGCGCTGCGCGAGGTCGCAGCCCCGGTCACCGCCGCGGTACTCACGACGATGGCGGCGTTCGGGCCACTGATCCTGCTGCCGGGCATCCTCGGCGACTTCATGCGGGTCGTGCCTACGGTGGTGGTGATCGCGTTGAGCATCTCGCTGCTCGAGGCGTTCTGGATGCTACCGGCCCACGTGGTTGCGCTGCGGGTCAGCTTCGCGCATCCGTCGCGCATCCATCGCTACCGAGAGCGTTTCACGCACTGGATCCAGCTGCGCTATGTGCGCCTGCTGGTGCGGGCACTGCGTCACCGCTGGCTGACCCTGGCGCTGGTCCTGGCACTGTTCTTCGGTGCGATCGGCACGCTGGCGGCCGGCCTGGTGCGGATGGATTTCTTCGCCGCCGACACCATCCGGCTGTTCTATGTGAATGTCGAGATGCCGCCCGAGACACCGCTGCGCACCACGCTGGCGACCGTGCAGGAGATCGAACGCCTGGTGCGCCAAGGGGTACGCGCGGGCGAGGCGCGCGCGATCCTCAGTTACGCGGGCAGCATGTTTACCCAGACCGACCAGCGTCTTGGCGACCACCTGGGCCAGATCATGGTCGGCCTCAACCCGAAGACCGCCGAGCTGCGCACTGTGGAGGAAATGATCGAGGGCATGCGCGAACAGGTGCTCGAGGTGCCGGGGCCGCTGCAGATCTCCTTTCTGCGCCTGAGCGGCGGCCCACCGACGGCCAAGCCGATCAGTATCAAGGTGCGCGGTGATGCCTATGCCGATATCCGCGCCGCCGCCGACCGGCTCAAGGCCCTGATGCACGACATCGAAGGTATCAAGGATATCGAAGACGACGCCGACAAGGGGCGTTCCGAACTGATGCTCGAGTTCAATACGGATGCGATCAGCCGCGCCGGACTCGACCCTGCCGAGGTCGGCCGCAGCCTGCTGCTGATGGTCGACGGCCTGGTGGTCACGGACATGCGCGATGCCGGCGAGAAACTCGACGTGCGCGTACAGGCGGTCGACGGGGAATACCAGGACATCGCCGACATCCTGGCATTCCGTCTGCCACTGCGCGACGGGGGCAGCATCGCGCTGGCTGATCTGGCCAAGATCACCCGTCAGCAGAGCCTGGGCAACATCCGTCACTACAATTTCCGGCGCGCGATCACCGTCGAGGCGGACATCGACGAGACGCTGATCGATACCGTGACCGCAAACCGCGAGGTGACCACGCGGTGGGCGGCCTATCGCAACGAATTTCCGGCGATCGATCTGGACTTCTCCGGTGAGCTCGACGATATCCAGGAAAGCCTCGACGCGATCATCGTGCTGTTCGTGTTCGGTATCGGGGTGATGTACGCGATCCTCGGCACCCAGTTCCGCAGCTATTGGCAGCCGTTCATGATCCTGTCCACGGTCATCATGGCATTCATCGGTGTGACCTACGGCCTGCTGGTATCGGGCAACCCGTTGAGCCTGTACACCCTGTACGGTGTGGTCGCGCTGGCCGGTATCGCAGTGAATGCGGCGATCGTACTGATCTCGGCCGGCAACCAGCGCCTGGCCGCCGGCATGAGCGTCCTGCACGCCACCTTGTATGCGGCCCGCCGGCGCGTCATCCCCATCCTGATCACCTCGCTGACGACCGTGGCCGGCCTGCTCTCGCTGGCCACCGGGCTGGGTGGAAAATCGCTGATCTGGGGACCGGTGGCGACCGCGATCGTCTGGGGACTGGCATTCTCGACGATACTCACCCTGATCGTGATACCCCTGCTGTATCGCCTGTTCATGAGCCGCAGCCGGCTCGCCCTGGCCGGCCAGGCCAGGCGTGGGCGCAGCTGAGCCTACGCTGTCAGCCGACCGGCCATAGCATCCCCGGTCGTGCCCCGCCGTGCACCCGCTGCCGCGCGTCTATCATTCAATGGATCCGTCGGGCTGACGTGCACAACGACTGCAAAGATTCACCGACCACGGCCGCTCCAGATAGGAACGGGCAGGATCCGCACAGACCATGATGCAGAACATAACCGAACGCTTTGGCAACTTTCTGATCGCCAGCCTCGAGCTGTTCGCAGCCGCGTTCATCCTGGTGATCGGCTCGGTCGTGCTGTGGGTGATCGTCGCCTACATCCTCGACGTCACTCAGACGCGCCACGCGATCCGCCGCAACTACCCGGTGATCGGTCGCTTTCGCTATTTCTTCGAGCACCTGGGCGAATTCTTCCGCCAGTATTTCTTCGCGATGGATCGCGAGGAGCTGCCGTTCAACCGCGCCGAGCGATCCTGGGTGTACCGCGCGGCCAAGGACCTGAACAATACCGTGGCATTCGGCTCGACCCGCGACCTGCGTCGGCCTGGCACCGTGTTGTTCGTGAACTGTCCCTTTCCGACATTGGGCGAGGACGCGGTGCCACCGCGACCGGTCACGATCGGACCAGGTTGCCGCCACCCCTACACCACGGCATCCCTGCTCAACATCTCCGGGATGAGCTTTGGCGCGATCTCCAGGCCGGCCGTGCTGGCCCTGTCGAATGGGGCAATGAAGGCCGGCTGCTGGATGAACACCGGCGAGGGTGGCCTGTCGACGCACCACCTGGAGGGCGGCTGTGACATCGTGTTCCAGATCGGGACCGCGAAGAACGGCGTGCGCGACCTCGAGGGCAACCTCAACGATGAACGGCTGCGCGAGATCGCCAACCATCCGCAGGTGAAGATGTTCGAGATCAAGATGAGCCAGGGCGCCAAACCGGGCAAGGGCGGCATCCTGCCGGGCGCCAAGGTGACCGAGGAGATCGCACAGATCCGCGGCATCAAGTTGGGTGAGAGCGCAATCAGCCCGAACCGTCACCCGGATATCCGCAACAACGCGGACCTGCTCGACATGGTCGTGCGGGTTCGCACGGTGAGCGGCAAACCGACCGGATTCAAGACGGTGATCGGCGCGCCTGCGATGCTCGACGATCTGTGCCAGGAGATCCGCCGGCGCGGCGCCGAATCGGCACCCGACTTCATCACGGTCGACGGTGCCGAAGGCGGTACCGGCGCGGCCCCGATGCCGCTGATCGACGCATTCGGCCTGCCGCTGCGCGAGGCATTGCCGATGCTGGTCGACAAGCTGGCCGAATACGGCCTGCGCGACCGGGTCAAGGTGATCTCCTCGGGCAAGCTGATCAGTCCGGAGGATGTCGCCTGGGCGCTGTGCATGGGCGCCGACTTCGTCACCAGCGCACGTGGATTCATGTTCGCGCTGGGCTGCATCCAGGCCCTGCAGTGCAACAAGAACACCTGCCCGACCGGCATCACCACCCATAACCCCAAGCTACAGCGTGGCCTGTACCCGCCAGGAAAAGCCGAGCGCGTCACAGCCTACGTGCGCAATTTGATCAAGGAGGTCGGGATCATCGTGCAGGGCAGCGGACTGTCGATCGGACTCGACCAACTGCATCCGACCCCACAGGCACGTGCAGACGGCTGCAGCGCAAGCCGGTTGACCGGTTAAGCCGTCGTGCCGCTGAGCCACACCATCATGGTTCCTGGCCGGCATGCTGCTGCCAGTCGAACTGCCGTACTGGTGGACAATTAACCTGCAAATTGCATGAAGGCGGACGGGCACATGGTGTTGCGTGGCAGCCGGAAGGCGTTCGATGCGTTCTTCGGCCCTTGTATTCGACGTGACAGTCTGTCCTGTTCGGGCTCAGGCCGCGCTGGACTTTGCATTTGTGCCGATCCC
>JAJDNF010000075.1 GCA_022340805.1 Chromatiaceae bacterium
TGCCACGCAACACCATGTGCCCGTCCGCCTTCATGCAATTTGCAGGCTAGAGATCACGGTGCTTCGGAGTTTTCACACAGCCTCGGCCGGATAGAGACCCTGGACCAAGGTCCGCTATCCGGCTGGGATGCCCATCAGACATCAGTTTGCTCGGCGATCTCCAGCGCATCATCGACCTCGATGCCGAGGTAGCGGATGGTGCTTTCCAGCTTGGTGTGGCCGAGCAGTAGCTGCACAGCTCGAAGATTCTTGGTGCGCCGATAGATCAATGTCGCTTTCGTGCGGCGCAGCGAATGCGTTCCGTAGTCATAATGGTCGAGCCCGATCAGCGACACCCAGGAGTCCACGATCCGCGCATACTGCCGGGTTGAGATATGTCGAGATCGCTGTTGCCGGCTGGGGA
The DNA here is from genome assembly GCA_022340805.1 of Chromatiaceae bacterium. Lineage (GTDB taxonomy): Bacteria > Pseudomonadota > Gammaproteobacteria > Chromatiales > Chromatiaceae > Thiosocius. The sequence goes on from JAJDNF010000075.1 coordinate 404, forward strand.
ACAAGTAGTCACCCGCGCCCAGACCCTTGGTGGCGATCCACGCCTGCACCGCGTTGCGAGTGTGTTCGGCCAGCTCAAAGCGGACCGGCGAGTGGGTTTCGCGCTGCAGCACGGTTGCACGTGACAGGACACGCCCCGCATGGGCGACATCCGCAACCCGCAGTCGTACCAGATCGCACGAGCGCAGTTTGCTGTCGATGGCAAGATTGAACAGTGCAATATCCCTGGTCCTGTTCGCGATCTGCAGTCGAATCCGGATCGCCCAGACCTCCCGCAGCTTGAGTGGCGGCTTATGCCCGACCAATCTGCCCTTGTTCCGAGGCGCGGGGCGCATAGGGCCTGTAGCGGTTTCTCACGGCGTATTCATGGCCTGTTTCCTCCGATGTGGGCGGAAACAGAAGTGTGGTGCGGTCAGCCTCAACATCGCGCAGGTGAGGCGGCCGCCACCGAATCTTGGGTAACTCAATACGGCTGATCGAAAGCGGACCGTCGAATGTTGCGGCGCAGCAGGCCGTGATCGAACCCGAGCGGGAGTGGAGTTTGCCACCGACTCTCTGGCGAACAAGCAGCTTGCATTCTCCGCACGCACGACCATTGAAGGATCGGACATTGGGTCGGCAGTCGTGCAGTAGAAGACCAACAGAATCGGCATTTGGGGCTATTGTTAATTGGGTCGTCGACGCCGCCCCTCTTACCGCTTGATCATCCCCGCACGAAGGAGATAGGAATGAAACTTGTTTACGATGTTGTCGAAGATGTCTACGACGATACGACGCAGATCAGAACGATGACTGAACAGGCAAAGATGCCGTCTGGAGGCTGGCTGATCAGGACTACTGTCTACACGCCTCACCACATCAGCATGGACGTAACCAAAATCCGACAGAAGAAGGGCAAGAAATCCCTGTTCACGTCGTTGCGCTAGGGATCCCTGTCGGTACATTGCGTTCAGTGGGATTGTTGGCCGGCTGGAGCCGATCGCCGAGCTAAGGCGAATTCCTGCTTCGGAGAAAGCTGACGTTCAGATGGTGCAGTGCAAGAGGCCGTGATCGACCCCAAGCGGCCATCCGATAGCGACGGTACTGGGAGAAGCCCGGCCGATACGCATACGAACGCTATACACTCGGCTCCAAGCTTTCTCCAATGCTACGGCCTGAACCTTCACGATGATCCCGCCCGAACCGGCTTCCGTTGCCCTATCCACCTTTGCCCTCATCGCCCTCGCAGAGATCGGTGACAAGAGTCAGCTGGTTTGCATGACCCTTGCCGCACGCCACCGTCACTGGCCGGTATTGCTCGGCGCTACGACGGCATTCGTCATACTCAACGCACTCGCAGTGGCGTTTGGCGCTGGCATTGCAGCCTGGGTGCCGGAAAGGCTAATGGCGGGGATTGTGGCAGTAATGTTCGGGGCATTCGGTCTTCATGCGCTTCTCAATCAGGATAACGGGGATTCCGAGGACGTAATAGAGAAGCCTGGGCATGGTGTTTTCTTCACCGCCCTGCTGTTGATTCTAGTAGCCGAATTCGGTGACAAGACACAGATCGCCGTAGCGGGTTTGGCGGGCAGCATGGCTTCCATCCCGGTATGGGTAGGCGCGACCGTCGCGTTGGTCATGGTCTCTTCACTCGGCATCTGGGCCGGGCGCACGGTGCTGCAGCGCCTCCCCCTCCATTGGCTGCACCGCGCAGGCGGAGCGGTTTTTCTGATATTTGCAGCCATGGCGGCTTGGCGCGCATTCACATTATGAGCAAAGCGGTAGAATCTCAAACACGAAGATGACCGATCCTGGCCGATTTGAGCCCGTCACCCAAGCCCACCAGAGGTCAGCTTTGGGGAAAGCGGACGGTCAAATTGTGCAGTGCAAGAGGCCGTGATCGACCCACTGCCGTCGTACGACCACTGACCCCTGGGTGGCTGGTCAGTAACAGGAACGGTCATTCCCCGGCCGGTCAATCGCGCTTTCAGAGTGCTTGAAACTGCCAGGTCGGCTAGATAGTGCTCCCGGCCAAGAACGGAAGTCCGCGACAGGGGCAAAGTCTGCGCGAAGTGGATCTTTGCTCCGAGGTAAAGATTGGCCTGCGTCTGGCTTACCGCAGCAGATCCGAGGGACCCCATACGGATTGTCTGAATGACGCAGGCCGACGATGCGCGGACTGGTAGACTACCGGACAAACGATTCGCTGGTCACTTTCAGGCCGCGATCGCAGCGCGCCTGGAGCGCCGCGCGTTGGCGAAGAACAAACCAATCAACGAGCCGCCAAACAACAAAACAGTAGAAGGTTCGGCCACGGTGGACACATCCTCTTCTGTGCGAATGACGGAGATGCCAACCATCTCCGGAATCGGAGTTGTCAGGGATGTGAAGCCACTCGTAAAGGAAGTCCCGTCAAAACCCACGCTGCGCAGCTCACCGCCAGCCAGGTAGTAAAGGATGTCGTCCAGCGGATCGTAGCTAATGCCCGTCATCTCCGGAATCGGAGTTGTCAGGGATGTGAAGCCACTCGTAAAGGAACTCCCGTCAAAACCCACGCTGCGCAGCTCACCGCCAGCCAGGTAGTAAAGGATGTCGTCCAGCGGATCGTAGCTAATGCCCGTCATCTCCGGAATCGGAGTTGTCAGGGATGTGAAGCCACTCGTAAAGGAAGTCCCGTCAAAACCCACGCTGCGCAGCTCACCGCCAGCCAGATAGAGCAAACTCTCCACACCTGCGTTTGCCGCCACGGGGCAGGTGAGTCCACAAATTATCAGCAGTGCCAAGAGTCTTTTGATCATTTTCATCGCGTTGTTGTTCAAGGTCGATCTCGGAAGCTGGCTCTCAATATTCATGCCGTATTCATTTGAGGCTTTAGAAACAGCTAGTTAAACAGGGCAGCCGCGAAACTCCGCGGTCGACTGTAAATTTCTTCGACAGTCTTAAGATCGCACTGGCTGCTATTCCCAATGTCCTCCGCCGCGCTTTTGTGACCGCTTTTCATCGGAGACGCACTGAAGGTCAGGTCCAACGTGAGCGTCTCTTCAGGGTCACAAACTTGGACAATGTCCCACTCAGGGCCTAGGTCCGCAATGCGCTTTCAGCTGCCGGTCGTTTCGTGACCGCGAAGGGCTGTTCCTGGCCGATTCCGGCGGTTGTCGATACCGGCGTGAATGACCGCTTCGAACAAGGCTACCTATCGATTGTGCACAGCAGCAAACCATGATCGCCCCCGACTGTGTGAAAACGCCAGCACCGTCGAGGAACAACATATGGAAGTGGATATTGAGGTTCAGGGCACTGCCGAAGCACTGGATCAGGGCGACCGCGCCCGTCTGGGCCGTCTTGTGGTTAGAAAGCTGCGAGCGGCTGCCGATGCGCCGCGTTTTCGCTTTCTTGCTTAGTGAACCGCCTCACTAAGCAGTTACTAAGCAAATACTCAGCACACCCTGCATATTCATGCTACTGCCACGAACAGAAAAAAGCCCGCAGCATGCGGGCTTAGGCAGAATTTGACTATCCGTGAGCAGGGATCAGTTGTTCTGGATCACGATGTTGGGGAACTTGGCCGCGTAGCTCTTCGCCTGGCGGGCCAGCTTGGCCGCGGCGCGACGCGCGATCTCGCGGTAGATCTGCGCCGGACGCGACTCCGGCTCGGCGACCACGGTCGGCTTGCCCGAGTCGGTCTCCTCGCGGATGCGGGTCTCGAGCGGCAGTGCGCCGAGGAACTTCACACCGTACTGCTCGGCCATGAGCTTGCCACCGCCCTCGCCGAAGATGTGCTCCTCGTGGCCGCACTTCGAGCAGATGTGGGTCGACATGTTCTCGACGATGCCGAGGATCGGCACCTCGACCTTTTCGAACATCTTGAAACCCTTGCGCGCATCCAGCAGGGCGATGTCCTGCGGGGTGGTGACGATGATCGCACCCGACACCGGAACCTTCTGCGCCAGGGTCAACTGGGTGTCGCCGGTGCCCGGCGGCAGATCTATGACCAGGTAATCGAGGTCGGCCCAATTGGTGTCGTTGAGCAACTGCTCGAGGGCCTGGGTGACCATCGGGCCGCGCCAGATCATCGGCGTCTCTTCGTCAATCAGGAAACCGATCGACATCGCCTGCAGGTGGTAGCTGTTCATCGGTTCGAGGGTGTTGCCGTCCTTCGATTCCGGCTTGCCGGAGATGCCCAGCATGCGCGGCTGCGAGGGGCCGTAGATGTCGGCGTCCAGGATGCCGACACGTGCGCCCTCCACCGACAGCGCCAGGGCCAGGTTGACCGCGGTGGTCGACTTGCCCACGCCGCCCTTGCCGGACGCGACGGCGATGATGTTCTTGACGTTGTCGATCGGCTTGAGCGACTTCTGCACCGTGTGTGCAACGATCTTGGTGTCGAGTTTGACCTCGCAACTGCTCACCCCGTCGATCGCCTCGACGGCGCCTTTCACCGCGGCGATGATGTCATTGTGTACACCCTTGGCCGGGAAGCCCAGGACCAGGCCGACGGTGACCTTGCCACCGTCGATCACCACGTCCTTCACGGACTTGGCGCTGACCAGGTCGGTCTCGAGGTGGGGTTCGATATAGCCCTTGATGGCTTGCTCGACGATTTCGCGGGTGACTTCGGCCATTTCCTGAAACTCCTGATGCCCCGAGCCCGGACGGATGGCCGGTCGCGGCGGACATGATGTAAAACGGATAGCGGCGGGATTCTACACGAGCCCCTGCGCATCCCCAACCAAAACGCTCGGGCATTGCATGGAACTGCCTTCTGGCGTCGCCACGTACGATGCCGCCTTTCCCGCTCGCGATAAACCGGGAGTGTCTGGGGAAACCTGCCTCCAGGGGCGCCTTGCGCCGGCCTTTGTGGGATAATCACGCGCCATTTACCTACCGGTTCAGCGATTTCGATGAGCACCGAACAGCGCAAGATCCTGGTCACCAGCGCCCTGCCCTATGCCAACGGCTCGATCCACCTGGGCCACCTGGTCGAGTACATCCAGACCGACATCTGGAGCCGTTTCCAGAAGATGCGCGGCCACGAATGCTATTACGTCTGCGCCGACGATGCGCATGGCACGCCGATCATGCTGCGCGCGCGCGCCGAGGGCATCGAGCCGGAGGAGCTGATCGCCCGGGTCTGGACCGAACATACCGAGGACTTTGCCGGTTTCGCGATCGCGTTCGACAACTACCACTCGACCCACTCGGAAGAAAACCGCGTCTGCGCCACCACCATCTACGCGCGCAACCGCGACGCCGGCCATATCGTGCGCCGCACCATATCGCAGGCCTACGACCCCGAGGCAGAGATGTTCCTGCCCGACCGCTTCATCAAGGGCACCTGCCCGAAGTGCGGCGCCGAGGATCAGTACGGCGACAACTGCGAGGTATGCGGCGCCACCTATGCGCCGACCGAGCTGAAGAACCCGGTCTCCGCAGTGTCCGGTGCGACACCGATCGAGCGGGATTCGGAACACCTGTTCTTCAAGCTGGGCAACTTCGAAAAGGTGCTCAGGGACTGGCACAAGGCCGGGCACGTGCAGGCCGAGGTCGCAAACAAGCTCAACGAGTGGTTCGAGGCCGGGCTCAACGACTGGGATATCTCGCGCGACGCGCCGTACTTCGGCTTCGAGATCCCTGACGCCGAAGGCAAGTATTTCTACGTCTGGCTGGATGCGCCGATCGGCTACATGGCCAGCTTCCGCCACTTCTGCAACCGCACCGGGGTGGACTTCGATGCCTTCTGGGACGCGGACTCGAAGGCCGAGCTGTATCACTTCATCGGCAAGGACATCATCTATTTCCACGCGCTGTTCTGGCCGGCAATGCTGCATGGCGCCGGCTACCGCAAGCCAAGCGGGGTGTATGCACACGGCTTCCTGACCGTCGACGGCGCCAAGATGTCGAAGTCGCGGGGCACCTTCATCAAGGCGCGCACCTACCTCAAACACCTCAACCCGGAGTACCTGCGCTATTACTTCGCGGCCAAGCTCAGCTCGCGTGTCGACGACCTCGACCTCAACCTCGAGGACTTCGCCAACCGCGTGAATGCCGACCTGGTCGGCAAGGTGGTCAACATCGCCAGCCGCTGCGCCGGGTTCATCAGCAAGCGCTTCGACGGCAGGCTCAGCGCGTCGGTGGACCAGGCGGAGCTGCTCGAGACCTTCGCCCGGGCCGGCGACGAGATCGCGGAGCTGTACGAAAAACGCGAGTTCGGACGCGCCGTGCGCGAGATCATGGCGCTCGCCGACCTGGCCAATCAGTACATCGACGACAAGGCCCCATGGGTGCTTGCCAAGGACGAGAATCGCGATGCCGAACTGCACGCGATCTGTTCGACCGGGATCAACCTGTTCCGGGTACTGATCGGCTACCTGAAGCCGGTATTGCCGGTGATGGCCGAACAGGCAGAGGCCTTCCTGAACGTACCACCGATGCGCTGGGACTCGCAGAGGACGCCGCTGCTCGGGCATGCCATCGAAAAATTCAAACCGCTGATGACGCGTGTCGACCGCGACAGAATCACTGCGATGATCGAGGACTCGAAGGAAGATCTGGCCAGCGAGGTCAAGTCGACATCGAAGAAGCCGGCCACGGATTCACCGCTGGTCAGGGACCCGGTCGCGGCGACCATCGCGTTCGACGACTTCGCCAAGGTCGACCTGCGGGTGGTGCGTATTGCCAAGGCGGAACATGTCGAGGGCGCGGACAAACTGCTGCGCCTGACCCTCGACCTGGGCGGCGAGACGCGCAACGTGTTCGCCGGTATCAAGGCGGCCTACGCGCCGGAGGACCTCGAGGGCAAGCTGACCGTGATGGTCGCCAACCTCGCGCCACGCACGATGAAGTTCGGTGTTTCCGAGGGCATGGTGCTGGCCGCAGGACCGGGCGGAAAGGACATCTTCGTGCTCAATCCGGATGCGGGCGCGCAGCCCGGCATGAAGGTGAAATAGCGCGCCGCGGCCACACGTGCCGGCGAGCATCCCGCCTAGGACTCGGGCTGCCCGGCGGCTGGTTGGTTCTGCAGAAGCTGGACGCTGAACAGCTTGTGCTCGTCACACCAGACCGCCTGCTGGCGGAAGCCCGCGCGGGCCGCCAGGTCGCCGAACCCGTCGACGGTGTACTTGTACGAATTTTCGGTATGAATGCCCTCCCCCGGCGCAAACGCGAAGGCCTGGTCCGCGACATGGACGACCTGCGCCAGGTTGCTGACCAGGTGCATCTCGATGCGCGCCAGCGATGGGTTGTAGAACGCATAGTGCTCGAACGCCTGCGGGTCGACGTCGCTGTCCAGTTCCGTGCGGATGCGATACAGCAGGTTGCGGTTGAATGCCGCGGTCACGCCGGCCGAGTCGTTATAGGCCGCGTTGAGCAGGCCGACCGGCTTCTTCAGGTCGACGCCGATCAGCAGGTGCCCACCGGGGCCTACCAGTTCGCCGACATCGCGCATCAACCGCACCGCGTCCGGCGCGTCGAAGTTGCCGATGCTCGAGCCGGGGAAGAACGCCACGATGTGTACGTTATCGTCGCACTGCGGTATGCGCAGGCCGGCGCTGAAATCGACACAGGCGGCATGCACCTGCAGCCAGGGGTAGTCGCGCGCCAGCGCCTCGGCTGACGCCAGCAGGAACTCCCTGGAGATATCCACGCCGACGTAACCGCTCGGGCGCAGTTCCTCGAGCAGCATGCGGACCTTCTTGCTCGCCCCGCTGCCCAGCTCCACGAGCAGGCACTCCTCGCCGATCAGTCGCACCAGGTCCGGCAACGCCCGCTGCAGGATCGCCAGCTCGGTGCGTGTCTGGTAGTACTCCGGCAGGTCGCAGATCCGATCGAACAGTTCCGAGCCACGCTCGTCGTAAAAGAATTTCGCCGGGATCGCCCGCGGCGAGGCATTCAGCCCGTCGAGCACCTCCTGCAGCAGGTTGGCCGCCCCCGGGTGCGCATCGTAGAAGCTGATTGTCTGGGTCTTCATCTGTCTTCTGCCAGGCGGATCCCCGAGAACGGCCAACGGCCGTTCGGGTGGAGGAAGTTGCGGCAGCTGAAGCGGATAGCGTCATCCGCGGTCGCGCAGCGCCGAGTTGCACCGCGACAGCGCCCGGATCGACCCACCCAGTGCCGCTGGCGTGCCCGGTCCCACTCCCGGCCGTGTTCGCCGGGACAGGTCGCGACGGGACCTGGGCGGGCGCCGGCCCGACCTCGCACCACCCTGCCCGACCCGCCGGGTCGGGTCAAGATCAATAAAGCCCCCCTGAAGTAAGGCCTTGGGCGCTCCGCAGACCCGACACGCGGGCCAGAGATTGATAAACTGTCGCCTTTGACCCGATCCGTTCCGGCCCGCAAGGGCCGGCGCCCGGGTTGCACGAATGCAAGGCACGAACTCCCGCGATCGGTTGCACGATGGGTCCGACGCCGGACCACATCGGGCCGGTCGTGGCACAACTGACCGGCCGCATACACGAAGGCTCGATGACGGAATACGCACTCATACTGGTCAGCACCGTCCTGGTGAACAACTTCGTCCTGGTGAAGTTCCTGGGCCTGTGTCCGTTCATGGGCGTCTCGCGCAAACTCGAGACGGCGATGGGCATGGGCCTTGCCACGACCTTCGTGCTTACGCTGTCGTCGGTGTGCAGCTACCTGGTCGACGGATACATTCTGGTGCCGCTGGGCCTTGAATACCTGCGCACGATTGCTTTCATCCTGGTGATCGCCGTGGTCGTGCAGTTCACCGAAATGGTGATGCACAAGACCAGTCCCCTGCTGTACCAGGTGCTCGGCATCTTTCTGCCGTTGATCACGACCAACTGCGCGGTGCTCGGGGTGGCCCTGCTCAACATCCAGGAGCAGCACAACTTCGTCGAGTCTGCGCTGTATGGCTTCGGTGCCGCGGTCGGCTTTTCGCTGGTCCTGATCCTGTTCGCCGCCGTGCGCGAGCGCGTCGCGGTGGCGGACGTGCCCGAGCCGTTCCAGGGCAACGCGATCGCGCTGATAACCGCCGGGCTGATGTCGATGGCGTTCATGGGCTTCGCCGGACTGGTCAGCGGGTGACCTCGCCAGCATGATCGCCGCCGTGCTCACCATCGCCATTATGGCGACGCTCTTCGGCCTGATCCTGGGTTACTCGGCGATCCGCTTTCGCGTCGAGGGCGACCCGATCGCCGACCAGATCGACTCGCTGCTGCCGCAGACCCAGTGTGGCCAATGCGGTTTCGCCGGCTGCCGACCCTATGCCGAGGCGATGGCCGCGGGCGAGGCACAGATCAACCGCTGCCCGCCGGGCGGCGAGGCAACCATGATCGCGCTGGCCGAGCTGCTCGGCCGCGACCCGGTGCCGCTGGAGGACGTCGAGGCCGCGGAGAAACCCAAGTCGGTCGCCTACATCGTCGAGGAGGAATGCATCGGCTGTACCTTGTGCATCCAGGCGTGTCCGGTCGATGCGATCATGGGTGCCGCCAAGCAGATGCACACGGTCATCGTCGATGAGTGCACCGGCTGCGAACTGTGCCTGCCACCGTGCCCGGTGGAGTGCATCCACATGCACCCGCTCGAGACGACCCCGCTGACCTGGCGCTGGCCGTTCCCGGCGCGCACCGGGTCGGAGGGCGCACATGGCTGAACAACGCAAGCTCTGGCCTTTCCACGGCGGCCTGCACCTGGACGATCACAAGGCCGAGTCCAACGCCAGCCCGGTGCGCAGCGTGGCGCTGCCCAGGCGCCTGATCCTGCCGCTGCAGCAGCATATCGGCCAAAGGGCCGAGCCGGTGGTCAGCGTCGGTGACGCGGTCAGAAAGGGGCAGCTGATCGCCCAGGCGACCGACTACGTGAGCGCCTCGATCCACGCACCGAGCTCGGGACGTGTGGTCGAGATCGGCGCCGCGCCGATCCCGCACCCGTCGGGCCTGAGCGACACCTGCATCGTGATCGAGACCGATGGCCTGGACAGCTGGGACGAACTGCCCGCAGCGATGCCGGATTACAGGAACGCGGATGCCGCCGATCTGCGCGAGCGCATCCGCTGGGCCGGTATCGTCGGGCTCGGCGGCGCCGCGTTCCCGACCGCGGTCAAGGTCAACACCAGCGGCCAGCGGCCGATCGATACCCTGGTGATCAATGCCGCCGAATGCGAACCCTACATCACCTGCGACGACGTACTGATGCGTGAGCAGGCCGCCGACGTGATCGACGGCATCGACATCCTGTCCCACCTGATCGGGGCACGCGAGTGCCTGATCGGCATCGAGGACAACAAGCCCGAGGCGGCCGAGGCGCTGCGCCGGGCCATCGCCGGTCGCGCCAGCGGACACGACGATCGGCCGATCGAGGTCGTGGTGGTGCCCACGCTGTACCCGAGCGGCGGGGAGAAGCAGCTGATCCTGCTGCTGACCGGGCGCGAGGTGCCGTCACATGGCCTGCCGGCGGCTGTCGGCGTGCTGTGCCAGAACGTCGCGACCGTGGTCGCGGTGGCCGATGCGGTGCTGCGTGGCCGCCCGCTGATCGAGCGGATCGTCACCGTGACCGGCGGCGGCGCGAAACAGCCGGGCAACCTGCGCGTCGCGATCGGTACACCGATCGATTTCCTGATCGCGCAGGCTGGCGGCTACAGCACCCATATCAATCAACTGATCCTGGGCGGCCCGATGATGGGTTTCGGCCTGCGCAGCGACAAGGTGCCGCTCACCAAGGCCACCAACTGTCTGCTCGCCGCGTCGCGCACCGAAACGCCGAACAGCCAGCCCGAACGCCCCTGCATTCGCTGTGGCGAGTGCGCGCGCGTCTGCCCGGCACAGCTGCTGCCGCAGCATCTCTATTGGCATGCGCGTGCACGCGACTTCGACAAGGCCCAGGAATACAACCTGTTCGACTGCATCGAATGTGGCTGCTGCGCCTACGTCTGCCCCGCGCATATTCCGCTGGTGGCCTACTACCGCTTCGCCAAGACCGAGATATGGGCGCAGGAGCGCGATCGCGACAAGTCGGATCTGGCACGCCGCCGCCACGAGGCGCGGGTGGCGCGCCTGGAGCGCCTGGAACAAGAGCGCAAGGCCCGCCTGCGGCAGAAGAAGGAGGCCCTGGACAGCAAGTCCGGCAAGACCGGGGCGGGCGATGCGAAAAAGGCCGCGATCGAGGCAGCCATGCAGCGCGTGGCGGCGAAAAAGGCGGCCCAGCAGGTCGAGTCCGGGACAGAGTAGCCATGCAGTTCTCAATCAGCAGCTCACCGCACCAGAGCGGCCAGCAAAGTGTGACCAGGGTAATGGGCCTGGTGCTGCTTGCACTGGTCCCGGGCACCCTGGCGATGTTCTGGTACTTTGGCTGGGGGCCGATCATCAACCTGGGCATCGCGACGGCGACCGCGGTCGCCGCCGAGGCCGCGGTGCTGCACCTGCGCGGCCGCGCAATCGGCGTGACCCTGATCGACCTGAGCGCGGTGGTCACCGCCTGGCTTCTGGCCCTGGCCCTGCCGCCGCTGCTGCCCTGGTGGCAGACCGCGATGGGCAGCGTGTTCGCGATCGTGGTGGTCAAACAACTGTTCGGCGGTATCGGTCACAACCCGTTCAACCCGGCCATGGCCGGCTACGTGCTGCTGCTGGTGTCCTTCCCGGTGACCATGACCCGCTGGCTGCCACCCGACGTGGTCAGCGGCAGTGCACTGTCGCTGGCCGATTCGCTGCACATCATCTTCAGCGGTACACCACCGCTGGGCCAGACCTGGGATGCGATCTCGAGCGCCACGCCGCTCGACCAGATGCGTACCGAGCTGTCGCAGAACCGCATGATCGGCGAGATCCGCCAGAGCCCGCTGTGGGGTGACTTCGGCGGTCGCGGCTGGGAATGGATCGGCAACTGGTACCTGCTCGGCGGCCTGTTCCTGATCTGGCGGCGCGTGATCGGCTGGCGCATCCCGGCCAGCATGCTGGCCGGCCTGGTACTGATCGCCGGGCTGTTCTGGGCCATCGACCCCGATACCCATCCCTTCCCGGCATTTCACCTGTTCAGCGGCGGGGCCATCCTGGGCGCGTTTTTCATCGCCACCGACCCGGTGTCCGCGTCCACCACGCCGCGCGGCCAGCTCATCTATGGTGCGCTGATCGGCCTGCTGGTGTTCGTGATCCGCACCTGGGGTGGCTATCCGGACGCGGTCGCCTTCGCGGTGCTGCTCATGAACATGGCCGCGCCGACGATCGACCACTACACCCAGCCGCGCATCTTCGGCCAGCGGGGACGCGGTGATGCGTAGAACCCTGCCGGTGCTGATCTCAGGCGTATTGCTCGGCCTGTTCGGTGTGTTGGGTGCCGCACTGGTGGGATTGAGCCACGAGGGGACTGCCGAGCGCATCGCGCGAAACGAGCGCGAGGGCCTGTTGCAACAGTTGCGGGTACTGGTGCCCGCGCAACAGGTCGACAACGACATGCTCAACGATGTCATCGAGGTTGCCGCCCCGGCCGCGCTGGGCGCGGCGTCGACCCGCGTGTACCGCGCCCGCAACCAGGGTGAACCGGTCGCCGCAGTACTCAGCCCGGTGGTCGCGCAGGGCTACAACGGACCGATACAGCTGATTGTCGCGGTGCGCTTCGACGGCACCCTGGGTGGGGTACGCGTGCTGACGCATCGCGAGACGCCCGGACTCGGTGACAAGATCGATGTCGAGCGGTCCGACTGGATACTGCAGTTCGCGGGCATGTCACTGGGCGAGCCGCCCGCGGACAGGTGGAAGGTCAGACGCGACGGTGGTACGTTCGACCAGTTCACCGGTGCCACGATCACGCCGCGTGCGCTGGTGCGCCAGATCAAGGCCAGCCTGGAATACTTCAGCCAACACAAGCACGAGCTGTTCGACAACGAACCGCCGCAGACGGAGGCACAGCATGACTGACGGCTATCGCAAGATCGTCCTCGACGGCCTGTGGCACAACAACCAGGCCCTGGTCGCACTGCTCGGCCTGTGTCCGCTGCTCGCGGTGTCCAACACGCTTATCAACGGTCTCGGCCTCGGCCTGGCGACCACGCTGGTGCTGGTCATGTCGAATGTCTCCGTGTCCATGATCCGCAACTGGGTGCGTCCGGAGATCCGCCTGCCGGTGTTCGTGCTGATCATCGCCTCGTTCGTGACCATGGTCGAGCTGGTGATGAACGCCTACTTCCACGGCCTGTACAAGGTACTGGGCATCTTCATCCCGCTGATCGTGACCAACTGCACCATCATCGGCCGCGCCGAGGCGTTCGCCTCGCGCAACCCGATTCCGCGCGCGCTGGTCGACGGCCTGGCGATCGGCGTCGGCTCCACACTGGCGCTGGTGGTGCTTGGCGGCAGCCGTGAACTGATCGGTCAGGGCACCCTGTTCGATGGTGCGCATCTGATGTTCGGCGAGATAGCCAGAGGCTGGAGGTGGGGCATTGGTGAGGACTATCCCGGCATCCTGCTGGCCATCCTGCCACCCGGCGCCTTCATCGGTCTGGGCATGTTGATCGCGCTGAAAAACATCATCGACAAGCGCCTCAGCACACGTCAACCGGCCTCCGCAGCGGGAACCGAACCGGTGACCGCATAGGGCGCATCAGGCACCAGCCGTAATGCAGCTGATAACGGCGGCCGCCACGCATCGCGGTGCAATACGCTTGTCTATTGCACCCTGGCCGGCACCGGAGCAGATTCGACCACATGCGGCACAGACCATGAACAAGGCCAAACGTCAGGAAATTTTCGAACGGCTGCGTGCCGCCGATCCCACCCCCACGACCGAGCTGAATTTCTCGACACCGTTCGAGCTGCTGGTCGCCGTGATCCTGTCGGCCCAGGCGACCGACAAGGGTGTCAACAAGGCCACCGCCAGGCTGTTCCCGGTTGCCAATACCCCCCAGGCGATCCGCGATCTCGGGGTTGAGGGCCTGAAGGGTTACATCAAGACGATCGGCCTGTTCAACAGCAAGGCGGAAAACATCATCAAGACCTGCGCGATGCTGATCGACAGGCACGCCGGCCAGGTGCCCGCCGACCGCGCGGCGCTCGAGGCACTGCCCGGGGTGGGACGTAAGACCGCCAACGTCGTCCTGAACACCGCCTTCGGCGAACCGACCATGGCGGTCGATACGCATATCTTCCGCGTCGCCAACCGTACCGGCATAGCCCCCGGCAGGAACGTCATCGAGGTCGAGAAGCGCCTGCTGCGGCTAGTCCCCAAGGAATTCATGGTCGATGCGCACCACTGGCTGATCCTGCATGGCCGATACACCTGCGTGGCGCGCAAACCGCGCTGTGCCGCCTGCCTGATCGAGGACCTGTGCGAATACCGGCACAAGACCGCCTGATTCGCCGCGGCGGCCCTTAGCCACTTGAATTGCCGGGTTTCTGAAACGCGTCCGGACAACGGCGCGACGCTCATTGTGGCACCATCGTCACGCCGAGACCGGATGACCCCGACACAGACATGTTTGGACAGAATCGCGATCAACTCCGCCGTTTTTTCAAGACCAGCTGGGCCAGACGCCTGGCTGGAGAATCCCTGCAACCACTCGAGCAATTGGTTGCCCAGGTCATCGAGCAGCACCCCGAATACCATCGTCACCTGGACGACGAGGACCAGCTGCAACGCGAATTCACCCCGGATCAGGGCGAGACCAACCCATGGCTGCACATGGGCATGCACATCACCCTGGGTGAACAACTCGGCGCCGACCGCCCGGCCGGAATTCGTTCCGCGTACCAAAGGATCGTCGCGCGTTTCCACGATCAGCACGCGGCCGAGCACGCGATGATGGATTGCCTCGGAGTGGTGCTGTGGGAGGCGCAGCGCTCGGGTGGCCTGCCGGACGAGCAGGTCTACCTGCAGTGCCTGGAAAGACTGGCCCGGTGAAATATCCGCGAGCCTTTGCCGGTCTTTAGCTGCGAACCCCCGGGCAAGCAGGGCGTCAAAGGCGCAAGGCTTACCGGATGCGAGCGAAAAGATTTTACCGCCGAACGCGTGAACTGCATGGGAACGCGGAAGGTGAACAACGAAACTGGTGATCCGCAGGCCACATGCGGCCGGGACCCCAGTCCAACTCAACGCACGAGGAGAATGAAGATGTCGAAAAAGTCCATGAAGCCGGTCGCCACCGCCATTGGTGCAGCCTTTGCTGGTTCCATGCTGATCGCCGGCGCGGCCAGCGCAGGCAGCAACCCGTTTGCGCTGTCCGAGTTGAACGGCGGCTACCTGCAGATCGCCGGCAACCAGGCCGAAGGCAAGTGCGGCGGCAACATGCCGGCCGGCGCTGAAGGCAAGTGCGGTGGTAGCGCGGCCGCAATGCCCGAAGGCAAGTGCGGCGGTAGCGCGGCGGCGATGCCCGAAGGCAAGTGCGGCGGTAGCGCGGCCGCAATGCCCGAAGGCAAGTGCGGTGGTAGCGCGGCGGCCACGATGCCGGAGGGCAAGTGCGGCGCCGGCAAGTGCGGCGCCAACAAAAAATAGGCCAAGCAGGACCTGAACCGTGACGGCAGGCCGCTGCAGGCCTGCCGTCTTTCGGGCACCCGGATAGTCCTGTTGGGGGATCCACCACGCCGGCGGAGGAACACAGCTTGAACAACCCACGCCAGACCGCGGTAGCTGTAGCGGGACCGGGATTCGCGGTCAGCGGTGCCGGGCTCGGCCTGCGATCCGCGCTGCTCGACCAGTTCCAGGCCAACCCGCCGAACCAGGTCGACTTCCTCGAGATCGCGCCGGAGAACTGGATGCGCGTCGGCGGCGCGCGTGGCAAGGTGCTGCGCCGCTTGAGCGAGCGCTACCCCTTCGTCTGTCACGGGCTGTCGCTGTCGATCGGCGGCCCCGCCCCGCTGGACGATGCATTCCTGCTCGAGCTCAAGGCGTTCCTCGACACCCACCAGGCGCGTGTCTACACCGAACACCTGTCTTACTGCGGCGACAGCGGCCAACTGTACGACCTCATGCCGATCCCGTTCACCGAGGAGGCCGTAAGCTATGTGGCCCGGCGCATACGCCATGTCCAGGACGTGCTCGAGCGGCGCATCGGCATGGAGAACGTCTCGACCTATGCCGCGCCTGCCGGCGAGCTCAGCGAACTCGAATTCCTGAACGCGGTGATCGCCGAGGCCGACTGCGGCCTGCATCTCGACATCAACAATATCTTTGTCAACGGCATCAACCACGGCTTCGACGCGCGCGCCTACCTGGCCTGCATCCCGGCCGACCGGATCATGTACGCGCATATCGCCGGTCACCTGTACGAAGACGACGACCTGCGCATCGACACCCATGGCGAGGACGTGCTGCCCGAGGTATGGGACCTGCTCGACGAGGCCTATGCACGCTACGGCGTGTTCCCGACCCTGCTCGAGCGCGACTTCAACATACCGCCACTGGCGGAGTTGCTGGGCGAGGTGGATCAGATCGTGCAGCGCCAGCGCAAGTGGCGGGGGGTGCGCGGTGCGCACGTCGCCTGAGCTGCCGGATGCGCTGCCGCTGCCGGCCTTCCAGCGCCAGCAGCTGGATTTCACCGCGCACATCCGCGACCCGGATAATACGCCGCTGCCGGAGGGTATCCCGGCACGGCGCATGGCGATCTACGTCGAGCTGTTCTACAACAACATCAACGAACAGCTGACGGTCAACTTCCCGATCCTGCGACGTATCACCGACGGGGCCCACTGGCAGGCCATGGTGCGTGACTTCATGATCCGTCACCGCAGCGAGACGCCGCTGTTCAGCGAGGTCGGCCAGGAGTTTCTCGAATACCTGCAACAGGAGCGCGCGCCACAACCGCAAGACTGGCCGTTCATGCTCGAACTCGCGCATTACGAATACGCCGAACTGGCGGTCGCGATCAGCACTGCCGACGTGGGGATCGGAGAGTACGATCCCAACGGCGACCTGCTGACCGCGCCGCCGCTGGTTGCGCCAACGGCGTGGAATCTGACCTATCGATGGCCCGTGCATACCATCGGTCCGGAATCACTGCCGGATTCGCCACCGCCCGAGCCGACCCACCTGGTCGTGTACCGCGACCGGCTCGACGCCGTGTGTTTCCTGCAAATCAACGCGGTGACCCAACGCCTGTTGCAGCTGTTGAAAGAAAACCCACAGCAAACCGGTCTGGAAGTATTGAGGACCATCGCTGCAGAACTGGCCCACCCTGATCCCGCATCGGTCATCGCGGCCGGCCAGGAATTGCTCGACGATCTTCGCCGCCGCAACATCATTCTGGGCACGCGCGCCTGAGCGCTTCGACCGCGCGCCCCGCATGCCGGCGGCACTCCTAAGCAAACGAGCCGGGGGCCCACGATGATCGCAATACTGAACCGCCTGCAGGACATGCTCGACGGCGTCCGGGCCGTGGATTTTCTCGCGCCGCTGACAATGCGCCTGTACCTGGCGCCGGTCTTGTGGATGGCCGGCAGCACGAAGCTCGCCGACATCGACAGCACCATCGCCTGGTTCGGCAATCCCGACTGGGGGCTCGGCCTGCCGATGCCCGAACTGATGGCCTGGGCGGCGACGCTAACCGAGGCCGGTGGCGCCATCCTGCTGTTGATCGGGCTGGCAACGCGCTGGATCTCGATCCCGCTGATGGTCACCATGCTGGTCGCCGCGGTCACGGTGCACTGGCCGCAGGGCTGGGCAGCGATCGCCGAGACGCCCGAGGCCGCCGAGCGGCTAACCGCCGCCACCTCGCTGCTGCAGCAGCACGGCCATTACGACTGGCTGACCGCCAGTGGCGAGTTCGTGATCCTCAACAACGGCATCGAGTTTGCCGCCACCTACTTCATCATGCTGCTGGCACTGTTCTTCGCCGGCGGCGGTCGCTACCTGAGCCTCGACTACTGGATCGCGCGGCGCTTTCGCGACTGATCAGGCGCGCAGCGGACATGCGCGTTGGGCGCGACGAGCGACGCGAATCGCACCGGGTTCGCCATTGCTCGGTGCATTACAGCCTGCGGCCCAATGCACCCTACAAGGGTTGTGGGACTGACCGCCGATATGCCCGCCCACGAAGGTTGACCGTAGGGTGCCATGAGCGACGCGAATCGCACCGTCATCCGCCGCCATCAGGTGGATTAACGCTGGGGCTGGGCCTGCCTCCACCAAGGCATGCCGACTTCTGTCAGCAGACCGGCCTGAGCGAGACCTATCGACGGCATCAGTTCAGCTGCGAGCCGCCAGAGGTGCATGGGCTGAGATCCTGCCACGCCAGCTGCCGACGCTCGACATTGCCGGGGACAGCCTCGAGGTCTTCACGCATGTCGCGCACCTTCTCGAGGAAACCGGCGCGCTGCTCGTCTGTCAGGGTCTCGTCCAGGGCCAGGACCAGCCCGACGCTCGCATGGCGCACCTGTTCTATCTTGTGCTCCAGGCCGACCGGCAGGTCGTCGAAGTCGACCCACCAGTCGACCAGAAAACGGCGCAGTGTCTGCTCGTCGGCGCCCTGCCGCAGCAGCGCCAGCAGTCGCTGTTGCTGTTGCGCGCGGTACTCGAGCCAGTCCCCGGCCACATCGGGCATGTCGCCGACGGCCTTTTCGACCAGGCGGAGCTGCCCGGTCGACAGCTCGCCGGTCCAGCGTTCGGTGCGCTCGATATATCGCTCGATGCGGTCGCGTTCGCGCCTGGCGGGGTCCTCATCCAGGTAGTCTTCGCGGTAGGCCTGGTTGCGCTTTTCCAGCTCCGCGGCCAGGTGATCGGCCTGCTGCGGCGAGATATCGAGCAGCACCGCCGCGGCGCGCGGCACTGCCCATTCAGCGTGCGCCCGATACGCGCGGTCGGCCGCCTCGATCCAGCAGGTCAGCTCATCGGCGCTCAGGCCTTTGGCCGACGACGCCTCCATCGCGCGCAACAGATTGATGACCGCCGGCAGCAGTTCACGCCGATGCTCGTCCATCGCAAGCCTGAACATTTCGCGCCAGGAATCCTGCTGCGCGTCGCTCGCGTCCATCAGGTCGCTGGCCCAGCGCTCGGCCAACCAGTCGGCATTGTCGTACAGCAGTTCGGTACGGCTGCAGCCGGCCAGCAGCACCAGCGCCAGGATGCTCAGCAAGCGGTACAACGACGACATATAGCGCCCCCCGGGAAAGATTCAGCAGGCGCTTGGCCGTGGGCCCGCGCCGCAAAAGCCTAGACATGCATGTTGCAACATGCAGGCTAGACACCCGAACACGGCGGATAGTTTCACCGACGGCGTGGCCCGGCAAGCCGATTCCGGGCATTCCAATGTCCAGGCGCCGCGGCTTCCATTACATCGGACCGATCCGTGCAACCAGGCTGAATGCTTGAGACGGATCGTGGCAACCGAACCCCGCTACCAAAGGGCTGGACCGCAAGCTGCGCGGCGCCGCAATCGGTTCACTATCGGCACGGCGGTCCTGGCCGCTGCTGCAGCGCAGCCGCATGAGATCGACAGGTGGTGCATGTGCAGATTCGGTAATGATCGGCATCGGTGGCATTGGCCGATACAGGCTTTGCGGTACGTCAAACATTTGCGATAGTTCAGCCTCGGCGACATTTCCCCGAGGCCCGGCGAGGAAGTTGGCAAATCGATGGACGTAGGATTGTGCATGGTCGTGCGGGACGAGGCGCACCAGTTGGTCGAGTGCCTCGCTCCTGTAATCGATCTGTTCGACCAGATTGCGATTGTCGATACGGGTTCTCGGGACGGTACGCCGCAACTCTTGCTGGATCGGTTCGGCATCGAAGTCTTGTATCGGGACCTGGATGAAAACCGCTGCGGCTGCCTGTGCGACCCTCGGCATGATGGCCTGGCGCTGCTTTCCACTCCCTGGGTCCTGTTGCTGGACGCCGATGAACGGCTCGAACGCAGCATGCTCGAACACATACGCGCCCTCCCCGACGACCCCTCGATGGCCGGCTATTTCGGCCGCTGGCTGAATCGTTCCGCGGGCGAATCAGACTTCGAGGACTACAAACTCTTCCTGTTTCGCAACGGCCTTCGCCCACGGGGCCTGGTGCACGATGTGGTGCAGCTCGACATCCGCTCGCGTGGCCTTCACGCCGGGTGGCTAGAAGGCCTCGATATCCTGCATCTGCCAGACGCTGGGCGTCGCCAGTCGAAGGCCGAACGCTATCGGCAAAGGTTGCAGTGTGCGATCGATCTGCAGCCGGATTTCTATCGCTATTACTGGTTCCTGGGCTATATGGAGTTTCGCGCCGGCCACTGGCAAAGGTCGGCCGAGCTGTTGTCCCGGGCTACCGGGGTGTGCTCGGCACAGTTTCCGGTCGAGTGCCTCAACAGTGCGATGGTATTGTCCGAGCTGTTTGCCAGGCAGCAGGATGAGCGTGCACTCGAACGGGTGCTGGCTCGCGCCTGCGCTTTCTTCGACGAGGCATCGGAAGACTTCGAGGTGCGCATCAATTTCCGCCTCGGCCCCTGGCTGGAGGCCGCCTGGGAGAACCTGCGCCACGGTCGAATGGACCGCATCCGCGCGTATCGCTTCGCATGCTGATCGATGCGAAGCGTTACAGCACGGCCCGCCCATCGACATAATCCGGCACGGCCTGGCCGAGCAGCGACAACAGCGTCGCAGTCAGGTCGGTCGCCTGCAGGTCACTGAGCCTCGATCCAGGCTGTATCCGCGGCCCGCGTGCGGCCAGAAAGCCCTGCGAACAATGCCCACCGGTACGGAAATACGGCAGCGGACCGATGCGGCCCGCGGACGGGCTTTCGATCAAGTCGGTCGCGGTATCCTCCTGCCACAGCACGATCAGGTCGGCCGGCGGCCCAAAACCGTCGTCATCAAGCGGATCCTGTCGCACGCGCACGATCTCTTTGACCATCGGTTTACCGCTGCGCGCATCGCGCACCGCGCTGAGGTAGTCGCAGATCTCGTCACAGGTGCGCTGGTAGTCTCCTGGCGCCACCTGACCGTCGCGCTCGCGTCCCTGCACATTGATGCGGATCAGCCCTTCGGAGTATGTCGGCAGCGCGAAGGCCCGCATGCGCGGCCACAAGGGGCGGTACCAGTTGGCCGGCTGCCAGTGCATCGGGTCACCGCGCTGCGCCTGCCGGTCTGGTGATTCCAGCTCGGCGTCACCGCGCGCGGTGCGCAATCGCCAGACCTCGTCCTTCCAGTGCGCCGGATAATCCCGACCGGGCGCGATATCGACCGCGCCCCCCAGCATCTGCTGCCCTGGGAAACTCCACCGGTACAACAGTTCCGGCAGGAACGCCATGCTCGGCAGATCCAGCACATTTTCCGCGATCCCGTAGATCGAGAACAACACCACATCGGCATCGTCCGGCGCCGCGTCCAGAACCGCTGCCAACGCGCGGTCCACGGCCTGGAACACCTCCAGCAGCGGGTCATCGCTGCGTCCCTGCATCAGCGTGTCGTGCAGCGGGTGCCGCTGACTGACATGCCACAGCAGATGGCTGGCGGTATGGGTCTCGGAGAACACGCCGAGGAACAGATCCCAGGGCTCGCGCACGAGCAGATCACGCATCATCGCCGCGCGACGCGCGGCACCGGCGACCAGCCGATCGCGCAGTCCCTCGATGGCGGCCATGTCGTAACTGCTCGGGATGCGATATGAATAGACCTCCTCGCCCGCCTCGCTGACCTCCGGCGCCGAGGTCTCGAACATCGGATGCGCGCCATGGCGTGCAAGCAGCTCTGCCATCAGGCCCTGCGGTTGCGATGTGCGCAGACACTGGTTCGCCTCAGTACCCCAACCGAGTACCTGCACGCCATTCACGCCGTCCACCAGGCGCGCCAACGGCGGATCAAACACCGCCACGCGTTTCGCCGGCATGTAGGCGTAGAACGGCGGATACTTGTTGAAAGCGTAAGCGCTGCGTTCCTCGGCGGCATAGCGTGCCGGATCGTACTGTACATGTCCCCATTCGCCGGTCTGACCCGGCAGGGCCCCGGTTAGGAACGTGATCCACGATGTCTCGGTACGG
This sequence comes from Chromatiaceae bacterium, assembly GCA_022340805.1. GTDB lineage: Bacteria > Pseudomonadota > Gammaproteobacteria > Chromatiales > Chromatiaceae > Thiosocius. The sequence continues at coordinate 22,271 of JAJDNF010000075.1, forward strand.
TAATAGCGCACATTGTTGACGGTGCCGAACGCACCCTCGGCGCGAAAACGGGCGAGGTTTGGAAGCAGCCCACGATCCATCCAGTCTTCCAGCAGGCGCGGGTTGCAGGCGTCCAGGCCGATAGCCACCAGCGGCGCGCTCATTGCGGGTCCTGCCCGGGCGCATCGGTCACCGCCTGGACCTTGGACACGAACTCCTCGTACTTGCCCGAGGGACTGCGTTCGATGCTCGCGGGATAACTGAAGCGTATCGCGAACGGATGGCCGAGACGCTCCACGATCATCGCCCGCAGACCCTCCTCCTCTTCGCTGCTCAATGCGCGCTCGACCACCAGCCGCGCCTCGAGGTTGTGTAAATCGTGTTGCACCAGCTGATGCTGCACCACGGGTGCCACCTCACGATAGAAGGTCGCCGCCAGGCTCGGCCAGCGTTGTTCGCCGTTGGGCAATACCAGCATGTTGCGCACGCGCCCGAGGATACGCGACAGCACCGGCAGGCCACGTCCACACGGGCATGGCGGCCCCACCTCTGCGTAGTCGCCGATCTCGTAACGCAGCAACGGCATCGCGAAGTTGTGCAGGGTCGTGACCAGTACCCGTCCGGTTTCGCCGGGGCCGCACGCCCGGCCCTGCGCGTCGACGACCTCGAGCAGCACGTTCTCCGACTGCACATGATAATGCGCATGCTCCGGACACTGCAGCGCCAATGATCCCGCCTCCTGTGCGGAATAGGTATCGACGACCGGCACACCCCAGGCCGCCTGCAGGATCGCGCGCAGCTCGTCATCCACGGCCTCCGACACCAGGCGCACCTCGCGCAGACCGGGCAGCGCGACGCCCTCGGCGAGGCTGGTGCGCGCCAATGCCGCGGCGTTGGAGGGAAAGGTGATCAGGTAAGCCGGGTTCATCCGCGACAGCCATTCCAACTGGCGGCGCGGGTCCGTATGGATATCCAGCGCCATACCCGGGCCACTGGCATGCAGCAGATTGACCGGCGAGCCCCAGTCCGGGAGATCCAGACCCTGCGGATAGGCGGCATCGACGCCGGCAGCAAAGTGCCTGATCGCCGCCAGCGAGGCGCCGAGATCGCGCCGATGCCAGTAGTGGTCACGCAGCGCGAACGCGTTCCATAGCAGCCGGGTGGTCTCCGTGGTCGCGACCCGGATCGGCGTGCCGGTGGACCCGGAGGTCTCTGCGAGGCCGAGCTGGCGGTGCCCGGGCGGCGGTTTGCGCACCTTCAGCGCCTGCACATTGGCCTGCAGCTGCTGGCGGGTAAGGATCGGCACCCGTTCCCATGACGCCGACACGGGGGCCTTGGTGCCAGTCATACCCGCCTCTGCCAGGCGCTGGCGATAAAACGGCAGTGCGTCGCGGACGAACTCGAGCAGCGTCGCCAGTTGCGCAGACTGCTGCTCGCGCACGCGCTCGGCCGCCCACCACTGGCTCTGCTCCAGCTGCTGCAACACCGCCAGCAGCAGCGCGGTGGACTTGTCCGGCAGGGCCGGGAACAGGTGCTGCGGGGACGCGGAGGCGAGACGCAGCGCAGCGCTTGGGTGATTCACCGGCGACCGTGCCGGCCTTGCCTCGCTCGCCGAAGGCGGATGCATGCTCAGTCGGACCCCGTATATCGTTTGCTGGCGGATGCGTATCGCGCACCGTAGGAGCCGCTGCGACGCTTGTCAACGCGTGCGGCGAAACCACGCACGGGCTGTCGACAATCTTTACAGTTGTTCCGTACAGGACCCTGCCCGGCCAGAATAACTACTGTCAATTTAGCAACTTAGCAGAACAGGTACGGTAATTGCTGAGTTAGGCCGTCAATTCATCGCGCGGGACACGGGGCCATGAGCAAGAAGAAACACAGAACAACGGTTCGGGTCGCCGCCGCTGCCGGCATGGCCCTCGCAGTGGGCGTGGCCAACGCAGTGCCTGTGATCGATGGCGGTGAGGGCATCGGCGACAAGGTCTGGGAGGATCTCAACAGGAACGGCCTCCAGGAAATCAGCGAGCCCGGCATTCCAGACGTGCAGGTCTCACTGCTCGACTTCAACAACAATGTCCTGGCCACCACCCTTACCGACGCGCTTGGGATGTACGCCTTTACCGGGTTGGGCAACGGCAGTCCCGGTCCCGGCAACGCTGACGACTATTTCATAAGATTCGACCTGCTCCCGGGATTCATGTTTTCGCCACAGGACATCGGGGTTGACGACGCCATTGACAGCGATGCAAACCCGGCGACCGGGTTAAGCAGCATGACCAGTCTCAATGACTATGGGTTATTCGACAGCACCGTCGACGCCGGCATGTACCGCGAACAACAGGCCGAAGTGCCCGCACCGGCAGCCCTGTCGCTGCTCGGCCTCGGGCTTGTCGGTCTCGGCTTCCAACATCGCCGCAGGCAGATAAGAAAGCCCTGAGGTTCTCCACGCCTGCGCGCCAACAGCCCCGCTTCCGCGGGGCTGTTGTTTTTCGCGGTGCGGGAATGCGAGGTGCAGATGCCGCTGCCAACCGATCCGCCGGTCGGCATCTGCGCATGTTCAGGCAGCAGTATCGCGATGGAACAACGAATAGACAGCAGGAATCAGCAGCAGCGTGATCAGGGTCGAGGCCGCGAGACCGCCAAGCACCGCACGCGCCAGCGGCGCCTGGGCATCGGCGCCCTCACCGATACCGAATGCCAGCGGCAACAGCGCGAGGATGGTCGTCAGCGTGGTCATCAGGATCGGCCGCAGACGCCGCCGGCCCGCCTCGCTGAGTGCGTCCGGAATGGACATGCCTTCGTGGCGCAGGCGCCGCGTCTGATCGACCAGCAGGATCGCATTGTTGACGACGATGCCACCCAGCATGATGCAGCCGATCGCCGATTGCAGATTGAGCGTGGTCTCGGTCAGAAACAGGGTCAGCAGCACACCGACCGCCGCCACCGGAACCGAAAGCATCACCACCAACGGGTCGCGCAGCGATTCGTATTGGGATGCCAGGACCATGTACACCAGGACCAGGGCCAGCACCAGTGACACCAGCAGCTCGTCGAATGCCCTTTCCTGCTCCTGGTAATTGCCGGCGATGGTCAGGTCGTAACCGGCCGGGCGGGGAATGTCCTGCAGGCGCACGCGCACGTCCCCGATCACTGAACCGAGGTCGCGGCCGTCGACATTGGCGGTCACGCTGACCAGGCGTTGCTGGTCCTTGCGCTCGACGATCACCGGGCCGCGTCCGCTATCGCTGGTGACCAGGTTGCGCAGCGCCACCTGTTCGCCGTCGGGGGTGCGCAGCGTCAGGTCCAGGATCTCGTCGATCGAACGCCTCTCCGCATCCTCGAGCTGGACCAGGATGCGGTAGGAATCTCCCTGGGCGCGGAACTCGCCGGCCTTCGAACCGGCAACCGCGGTTTCGATCACCTCGGTCACATCGCGCACATTGAGCCCGAGGTCGGCAATCTTGTCGCGCAGCACGTGAATCTGTTGCTGCGGGATGCCCGCCTCACGACTGACGTCGACATCCGTGACGCCGGGCACCCCGCCGATCGCATCCGCCACCTGCCTGGCCAGGGCCGCGAGCGTGTCCAGCTCGAAGCCACGCACCTCGACGGTGACGCCCTCCTCGGTGGCCAGGATGCGCTCGAGCAGGAACTGGCCCTGCGGTGCCCGGGTGCGGATCGTCATCCCCGGGATCTGCCCGTCCAGGCGCCGGCGCAGGTCGCTGGCAATGTCGCTGTTGGAGCGCTGGCGAGCTGCCGCCGGGGTCAGGGACAGGCGGATCTCGCCCTGCGCCTTGGCGCTGCCGCGGGTACCCGAGGTGACCACCGTGGCGACCGAGGAGACCGCCTCGGGCACCTCTGCGTACACGATCTCCTCCATCTGCCGGGTCTGGCGGTCGATGATGTCCAGGCGCGTCCCGACGTCCATCTCGCCGCTGACACGGACCTCGCCCTCGTCGCTCGGCGGCAGGAACTCGCTGCCGATGTACGGCGCCAGCAGCAGACTGGCGGCGAAGATCAGTGTCGAAACCGTCACGGTCATCAGGCGATGCCGAAGCACCCCGCGCAGCAGGTCGCGGTAGCCGTTCTCCATCGCGGTCAGCGCTGCCCCTGCGCGCGCGCTCAGCCGGGACGACCAACCGGCGCTGCCGGCCTCCCGGCTGCCGCCTGCTAGCAGCCTGGAGGCCAGCATCGGCACCAGGCTGAGCGCAACCAGCAGCGAGCAGAACAGCGAAAACATGATCACGTAGGCCAGTTCCTTGAACAGCACACCGGGCACGCCGCGCACGAACACCAGCGGCAGGAAGATGGTCAGGGTGGTCAGGGTGCCGGCCGTCACCGCCGCGGCCACCTCGCGGGTACCGATGATGGCCGCACTGCGCGGCGTGTCGGCGTGTTCCTGGTGACGACGATAGATGTTCTCCAGCACCACCACGGAACTGTCCACCATCATGCCCACGCCGAGGGCGAGGCCGCCCAGGGTCATCAGATTCAGCGTGAAGCCAGCGAAGTACAGCAATGCGAAAGTGGCCACGACCGAGATCGGGATGGCCAGCGAGATCACGACCGTACTGCGTATATTGCGCAGGAAGAACAGCAGCACCAGTACCGCCAGCGAGCCGCCGTAGAGCACCGATCGGGCGACGTTGTCGATCGAGCGCTCGATGAAGTTGCCCTGGTTGATGACCGGCACGATGTGGATCTGCGGGAACAGTCGGTTCAATTCATCGACCTCGGCCAATACCCGGTGGGCCACCTCCACCGTGTTGGCCTCGGCCTGTTTGCGGATCGCCACCCGTATGCCGCGCTCGCCATTGACCCGGATTACCCGGTTCAGCTTTTCATAGGTGTCCCTGACCTTGGCGACCTGGCCCAGGGTCACCTGCGCGCCATCGCGCTTGCTGATCACGGTGTTGCGGATCTCGTCCAGGTCGGTGAACTCTGCCGGGGCGCGCAGCGTGACCTCGTAGGCGCCGCGCTCGATCTTACCGGCAGGCAGGTCCAGGTTCGCGTCGCGGATCGCGTCGAGCACGTCGTTCAGCGGCAGCCCCAGCGCGTTGACCTTGGCCGGGTCGAGTTCGACGCGCACCTCGCGGGTAAAGCCGCCCCAGGGGTCGACCTGCGCCACCCCCGGGATGCGCGCGAAGCGGTAACGGATCTGATCCTCGAGGATCTTGGTCAATTCGACCGGATCGAGCGTGCTCGATATGCCGAGCAACACCACCGGGAAACTGTCGACATCGAACTTGGTGACCCGCGGACCGACGATGTCGTCCGGCAGCTCACTGACCTCGTCCTGCAGGGTCGCCTGCACGTCGACCGCCACCGCGTCGATGTCCGACCCCCAGTCGAAACTCGCCCGCACGCTGCTGTTGCCGTCGTACGACTGCGAGGACATCTCCACCACGCCGGGTACGGTGGCGACGATCTCCTCGACGATCTGCGTGACCAGGCGTTCCATCACGATCGGATCCGCGCCTGCGTACTGGGTGCGGATCGTCAGGGTCGGCAGTTCGATGCTCGGCAGCAGGTCGATCTGCAGCCGGCTGAAGGCCACCAGGCCCAGCACCACGACGATCAAGGTCACCATCGTGGTGAACACCGGGCGCCGGACACTTGCACGCGCCAGATTCATCGCATCACGGCCGGCGTGCCTTCGACGATCCGGATCGTGGCGCCATCACCCAGCAGCTGCTGTCCGAGGATCACCACGCGGCCGCTGAGCTCCGCCCCGATAAGCTGTACCCGCCCGTCCTGGCGGATGCCCGGTTCCACCTCCTGCCAGGTGACGGAGGTACCGTCGGCGCCAACCAGGAACAGGCCGACGCGCCCATCGCGCGTGGTCAGCGCCTGCTCCGGGGCGATCACCGCCCGCTCCACCCGGTCCAGCATCACCGTGGCGCGCGCGAACATGCCCGGCTTCAGCCGTTGTTCGGGGTTGGCCACGCGCAGTTCCACCCGGGCCTGGCGGGTGGATTCGCGGAACACCGGCGCGATGCGCTCGATCTCCGCCGAGAACCTCTCGCCGGGGAAGGCATCGGTGGACAGGCTGGCGTGCTGCCCGGGCTTCAGGCGCGCATAGTCGCGTTCGGTGACATAAAACACCGCGGTGATCGGGTCGAGTTCGACGATACGCAGCAGCGGCGCATTGGCCGCCACCGTCTCACCCTCGTCCACGTAGCGTTCGGCGACCACGCGCCGCTCGTTGCCACCGCGCCAATCCGCGCTCACCTGGGTATAGCCCAGGCGGATCCGCGCCGCGCCCAGGTCGGCCTCGGCGCTGGCGATGCGCGCCGTGGTCACCTTCACCTGGGCCTGTTTTGCCAGCTGGTCGGCCTTGGCCACATCGCGTTGCGACTCCGAACTCACCCCGCGACCGCGCAGGTCGTCGATACGCCTGAGTTCGCGCTCGGCGATCTTCAACAGACTGTCCGCCTCGGCGTTGCTGGCTAGCGCGACCTCGAGATCCGCCTGGGCGCGGGCCACGGCCTGCACATACTCCGCATCGTCGAGCACCGCGACCACCTGGCCGCGGCCCACCTCGTCCGCCAGTTCCAGATTCAATTGCTCGACCCGCCCGCTGACCTTGGGGGCGACCAGGAACTCGGCACGCGCCTCGAGCGTGCCGGTGAAGGTGCGCAGCAGCTCGATGGCGCCGTGCCCGATCGCGGCGACCTCGACCGGCGCCGGCGGCCTGTCGGCCCTGGCTGGCGCGTCCTCCTTTAACGCCTCCAGCCGTTGATAGATGCCCCATCCCAACAGCATACCCAGACCGCACAGGGACATGATCAGGAACAGGGGTCTGTGCCGGGGTGCCTGCATGGTTTTCTGATCTGCCTGATGCCGGGTTGGGGAGCGATGACCCGTATCAGACTACCAATCTCTCGGCACATCAATGTGCGTGCGCCAGTTGCGGGCGAGCACGAGCACCGCGACTGCGTGGCACCGCACCGGGAAGCAGTGGTCAGCGAAGGTCGTTGTTCAGGCCCCAGCGCTTGATGCGCGAGGCCAGGGTCGTCGGCTTGACACCGAGCAGTTCCGCCGCACCACCGGGACCGAACACCTTGCCGCCGCTGGCCCGCAGCGCCTGGACAATCATCGCGCGATCGCGCTCGCGCCGCTCATGTTCGGTGGTCAAACGTCCGTCCGGTTGCGCAGCCTGGACCGGCATTGCACGCGGCGCGGCAACGGGATCGGGAAGCTCGAGGCGCAATACCTTGTCGCGCGAGATGATCGCTGCGCGTTCGAGCACGTTCTCGAGTTCGCGGACATTACCGGGCCAGTCGTAGGCCTGCAGCCGCTGTACGTCGCCCTGGGTCAGGCGCAGCCCGCCGCGGCCAAACCGCCGACACGCAGCGGCGAGAAAATGCGACGCCAGCAGCGGGATGTCTTCCGGGCGGTCGCGCAGCGGTACCGAGGTGATCGGAAAGACATTCAGGCGGAAGAACAGGTCCTCGCGGAAGCGACCCTCCGCCACATCTTTGTCCAGCTCCCTGTTGGTGGCCGCAATGATGCGCACGTCGACGCTCAGCGTGCGATCGCAACCGACGCGCTCGAACTGCCGTTCCTGTAACACGCGTAGCAGCTTGCTCTGCAACTCGAGCGGGATCTCCCCGACCTCGTCGAGAAAAAGGGTGCCGCCATCGGCGAGCTCGAAGCGACCCGCACGATCGCGCACCGCGCCGGTGAACGCGCCTTTGACATGGCCGAAGAATTCGCTCTCGAACAACTCGCGCGGCACCGCGGCGCAGTTCACCCGGATCAGCGGACGGTCGCTGCGCTGACTGCTCTGGTGGATCGCGCGCGCGATCAGCTCCTTCCCGGTGCCCGATTCACCAACGATCAGCACTGCCGCATCGGTCGGCGCGACCAGTTCGATCTTGTGGATGGTCTTGCGCAACGCCTCGCTGCGCCCGACGATCTCCTGGTAGTTGGTCTCCTCCCTGATCTCCTCCTGCAGGTAGGCATTCTCGAGTTCGAGGCGCTGCTTGAGCCTTTCCAGCTCGTCCAGCGCCGCGCGCAGCTGCTGCTCGGTCTGCCTGCGCTGGCTGACGTCGCGAAACACCACGACGGCTCCGACCGGGCGCCCATCCTTGCGTATCGGCGTGCTGGTGTATTCGACCGGGAACGCGCTGCCGTCCTTGCGCCAGAACACCTCGTCCTCGACCTGGTAAACCGCGCCATCCTTGAAGGCCGCGTAGATCGGGCAGTCGCCGACCGGGTAGTGACTGCCATCCGGGTGGGAATGGTGCAGCAGGCGGTGCATGTTCCTGCCTACCAGTTCCTCGGCCGAGTAGCCCAGCATGCGTTCAGCGGCCGGGTTCACGAAGGTGGTCGCACCCTGCTCGTTGACACCGTAGATGCCCTCGCCGGCCGCCTGCAGGATCAGCCGGTTCTCCTGCTCGATTTCGCCAAACAGGCGTTCGACACGTCGCCACTCGGAGAGTCCGCGGCGCACGAATTCGTTGGCCTCCGAGGCTGTCTGTCGGTGCTGTTGCTGCTGCATGTCCCTGATCACGACCAACAGCGCGGCGCCGCGGCCGGTATCCACCCTGGCCGCGTGGCATTCCACCTTCCTGGTCTCGCCATCCAGCCCACGACAGTCCAGGCCATCTGTCCAAGCGTGTCCCTTTTCCAGCACCGCCTGGGTGAACACGATCAGGCGCGCGATACCGTCGCCCAACAGCCGACTGGGGACCAGGCGCGGCACCTCTTGCGGCGTGCACGCGAACAGCCGGCGCGCCGCTGCGTTGGCGGCCAGCATCCGATCGGCATAGGGATCGATCAGGGTCTGGGCCTCGGGCGCGAGTTCGAACAGCGCACCGCTGCCTGGCCAGGCATCACCGCAAAGCGCAGCGGATGGATCGGCGCTGAGCAACATCGTGCTCAATGCCGCCGGTCGGCACAGTTGTGCAAATGCGTAGCCGGGCCTACGCAAACGCGCAAAACACGTAAATGCGTAATCCCTTCATCGTCCCAGTTCAACACAATTCCCTCGAATTATCAGAGATTTACTCAGCACATTCATGTTTGGCACGGAGCCTGCAAATCATCCACTGACGCGCTCCAGGGCCGGCATCCGCGGCCTTGTCGCCGGTCAGCAACTCGCACCTCTCTGGTGCGGACATCGCAGCGTGTGGCGCCTCCGTGCGCCGTGATCGATCCATCTGGGTGCCAAACACACGCGCATGTGCTCGCCAGAGGGATAGGAGCAGGGGTCGTGCCAAGTCAGGCGACGACCGGGGCGTCACCGAACGCGATGGTCGTCTTGAAACGATCGAACAGGGGAAAGCAATGTCCTTTAAAAGTCTCGGAAATCCCTTCGACGGGAATTCGGACCTCACGCATGGCCCGGGTTGTTCCTGTCCCATCTGCGTGTTCGCACGCCAACAAACGCAGGCGGAGTACGAGTGCACGGAGACCGAACTCACCGCCAAACTGGAAAAGGCCGTGTTCGAGGGTACCGCGCAGCCGGACCACCGCGCGGCACAGCTGACACCGTCGTCGACCGCGCAGGACAACTCGGCCGCAGACAGCAACCAGCTCGCATCCGCGGACGATGTCATGGACCGGGTCATCGAGAGTGCCATCGTGCGTTCGGTATTCGGTCACCACGAGCCGAGCCGGCGCGAGTTCATGCGCATGATCGGCGGCGGCACCATGGCGGCCATCTTCGCCAGCATGTTCCCGATGGAAGCGGCCAAGGCCGCGATCAAGGACACGCTCGGCAAACCAGAGAAGAGCAAGCTCAAGATCGGCTTCGTCCCGATCACCTGCGCCACGCCGATCATCATGTCCCATCCGATGGGCTTCTATGCCAAATACGGCCTCGACGTCGACGTGATCAAGACCGCCGGCTGGGCCGTGGCGCGTGACAAGTCGCTGGCCGGTGAATACGACGCCTCGCACATGCTGACGCCGATGCCGCTGGCGATGTCGATGGGCGCCGGCTCCACCGCGACGCCGTTCCGCATGCCGCTGGTCGAGAACATCAATGGCCAGGCCATCGTGCTGCACGTCAAGCACAAGGACAAGCGTGATCCCAAGCAGTGGAAGGGCTTCAAATTCGGCGTACCGTTCGACTATTCGATGCACAACTTCCTGCTGCGCTACTACGTGGCAGAACACGGTCTCGACCCGGACCAGGACATCCAGATCCGCGTCGTGCCGCCACCGGAGATGGTCGCCAACCTGCGTGCCGGCAACCTCGATGGCTACCTGTCACCCGATCCGTTCAACCAACGCGCGGTGTGGGAGAAGGTCGGTTTTCTGCACCTGCTGACCAAGGAGATCTGGGAGGGTCATCCCTGCTGTGCCTTCGCCTGTTCGGAGAAGTTCACCACCGAGCTGCCGAATACCTACGGCGCGCTGATGAAGGCGATCGTGGATGCTACCGCCTATTCGCAGAAGGCCGAGAACCGACTCGAGATATCCAAGGCGATCGCGCCGAAGAACTACCTCAACCAGCCCGAGGCGGTCATCGCGCAGGTCTTGACCGGCAAGTATGCCGACGGCCTGGGCAACGTGCTGGACGATCCCAAGCGTATCGACTTCGATCCGTTCCCCTGGCACTCGATGGGCGTATGGATCCTGACGCAGATGAAGCGCTGGGGCTATATCAAGGGCGACATCAACTACAAGGCGATCGCCGAGGAGGTCTACCTGGCCGCCGATGCCACCCGGATCATGAAGGATCTCGGTTACGACGCACCGGATCACACCTATGAGAAGTACACGATCATGGGCAAGGAATTCGACCCGGACCAGGCCGAGGCATACGTCAACAGTTTTGCGATCAAACGCACCTGAGTACGCAGACGCCGGGGCGGTGCCAACGCCCCGGCCTACCACCGAGGTTATTCGATGCTGCAGTCACTGAATGCACGCGCCGCGCTCGTGTCGATCGGGATCCTGGTCCTGCTGCTCGGCGTTTGGGAGTTTGCCAACCGCCCGCCCGAGGCCAGCGAGGCGCTCACCGAGTACGAGATACTGATGGGCGGCGCCGAGCAGGAGGCGCGCGTACCGCCGCCGTCCGGCGTCATCAACCGCGCGGTCGAGGAACTGTCCGATCCGTTCTACGATGCCGGACCGAACGACAAGGGCATCGGTATCCAGCTCGGCTACTCCATCTACCGGGTGCTGACCGGATTCTTCCTGGCCGCGGTGCTCGCGATCCCGTTCGGCTTCCTGATCGGCATGTCGCCGCTGATGTACAAGGCACTCAACCCCTTCATCCAGGTGCTGCGGCCGATCTCGCCGCTGGCCTGGATGCCGCTGGCACTGTTCATCATCAAGGATTCCGAGGCCTCGTCGATCTTCGTGATCTTCATCTGCTCGATCTGGCCGATGCTGATCAACACCGCGTTCGGCGTGGCCGGCGTGCGCAAGGACTGGATCAACGTCGCGCGCACGCACGAGCTGTCGCCGCTGCGCACCGCGCTGACCGTGATCCTGCCCGCCGCCGCGCCGACCATCCTGACCGGCATGCGCATCTCGATCGGCATTGCCTGGCTGGTCATCGTCGCCGCCGAGATGCTGGTCGGCGGCACCGGGGTCGGTTACTACGTGTGGAACGAGTGGAACAACCTCGACCTCACCAGCGTGATCTTTTCGATCCTGATGATCGGCCTGGTCGGCATGTTGCTCGACCTGGCCCTGTCCGCGGCCACGCGCCTCGTGCAATACGAAGAGTGAGCAGGTCGTCATGAACAAACATTTCCTCGAGATCGAAAACCTGGCGCGCCGTTTCCCCAGCCAGTCCGGTGAATTGACCGTGTTCGAGAACGCCAACTTCGGCATCGACAAGGGTGAATTCGTCTGCATCATCGGCCACTCGGGCTGCGGCAAGTCGACCATCATGAACGTGCTCGCCGGGCTCGATGCGCCGAGCGAGGGCAATGTTTTCATGGACGGTATCGAGGTGGCTGGACCGAGCCTGGATCGCGGCGTGGTGTTCCAGAACTACTCGCTGCTGCCATGGTTGAGCGCGCTGCACAACGTCACCTTCGCAGTGCGCTCGCGCTGGCCGGGCTGGAGCAAGGAGCAGGTTCGCGAGCATAGCTACAAGTACCTGGAGATGGTCGGGCTTGGCGGTGGCGCCGAGCTGCGCAAACCCTCGCAGTTGTCCGGCGGCATGCGTCAGCGGGTATCGATCGCGCGCGCGTTCGCGATCCAGCCGAAGCTGCTGCTGCTGGACGAGCCGTTCGGCGCCCTCGATGCCCTGACCCGCGGCACCATCCAGGACGAACTGGTGAGAATCTGCGACGCCACGCACCAGACCATCTTCATGATCACCCACGACGTCGACGAGGCGATCCTGCTGGCCGACCGCATCCTGCTGATGACCAACGGTCCCTATGCGCGCATCGCCGAGTCAGTGAAGGTCGACCTGAAGCACCCGCGCGAGCGCGGCAAGATCATCCACGACCCCGGCTACTACCCGATCCGCAACCACCTCGTGGACTTTCTGGTGCGCCGCTCGGAGGAACTTTCGGGCGGCGTAGTGGCCGAGGCCCCTGCCCAGGCCGCTGGTGCCTACCCGATCGAGGTCAACCCGGCGGCCAGGGCGGCCCCCGCCCGGACCAATCCCCAGGCATCCGCGATGGATGCGCGCTGACCTCAACGCCAATGCCAACAGAGAACCAGCCATGACCGCCTGCGCCCAGGAATCGAATCGAGTGAAAACCGCCGTGCCGCACAGCGACGCCGATACACGCGTCCCGGTGACCGTGCTGACCGGGTTCCTCGGTTCGGGGAAGACCACGCTGCTCAACCGCATCCTCAGCGAGGACCATGGCAAGCGCATCGCGGTGATCGAGAACGAGTTCGGCGAGATCGGTATCGACCACGAGCTCGTGGTCCAGTCCGACGAAGAGATCTTCGAGATGAACAACGGCTGCATCTGCTGCACCGTGCGCGGCGACCTGATCCGCATTCTCGGCCGGCTTATGCGGCGTAAGCACAAGTTCGACCACATCATCATCGAGACCACCGGCATGGCCGATCCGGGACCGGTCGCGCAGACCTTCTTCATGGATGAGGAGATGAAGGACAAGCTGCGCCTGGACGCGATCATCACGGTAGTGGATGCGAGGCACGTGGTGCAGCATCTCGGCAGCGACGAGTGCCATGCGCAACTGGCCTTCGCTGACGTGGTGCTGCTCAACAAGTGCGATCTGGTCGACGAGCACGAACTGAATGCACTGGAGACGCAGGTGCGCGGCATCAACCGGCTGGCCCGGCTGCAGCGTACCGTGCATGCGGCGATCGGCATCGATCAACTGCTCGACATCCGCGCCTTCGACCTCGAGTCCCGCGCCGCGGAGATGCCCGCGTTTCTGCAGGAGGAACTGCCTTTCGAGTGGGCCGGCCTGTACGACCTGGAGCCGGGCCGCTACGACCTTGACCTGCGCCCCGGCCCCGACCCCACGATCGACCTGGTCCTCGGCGGGCCCGGGCTGCAGGATCGCGCATTGCTCGCCGCCTGGAAACGCAACAGCATCGTGCTGTATTCGAGCGACCCGCAGTTCGTCACCGATGCAACCACCCTGGTCGCCGGCGACACGCTGTACCGCCTGCCGGTCGACCAGGTATCCGGGGCCAGCGCCGCGCTGACGATCACCGGCGCGGGGCGCTATGTGCTGTTCACCCAGCACCTGCCCGAGGAATTCGAGCTGGTGCTCAGGCGAGCCGAACAGGTGCTGCAACCGGTGGAGACGTATGAATACGCCAGTCCCCACGAACATGACGACAGCGTGGGCTCGGTCGGCATACACCTGCCGGGTGACCTCGACCCGGATCGCTTCGAGGCCTGGATGGTCGCCCTGCTGCGCCGCCGCGGCACCGATATCTTCCGCACCAAGGGCGTATTGAGCCTCGCCGGAGACACCCAGCGGTTCGTGTTCCAGGGCGTCCACATGCTGTTCGACGGCCAGGCCGGCCGACCCTGGGAGGCAGCGGCCACGCGCGCGAGCCAACTGGTCTTCATCGGCCGCGACCTCGACCGCACCGAGCTGACCGAGGGACTTCGCGCGTGCCTGGTCTAGCCGCCATCGTGAGCACGCCGCCGTTCAGTGTGCGCTGCTCGCACACCCTGGAGGATGCGGTCACCGACCTTGCATGGAGCGACGACGGCGCGGCGCTGCTGGTCGGCAACGCGGCCGGGATGATGCACCGTTTCGACGGCAGCGGCACGACGCTTGCACGTTGGCAGGCCCACCACGGCGGAGTGACGCGCGTGCGGCTGCGCCCCGGCAACCAGGACACTTTGGCCACCGCCGGTGAAGACGGACGCGTGGTGCTGTGGGACAGCGTCAGCGGCGCAGAGAAAACCACCCTGGTCAACGAAACCGACTGGGTCGAACACCTGGCCTGGACACCCGACGGCCAGGTCCTCGCGACGGCCGCACGCAAGACCATCTCGCTGTGGCGCGACGGCGAATCGCTGGGCATGTGGTACGACGCCCGCCGCCAGGTCCTGGCGATCGCCTGGGCCCCGGATGGCCGGCGTCTTGCCAGCGCCGCGAACAAGGGCCTCTACCTGTGGCGCATGGACACGGGCGCTTCCGGCGAGACCCAGCCGGTCCAGCTGCTGGCTTTCCCGGGGGCACCGGTCTCGGTTGCCTGGCAGCCTAAGGGGCAGGCCCTGGCGGTCGGCACCCAGGACGGCTTTTTGCAGGTCTGGCGGCAGGGCGCCGGCCGCGCCGCGGCACGCCAACTGACCATGCGCGGCTATCCCGGCAAGGTCAGTTGTCTCGCCTGGCACCCCAGTCGTCCGCTGGTCGCAACCGCCGGTGGACCGGATGTCGTGCTGTGGGAATTGCCGCGCGACGACAAGGGCGCCAGGGGCAAACCCCTGCGCCACCACCAGGCCACGATCACGGCGCTGGGATGGTCCGCGGACGGTCGCCTGCTCGCATCCGGCGACCGCGCCGGCCGGCTGTGCATCTGGGATTCGGACGGCCAGGCCATCTTTACCCAGGCCGTGGGTCACGAGATCACGGTGATCCACTGGCAGCCGGCGCGCGACGTACTGAGCGTGGCCGACATCTCCGGCGGGCTGCACCTGATCGACCAGGTCCAGCCGGATAGTGATCCGGCCATGCGTCCGGGTGCCGAGCCATGAGCCGGTGCACGGCGTTGAATGCGCGGCGCGCTCAGCTTGCTGCGCGCCTACCGATGGCAACGGCACCGCACCGCGGTTACGGGTCCCGCCCGGCCCGCCGGCCCAATCAGCACAGAGTCACAAACCACACACCGAGGTAATCGAGATGAAAAATCGCGCCAATGTATCCGCTACCCGTTCGCGTTCGTTCGGCCTGCTCATGGCCCCCGGCATCGCCCTCGCCGCACCGATCGCGCATGCGCACCATGCGATGGGTGGTGCCACACCCACCACCTTCATGCAGGGCCTGCTGTCCGGCATCGCCCACCCGGTGATCGGACTGGATCATCTCGCGTTCCTGCTGGTCGCCGCGCTGCTCAGCGCGACACTCACCGGCCACGCCCGTTACCTGGCGCCGCTGGCCTTCGTCGCCGCGACCATCGCCGGGACGCTGTACCACCTGAGCGCCGCCGACCTGCCGATGGCCGAGACAGTCATCGCGTTGTCGGTCCTGCTCGGCGGCATCGCGGTGCTGCTCAAGCGCAGCCTGCCTGCGCTGCTGATCGCTGTACTGTTCGGTCTGACCGGCGTGTACCACGGCTATGCCTATGGCGAGTCGATCGTCGGCGCGGAGCAGACCCCGCTGGCCTCGTATCTGATCGGATTTGCGCTGATCCAGTACGCGGTGGTCGCAGGTGGCGTCAGGCTGCTCGAGCTGCTGGCCGCCCGATCGGAGCGCCTGCAATCCGGCGCAGTTCGCTTCAGTGGTCTGTTCGCGACCGCGGTCGGCGCACTGTTCCTCGGCCTGAACCTGTCCTGAGTCAGCCACCCGTCGTCCGGCCGGGGCCGCGCAGCGAGCCCTGGCCTGGTCATGGTTTTCGCAGCCAGCAGTGGCCGGGTTCGAAGCCGGACCCGTCGTGACCGAATCTGGGCCGGTCCAGGCACCCCATCGCCGAGCGGCGGTCGCCTGGACCGGTGGGTTGCCCAGCCACCCGTGCAGGGTGCATCAGGCGCAAGCCGTCATGCACCGGATAACGGCGCACGCGGTGATGCACAGGATGAAGGTGCATACGGTGCAATTCGCGCCGCTCATTGCACCCTACCGTCAGGAATCTTCAGCAGGCCTTGCCGACGCGCGGGCCCGCCACCCCTGTAGGGTGCATCAGGCGCAAGCCGTCATGCACCGGATAACCGCGCGTGCGGGGCAATTCGCGCCGCTCATGGCACCCTACGGTCGGGAATCTCAAGGGGGCCTCGACGGCCGACGTGGCTCACCGGGGACAGCGGAATCGCAGCGGGTCGTCCGGGTCCACGCCATCCATGAAGGGCCGGCGCCGATCGCTGTGGGTCAGCTGGTAGACCAGCCCCACCCAGTT
Organism: Chromatiaceae bacterium; assembly: GCA_022340805.1. Classification (GTDB taxonomy): domain Bacteria; phylum Pseudomonadota; class Gammaproteobacteria; order Chromatiales; family Chromatiaceae; genus Thiosocius. The sequence goes on from JAJDNF010000075.1 coordinate 38,732, forward strand.
GCCGATGACCGCGTGCGCGGTGTCGCGCCAGGTGTTGTCCAACCCCTCGGTGAGCAGCGCGTCGGGAAACTCGGGGAGGCCCTCGCCTCCCGCCAGGGACCGGTCCAGCCTGCCGTGGTACTCGCGCAGGATCGCCTTGTCGCGTTCGCTGAAGTAGTTGTCGACCAACGGCGGGTATTGCGCCAGCGCGCCATGCGCATAGCGCATGACCTCGCGTTTGTACTCCTTGAGCAGCGAGATGGTGTCGTACTCCGGGTGCCCCTGGAAGAACACGAACCGAAAGCCATCGGTACTGGTCGCCAGGTGCACGCCCACCGCGCTCTCGGCGAGCACGCACAGACCGGCCGCGTCGAACTGGGCCCGCGATACGTCGTTCCAGCGCGAATGCGGCACGTCGAAGCGTGTATTCACGTCATTGACCAGCGGGTGCCGCCTGGCCACCAGGCGGTGCGGAAACACACCCCAGGTCTTGGCTGGCCGCGGCACCCGCCGCTGACCGTAGCGGAACTCGAGCACCGCGTGGGTCGCGAGGCAGCTGCACAGGGTAGAGGTGACGTTCTGGTAGGCCCAGTCGATGACCTCGATCAGTGGCTCCCAGAACGACTGGCGCGCCAGGTCCGGCCCGACCACGTTGGCACCGGTGATGATCAGCGCATCCAGCCCCTGCTCGCGCAGCTGTTCGAAGGTGTCGTAGTACTGCTCCACATGAGCACGCGCGGCCTCGCCGCGTACCAGTTCAGGCAGCGTGAACGGATGCATGTAGAACTGTGCGATCGGGTTGCTCTCGCCGACCAGGCGGAAGAACTGGCGTTCGGTCGCGGCCAGGGCCTTGTCCGGCATCATATTGAGCAGGCCGATGTGCAGCTCGCGGATGTCCTGGTGCAGCGCCCGGTCGGGTGGCAGCACATTGACCCCCTCCTCGCGCAGGCGTTCGAAGGTGGGCAGTGCATTGTGGGCGACGATCGGCATGGCGTTACTGGCTGCGGGCGATGGCCGTTTCGAGCAGGTTCAGGAAATCCTGCTCGTCACGCACCTGCGCGACCTCGCGCGAGGTCACGGTGTAGCCCTGCCGCGCGATCTCTTCGTAGCGGGGCACGCGCGAATGGAACAGGCGCGGAAAGACCCAGCGCGTGAACGCATTCGGGTCCATCTCGGCCGCGTACTGCAGGCCATTTTCCTGCAGGTACACCGCCAGCTGCTCGAGCAGGAAGCCGGGCCGGTAGTACAGCGGCTTGGGGTCGCTCTGTGCGCGCGCGATCAGCTTCTGTTCCTCCTCCTGATCGGTCACCTGGATGTAGAGGATCAGGGTGTGCCTGACCAGCAGGTCGATCACACCCGGCTCGTCCAGCTCGCACAGCGAGCCGCCGACGTCATTGACGAAATTATCATAGCCGTAGATCTTCTGCGCCTTGTCGATGAACGCCGGCACGTCATGCATCGCGGCGATCTCGGCATCACGGTACAGTGCCTGGCGGCGCTGGAAGTCCTCCAGCGGCACGCCGCCGAGTTCCGGGTTGCCGAGCTTGCCGACGAACGACAGCACCGGCCCGAGATCGGAGATCTTGATGTTGTTACGGATATAGATCCAGTCGTTGCGCAACAGTTCACTCAGGAACGGCACCTGCATGGCCTGTTCCTTGATCAGGTCGAGGATGCCCTCGTCCAGGTAACGGGTGCCGATCCGGTAGTCACCCGAGTAGTGGTACCACTCGTGGCGGCGCAGCAGCGCGGAGATATAGGTCTTGCCCACTCCGGACATGCCGAGCAGGGTGACATTCTTGTTCTTCCAGTTGCGGAATTCCTCGACAGTGAACTTCACGGCTTGCTCCGTCGCATCGATTCAAGCCGCGCATTATCCGTCATGCGCCACGACGGGGGAAATGCGCAGCGCGGGCGCCTGCGCGTCAGCGCGCCGTATGGCACCGTATGTGCCGGAATCCGGTGCATTGCGGCTTGCGCCTGATGCGGCCTGCGCGACCCGCCGGACCATCCACCGAACCGCGCCGCCCACAGCAAGGGTCGAACAGCACGAGGCGCCGGGTTAGACGACCCGTCGCAGCTTACTGGTACCACCCGGCATGAGCTCGAAGCACTCGCCCGGACCGGCGACCCGGTAACCGAGGGCACGCATGGCCTCGGCGGCGTCCGGCGACTCGTAGTGATACAGCACCAGGCGCTCGCGCAACGCGGCAGGGTAATCCGTCGCGAGATCCGCGGACCCGGTGTGCGAGGGGCTGCCGTGCAGGCCGCAATCGTGGAATACGGTCTCGGCGCCGGGCGCGAATTCGGCCAGGACCTCAGGGATCGGCCGGGTGTCGCCGGTGTACAGGAAGTAGCCGCGCATTGCGATGCCAAAGGCGGCACGGTAGCCGTGGTGGTCCACCGGGAACACCTCGAACGACCGCCCGGCATGCCAAAACTGGTCGCCGACCGGGATCACCTGGAAGCGGTCCCAGAAGTTCACGCCGCCCTCGGCCAGCTTGAACGGGTCATCGGCCAGCTGGTGCTGCAGGCGCCGGACGATGTCGGCCGGCAGATAGAGTCGCGGCGGTGCCAGCTGCGTCTGTTCGCAGGCCAGCTGGTAGAACAGGCTCTCCAGGCCGGCGGTATGGTCGAGGTGGGTATGGGTGATGAACAGCGCGGTCGGCAGCGCGGCATAGCGCTCGCGGTAGGCAGGCAACACCGTCGGCCCGCAGTCGATCAGCAGCAGTGGCTGCCCGGCCGCGTCCTCGACCACCGCGGCGGAGTTGCCGAGCGCATGCGCGGCGGCATTGCCAACCCCGAGAAAACGCAGCCGCAGCACATCGGACATCGACAGTCTCCCAACTCTGTTTGCCGCGCCGATTATAGACACCTGGCCGTTCGGGTCGAATCAAGCTTGAAAATATTCGCCGCGCCGGCGCGGGTGTGCGCGCCGCGGCCCCTATACTCAGCCCTTTGCATCGCCAGCAGGGGCAGGATGGGGCCGCGTAACCTCGCCATTGTCGTGTATTGCACCGTGGTCGGCTTCGCCGTGCTGTACGCCACGCAGCCGCTGCTGCCGCTGCTCGCCGAGCAATGGGGACGCCCGATCGGCGACACGGCCCTGCTGACCACCGCAACCATGCTGCCGCTGGCGCTCGGGCCGCTGCTGTACGGCTATGTGCTGGAGCGGGTCTCGACCAAGCATATGCTCGGCGCCGGGTTCGCGGTGCTGACGCTGGCCCAGTTCGCGATCAGCCTGGGGCCCGGTTACCCGGTGTTTTTCCTGCTGCGCAGTATCGAGGGTATGATGCTACCGGCGATATTCACCGCGCTGATGACCTACAGCTCGGCGGCAGGCGGGCAGCACAGGACGCGCCGCAACATCACCATTTACATCGCCGCGACGATCGCCGGCGGCTACAGCGGGCGCGTGCTGAGCAGCCTGCTGACCGATCTGTTCGACTGGCAGAGCGCATTCCTGTTCTGGGCCTGCGCCGCGCTGCTGGCGACCCTGCTGACCACCCGCCTGGACTCGGACCCGCGCCTGCGACTGGGCAGGGTCAGGCTGGCCGAGATCCGCGAGCTGGCGCGCCGACCGGTCTATGCAGAGGGCCTGGCCAGCGCCTTCTTGCTGTTCTTCGTATTCGCGGCGATGCTCAACTTTCTGCCGTTTCACATGCGTGACAACGACCCGACGATCTCGCAGAGCGAGATCGGCCTGGTGTACACCGGCTACCTGATCGGCGTGCTGATCGCGCTGTCCTCGCTGCACCTGATCCACTTGTTCGGCGGCGAACGCCGCACCCTGGTGATCGGCAGCCTGGTCTACCTGGTCGGGACCGCCGCGTTTGCGCTACCCGGCAACGGCCTCGCCTACCTGTCGATGCTGGTGTTCGCGGCCGGGATGTTCACGCTGCACAGCGTGCTTTCGGCCTTCCTGAACCACCTGGAGACGCAACGCAAGGGCCTGATCAACGGTCTGTACGTGTCCGCGTATTACGCCGGTGGGGCGCTCGGCTCGTATTTCCCCGGATTTCTGTACCAGAAAGTCGGCTGGTCGGCGTTTATCCTGTTGCTGATGTCGCTGCTCGCGGTGCTGACCGGCCTCAGCCTGATGTTGCGGCACACCCCCGGGGCAGCCCCCGCAGAATAGGCGAATGGCTGAGTTGGTGATCTGGCGCAACACGTCGAATGGCTACGGACTCCTGCAGATCGCGCTGCACTGGACGCTGGCGGCGCTGATCGCGGTGCTGCTGCCGCTCGGCCTGTGGATGACCGGCCTCGACTACTACGATCCCTGGTACAACGAGGCACCGGACCTGCACCGCAGTATCGGCGTGCTGGCGGGCCTGGTACTGGCGCTGCGCGGCCTGGTCCGCCTGACCCAGGCACAGCCGCGCGCGCTGACCCGGCCCGGCTGGGAGACACGCCTCGCGCTGACCGGGCACCTGCTGCTGTATGCGCTGCCGCTGCTGCTGGTCGTCAGCGGCTACCTGATATCGACCGCCGATGGTCGCGCCGTCGGGGTGTTCGGCTGGTTCGGGATCCCGGCCACACTCCACGGCATACAGAACCAGGCCGACATCGCCGGCGACATCCATTTTGCGCTGGCGATGCTGCTGCTCGCGGTGATCGCGCTGCACGTGGCGGCCGCGCTGCGCCACCACCTGGTCGACCGGGACGACACCCTGCGACGCATGTGGAGACCGGGGATCACCGCTGCCGGGACAGGCGAGCGGGAATGACCGCGGCGGGACGAACGATCGGAGCACGCTGTGCGATGCCGCCCGCACCGCACCCCGGGCACACGGATTCATGCAGAGGCCGCACACGACGTGTTCCATACCCGGTGTGCGGCGAACCCGTAGGCTGCGATAGGCCTAAGCCGTATCGCACCACCGCGCACAGGCGTGCGATTCGAGGGGCGCAGCGGCAGAATTCGCAACACCTATCAACCGAAGCTGGAGGAAAGCAGATGAAAAAATCCGTGATTCACACCCTGGCCGCCAGCCTGTGGTTGCTGGCCGCCAGCGTCCAGGCCGCCGACTACGTGATCGACACCAAGGGCGCGCATGCCTTCATCCAGTTCCAGATCAAACATCTCGGATACAGCTGGCTGGTCGGCCGCTTCAACAGCTTCAGCGGCGAGTTCAGCTACGACGAGGCCAACCCGGATGCCGCGAAGGTCGCGGTGACCATCGACACCGCCAGTGTCGACTCGAACCACGCCGAGCGCGACCGCCACCTGCGCGCCGAAGAGTTGCTCGACGTGAAGCAGTTCCCTCAGGCGCGCTTCGTCAGCACCGCGTATCGCGATCTGGGTGACGGCAAGGGCCAACTCAGCGGCGACCTGACCCTGCACGGCGTCACCCGGCCGATCACCATCGACGTGACCCAGATCGGCGCCGGCGACGACCCCTGGGGTGGCTACCGGCGCGGTTTCGAAGGCCGCACCAGCTTTGCACTGAAGGATTTCGGCATCCAGCGCGACCTCGGACCGGCCTCCCAGGTGGTCCAGCTGTGGCTGGGCGTCGAGGGTGTGCGCAAGCAATAGCGCCCGGCGCGCCTTCGACCGCGTCGGACGCTCGGCCGGAACCCTCAAGCCACTTCCGCGAATGCCGACTATGCTGATAGGCATCACCGGAAGCGCTCAGTGGCATGACCTCGAAATCAGCACGATCACCGCGTTGGAGGAAGATGGCGGTCGCGGCAGTCGGCGCGCTGGCGCTGGCCGCCTGCAGTTCCACGCGCGTGAGTGGGCCGACCGAGATCGGCGACGGCATCGCCCAGCCGGTCGCGCCGCTGCGTCACGAGGTGATCCAGGTCGCCGCCAGCCAGGTCGGGATCCCGTACCGCTACGGCGGCAACTCGCGCCGTGGTTTCGACTGCAGCGGCCTGGTGCAGTATGCGCATCGCCAGGCCGGTATCGAGATACCACGCACCACCGAGTCGCAGTGGGCCAGTGCGCGCACACCGGATCGGCGTCAGCTGCTGCCCGGTGACCTGCTGTTCTTCGACGTCGACGATAAGAAGAGTCGGCATGTGGCGATCTACGAGGGCGACGGCCTGTTCATCCACGCACCCTCCTCGGGCAAGCGGGTCAGCCGGGCCTCGCTCGACAACCCGTACTGGCAGAGCCGCCTGATCGGCACCAAGACCTTCCTGTAGCGCCGGCACCGCGTATTGCACCGAATGTGGCGTTGTCCGGTGCATTACGGCTGGCACCTCATGCACCCTACGTGGGCTAAGACCTTTCTCTAACGAGGTAAAACCATATCGCATTGGACCGTATGTGCGGCAATCCGGCGCATTAAGGCTGGCGCCTCATGCACCCTACGTGGTTAACAGGATCACCGGCCCAAATGGCCCCCGCACAATGCATGCGTGGAGGGTGCAATAGCGCAGCGTATTGCACCGCGCGCGGCGCTATCCGGTGCATTGCCGCCGGCGCCTCATGCACCCTACGTGGGCTAAGACCTTTCTCTAACGGGGTAAAACCACATCGCATGGGACCGTATGTGCGGCAATCCGGTGCATTACGGCTGGCGCCTAATGCACGCTACGTGGTTAACAGGATCACCCTCCCAGACGGCCCCGCGCAATGCATGCCTGTAGGGTGTAATAGCGCAGCGTATTGCACCGCTTCCACCACGATCAGGCACATTACCAACGGCGCGCGCCGTGGCCGACGCGCCTCAGACAAAACCCGCGAAATGCGTCGTGCCATCCACATGCTGCGCCGCATACGCGACGCCCACGCGCTGGATCTCGGCGATGTGGTCGGTGCTGTCCATCAGGCGCACATGCTCGGCCGCAACGTCGGCCAGGCCCAGTGCCGCTAGGCCGGCCGGCGTGACGTCCGGATCGTAGCGCACGTACGAGAACAGCCGGTCGGTGGCACCGCGCTGCGCCGCGTCGACGGTCATGCCGCCGAACTCGCGATCGATCTCGGCGCCGTGACGGCACTCGCCGATCGTGCGGCAGGCCATGTCCCAGCCGTCACTCGCCGCGTTCATCAATGCCGAGGGGATGTTCTTGGCATGGTCGAGCAGCCACAGATCATCCCCTTCGAGACCCGGTCGTGCATTCGCGCTCCTGCCGGTGCCCACCGAGACCACCAGCAGCTCGTCCACGCCGCTCTTCCAGCCGATGTGGTATGGGGCCGCGGTCGCCATCTGGAAGGCCAGAAAGGCCGGGTTGTTGTACGTGGTCACGCCGCCATCGACGAACACGAAGTGGTACTCGCGTTCGGTGCCTTCGGCGAAGGTCACCACCTCGGGCGGAAAGAAGGTCGGCGCCGCGGTGCTGGCGCGCACCAGCTGCCACAGCGGCAGATCCAGGTTGCAGTCGAGGCGCGGCGAGCCGTCGTCGCGCACGCGCTGATTGTACTTGCCGAACGGGTTGTTGCTGACCGGCCAGGGCGAATCACTGGTGTGGTTGCGCATCACCATCATCAGCAGCGTGCGCAGGCCCTCGTCGCCGAGACAGGCATGCGGCCTGCCGGCGCCCGGCTGGTAGCCGAGTGCCTTGTCCAACTCGGCCTGCAGCATGCGCGCCAGCGGTTCATCGTTGTAGCTGTAACGCAGCCGCTTGAGCAGCGCGGCCTTGTCGAACATGTCCCGGCCGCTGGCGACATAAAATTCGCGGATCTGGTCGACCGACATGCCGCACGAGATACACGCGGCGATGATCGCGCCGGTGCTGGTGCCGCAGGTAAAATCGAACCAATCGGCCAGCACCAGTTGCGGATTCCCGGTCGACCGGCGCAGGTCGTTCTCGATCCCGGCCAGGATCTCCACCGAGATCAGGCCGAGGATCCCGCCGCCGTCGCAGGCCAGGATCTTTTTCGGCCCCTCGGCCCGGATGCGCTTGCGCAGCTGCTCTTGCATACAACCCTCCCTCGATTATCGGAATGTGGCGTGTCGATGATCACCCGGCTTGGTCAAGACATGGCGTCACAATGTGCGGGTGTCGATCCAGGACACCTGCCCGGTGCGCTTGGCCACCTCTTCGTACATGTGCGCGGTGCCGCCCGGTCCGTCGCCTCCGGCACCGTTCCACAGACAGACGAAGTGGACCTTGTCCACGCCCCAGGCGAGTGCCGTGTACAGCAGCCAGCGGTTGCAACGCTCATAGGGATAGCCCTTTTCGGCGAACGTCGGCGGATCACCCAGTTCCTTCGGCGCGGCCAGGACCGGCCGACCGAGTTTCTGCCGCGCATCCAGATAGCGCTGGCGCCAATGCTCACCGCAGCACAACACCGAGCGCTGCATGAACTCCGCCTCCAGGAACGGCTGCAGCCAGGAGATGCGCACGCCCAGCGCCAGGCAGGCCTCGGTGAACAGCAGGTCGCCACCGCAGGCGCCCTGGGTCAGGGCCAGGTCATCGGGACCCGCGTCGAGTTCGCGCAGCGTGGTCGCGATGCGCTGTGCGGCGACATCGACCCGGCTCTCGGGAAAGCGTTCGCCGGCCCGATCCGGGGCATCGACCATGTGGCCGCTGAACAGGAACACGCGGCGCGGCACCCATTCGCGCCCGGGCAGCGGCAGACGGCGCATGGCCCGGTCGAGCACGTCGATCCCGGCCTGCACGTTGGCACTCGCGAAGCCCAGCTCCTGAAGCAGCAGCAACTGGGCGCGGCAGGCGTCCAACGCGAACCAGTCATCGCGGTTGATCGCGACCGCCGCCTTGTAGGCCGCCTCGGTCGACTGCGGCGTACCGACCAGGACCTGCAGATCGCCGAGCGAGGCACGCGCCCAGAACTGGTTGTCAGGGTCCTCCTCGCATTCGGCGGCGAAGCGCACCGCGCCCGGAATGATCTCCGCCGACTCGTGGAACGCGACGTCGCCGGTCAGGTATTCGTGCAGGCGCATCAGCGCCAGCGCATTGATCCCGGAGTAATAGTGCTTCGGATCGGCCCGGAACGCGGTCAGGTAACAGCTGATCGCCTCGCGCAGCAGCGCGTCCTCGTAGCGGGCGTCGTCGAGACGCTGCTCAGGCGAGGAATCGGGCAGCCGCCAGCTCGCCACCCAGGCGTCCTTTTCGACCCGTCCGAGCAGCGCCCAGGTCTCCGCATCCTTCGGCCGGGCCTTGAGCATACCGCGGTAGTGGCTGCGCGCCATGTCGATCTGGTAGTCGCAGCAACCCGCCGCCGCGAGGCGCTGCAGGCACATGCCCTTCTCGCGCAGGCCGACCAGATGCTCCGGCTCGATCGCGAGACCCTTTTCGAGCTGCTCCAGCGCAAAACGATAGTGGCCGATGCGGCGCAGCGCCTTGCCGGCGCGGATCCAGGCGGTGGCACGGAACGCGGCCACCGGGGCCTCGTCGGCCAGCACCAGCATATCGCCCACGCGGCCCTGCCGGCGCGCCTGGATGATCCTGCCCTCCCAGGCGTCGTAGGCCTCCCAGAACTCGCGGAAGTCGCCGACCCGCAGGCTGCGCCAGTCGGGTTCGATCAGGTTCGGGATGAGCTGGTAGACCGGGCTCATCTTGCGCCCGTGCCAGGACTCCATGGTGTGCGTGACCATCTCGCACAGGCGCTCTCGGTCGCCGATGAGCGTGTCCGGATCCGGACCGCCGCCGCGAATCCCGTAGCGCACCTTGCGGTCGGTATAGACATCGAAGGCCTTGGTGGCCTGGCCGCCCGAGACCAGCACCACGCCGCGCGCGCGCAGCGCATGGCGCACGCCGAGTTCGTACCAGACGTTGGGGTTGTCGATGGTCAGGTCGACGACGACCAGGTCAGCGATCAACAGCTCCTGGAACATGTCGACCCGGATATCACCGGCGCGGGTCTCCTCGTCGGCACGGAACGCGAACAGGCCGGCCGCCTCGAGCGCCGGCTTGATCAGTTCCGCGTACACGCGGTTGAAATCCACCGGCAGGCCATCCGGCCCGGGCTTGGTACCGAACGGCATGGCCACGAAGGCATGTGGCTTGATACTCAATGCAGGCTGACCCCGTGTCGCTGGCACCCGATGCTAGATCCTGGTCAGCATAGCACCGAACCGCACGGGCCATTTCTGGCCCGCGCCGGGCCCGGCGAGACGCATCGCGACTCAACGCCGGGCACGCGTTACCATCTGGACGACACCGTCCGCCGGCCATCACCGCATGCCCCGCCCAGCCGTTCCACATTGCATCGCACTGCTCGCCCTGCTGCTCGGGCTGGGCAGCGCGCTGGCCGAGGGCACCGACCCAGGCATGCGATACGGGGTGCGCATCGAGGCACAACCACCACGCCTGGCCATGTTGGCGCGGCAGGTGCAACACGCCGCCCCCACGGTGCAGTGGGACTTCGTCAACATCACCCTGGACGTGCTGCTTTTCAGCTATCAGGAGGAGCTGAGCGATGCGGCGACCGAGCGTGCCAGCACCCCCGAGCGCCGCGCCAAGCTGGCGCGCTGGCGACGTGCCACCCGCGACCTGGTCGCGCGCCTGGAGTCCTCGCGCGCGCGCCTGGTCGACGGCGCCGGATTCGTGCTGTATGTCGATCCGCAGCACCAGATCCTGATCGTGATCGACGGACAACCGATCGCGGTCTCCGCACCCCGGCCCGAGGCGGAACGGCTTGTCGAGCAGCGCGTGCTCGCACAGTTCTGCGCCTTCAACGACTGCAGTGTGCTGGAGAGCGAGCCGAACGCCGCCGCGTTGCCGGCAGCGAGCGTGGGCAGCTGGATGTTCCAGTCGAACAGCCCGCCGGCGTTCGAGATCGATGGCGTGTTGCGTTGCGAGTTCGCCGACCTGAGCGAGCGCGCACGCAAGGCCGAGGCCTGCACGCGCGCCGCCGACGAGGCCGCGCAGTTCGACGCCGCGCTCGGCCAGGCACAGGCGCTGGGCCATCTCATCGACTGGGAGCGGCTGGCGGACACGCCACCCACCCGGCTCAGCAGCGGCCAGATCGTGGTAAGCAGCAACGGCGCCTTCGTGGAACTGCCGACGCGCATGTTGTCCAGGCTGGACAGTGCGGACTGGCAGCGGCTGATCGGCTGGCTGCAACGGCCGGAATCCAGGCAGCAGGCACCGGTGGTGCGCCGTGCCGACCGGCTGCTGGAGGAGCTCGCGGCGCGCTGAACGGGCCGCGGGGCGGTCAGCCCAGGTGGCGCATCAGCTGTGTGTCGCGCTCGATCTTGGTGGCGAAGTAGCTGGCCATGTTGACCAGCATCTGCATGCGCAGCGACATGTCGAGCTGGTCGAAGCGGATCTCGAGACACACCGCGTCGGTGATGGCGCGGACGTCGGCGGTGCGCTGCTTGCGGTTGACCAGCGCGATCTCGCCAAACACGGTCCCGGGGCCCAGCGTGGTCAGGCGCAGCTGGTGCCCGGCGTCGGTGTCGACCAGCACCTCGACGTCGCCGGCCAGGATGAAGTACAGGCAGTCCGCCGGATCACCGGCCTTGAACACCGCCGTACCGGCGCTGAAACGGCGCTCGGTCCCGGATGCCCTGAGGTGGTCGAGTTGGTCCTCACTCATGCCGGTGCACAGATACTGATCGCACAGCCCGGTCGCCGGGCCGGCCGCATGTGTCGCATCCCCCCGGCTGGCGATCAGTCGGTCTTCGCACCACTCCACCGCATGATCGGTGTCACCGAAGCGCAGCCAGTCCGGCACCTGCGGGTCACGGGCGAGCCTCTGCAGATGCCGTCTGAAGGTATAGAGCTGTTCACAGTCGGTGAAGAACAGGCCCTTGCGCTGCTCCGCGGCACGGCTGCACAGCTCGCTCAACAGGCGTATCGCCGCGCGATCGGCGGCGATCACGCGCCTGAGATTCACCACCAGGTAATCGATCTCGGCCAGCGAGCCGAGCATGTCGAAGGTGACCGATTCGGCGTTGCCGAACAGCAGCTCGCCCTGCAGCTCGTAGATGCAGATGCACTTGCCCTCGGCAGCCAGGATCTCGAGTTCGGCCTGGCTGCGGCGCCGGCGCGAGGGAAACTGCGCGCAGTCGTAGACCTTGCGCACGATCGAGGCCGAGGTGGAGCGCGCGACGTTGAACAGGTGCAGGCTGAAATCGTTGGACAGGCGCTTGCACGCCTCGATGCCGCGCACGCTGTTGCCCTTGGCGTCCAGGCGCGGTGAAAACACCCCGAGCCCGAACTGGCCCGGCAGCACCGCCATGATGCCGCCACCGACACCGCTCTTGGCCGGCATGCCGACATTGAAGATCCAGGCGCCCGAGTAGTCGTACATGCCGCAGGTGCTCATCACGCTGAGGACCTTCTCGACGTAGCGTGACTGCAGCGCCACCACGCCGGTGACCGGGTTCACGCCGTTGTTGGCCAGGCAGCCCGCCATCATCGCCAGGTCGCGGGCGGTGACCAGGATCGAGCACTGCCGGAAGTACAGGTCGACCACCTCCTCGGGCGCCCGGTCGACGATGCCGTGCCCGTACAACAGGTGGGCGATGGCGCGGTTGCGGTGGCCGGTGTCGCTCTCCGAGCGATAGACCTTTTCGTCGATCTCCACCGGCCGGCCGGTGTAGCGCGCGAAGGTCTCGAGAATCCGCTGCATCGGATCGGCCCCCGGCTGCGCCTTGATCATGCCGGTCGTCGCAATGGCCCCGGCATTGATCATCGGGTTGAGCGGGCGGCCGGTGTCCGGTTCGAGACTGATCGAGTTGAAGGCCTCGCCGGAGGGCTCGACCCCGACCTTGCCGACCACGTGGTCGAGCCCGCGATCCTCCAGGGCCAGGCCGTAGGTAATGGCCTTCGACACCGACTGGATCGTGAAGCTCTGGCGGGACTCGCCCACCTGGTAGACATGGCCGTCGACCGTGACCAGGGCTATGCCCAGCCAGGACGGATCCGCGCGGGTCAACTCGGGAATATAGCTGGCGACCTCGCCCTGATCCATCTCGAGCAATTTTGCATACAGTTCTTCGAGGTATCGCTGTACGGGTGCCAGTTGCAGGGCCTTGTTTATCGACACGATGGCTGGTTTGGGTCTGTCGGTGGCGTTGGAGAGATGATCGGTCAGGCAGCCCGACCAGGGCGGACGAGGTCAGGCGCAACGACAACATGGAAGCAAATCCCGTGCCGAGAGCACCCGGCGCACCGCCGGGTCGGGGCGCCGCACGGCCCGTGCGACAAACGACCGGGGAAGCTTGACCGTGGGGTGCAATAGCGCAGCGTATTGCACCAATTCCGCATCGCACGGAATCCGTGTTGCGCCGAATCGGCATCGCACCGAACCCATGTTGCACCGAATCGGCGTTGCGCCGCCTGCCGACGCGATACGGTGCATTACGGCTTGCGCCTAATGCACCCTACACGGGTCCGGGCAGCGGCACGGCCCGCGCGATAAACGACCGGGGAAGCTTGACCGTAGGGTGCAATAGCGCAGCGTATTGCACCGATTCCGCATCGCACCGATTCCGTATTGCACCGAATCAACGTCGCACCGCCCACCCCTGCCATACGGTGCATTACCGCTTGCGCCGAATGGACCCTACACGGGTCGGGGCGCGGCATGGCCCGCGCGACAAACGACCGGGGAAGCTTGACCGTAGGGTGCAATAGCGCAGCGTATTGCACCGATTCCGCATCGCACCGAATCCGTGTTGCACCGAATCGGCGTTGCGCCGCCTGCCGACGCGATACGGTGCATTACGGCTTGCGCCTAATGCACCGCACACGGGTCAAGGCACGGCCCACGCGCAGGGGGCCGCACGATTGCGAGAAGCCCGGGTGACACACCAGGCTCGCCCGCCCCAATTCGAGGCGCACGGCCGATTCACGCACCTGGCCGGTGCACAGAAATTCCCCCGCGGCAGCCTGGCGACCACCGGCGGGGTGCCGGTGGCTCAGAATTCCTCGCCGAAGATCTCGTCGAAGAACGCCAGCATCCTCAGCCAGGAGCGCCGGTCGGCCTGCTCCTGGTAGGCCAGGCCATCCATGCCGTAGCCGTCGGCATAGGGGTTGGTGAAGCCGTGCATGGCGTTGGCATAGATGTCCATCTCCCAGTCCACGCCCGCCGCAGCGAGCGCACTCTTGAAGGCCTGGACGCGATCCGGCGGGACGAAGCCGTCGGCATCGCCGTGCGCGACCAGCACCTGCGTCTTGATGTTCGCGGCCTGCTCGGGCGTGGCCGGCGGCAGGGAGCCATGAAAGCTGACGACACCCTTCAGATCGGCGCCGGCGTAGGCCATCTGCATGACCGTGGCGCCGCCGAAGCAGTAGCCGATCGCGGCCAGCTTGGCCGGGTCGACCCTGGCGTGCCCCTTCAGCTGCGCGAGCGCGAGATCCGCGCGCCGCTGCCAGGCCTCGATATTCGAGGTGATCTGCTGCATCCAGCCCTTGGCGTCTTCGGCGTGCCGGGTGATCTTGCCGTCGCCGTACATATCCGCGGCGAGCGCGACATAGCCCAGCTCGGCGAGCATCTCGGCGCGCAGCTTGGCATAGTCATTGAGTCCCCACCATTCGTGCACGACCAGAATCCCCGGGCGCCTGCCCTCGAACGCGTCGTCCCAGTAGAAGATACCTTTAAGGTCGACATCGCCGTCTTTGTACGTGACCGGTTCGCGGTGCATCACCGCAGACGCGGAACCACTGACCAACAGAATCAGGACGCCCAGCAGCCAGGTTTTCATGCTTCCCCCTTGTTTTTCATGTTCGAGACACGGACCGCACGCCGCAACCGCCCAATCAGTCCAGCGCATAACCGTTCTCGATCAGTACGAAGCGAAAGTTGTCCCACTGCTCATCCGTAAAGGTGTCGAGGATGTTGCGGCGGCAGGAGAGCTGGTACTTCAACACCTTGCGGTACATGTCGAAGATCTCCTCCTGCTTGGCAAACAACACCTCTTCGGTGGTCTTCGGATTCAGCGAGATGCGTTGAAACGCGACCCGCGCCTGGATGATCTTATTCATCGCCGCGATCAGCGGTACACGGTTCTTGTTGCTCCAGGCGCGGAAGATCTTCAGCTGCCGGTCGGTCAGTTCGATCGCATCGCGATTCTCCATGATCAGCGGCATCAGGAACGGGTGAAACCCCATCTGGCTGAGCGAGGCCATCTGTTTTTGTGCCAGCGCCCAGTCGATCGGGTCGGCACCCTCGGGCGCGGCGCCTTCGGCGGCCCAGGCATGCAGGCCCGCGAGGGACAAAACAAACACCAGGATCCCATTTGTGAGCATCTTGCTTGGCGACATCGAATCTCTCCGTAAATCTGCATGCGGTGACACCCCGGGCAAAGCCTTTACTGCGTCGTCGATCGCGCCAGTCATGCCCGGACAGGCCGCTGCTCTAATCAAGCATAGCCAGTATTCTCTCCGGCCGAGCATAGACGATTGCGCCGCCGCCCCCAACCCGTGCACCGGGTCGTCCACTTGCCCAATCTGCAAAGCGCCGACTAAGCTGTTTTCAGGGAGCTTGATAAACGGCGCGTACGTCAGTAGTTGGTCAAATTATCAAGTTAACAACTTAACCAATAACGCCCGCCGCAATCGACAAGGATGCTCCCGATGAGCCAACTCCACCTCGGTCTGCCACCCCAAAGCCTAGTCCTCGACTCACTGCTCAGGGAGCGCTTCCTCGCCCTTTGGCGTGCCTGCCTGCTGCCGGGCGCATTGAGCGACCCCGTGGCGGTCTGGTCGTCGCTGGAAAAGCGCTACGCGGAGCTGCACCGCCGCTACCACGACCGCAATCACCTGGCGCACTGTCTCGAGGAACTGGATGCGGCGGCCGGGCACGTCGCCGAGCCGCGCCGCGTGGAGATGGCCATCTGGTTCCACGACGTGATCAACGACCCTGGCAGCCGCGACAACGAGCAACGCAGCGCGGACTATTTCCGCGGCAAGGCCGACGGGCTGATCGATCGCGACTTCATCGACGCAGTGGTCGGGCTGATCATGGTCACCACGCACCGCGAACCGCCGAGCGACCCGGACCAGCAGTTCATCTGTGACATCGACCTGGCCAGCTTCGGCTGCCCGTGGGAATGCTTCATGCGCGACTCGAGCAACGTGAAGGCCGAGTTCAGCGGGCCCGAGGAAGACTACTACCGCGGCAAGAAGGCGTTCCTGCAGGCGATGCTGGCGCGTCCGCGGATCTTCCTGACCGACTTCTTCAACGCCCGCTACGAGCGCCAGGCGCGCGACAACATTGCGCGCCTGCTGGACCTGCTCGACCAGCATCGCGACTGAGCACGGCCCGCCCGGGCACCCCCGTGCTCAGGACCGCGCGCCGGGGTCCTTTGCCAGCGACTTGTTGACCGAGTATTCACTGGTCTGGCGCAGGCGCGCGCCGATGATGCGGGTCAGGTTGCGGAACAACCGGAACGCGAGCAGCGGGAAGCGCCGGGTCAGCCGGTCGATGCGTTCCCAGCTCAGCACCAGCACCCGGGTCTCCTCCAGCGCGACCACGTCGGCGGTGCGCTGCCCGCCGGACAGCGGCCCGACCTCGCCGAACAGGTCGCCGACCTGCATCACCCGCAGGTGCCTGAGCGGCTCGCCGTCGGTGCGCTTCTGCGCCTCGACCCGGCCTTCGAGCACCACGAACATCTCGGTCCCCTCGTCGCCCTCGCGGATGATCACGCCGTCCTTCGCGAAGCTGCGAACCTCGCTGGCCAGCAGGATCTTCTTGATCTGCCAGATGCGCATGCCCTGGAACAGCGGCGAGCGCTGCAGCGCCTCCTTCTGCACCTTGTACGACAACAGGTCCCACACCGTCAGCAGTTCGCGCGAGGCGAGCAGCAACGGGGTCAGCACGAAGGTGGCAAGCAGCGCGACCAGGATGACCATCGCGCTGAGCAGGCCGAAGTTCACCACCGGGCCGAAGCTCGAGGTCGCAAACACGCCAAAACCGGCCGCCAGTGCGATCGAGGTGGCAAATACCGGCACCGCCTCGGCGTGGATCACCGCCTCGAGCGCCGCGGCGCGGCTCTCGTGGCGCTTGAGTTCCTCGTGGAAGCGCGACATCAGGTGCATGGTGTCGTCGACGCAGATGCCCAGCGCGATCGCAGCCACCATGCTGGTGCCGGCGTTCAGCGGGATGCCGGCCAGCGCCATGACCCCGAACAGCACGGTCACCGGCAGCAGGTTGGGCAGCAGCGCGATGAACCCGGCGCGCAGGCTCACGTACAGGATCGACAGCAGCGCGACGATCACCGCACCGACCAGCAGCAGCGACTGCAGCTGGCCCTGCGCCATCTGCTCGACCGCGACGTTCGACAGCACCGACTTGCCGGTGATCTCGACCCGCAGCGCCGGGTCTATGTTGGCCTTCACAAAGGCGCTGATCTTGTCGATCGCCCGGTTCAGCTCGTCCGAAGAGCTGACGTTGTGCCTGACCAGGATGCGCGCACGGTCGTAGTTGGACGACACGAAGCCCGCCACGTCGTCGTGTTTGATGAACAGCATGTACTCGCGCACCATGTCGTTGGCCTGCGGCAGGCGCGGCGTAGGGTCGCTGGCGTCCTCCATCACGCTGTTGACCATGGCCATGAAGTTGGCGAACGAGAACGAGCGGTCGAACTCGTGCATGCCGTCGACGAAGGCCTGGATCTTCAGCACCTCCTCGAGGTACTTGACCTGCAGGAAGGTGTCGTCGATCCCCGAGTCGACCACGATCGAGAACGAGTTCACCCCCGAGAGCTCGGTATGGATGCGCTCGATGTCGGCGCGCAACTCGGACTTCGCGTCCAGATAGTCGAGCAGATCGTTGTTGATGCGCAGCTTGGTCGCGGACAGCAACGCCACCGCGACCAGCAGCGCCGCGATCACGAACACCGCGATCCGGCGCCGCTGCGCCGAGGTCACCACGCTCGCCACCCAGCGCTCGAAGCGTGAGGGCCCACGCGCCTGTTCGACCGTCTCGCCCTTCTGGTGGCCAAGGTAGCGCAACATCACCGGTACCAGCAGCACCGTGATCACGAAGTTGAACAGCAGCCCGGTCGAGGCCACCAGGCCGAACTGGTACAGCAGTTCGATGTCGTTCATCGCGATCGAGAAGAAACCCAGGTAGGTGGTGATGAAGGTCAGCAGCACCGCCATCCCCATGTTGTCGGCCATGCGGGTGATGGCCGCGCGCCTGGGCAGCTGGTCATTGATCCCGGCGGAATATTCCGCGATCAGGTGGATGTCCTCGGTCGAGCCGATGATGATCACCAGCGCCGGCACGATCGAGGTCATGATGTTGACCGGGATGCCGAGCAGGCCCATGAAGCCGAGCGTCCAGAGCACGCTGATCGCCGCGGTGGTCAGCGGGATGAAGGCCGCGGTGGCGCGGCGCAGGCTGAAAGCCAGCGTCAGCAGCAGGACCAGCACCGACAGCGGCAGGAACTCGCGCTGGTCGGCGCGCAGCTTCGCGGTCAGGTCGCTGCGGATCGCGGCCGCGCCGACCTGGTAGACCTCGGCGATCTGCGCACGCAGCGGCGCGATGGCCTGCTCGATCGCGCTGGTGACCTTGCGGTCGAACTCGGCATCGCCCGGGCTCTCGGCGAAGTACAGGTTGATCGCCATCGTCTGCCCGTCGTCGGAGATCAGGTTGCCGAGCACCAGCGGGTTGCGGATCGCATCGGCCTTCAGCTGCGCGATCTCCTGCGGCGTGGTCGGCGGCGGGTCCAGGTACGGCTTGGTATGGATGGTGTCGTCGATGTTCTTCAGGTTCGGGACATTGAACAGGCTGGTGGTCTTGGACACGAACGGCAGCGCGCCGAGCGTCCGGACCACCTCCCTGACCGCGGCGACCTTGTCCGGGTCGAACACGTCCGGGTCGCGCAGCACCACGATCGCAATGTCCTCGGCGCCGAAGGTCTGCTCGGTCTTGACGAAGTAGTCCCAGGCCGGCGTGCCCTTCTCGAGCATGCTCTCGGCCGCGACCTTGATGTGCAGCTTGTCGAACTGGGTGGCGAACAGCAGGGTGACGACGGTCAGGAAGCCCAGCACCAGCCAGGCGTGGTCGGCGGCGAAATTGATCAGGCGTTTCACCCAAACTCTCCTTGTCTGTTCAGGCGTGCCGCGGCGCAGGGCCGGGCGGGAAGCAACCGGCGCAGGTTACCACGAGTCGGGACAGGCATCAGCGTTGCCGCGGCGCCCCCAACGAAATGTAGGGTGCCATAAGCGACGTGCAGCGCACCGAACGCGCCGCGACCCAGGACCGACTGCAAAGCAAAAGGCCCCCGAAGCAGCCCTTTGAACGTGTGGCGTCGTGGAAACGTGGTCTGACCCCGATTTCTTGTGGAAACGTGGTCTGACCCCGATTTCTCGATTTCTCGAATTGCCGGTTCCGTGGCTGCAAAGCAAAGGGCCCCCGAGGGGGCCCTTTGCACGTCAGTGCGTCGGAAAACGCGAACTGGTCAAACTACCTGTGGAAACGTGGTCTGACCCCGATTCCCACGCGCTAGCGAATCGCACCAGGCAGAGCCCGCTGGGCGCGCCGTTCGCAGCAAGAAAAAAGGCCCCGCTGGGGGGCCTTGTGTTGCATTGGTGATGACGACGCGTCAACCCGTCTAGAGGGATGAAAACGTGGTCTGTCCCCGATTTCCCGTCCTTAGGGGCACGTCGAGTAATAACAGCCGGCACGGGTACAGGTGGTGTACGGCCAGCAACCGTTGTTGTGCTTCGTAATTCGGACTTCAAAGGTGCCTAGATCTGTTTTCGGAATAAAAGTGTACGGGGTACGACCAGCACAATATGACATCGTGCTCATGCTGTCATCATCACAGACCTGATTCTCGTAATACCAGCAATATTTCTTATTGTCCGCGGTTTCAT
>JAJDNF010000048.1 GCA_022340805.1 Chromatiaceae bacterium
GCCGGCTCGCCGAAACAACAGGGTGCCGTGCGCGGCACATTAAGCGCTAGAATCGTCTCGTCATTCCATCTTGGGTTAGGGATGTCCGAAAAATCCGAAACGATCGCCATTGCTGATCTGATGGCGCAAAGTGGTGTCGGCTTTGGCACCAGCGGGGCGCGCGGTCTGGCGGATGCGATGAGCGATCGCGTCTGTTACCTGTACACAGTCGGCTTCCTGCAGTACCTGGAGCGGACGGGTGCGGTCCATCCCGGTGATGCGGTGGCGCTGGCGGGGGACTTTCGTCCCAGCACCCCGCGCATCATGATCGCTGCGGCGGCGGCCATCGCCGACCTCGGTTACCAGCCGCTCAACTGCGGCAACGTCCCCAGCCCGGCAGTCGCCTGTTATGCGATGGCCGAGGGGGTCGCCAGCCTGATGGTCACGGGTAGCCATATCCCGGACGACCGCAACGGCATCAAGTTCAACAAGCCGGACGGCGAGATACTGAAAAGCGATGAGGCCGCTATCCGCGAGCAGGTGGTGAGCGTCGACCGCGCGCTGTTCGACGAACTGGGCTGCTTCGGCGAGCGGCCGTCCATGCCGCCCGAGGACAGCACGGCTTATCGCCGATACGTCGCGCGTTATCTGGATTTCTTTCCCGCCAACTGCCTGGCCGGCAGCCGGGTCCTGGTCTACGAGCATTCGGGCGTGGCGGCCCGCGCGCTGACCGATATCTTCGGCGGCCTCGGAGCCGACGTGGTGCGGCGTGGCTACTCCGAGAATTTCATCCCGGTCGACACCGAGGCGGTGCGCAGCGAGGACATCGAGCTGGCCAGGACCTGGGCCCGGGCGGACCGCTTCGACCTGCTGGTGTCGGCCGACGGCGACGGCGACCGGCCGCTGGTCGGTGACGAAACCGGGGAGTGGCTGCGTGGCGACGTCGCCGGCATCCTGACTGCGCACTTCCTCGATGCGGATGCCGTGGTCACGCCGGTCAGCAGCAATACCGCGCTGGAAAAGTCCGGCTGGTTCGCCAAGGTCGTGCGCACCCGGATCGGTTCCCCCTACGTGATCGAGGGCATGCAGCAGGCACTCGCAGAAGGCGCACGCCGGGTGGTCGGCTACGAGGCGAATGGTGGCTTTCTTTCGATCACCCCGCTCGAGCTGGACGGGCGCCAGTTGGCTGCGCTGCCAACCCGTGACGCGGTGATCGTTGCGGTGGCCGTCATCCTGCTGGCGCGCCGTAATGGCGTACCGGTGTCGCAACTGGCCGCGTTGCTGCCGGCGCGCTTCACCGCCAGCGAGCGCCTGAAGAATTTCCCGACCGAACTCAGCGCGCGCCGCCTCGCCGCGCTGGCGCAAGATGACGCGGCCATCGAGCAGCAGTTCCCTCGGCTTGGTGCGGTAGCCGACGTCGATCTCACCGACGGAGTGCGCATCACCTTTGCGGATCAGGATGTCGTTCACCTGCGGCCGTCCGGCAACGCACCCGAGCTGCGCTGTTACACCGAGGCCGGCAGCACACAGAGGGCTCTGCAGCTGAATGCCGAATGTCTCGGCATTCTGGAGGGCTGGCGTGAATAGACCAGGGCAGTTGGCGGCTGCATTTGCGCCTTTTCCAAACGGAAAGAGGAGAACCGATGCAGGATTTCAGCGAGAAACGCAATTATCCGCGGATGCAGATCGAGTGCCCCGCGAGCTTCCAGATCGTTGACGGCGCGGGCGGTGGCGCGATCGTCAAGAATCTCAGCGGCGGCGGCGTGCTGATGTGGATCGACCATGACATCGCTGCGGATTCCGTGCTCAGGCTGCAGATCAAACCGATCAGCGATATCACCCCACCGATGATCGCCGAGGTGCGGGTGCTGCGCTGCATGCCAATTGGCGAGACCGACGGCGGGTTCGCGGTCGCCTGCCAGATCCAGCGGATCCTCGGGTGAGCGGTGTGCTCGGCGAGGTCGTCGCCGAGATCGCGACGGCGCCGCACTCGGCCGCGGCTCTCACCCTGTACGCGCTCGCCTCCACGTTGGAGTTCGAGCAGGCCGGGTATCTGTTCAAGCTCGCCAAGCTGCGCGATCTGTCAGAAGACCAGCGGCGCCTGGCCTATGGCCTGATGGAGCTGATGGCGCGCGGTGCGAACCGCGGGGATGCCTGGGAACATGCCAAGCAGGAGATGGATCGTCTGATCAGGAGCAGCTGAACGGGCTGGCCTGTCTCAGGGTGCCGCAGGGTTTGCGGTGACGCCCTGCGGCATCACGAAATCGCGCGGCGGCTGGTACTCGAGCACCTCGCGCGCCTGGTCGTCGATCAGGATCGACAGCCCGTATTGCGGGTAGAACCAGCTCACCGCCTGTTCGTTTTCCTGCAGCGATGCTGCGGGTTCGCCGAAGCGTGCGCGAAAGAAGTCGGCATCCAGCTTGCGTGCGCCGGGGATGTAGGTGATCACGCTGAGGCGCCTGCCGGCGTGCAGTTTGGGGGCATCCGCCAATACATATTTCCAGTCACCGCTGGGTGAGCCCTCGCGCTTGACGCTGCGTTCACGCAGTGCAGCCAGTTCGGCATCGCTGGCCTCGAGGCCGACTACGATCTTGGCCTTCAGCGGCCCGAACTGAACGTCGCCAAAATAGGCCTCGAGAACCAGCGGCCCGGTGCCCGGCTCGAACACCGCGATGTCTTCCAGGCCGCCGAACTTGGCCATCGCGTCGGCCAGGGTCGCGCTGCCCAGCTGCAGATCGAACACGCGGCTGCTGCCGTCCGGATTGACCTGGATCTGCCATGGCAGGTCGGTGCGCGGTTCGACCGAATCCGGACCCGGTTTGGGCAGGAAAACCTGGGAGAGCACCAGGATAAGCGCGACGATCGCCAGAATAACGAGCGGGATCTTCATTCAATGACCTCGCGGTCGCGCACGCCGAGCAGGTAGAGGATGCTGTCCAGGCCGAGGGTCGAGATGCTGTGCCGGGCGCTCTCCCTGACCAATGGCTTGGCGTGGAACGCGACACCCAGGCCGGCGATCGCCAGCATCGGCAGGTCGTTGGCGCCGTCACCCACGGCAATCGTCTGGCGCATGTCGATGCCGAGCTGGGCGGCCATGCCGCGCAGCAGTTCGGCCTTCTTCTCGCCATTGACTATCTCGCCCCTGACGCGGCCGGTCAGTCTGCCGTCGATGATGTCGAGCTGGTTTGCCGAGACACAGTCGAGCCCGAAACGTTGCTTGAGATGATCCGCAAAGTAGGTGAAACCGCCGGACAGGATGCCGACCTTGTAGCCGAGTCGCTTCAGGTTCGCGATCAGGCGCTCGGCGCCCTCGGTAATCGGCAGGTCGCGTGCGATCTGCGCGAGCACCGCCTCGTCCAGGCCAGCGAGGGTGGCCAGGCGACGCTCGAAGCTCTCGTTGAACGGGATTTCGCCGCGCATCGCCGCCTCGGTGATCGCGGCCACCTGCGCACCGGAGCCGGCTGCCTTGGCCAGTTCGTCGATCACCTCGCACTGGACCAGGGTCGAATCCATGTCGAACACGATCAGGCGGCGATTGCGGCGGAACAGGTCGTCGGCCTGGAACGCCACGTCCACTTCGTCATCGCGCGTGATGGCCAGCAGGTCATGCCGCAGCAGCTCGGGGTTGGTGGCCTCGCCGCGGATCGAAAACTCGACGCAGGCGCGCCGGTGCGGGTTGGGCGTGCGCAGAGAGAAGCGCCCCGACAGGCGCGTGATCGCGTCGATGTTCAGTCCATGGCGCGCTACCACGGCGGCCACGTGACTGATATTGGACGCGCTCAGCTTGCGCCCGAGCAGCGTGACTATATAGCGCGGGCGTCCCTGGCTGGCCACCCAGTGCTCGTAGTCGTCCTCGGCAATGCCGCTGAAGTTGACGCCCAGTTCGTGGTCATGGGCCAGCAGCAACAGTTCTTTCTTCAGCGCGGCGGAGACGGCGGCATCTGGGATCTCGATCAGAAGTCCGAGGTTCAGACGCTGGTGGATCACGGCCTGGCCTATATCCAGCACAGCGACCTCGTGCAGCGCGAGCGCCGCGGTGAACGCCGCAGTCACGCCGGGATGATCGTTGCCGCTGATGGTCAACAGCAACAGCTCACGCATCTCAGACCGGGTTTCCGTGGTACAGCTCGGGCCGCAGCTGCGGCGGCATCTGCAGGTGAAAGCCGCGCTCGCGCAGGTTGCTGATGACCTGGTTGACGTCCTCGCGGGCGAGCTTGCGTTGCGGGCTGAGCTCGAGTTCGATAACCAGCATCGGGTCGCCGAAACTCGCAAGGAGCGCGCTTGGGACACGCTCGAAGGCGCCTTCCTCGGCGAGGAAGAGATACATCTCCTGTTTGCGCGGGCTGCGGTACACCCAGCACGGCAGACTGCTCACGGTCATCTTCTGTTACCTTTGACGTAGGCATGAATTCTATACGTTATGGGAAGCGGTTGCCTTGGCCGGTTCTTTAGTCGGGCGAGACCCCCTTGGGCGACCGGAGACTCCGTATCGGCAGGCAGAGAAGGAGGATATGCATGTCGAGTAGCTATGTGCGCCGTACCAGGCTTGTGCTGCTGTCCTGCAGCCTGCTTGGCGCGTGTGCCACGAATGTACCGACGGGCCTGCGGGAGGAACCGCCCGGCGCGCCGTCACCCAAGGTCGTACAGGCCGAACCGGAGCGCTTCCTGGATCGCGAGGTGCGCTGGGGTGGCGAAATCCTCGATGTGCGCAACAGCAGCACAGCGACCGAGGTGGAGCTATACGGCCGGCCATTGTTCTACGATGCGGAGCCGCGCCCCGACGGTGGCGACCAGGTGCGATTCATTGCCCGAATCGAGGGGTTTCTGGACCCGGCCGAGTACAGCCCAGGAAAACGCATGACGGTGCGCGGCCGCCTGGCCGAGCCGCTTACCCGCCCGGTTGGCGACTATGCCTATCGTTATCCGGTGGTGAACGTGGGCCTGTACCATTTGTGGCCGGCGTATGTGCCCGGGCCAGCCCCGGGCTGGTGGCGCGATCCGTATTACGATCCCTGGTGGCCGTGGGGTCCCTGGGGCGCATGGCCTTATCGACATTGGCCGTATGGGTGGTGAAGGATGCTCGCGAAGGTGCTTCGAATCACGCTGCCGGCGGTGTTGCTCGGCGGCTGTGCGACCAGCAGTCAGCTTGCGGACAGTGGTCCGACGCCGGAACAGGTCGTCGCCAGCGGTGAGGCCGGCACGGCGGTGCACTGGGGTGGACAGATCATTATGCTCAGGAACCTGCGCGACCGGACCCTGGTCGAGGTGCTCGCGCTGCCGCTCGACAGCAGCGGTCGACCGCAGCAAAGCGGCAAGCCACAGGGTCGCTTCATGGTTGAGAAGGTCGGTTTCCTAGAGCCGCACGAGTACGCGCCTGATCGGCTGCTCGAGGTGCGTGGCCAGTTGCGCGGGTTCAGCAATGGCCTGGTCGGCGAGGCCGCGTACCGCTACCCGGTGGTAGTAGGCGACCAGTTGGTGCTGTGGCCGGACCCCGGCCAGGCACCATCCACGGCGCCGCGGGTCAATTTTGGACTGGGCATCGGCAACTACGGCGGTGGTGTCGGTGTTGGGATCGGCTTTTGACCCACAGCGCGGCTGTGCAGACTCGCCGGATCAGCGCCGGATCGGCAGCGCGCGGCCCTCGAGGTGCGCGAGTAAGACCATCAGGAACTTGAACAGGGTCGCCAGACGTGGCTGCAGTTCGAGCTGCGCCGAACCGCGCGCCAGTTTCTTCAGGATCGCAATCCGCTCGTAGGCGTTGTCGATCAGCTTGCCGGTATCCCAGTCGCGGTAGCGCTCGAATTCGCGGATACCGGCATAGGTGCCGCGCGCCAGGCGTTTTTTTTGCAGGTCACCGATTCTGACGCCCTGTTTGCCGACGGCACGGTACTGCTCGTCCTCGAGGCCGTCGATGATCGCCGTGTGCGACAGACCTTCGCGCAGGCCCTCGCGCAGGAACGCGAGGTTACGCCGCAGTTCGGCCAGCAACAGCCCCTGCGAGGTCCGGCGCAAGCGGTATTTCTCGGCCTCCTTGTCATAGATGTTGTACAGGTCCTGGATGATGGTCATCGACTGAATCCGCGCACTACAGCCTCGCGCGCAGCAGGCCGGCCAGCTCCTCGTCGCTGACAGGCAAGGGGTTGGTCTGCATGCTGCCGCCGCGACAATTCGCCACCACCCGCGGGATGTCTTGCTCGGTCATGCCGTATTCGCCCAAGCGTGGCAGGGCGAGACGCGTGGTCCATTCCTCGAGCAGCTCGACCAGGCCGTCTTGTGCCGCCGTCTCGCTGGCGTACATACGTCCGCTCAGCAGGATGCCGGCCTCGGCATATTTGCGCAGCGCCGTGCTGGCCGGTTCGCGTGCGCGCAGTGCCGCGATGTTGACCCGGGTCGCGGCTGCGACCAGCGTGCCGCAGACCACGCCGTGTGGGATCGGGAAGAAGGCGCCGAGCGGCGATGCCAGTCCATGCACCGAGCCCAGGCCACATTGGGCGAGCGTGATGCCTGAACACAGCGAGGCGTAGGCGAGCTTCTGGTAGCCCTGCTGGGCCAGCGGGTCGGCGCTTGTCCAGGCCTGCCAGAAGCCGTCGCGGAACGCCTGCATGCCGGACGACGCCAGGGCGTCGGTGAACGGACTGGCGCGCAACGACACATAAGATTCCAGCAGTTGGGTGAAGGCGTCCATCCCGTTGGCCGCGACCAGATTCTTGGGGCAGCTGTCGAGCAGGCTCGGATCGACGATCGCGATCTCGGCCACCAGACGGTGGTCGCGGAACGATTTCTTGAAGCCGTCCGGGCCTTGACGCGAGAGCACCGCGTTCTTGGTCGCCTCGCTGCCGGTGCCGGCAGTGGTTGGCACGGCGACGAATGGCACCGCGGGCCCTGCGTAGGGCAGGCCGCGGCCGACCCCTTCGAGGTGATCGAGCACGCTGGTTCCGCTGCGCAACAGTCCGGCGATCGCCTTGGCCGCGTCCAACACGCTGCCGCCGCCGATCCCCGCGACCACGTCGATGGCGCTGTCACGATGAGTCTCGACCAGCCTGTCGACCAGCTCGGGCGACGGCTCGCCGTCGACGGTTACATGCTGCCAGCTCAGGCCTGCCTCGCCGAGTGCGGCGAGCAGCCGCGGCCAACGCGGGCTGGCCTGCAGCGAACGCCGCCCGGTGACCAGCAGCAGCCGGCCGCCATAGCCCTTCAATACCTGCGGAAGTTCGTCGAGCGTGCCGCTGCCGAAGCGGATCTCGGGCAGACGGGCGACCTGGAATGCTTTGTAGGGATTCACTGTTCAGGCACGTGGTCAATATGGCGGGACGCCATTATCACCCATCGTTCGGCGCTGCGGGACCGATTTTGCCGGCGTGGCCGTGCCTGGGCGGGCAGGACTATCCGGTGATGACCATGTTCGGATCTCTGGCCGTGTCGTTGGCTGGCGCCTTGGTGGGTGCGCCGGCGTTCAGGCGGATGCGCAGCGCCAGATTGTTGCGTGAGTCGGCATGGTTGAGCGCCTCCTCCAGTGAGATCGCACCCTCTCGATAGAGATCGTATAGCGACTGGTCAAACGTCACCATGCCATGCTCCTTGCCCTGTTCCATGGCCTCCTTGATATCGTGGATCTTGCCCTTCTGGATCAGTTCCGCGGTGTAGGCCGACTGGATCAGCATCTCGATCGCCGCGCGTCGCGCGCCGTCCAGGCTTGGCAACAGGCGTTGCGACACGACCGCGCGCAGGTTCAGCGACAGGTCGTTGAGAATCTGGCGGTGAGCGCTGTCGGGGAAGAAGTTGACGATCCGGTCCAGCGCCTGGTTGGCGTTGTTGGCGTGCAGCGTCGACAGGCACAGGTGGCCAGTTTCGGCATAGGCGATGGCGTGCTGCATGGTCGCCGCATCGCGTATCTCGCCAATCAAGATCACATCGGGTGCCTCGCGCAGCGCATTCTTCAGCGCGTTCTCGTAGCTCACCGAGTCGAGCCCGATCTCGCGCTGATTGACCACCGATTTCTTGTGCCGGTGCAGGAACTCGATCGGATCCTCGATCGACAGGATGTGCCCGGTGGTGTTTTCGTTGCGATAGTCGATCATCGAGGCGAGCGTGGTCGACTTGCCCGAGCCCGTTGAGCCGACCACCAGAATCAGGCCGCGTTTCTCCATGATCAGCTTTTTCAGCGTCTGCGGCAGGTGCAGCTCTTCGATGCTGGGGATCTCACCCTTGATGAAGCGGATCACCATCGCCACGTCGCCACGCTGGCGAAATACGTTGACCCTGAAACGGCCGAGTGACTGCACAGAGATCGCCAGGTTGCACTCCATCGTGCCCTCGAATTCGCGCACCTGCTCGTCGCTGAGGATCGAGTAGGCAAGCTTCGCGACGTCTCCCGCTTCCAGGCGCTTTTCGCCAATTGCGGCGGTCTGCCCGCTGATCTTCACGTGAGGGCACGCCCCGGTGCTGAAATACAGGTCGGAGCCGTTGCGCTGTACCATTAGTCGCAGATAAGGGGCGAGTTCCATAGCAGGTCCCATTGTTTCCCGGATCGACCAAGTTAAGCGACCGTCCGGCACAAAAGTTGAGGAGAAAAGCGTTGTCCGGATTGACCCTCACGGCCGTGTACCGTTATCCGGTGAAGTCACTTGCCGGGCAGGCCCACGATGAACTGGCGGTGGGCGCGCGCGGCCTGCTGTTCGACCGCCACTGGATGCTGGTGGACGAGCAGCTCCGTTTCCTCACCCAGCGTCAGCAGTCGCGCATGGCACTGATAACGGCCCGGGTCGACGACCGGGGTGGCCTGACGCTGCAGGCCCCCGGGGCTTCGGATCTGGTGGTTGGCGCGGGCGCCGATAATCCGGAGCATGCCGCAGTCCGCGTCTGGGACGACATGGTCCAGGCCAGCTTCGCGGGCGCTGCGGCCGACCGCTGGCTGAGTGCGTTTCTGGGCACCCCCTGCCACCTGGTGAGTATGCCCGGAGAGGTGCGGCGGGCGGTGGATCCGGGTTTTGCGCTGCCGCAGGACCAGGTCGGCTTTGCCGACGGCTTTCCGTTCCTGCTGATCTCGCAGGCGTCGCTCGACGATCTCAACCGGCGCCTCGAGGTGCCCCTGGCGATGCAACGTTTCCGTCCGAACCTGGTGGTCGACGGCTGTGCCCCGTATGCCGAGGACAGTTGGCGCCGGATCCGCATCGGCGAGCTGACGTTCCGGGTCGTCAAGCCCTGCTCGCGCTGTATCATCCCGACCATCGATCCGGAGACTGCAGAGCGTGGCGCCGAGCCGCTGCGCACGCTGATGAGCTACCGACGGCGCGACAACAAGATCTACTTCGGCCAGAACCTGATACACGATGGACCCGGCCGCCTTGCGCCGGGCATGTCGGTCGAGGTCCTGGCATGATCGGCGATGGCGATAGCCTGGCAGTGGTAAAGACGCGCCACTGGCTCGAGCGTATCGTTATCGGACTCAACCTGTGCCCGTTCGCCGCCGCGCCGTACCGTGCCGACCGCATCCTGTATGCGGTCAGCGACGAGGCCGCGCTCGAGGGGATCTACCAGGCGTTTCTCGCCACACTGCAGGATTTGCTGAGCAGCGATCCGCACCAGCAGGAGACGGCGCTGCTGATCCTGGCCGGTGGCCTGGCCTCGTTCGATGATTATCTCGACGCGCTAGCCGTGTTCGAGGGCGCATTGGCAGAGGCCGGTCTGGAGGGGCTGGTCCAACTCGCCAGTTTTCATCCGCACTACCGTTTCGAGGGCGCAAACGACGATGACCCGGCGAACTACACCAATCGCTCGCCGTTGCCGATGTTCCATCTGATCCGCGAAGACGGTCTGGCGGCCGCACTCGAATCCTATCCGCAGCCTGAATTGATCCCCGAGCGCAACATCCGGCGCCTGCGCGAACTGGGACTGGATGGCATAGCGGAGCTGCTGAACCGACCCTGACGGCCGGCCTAGCCGCGCAACGCGATCGCCGGATTCATATTCAGCTGTCCGTCGGTCTCCAACAGCGCAAGGCGCTGACGGTCCGGACTGACAACGACTGCGACCGGCTGTTCGAACAGTCCATGGCGCACGAAAGCCAGCTGCCAGCCGAAGTCCTCGACTTTGCGCAGCGCGAGTTTCTGTTCCTGGGTCAGAAGGAATGTAATGTTAGGCGGGATGGGGGGCTTGTTCCCGCGCCGTTCAGTTCTTGCACCGAAGTCTGATCCCTGGGGCATGTGCTTCTCCTCGAAATTATCGCTGCTATTTGATCTTCCCTGTGTATTCAGATTAGACACTGGGTCGAGCACTGAGAATCTCGCCGCGGAAATAGGAGGCAAATTCATGCTGCGAGCCGCAACGGGTCATCGCCATTGGGTTAGTCTGCACCTGCTAGCAAATGTCGATCTGAACCGGATGTGAGCTGAAAGTGCAGAATGAGCTTCTGTTTGTCGCGGTGGGCCTGCTGGCCGCCTTCGTCCATGGCGCGTTCGGTTTCGGCTTTCCAGTGCTGGTCACGCCGCTGTTGGCGCTGGGCTTCGACATGCGTACCACGGTGTTGCTCACGCTGGTACCGACCGTTTCGATCAACCTGGTCAGCATCCTGTCCGAACACCATTGGCGCGCGGCGCTGCGCGACTATTGGCCGATCCCGGCATTCACCATCGTTGGCAGCTTCCTCGGCACCCAGGTTCTGCTGAATGTCGACCCGGAGCCTTTTCGGTTTCTGCTCGCGGCGGTGCTGATCGCCTACCTGGTCATTGACCAGCTGCACCGCAGCGAGCACGTCATACAGGTACCCAAGTGGGGCATGGCGCTGTTTGGTCTGCTGCTTGGCTTGCTCGCCGGCGTGGTCAACATCTTCGCACCGCTGGTGGTCGCGTACGCGCTGTACACGCGCATGCCGGTGACGCTGATGGTCGCGACTTTCAATCTCAGTTTCATCACCAGCAAGTCTGGCCAGATCATCGGCTTCGTGAGTCGCGGCGCCTTCGATCTCGACGTGGTCGGCCTCGCCGTGATGGTCCTGCCGTTGATACTGGGCTCGCTGTGGTTGGGCATCCGCCTGCGCAAGCGGATCGATATGCAGACCTACCGCGGCATGCTGCGCGCCGCACTGTGGGTGATATCGATCGCGATCCTGCTCGACGCCTTGCGCCGCATGTGATGCGATCGAACACGCACGCCGCGGCTACTTGGCGCAGGCTCAGTCTTCCACGGATCCGCGCAGTCGCTTGGTCTGGCCGCGCCGCGTCTTGCTGTCCATGCGCTTGCGCTGCGAGGACAGCGTCGGCTTGGTCGGTCTGCGCTTCTTCGACGTCCGGCTCGCATCTACGATCATTTCACGCAGCCGTTCGAGTGCATCGGCGCGGTTCTTCTCCTGGGTGCGAAAACGTTGAGCCTTGATGATGACGATGCCGTCGTTGGAGATCCGCTGGTCGCGCATCGCCAGCAGGCGCTCCTTTACCGGTTCGGGAAGCGATGAGGCGCGGATGTCGAAACGCAGGTGCAGGGCCGATGAGACCTTGTTGACGTTCTGTCCGCCGGCCCCCTGCGCGCGAATCGCCTGCCATTCCAGCTCGTCGTCCGGCACGCTGATGTGGGGGGTGATGTGCAACACTGGAGATCCTCAGTTCGCCGGTACTAGGCGCACCAGCTGGCCATCGTCTTCGTGAGTCAACCAGTACAGTAGCCCGTCTGGTCCCTGGCGTACGTCGCGCACCCGCCCCGACGCGTCCGCGAGTATGCGTACTGGACGCGGTCTTGGCCACGCCCGCAGCCCATGGCTGTGAAGTCTGCAGGCTATCAGCGGGTAGATCAGCCGCTCAAGCGGTCGATCCAAATCGAGGTCGACCGTCAGACCTGCTGTTCCGCCTGCTCGAGTGCCTCGGCCGCCGCCAACCAGCGCTCCTCGGCACTGCCGAGTTGTTCGTCGAGTGCACCCTTGCGCCTGAGCAGGTCCTGCAGGCGCTCCTTCGCCGACGCCTCATACAGCGAGACATCCGCGAGTTGGTGTTCCAGCGCGTCGTGCTCCGACTGCACCCGGGCGAGTTCGGCCTCGGCCTTTTCGAGTACCCTGCGCAACGGCTGCAGCGTCTTGCGCCGCTCGGCCTCGAGGCGCTTGCGCTCACGGCGTTGCTCGGCAGAGTCGGCCTTGTCGACGGCTGTCGAGCCTACCCGGTTGGCGCGGTTGTGGCCGGCCAGCCAGGCCGGGTAGGCGTCGAGGTCGCCGGAAAACTCCTCGACCCTGGCATGGTATACGAGCAGCAACTGGTCACAAGTCAGGCGCAGCAGGTGGCGGTCGTGCGAGACGATCACCATTGCGCCCTCGAAGTCCTGCAGGGCCGTGGCAAGTGCCTGACGCATCTCCAGGTCGAGGTGGTTGGTGGGCTCGTCGAGTAGCAGCAGATTGGGGCGCTGGTAGACCAGCATGGCCAGAACCAGGCGCGACTTCTCGCCACCGGAGAACGGGCCGACCGGCTCCAGCGCCTTGTCTCCGATGAAGCCAAAGCCGCCGAGGAAATCGCGCAGCCCCTGTTCGCTGGCCTGCGGGTCGAGCAGCAGCAGGTGTTCGACCGGGCTGTGGCCAGCCTGAAGCTGCTCGAGCTGGTGCTGGGCGAAGTAGCCGATCGCGAGATGTCGGGCCTCGCTGCGTTCGCCTTTCAGCGGCGCAAGTTCACCCGCGAGCAATTTGATCAGGGTCGACTTGCCGGCGCCGTTGGGTCCGAGCAGGCCGATACGATCACCCGGGTTGAGCACCAGCTTGACGCCATCGAGTACGCGGCGGTCGGCGTAACCGGCCGCGCAGGCATCCAGCTTGAGCAGCGGGTGCGGGTTCTTGGCCGGCGGGCGGAAGCTGAAACTGAACGGTGAATCCACGTGTGCGGGCGCAATCAGCTCCATGCGTTCGAGTGCCTTGACGCGGCTCTGTGCCTGGCGGGCCTTGGTTGCCTTGGCACGGAAGCGCTCGACAAAGCTGTGCATATGCGCGATCTCACGCTGCTGCTTCTCAAATGCGGCCTGTTGGTTGGCGAGCTGCTCGGCGCGCACCCGCTCGAAGGTGCTGTAGTTGCCGCTGTACAGCGTTGCGCGGGTCTGCTCGATATGCAGGATCTGGGTGGATACGCTATCGAGGAAGTCGCGGTCGTGCGAGATCAGCAGCAGCGTACCGCGGTATTGCTTGAGCCAGGATTCCAGCCAGATCACTGCATCTAGGTCGAGGTGGTTGGTCGGCTCATCGAGCAGCAACAGGTCGGAGCGGCACATCAGCGCGCGCGCCAGGTTGAGACGCATGCGCCAGCCGCCGGAGAAGTCGGTCAGTGGACGCATCTCGTCGGAAGGTGCAAATCCCAGACCGTTCATCAGGCTCGCCGCGCGACTGTTGGCCTGGTAGCCGCCGATGTGCTCGAGTTCGCTGTGCAGGTGCGCAATGCGTTCGCCGTCGCCGCGCGTCTCGACATCTGCGAGCTCGCGTTGCAGCCGGCGCAGTTCGGCATCCCCATCGAGTACAAAGTCGATGGCCGCTTGGCCGGAGGCCGGCATCTCCTGCGCGACATGCGCAATGACCCAACCGGCCGGACGCCTGACTGTGCCTTCGTCGCTGGTCAGCGCGCCGAGAACGAGCGCGAACAGGCTCGATTTGCCGGTGCCGTTGGCGCCGGTCAGGCCGGTCTTCTGGCCCGGGTGGATCTGGAAAGTGGCGCCATGAAATAGCACACGCGGGCCACGGCGCAAGGTGACGTTGTCGAACTGCAGCATGGGCGCGCAGTGTACCGGTGAAGATGGGGTTTAACCATGCACGGGAGGTCGGGGCCGGGCCGCGCGGCCCCGTGGAAATTTCAATACCGTGTCCTGGCCCAGGGCTGCCACGCGGTTTGCCGCCCCGGGCCGTCTCAGCCGCGGCGATCCAGGCGCCGGTAGCCGATCGCCTCGGTGAGGTGGGAGAGTCCAATGGCCGCACTCGCGTCCAGATCCGCCAGCGTACGGGCGACGCGCAGGATCCTGTGCAGGGCACGCGCAGACAGGCCGAGTTTTTCGATCGCCCCGGTGAGTAGCCCATGACCCTGCGCGGGAAGGGTGCAGTGGCGGTTCAGCTCGCCCTGTTCGAGGCGCGCGTTGGGCCGGCCCTGACGGGCCAGCTGACGCTGCCAGGCCACGGCTACCCTGGCCCGCACGGCGGCGCTGTCCTCGCCTTTGCTCTGCAGGCCTTTGAGCAATTCCTCGCGTGGCACGCTGGCCACTTCGATCTGCAGGTCGATGCGATCGCGCAGCGGGCCCGATACGCGACGTTGGTAGCGCGCCGCCTGCTCCGCGCCACAGCTGGCGCAGCGCCGCAGCGGTTCATTGGCGAAACCACACTTGCAGGGGTTCATCGCCGCCACCATCTGGAAGTCGGCGCGGAACTCGGCCTGGCGCGCGGCGCGCGAGATCAGTATCCGCCCGCTCTCCATTGGCTCGCGCAACACGTCCAGCACGCGCGGGTCAAACTCGGGCAGCTCGTCGAGAAACAACACGCCGTTGTGTGCCAGCGACACCTCGCCTGGCCGCGGCGCGCTACCGCCGCCGACCAGGGCGACGCCGGAGGCTGTATGGTGCGGGGCGCGAAACGGCCGCTGTTGCCAGTCTGCATCGTCAAACGGCAACCCGGCGACCGAGCGGATTGCCGCAGTTTGCAGCGCCTCGTCTTCGTTCATCGACGGAAGGATGCCTGGCAGACGATGCGCGAGCATCGACTTGCCGCTGCCCGGCGGACCCATCATCAGCAGGTTGTGACGACCCGCCGCGGCTATCTCGAGCGCGCGCCTTGCCTGCGCCTGGCCACTGACATCGGCGAGGTCGGGCAGTACGCGCTGCGGCGCGCCACGCGGTGTGGCCGTCGTCGCGGCCAGCGGCCGCTGGCCATTGAGGTGGCCGCTCACCGCGAGCAGGTGATCCACGGCATAAAGCGGCACGTCTCTCACCAGGCTGGCCTCCGCGAGATTGCCTGCTGGCAGCATCAGGCGGGTCCCCTGGGTGCGGCTAGCCAGCGCGAACGGCAGGATCCCGCTGACCGCGCGCACTTTGCCGGCGAGGCTGAGTTCGCCGACCAGTTCGTAGCCTTGCGCGGCGTCGCGCGGCAACTGGCCGCTTGCGATCAATACACCGACCGCGATCGCCAGATCGAAGCGGCTGCCCTGCTTGGGCAGGTCGGCCGGGGCGAGATTGACCGTGATACGTCGTGCCGGGAACTCGAAGCCGCTGTTGAGCAGCGCGCTGCGCACGCGCTCGCGGCTCTCCTGCACGGCCTTTTCGGGCAGGCCCACGATGTTGAAGGCGGGCAGGCCGTTGGCCAGGTGGGTTTCGACCAGCACGGCTGGTGCGCTGACGCCGAGCGCCGCCCGGCAGAGGGTACTTGCAAATGACATGACCTTCCCTGGTCGCCAATGCCCGGCAGCCTACCGGGCAGCCTAGTTCATTCGTCCGCGTTCGCGGTCTGCTCCAGCGCGGCGACCCGTGCCTCCAACACCTTGAGCTTTTCGCGGGTGCGCTGCAGTACCGCCTGCTGGACCTCGAATTCCTCGCGGGTCACCAGGCGCATCCGGCTCAATGTCCCTTCGAGCGCGCTACGCAGGTTGCGCTGCAGATCGTCCTGCAGGCTCTGCATGCCGCGCGGCAGGCTGTCTGAGATGCGCCGCGACAGGTCGTCGAAAAGTTTGGGGTCGAGCACCGGGATCACCTCCACCGCGCAGCCTGAACATGCACTGGCAGGGTAGAAAAGTGCATGCCTGTTGTCCACCCGGGCATGCGCGCCATTCCGGTGCATCAATTTGGTGCGCTGGCACCTGGATGGGTGATTTTGGTGCATCAGTGTCTCCTTATACCCTGTGTTTGTAATACAACTGTATGAAATTGCATACAAATACCGCCTTGGCACAGCTCCTGCTTAAGTCTGGTCAGTCGCGTGTATCGCACCGATTGAAATCGAAACTAAATCAGCATCTAGGGAGTTGACCCAATGAACATGAAGAAACTCGCCGTCGCGGTCGGCGCCATCGCTATCTCAGGATCGGCGCTTGCAGAACTGTCGGCCAACA
This sequence comes from Chromatiaceae bacterium, assembly GCA_022340805.1. GTDB lineage: Bacteria > Pseudomonadota > Gammaproteobacteria > Chromatiales > Chromatiaceae > Thiosocius. The sequence continues at coordinate 16,017 of JAJDNF010000048.1, forward strand.
TCGGCGCGGCCAGCAACTACGTATGGCGTGGCGCCACTCAGACCGATGACTCGGCGGCCATTTCCGGCGGCATCGACTACGCCCATGACAGCGGCTTCTATGCCGGGACCTGGGCGTCGAACGTCGATTTCGGCTCGGGCGGCGAGGCCGAGTGGGATCTGTATGGCGGTTTTGCCAACAGTGTTGGCGACTTTGAGTACGACGTCGGTGTCATCTATTACGCCTATCCGGACAGTGACGACGCGGACTTCTCGGAACTGGCCCTGACAGGCGGCTACAAGTGGTTGTCCGCCGGCATCAACTACACCTTCTACAGCCAGGTCGATGACCTGCGCGGCAGCGCCGAGGCCTTCGTCGAAGGCGACCTGTATTACCACCTCGACGCCAGTTTCGAGGTGGCCCCGACCTGGACCCTCGGCGGCACCATCGGTTACTACGACTTCGATAACGACGGTGAAGCCAACACCGATCTGTCGTACGCCCACTACCAGCTCGACGTCGGCAAATCGGCCGGTGATTTCGGCGACTTCACAATGTCGATATCCAAGGCCGACAAAGAGGCCAATGGCGGTGATGACGACTACAAGGTATTCGTCTCCTGGAACAAGACCTTCAACTGATCGGGCGTCTGCAAGTCATGCCGGCGCCTCGATGGCGCCGGCTCTCAAAGTACCTAGGGAGTAACTTTTTATGAAACTGGTTGCAGCCATCATCAAGCCGTTCAAGCTCGATGACGTGCGCGAGGCCCTTTCCGAGATCGGTGTGACGGGTATCACCGTCATAGAGGTCAAGGGCTTTGGACGTCAGAAAGGGCACACCGAACTTTACCGTGGCGCGGAATACGTCGTGGATTTTCTGCCCAAGATCAAGGTCGAGGTCGCGATCAACGACGACCAGCTCGATAGCGTGATCGAGGCGATCAGCGCGGCCGCCAAGACCGGCAAGATCGGCGACGGCAAGATCTTTGTTTACGAACTGACCCAGGCCATCCGTATCCGTACGGGTGAATCGGGTCCTGATGCCCTCTAAGCGGGACGGGAGTTTCCAATGGAAAACAACATTTTCGAACTCCAGTACGCCATCGATACCTTCTATTTCCTGGTGATGGGCGCGCTGGTAATGTGGATGGCGGCAGGTTTCGCCATGCTCGAATCGGGTCTGGTACGTGCCAAGAACACGACCGAGATCCTGACCAAGAACATCGCGCTGTATGCGGTGTCCTGCATTATGTACCTGGTGTGCGGTTACGCGATCATGTACGGCGGCGACTTCCTGCTGACCAGCATCGCGCTGGACGGTGCTGAAAATGCCGACGCCCTGACCGCGACGGTGTTGAAGGAATCGGCCGAGGCCGGCTTCGGCGGCGATTCGGTCTACTCCAACGCCGCGGACTTCTTCTTCCAGGTGGTGTTCGTCGCGACCGCGATGTCGATCGTCTCGGGTGCCGTGGCCGAGCGCATGAAGCTGTGGTCGTTCCTGTTGTTCGCGGTCGTAATGACCGGCTTCATCTACCCGATGGAAGGCAACTGGACCTGGGGCGGTGAGTCGGTGTTTGGCCTGTACAGCCTGGGTGACGACTTCGGCTTCTCCGACTTCGCCGGGTCCGGCATCGTGCACATGGCCGGTGCGGCCGCTGCGCTCGCCGGCGTCCTGCTGCTCGGTCCGCGCAAGGGCAAGTACACTGCCGATGGCAAGGTCAACGCCATTCCGGGTGCAAACCTGCCGCTGGCCACGCTCGGTACCTTCATCCTGTGGATGGGCTGGTTCGGCTTCAACGGCGGTTCGGTGCTGAAGCTCGGCGACATCGCCAACGCCAACTCGGTCGCGATGGTGTTCCTGAACACCAACGCCGCGGCCGCCGGCGGCCTGGTGACCGCGCTGATCGTTGCCCGCCTGCTGTTCGGCAAGGCCGATCTGACCATGGCCCTCAACGGTGCCCTGGCCGGCCTGGTCGCGATCACTGCAGAGCCCTCGACCCCCTCCCCGCTGGCGGCGACGCTGATCGGTGCGGTGGGTGGCTTCCTGGTCGTGTTTGCAATCCTGACCATCGACAAGATGAAGATCGACGATCCGGTCGGTGCCATCTCGGTGCACGGTGTGGTCGGCTTCTGGGGCCTGATGGCGGTGCCGCTGACCAACAGTGGGACCAGCTTCCTCGGCCAGTTGGTCGGTGCCGGCACCATCTTCGCCTGGGTTTTCGGTGTCAGCTTCGTGGTCTGGCTGGTGATCAAGGCGATCATGGGCATCCGCGTCAGCGAGGAAGAGGAATACGAAGGTACCGATATCGGTGAGTGCGGCCTGGAGGCCTACCCCGAGTTCACCGGTACGCGTGGTTCCGGCCGCTGATAGACAGGCAGTCCATGCCTCGACAGGGCGCCTTCGGGCGCCCTTTTTGTTGAACACGTTAATTGGCCTGCGCCGGCAGCAGGCGCGGAGATGTCTGTGCAGCAAGCCATGGGCCGCATCCGCGCATCCCGTGGCGTGCCTGTCAGGCCTGCCACCCGATGCGCGGACGTGCCTGGCGGGTCAGACGATCGGCGGTTCCTCGATCAGCTCGGGAGGTGCGATGTTGGTGCCGTCCTGAAGCGCGCCGAGATGCTGCTCGAGCAGTGTCGTCTGACGGGTACGGCCGACGTGGAACAGGGCCTCGCCCTCGAATACCAGCGGCAGGTTGGTTCGACCGATGACCACCCCGTCGTAGGGTGCGGCGAGCGGGATCTCCGATTCGCCGGTAGGGTCGGCGACCACGCCCAGGGTCTCGCCTTTGTTCACCAGCGCGCCGAGCCTGGTCTGGGCGCGCAGGATGCCGCTCTGCGGCGCACGCTGCCAGCTGCTCGAGCGCAGCACTGCGCTGGGCCGGCTGAGCCTGCGCCTGCTCGGCGGCAGCATCGACAGCTGGCGCAATACATTGAGTACGCCGCGCAGCCCGATCTGGATGGACAGTTCCTCGAAACGCAGGGCCTCGCCGGCCTCGTAGACCATCACCGGAACGCCGATCTCTGCGGCTGCATAGCGCAGCGAGCCGGACGGTGGTGCCGAATGCAGCAATACCGGTGCGCCGAAGGCCCTGGCCAGTGGCTCGAGGATCGGGTCATTGATATCGGCGCGCACCTGCGGCAGGTTGTCGCGATGTATGGCTGCGGTGTGCAGGTCGATGCCGAGATCCGCGCGCTCGACGATCTCCGACATGAACACGTGCCCGAGGCGAGCGGCCATCGACCCCGACTCGCTGCCGGGGAAGCTGCGGTTGAGGTCGCGCCGGTCGGGCAGGTAGCGCGAGCGGTTGTGGAAGCCGAATACGTTGACGATCGGTACGGCGAGCAGGGTGCCGCGCAGGCGCCTGATCTGCGGCATGCGCAGCAGGCGCCGGATGACCTCCACGCCGTTGATCTCGTCGCCATGCACCGCGGCGCTGACGAATACCACCGGGCCCTCGTGGCGGCCGTGCAGTACGTAGACCGGCATCGACACCGGGTCGTTGGTATACAGGCTGGGTAGTGGCAGGCCGACGGTACACCGTCCACCCGCGGGCACTGATTGTCCCGCGATCATGAACGCAGGGTTTGCTCTTGCCATATCAGCCTTTGCCGCGTGTCTTGGTCTTGTGCGGTTGATGGTTCTTTTCGATGAACTGGATGATCAGTCCGGCGATGTCCTTCTGCGTCGCATTCTCGATGCCCTCGAGTCCGGGTGAGGAGTTGACCTCCATCACCACCGGGCCGTGGTTGGATCGCAGTATGTCCACGCCACAGACATTGAGTCCCATGATGCCCGCCGCACGCATCGCGGTGGAGCGCTCCTCCGGGGTCAGCTTGATCAGCGAGGCACTGCCGCCGCGATGCAGGTTGGAGCGAAACTCGCCCTCTTTGCCCTGGCGCTTCATCGCTGCGACCACCTTGCCTCCGACCACCAGGCAGCGGATGTCGGCGCCGCCGGCCTCCTGAATGAACTCCTGGATCAGGATGTTGGCCCTGAGCCCCATGAACGCCTCGATCACGCTCTCGGCGGCCTTCTCGGTCTCCGCCAGCACTACCCCGATACCCTGCGTACCCTCGAGTAGTTTGATCACCGCAGGGGCGCCGCCGACCATCTTCAGCATGTCCTGTACGTCGTCCGGCGAATGCGCGAAGCCGGTCACCGGCAGGCCGATCCCCTTGCGGGCGAGCAACTGCAATGAGCGCAGCTTGTCGCGCGAGCGCGTGATCGCAACCGACTCGTTGAGCGGATAAACGCCCATCATCTCGAACTGGCGTAGCACTGCGTTACCGTAAAAGGTCACCGAGGCACCGATCCGCGGGATAACCGCATCGAATCCGCTGAGGACCTCGCCCCTGTAATGTATCGATGGGCGCATCGAGGTGATATTCATGTAGCAGCGCAGCACGTCGAGCACGCGCACCTCGTGGCCGCGCTGTACAGCAGCCTCGACCAGGCGCCGCGTCGAGTACAGCTTCGGGTTGCGGGACAGAACGGCAATCTTCATTTGGTTTCCTTGCGCGTCTTGCGGCGACCCGCCAGATAGGATGCAGCGGGATCTACACAGAAGCCGCCCGCCTTCAATGCGGTGCGACCGAGCAGCATGCGAAAACGCATGCTATCGCGGTTGGTGAGCGTCAGCTCGATCATATCGTCGAAATCCAGCAACACCAGGCGGGTGTTGATCACGAAGCGCAATTCGCGGTGCCCGCCGGAATCGGAGACCTGCCGCTGATCGATGATCTCTGCCTTGCAGTGCACGATCTCATCGTCGTTCTTCTGCGATGGGTGAACGCCGAAGCGGACGAAACTGCGTCCGCGTGACCTGAAACGGTCGACGTAGAAGGCATGCACACAGGAGGTGCGCGCACCGGTATCCACCTTGGCCTTGATGCGTCCGATGCCCAGGTCGGGCAGTGTCAGCCACTCGCGCCAGCCGAGCATGCGCCGCTGATCATTCACCGGGCAGCCCCTTCGTATCGGATTCGCTACGCACCTTTGTCTCCTGTGCTTCCATATGTACCACGCGCTGCGGGAACGGAATCTCGATGCCGGCCTCGCGGAACGCATCGTCGATGGCGAACAGGATGTCGCTGCGCACGGACAACTTGTAGTCGACATCCTGGATGAAAAAGCGCAGCTCGAAGTCGAGCGAACTGTCGCCGAAGCCCATGAAAAACACCCGCGGTGCGCTGACGCGCGCATCGTGCAGCACCGCCATCGGGTGTTCGCGCGCCACCTTGTTCAATAACTCCCGCACCTTGCGCGTGTCGGTCCCGTAGGCCACACCGACCGGTACCGTCACGCGCCCGAAGGAATCGCTCAGCATCAGGTTGGTGACCTGATTCGAGATCAGCTCCGAATTCGGCACCAGCACGTCGGCGCGATCGAAGGTCTGGATCAGCGTGTAGCGGATGCTGATCTTGCGTACATAGCCCTCGGTGCCGCCGACCACGACCCAGTCACCGGGCCGCACCGGGCGTTCGAACAGCAGAATCAGACCGGACACGAAGTTGTTGACGATATTCTGCAGGCCGAAGCCGATACCGACCGAGAGCGCGCCGGCCACGATCGCCAGGTTCTGGAACTTCAGCCCGGCCATGCTCAGCGCGAGCATGATCGCCACGCCGATGATAGTGTAACTGGTCAGCGAAACGATCGATTGACGTGCGCCCGAATCGAGCCTGGTCTTGGTCAGCCAGCGCTCGCCGAGTTGGCGCTGCAGCCAACGCGCAAGGGTCAGCAGCATCAGGAAGGCGAGCAATGCGAGCACCAGCTTGGCAGGCACGATGGTTACCTCGCCAATCGCGAAACCGTCGTAGACCAGGTCATGGATCGCCGCTTTGCTCGACGGCGAGACCTGCCAGCTGAACAGCAGCCAGTATCCCAGCGCGACCACTGTGGCGATCCGAATCAGCCAGCGCGTGACGCTCAGGCCCGGCACCCGGTCGCCGGATTTGTAACCGAGCCAGTGCCGCAATCCGGATTGGGCCTCGTTGTCCACGTCGCCGAGGGCCTGGAAAAAGGGCGCGATCATCGACAGCAGCAGCCAGGTCAGCAATAGCCCGGCCGCGCTGCCGAAGATGCCCTTGGTCAGCACCTCTCCGAGGTTGACGTAGCCGAGCCAGTGTGCGGCGGGGCCCGCCAGCAGCGCAATCGCGATCGGCAGGCGCAGGTTGTGCAGCAGCTCGAGATCTTCGCGCCGGCTGAGCCGATGCAGCAGCCACAGCGAGACCAGCACCAGCACGAACATGAACAGGGCGCGCAGCAGCAAGTAGGCCTCTTCGGGCAGGTAGTGACGCAGGTCGAACCACATCAGTGCCCCGGCCACCAGGCCGAGATCCATCAGCAGGCGTGCGGGCATGCCCTGCGGGCAGCGCAGCTTGCCCTGGCAGACGAACAGCTGGACCAGCGGCGCGACCGCCGCCGAGATCAACAGCGAGGCAGCGATCCCGGCGAGCGGTGCCGCGCCGCCGATCAGCAGAACGACCACCATTGCCAGCAATACGGCCATAAATGGCGCGCGCCGCTTGCTGTACATGTCGATCAACACGGTGCGCCGCAACGGCGCGGTCATCTCGCCCTCTGGCGGCGCCGGAAACCGTTCCCGCAGTACACGCGCGAATACCAGCGCCAGCGGTATCAGCAGCGCGAGCAGCAGTATGCCGGCGCCAAGCGCGGGCCATGGCTCGAAGCTGAGTCGCCTGACCGAATCTGCGGAAAAGCCGTTGACGACCACATCGGAAAAGACCTGCCAGATGTTGCGTTCGCGTGCCAGCAGCTGCTGCGAGATTATCGCCCGCTGTTGCAGGCTCGCCGCGTCCTTCAGGTCACGCGCGGTCAGGGACAGCACACGGCACAGCGCGAGCTGACCGTCCACTGTCTGCTGCTGGCTCTGCAGCTCTTTATAGGTGTTGCGGATCTCGCTGCTGGCACCATCCTCCGGCGCGCCGAGCGCCTTGAGCTTTTCCTGGACGCTGGTTTGGCGTGCGCTGAAACCGGCTACGCAGTTGTCTGCGCGGTCGCGGATGGTCTCGATTTCCTGCAGCAGATTCACCATGGTCTTCTGCTCGGGGGATTGCTGCTGCCATGCGCGCTGCTCGGCATCGAGCTGCTTCAGACGTGCCTCTGCGCTCGCCGACCAGGCTGCGGTTTCCTTGTCAGTCGCATCGGCCTCCTCGGCATGACCTACCGCGGGCAGGAGCATCCACAGCAGCAGCGCCAGATAGGCAAGTCGCGGCCATGCGTTCATAGGGGCGTTGTCCTGTCGGGATGAGGCGTCGGTTTGGCCCGCCGAGCGGCTTCCAAAACTCGGCTTGGGCGGGACAGTTGACGCTATGATAACTGTATGCGCTTTACGAGGAACCTTGCGATGCGATACATGGGGGCCCTGGCCTGCGCCTGGCTGGCGCTGCCGGCAATAGCCGATGTGTATCGTTGGACCGACGCGCAGGGGCAGGTGCATTATGCGTCGCGGCCGCCGCCGTCCGGCGCGGCCAGGGTCGATCTGCCGGCCGCCACAACGCCGCCAGCCGCCCCCGACATCGATGCCGCGCAGCGTCGCGAACGTCAGCAGCGCATGCTGGATGCCTACGAGTATGAGCGTGGGCGGAAACAGGCCGAGGCGGCACGTGCGGCCGAGGCGCGCGCGGCCAACGCGGCGCGCTGCAGGTCCTTGCGCACAGAGTGGCGTCGTCTGTCGTATCCCGGCCCGATCTACGTCAAACGCGCCGACGGTGGCCGTGACTACCTCAGCGATGAACAGCGCGAAGGCTACAAGACGCGCCTGCGCCCGGCCTATCTCGAGGCCTGCGGAGAACAGCCCTGACGCAGGATCATAGAAAGCCCGCCGGGGTGCTCCTGGTGCACGGCATGTTTCACTCGGCGTACACGATGACGCTGCTGGCACGCGACCTCAGCGCGGCCGCTTACCGCGTCCGCCAGGTCAGCTACCCGACTCGAAGCTACGACGTCGCCGGGCTGGTCGATCGTTATCTGCGTCCCGCGTTCGACGCATTCCGCGACCACCGGCCGCTGCACATTGTCACCCATTCTCTGGGCGGCATCCTTGTCCGCTTCTACCTGCAGACGAACGCGCTGCCGGCCGACAGTCGCATCGTGATGCTGGCACCACCCAACCAGGGTAGCGAGGTGGCCGATCGTACGCGCCACTGGCCGCTCTACCGGTGGCTTGCGGGCAGGGTGGGTGAGCAGTTGGGCACCGGGCCGGACGGCATCGCCAGGCAACTGGGCCCGATCGACGCCGAGATTGGCGTGATCGCGGCGCGTCATTCCTTGCAGCCCTGGTTCTCCGCGATGATTCCAGGCGAGGACGATGGCATGGTGTCGGTGGCCAGCACGCGGCTGGCCGAGATGCGCGACTTCATCGTCGTCGACAGCAGTCACACCCTGATGGTGCTGAGCCACGCAGTGCGCGAGCAGGTCCGGCACTTCCTTGCCAAGGGCTGTTTCGAGCACTGAGGCAGGTTGCAAAAAAGATTCACAGCCTTCACAGCGAGTACCGTTGTCTGGTCGACGCGCGACTGGCGCAACATGCGGGTCAAAGTCGCTCAGCACTCCGTGAGCAGGCTCTGCATCATGTGCTCGGCCTGGGCGGCGTATCCGCCACCGAACAGGTTGAGGTGATTGAGGACGTGGTAAAGGTTGTACAGCGTCTTGCGCACGCGGTAGCCAGGGTCTATCGGCCAGGCCTCGCGGTACGCCGCATAGAAGTCCGGGCTGAAACCGCCGAACAGTTCCGTCATGGCCAGTTCGGCCTCGCGGTCGCCGTAATAGGTGGCGGGGTCGTAGATGACGGGTTGCGCAGAACGGGTGAAGCCCAGATTCCCGCTCCACAGGTCGCCGTGCAACAGCGAGGGTTGTGGGTCATGGTCGATCAATACTGCAAAGCGCCCGAGCAGGTCCTCGCCCAGGGTCTGCAGGCGGCCGCGGTAACCGTTGCGCGCGGCCAGTTCGAGCTGAAAGCCGAGGCGCTGCTCATGCCAGAACCCGGTCCAGTCGTCCCGCCAGTCATTGTGCTGCGGCGTCGCGCCGATGGTGTTGGCACGGTGCCAGCCGAAGGCCGCGTGGCCGCAACGGTGCAACGCTGCCAGTTGTCGCCCGGCCTCTCGCCAGGCCATATCACTGCCATGGCCAAGCTGCAGGTGCTCCATCACGATAAAGGCGGTGTCGGCGCTGCGGCCTGTACACAGTGCCTGCGGCGCGCGCAAGGTGGTGCTCGCTGCCAGCGCACCGAGCCCCTCGGCCTCGGCCTCGAACATGGCCAGCAGATCGGCGCGGTTGGTCTTCACAAACCAGCGCTGATCCCCGTCGGACAGCTCGAACGCACTGTTGACGCAACCACCGCCGAGGCCGCGCGGAGGCTGCGCCCGGAAATCCCTGCCGGTCGCGGCGCCGATGCTGTCGGCGATATCCTGCCAGACGCTCAAGCAGCCGTGTTCCCGGCGCCGTGCACGCGCCCGCGCAATGGACTGGTGCGCGGGAAATGGGCGCGCAGAAACGCCATCTGGTCGGCCAGCACGTCACGTCCCTGCAGGTAGATGTACTCGGCATGGGTGGGTTTGAACGGGATCGCGAGCAGCTGCATCCCGGCCTGTTCCGGGGTCCTGCCAGCCTTGTGGTGGTTGCATCGCGTGCACGCGGTCACCACGTTGTTCCAATGGTTCTGCCCGCCCTGGCTGATCGGTGTGACATGGTCGCGCGACAGCTCGCGGTGGCTGAAACGCTCGCCGCAATACAGACACAGATGATCGTCGCGCTGGAACAGGGTGTGATTGCTCAGCGGGGGCGTGTAGCTGTCGCGCAGCTGGTGATTGCCGTGGGTGGCCACGATCGAGTTGATCTCGACCTGGCTGCGACGCCGGGTGATCGCGTTGATACCGCCATGCAGCACGAACAGCGGTTCGCCACACACGTAGGCAACCATGCCGAGAAAATGCAGGCGCGCGACCTGGCGGAAATCGATCCACTCCAGCGGCATCCCCGAGGCATCGGTGCGCAGAATCTGTTGCGACAGGCTAGGCACGGTGCCTCTCCCACACGAGCGTTGCGCGGTTATTGCATAGATCGCGACGCGTTTTCAAGGGGTGCTCTGCAAGCTCCGGTTGAGTCACGGTCGCGAGGCGTAAAGCGCCTCCGTGCGGTTGGGTGTCCTGAAAAGCCCGGATGGGCTCGTCCAGCACCTGCCTGCATTACCAGCCGTTCAGTGTGCGGCGCTTCGTGTCCGCGGTGTTGGGCAGCCCGTCTGCCGGTTGGCACCGCGCCCGGGGATTCACCGTTCTGCGGGTCGTTGTTACGCCGTTTCGGGGTCGCAGCGCGTTTCACCTTAAGATGCGAGCGGGAGTGAAATATCACGCCGGTATGCGCCTGACAGGTGATTTCCGTATTGACTTATGCACACAACCGGTGCAAGGGGTTAGAGACAGGTCTACCGCGCCATCCTGCCTTTTTAGAATTTTATGAAATAACTTAAATATATGATTTATAAGGCAAATAGAGAATTGACGGATTTTCGACCAATCTGCGCCAAATCAAGTGCCAGCGCAGCCTGCGGGCGATTGCGCCAGGTTCTTCCACAAAGTTATCCACAGGTTCTGTGGATTGTCGGCTAAGCAATTGATTGTCGCCGGGATAGTTCCGGATTGCGTGACCGTGCTGCGCTCGGCGCGCCGATCGGGTGGTCGATGAGGCCGCGGGTCGCGCGCGTGGCAATCGCCGCGCCACTGTATTCGCTGTTTGACTACCTGATCCCGGATGGTATCGCGGCGGCGGCTGGCTGCCGGGTGCGGGTTTCGTTCGGGCGCTCGCGGGCGATCGGGGTGATCACCGCGCTGGGCGACGAAAGCCAATGCCCGATCGAGCGACTCAAGCCGCTGGATGCGGTGCTCGACGCCGAGCCGCTGCTGGCCGGGCGCGACCTGGAGTTCCTTGCCTGGGTCGCCGCCTATTACCACCACCCGCCCGGCGAGGTATTTGCCGCTGCGCTGCCGTTGCGCTTGCGCAAGGCCGAGGCGGCGCTGGCCGTGGGTGAGCCCGTGTGGGCGCTGACCCGGGCCGGATCTGCGCAGCTGGCCAGTCCCCCGGCACGCGCACCGCGCCAGGCCGAGCTGCTCGCCTGGCTCGGCGCCCAACCCGGTGGGGTCGCGCCACAGTCTCAGCTAGGCGGTGAATTGCCGAACAGCCGCGGCGTGCTGCGCGCGCTCTGCGCCAAGGGTTGGGTCGAGGCACGCCAACTTGCCGGGCGCGTGGACCCGGTCGTGGCCGGCGGGCACGACCGGGTGCTGAACGACGATCAGGCCGCCGCGCTGGCCGCGCTGAGCGCCGGCATCGGCGGCTACGCAGTGACGCTGCTGGATGGGGTTACCGGCAGCGGCAAGACCGAGGTCTATCTGCGTCTCGCCGCCGAGGTGCTGGCGCGTGGCCAGGCGGTGCTGGTGCTGGTCCCCGAGATCTCGCTGACGCCACAACTGCTGCGCCGTTTTCAAGCCCGCCTGGGGTCGGCCGTGCGGGTGCTGCACTCCGGCCTCAGCGCCGGCGAGCGGGAACAGACCTGGCACCGGGTGCGCCTCGGGCTGTCGCGCGTGCTGCTGGGCACGCGCTCGGCCATCTTTACCCCGATCGCCGATCTCGGCCTGGTCGTGGTCGACGAGGAGCACGACCCCTCGTTCAAACAGACCGAAGGCTTTCGCTATTCGGCGCGCGATCTGGCGGTGGTCCGCGCCCAGCGCGCGGACTGCCCGGTCGTGCTCGGTTCGGCTACGCCGTCGCTGGAGAGTCTGCGCAATGTGCAGGCCGGGCGTTATCGGCACCTGCGGCTCGACCGGCGCGCCGGCGGTGCCCAGGACCCGCACGTCGGCCTGCTGGATATCCGTGATCAGCCCCTGCAGGCCGGGATGAGCCAGCCGCTACTCGACCGGGTGCAGAAAACCCTGGAAGCCGGAGAGCAGGTGATGCTGTTCCTGAACCGACGCGGCTTTGCGCCGGTGTTGAGCTGCTTCAGCTGCGGCTGGCTGTCCGACTGTCCGCGCTGCGACGCGCGCCAGACGCTGCATCGCGCGAGCGGCCTGCTGTGGTGCCATCACTGCGGTGCGCAGCGACCTGTTCCACGCGTCTGTCCCGGCTGCGGTGCGCCGGAGCTGCACCCGCTGGGGCAGGGCACGGAACAGCTCGAGGGCTTCCTCACTGAACGCTTCAGCGCCTATCCACTGATTCGCATCGACCGCGACGCGACCGCGCGCAAGGGTAGCCTGGAGCGGCAGTTCGCGCGCCTGCAGGCGGCCACTGCGGCGCTGCTGGTCGGCACGCAGATGTTGGCCAAGGGACACCATTTCCCGCGCGTCACGCTGGTTGGCGTGCTCGACGCAGACGGCGGCCTGTACAGTGCGGACTTCCGCAGTACCGAGCGCATGGCGCAGCTGCTGGTGCAGGTGGCCGGGCGCGCCGGGCGCGGCGACAGGCCGGGCAGGGTGTTGATCCAGACGCGGTATCCCGACCACCCCCTGCTGCAGACCCTGGTGCGCAACGGCTACCGGGCCTTTGCCGAGGAGGCCCTGGCCGAGCGTCGTGCGGCGGGCATGCCACCCTTCAGTCACCAGGCTCTGCTGCGCGCGGACGCCGGCGACGCGCAGACCGCACATGCGTTTCTGGACGCGGTGGCCGCCTGGGCGATCGGGTTGGCAGTAGCCGGGGTCGAGATCTGGGGCCCTGTGCCGGCACCGATGGCGCGCCGCGCCGGACGGCACCGCGCGCACCTGCTGCTGCAGTCGACCCAGCGCGATGCACTGCATGGCGTATTGAATGCGCTGCCGCCGTTTGCCGCCGATCTGCCCGCGGCCAGACGGGTGCGCTGGAGTCTGGATGTCGATCCGGTCGACCTGTACTGAGCGCACCCGCCAGCTGCGGCCGCCGAGGCCGTGCGCCAGTGCCGTGCGGTGGCCGGCTGGCGCCCTTTTTCCTGCCGATCCTGTTATCCTTCTGCGCCCGCAGACCGCCGCAGTTTCTCAACTATGAAATCGCATATTGCCGACCTGATCTCCAAGGCCATGGATGAACTGGTTGCTGCAGGAGTATTCAGCAGCGCCGATTGCCACCCGCCGGTGATCGAGCGCACACGCGACCCGGCGCATGGCGACTTCGCCAGCAATGTCGCCATGGTGCACAGTAAGGCGGCAAAGATGCGTCCGCGCGATCTCGCCGAACGCCTGCTCGCCGTCCTGCCGGACTCCGGCCTGGTCAGCGCGGTCGAGATCGCCGGGCCCGGTTTTATCAACTTCCGACTTGCCGACAGCGCCTATCGCATGCTGATTCCCGAGGTCCTGAAACAGGGCCATTCCTTCGGTCGCAGCAGCCTCGGTGCGGGCAAGCGTGTGCAGGTCGAGTTCGTTTCCGCCAACCCCACCGGCCCGCTGCACGTCGGCCACGGTCGCGGCGCGGCCTACGGTGCGGTGGTCGCCGATTTGCTCGAGGCGGTCGGTTACGACGTGCATCGCGAGTACTACGTCAACGACGCAGGGCGGCAGATGGATATCCTCGCCACTTCTGTGTGGCTGCGCTACCTCGAGCTGTGCGGTGAGGCGCTCGATTTTCCGAGCAACGGCTACCGCGGCGACTACGTCTGGGACATCGCTGCGACCCTGCACCGCGAACATGCCGATGCCTACCGTCACATGGCCGAAGAGGTATTCGACCGCGTACCGCTCGACGAGCCGGCTGGCGGCGACAAAGAGGCGCACATCGACGGTCTGATTGCGCAGGCCAAAAAACTGCTCGGTGACAACCGCTACCGCTTCGTGTTCGAGCTGGGCCTGAATGTGATCCTGGACGATATCCGTGACGATCTCAGCCTGTTCGGTGTCGACTACCAGGAGTGGTACTCCGAGCGTTCGCTGGCCGAATCCGGCGCAGTGAACAAGGCGATCGAGCGGCTGCGCGGGTCTGGCCACCTGTATGAGCGGGGCGGTGCCTGGTGGTTTCGTTCTACCGACTTCGGTGACGAGAAGGACCGCGTGGTGGTGCGCGAGAACGGCCAGATGACCTATTTCGCCTCGGATATCGCCTACCATATGGACAAGCTCGAGCGCGGCTTCGATCGCGTGATCGACATCTGGGGCGCCGATCATCACGGTTATGTGCCGCGGGTCAAGGCGGCGCTGCAGGCGATGGGTGGGGATGCATCCAGGCTCGACGTACTGCTGGTGCAGTTCGCGATCCTGTACCGTGGCGGTGAGAAGGCGCAGATGTCGACCCGCTCCGGTGAATTCATCACCCTGCGTGAATTGCGCAAGGAGGTCGGCCGCGATGCGGCGCGCTTCTTCTATGTGATGCGCAAATGCGAACAGCACATGGACTTCGACCTGGATCTGGCCAAGTCGCAATCCAGCGACAACCCGGTGTATTACGTCCAGTATGCGCATGCACGCATCCACGCGGTGCTGCGGCAGGCGGCGGACAAGCTGATCGACGTGCAGCCAAGCGAGGGTGCGACTCATCTCGAACGCCTGGTCGAGACGCATGAGCTGGACCTGATGAAGACACTGTCGCGCTACCCGGAGGTGGTCGAGTCAGCCGCGACCAACGAGGAGCCGCATCAGCTCACGCACTACCTGCGCGAACTGGCCAACGACTTTCACACGTACTACAACGCGCATCAGTTTCTGGTCGGCGACGCGGCCCTGCGCGACGCGCGCATCAAGCTTATCCTGGCGACCCGCGAGGTGCTGCGCAACGGACTCAACCTGCTCGGCGTTTCGGCGCCGGAGCAGATGTAGTTTGAACGCCTTGTGTGCCTTGCCCGAAATTGCGTCGGCGCTTTGCGGCAGGCCGCGGCAATGCGGACTTTCTGCCTGCACGCCGTCGCGGTGGATGGGCGATCAGGCTAGAATTCCGGGCCTTTGAGGAGCGTGTTGCCGGAGCAGCGCGGGCAGTAACGATCGTGCCTCGAGACTACAAACATCGCGCGCAAAAAAGGCCAGCCAAAAAGCCGCTGCCGGGGTGGCTGTGGCTGCTCACCGGCCTGCTGCTGGGTGGCTTCGTCGTCGGGCTGGTGTGGCTGAAGGGTCAATCGCTCGACGCCGGCGGTGAGTGGGTCGGCGCGAAGCCTGACCGGCCGCCACAGGGCAAGCCGGAATCCTCAGCGGGTGTCGAGGTTCCGCCGCCGCCGAAGCCACGCTTCGACTTCTACAACATGCTGCCGAAGATGGAAGTGGTGGTCCCGGACGATGAGCTCGACCAGGAGCCGAATGCGGCCCCCGACAGCACGCCTTCGGCCCCGGCAACCTATCTGTTGCAGGTGGGTTCGTTCCGGCGCGCCGAGGATGCCGAACGGCTCAAGGCGCAGCTGGCGCTGCTCGGCTTCGAGGCCAAGGTGGTGAGTGCACGGATCAGCGCACAGGACACGCGCTACCGGGTGCGTTCCGGCCCGTACAAGGGCAAAGATGCCCTCAACCACGCCAGGCAGCGCCTTGCCGACAATGGTTTCAAGGTGATTGTGATCCGCGTCGACGGCAACTGAATAATCAGGGTCCGGGTGTCTGTTCGGGCGCATCGCCAGCGGCATTGGCCGCCAGCCATGCACGTACGCTTGCAACCAGGCTGTCATCGAGTCCGGCGTAGCCGGGCAGGGCTCCCGGCACCGTGATCTGGCGGTAAGCCGGAATCCTGCCTGCGGTTGCGGCCTGTCTGCGTGCTGCGGCATTTTCTCTGACCGCAGCGGTATCGCGCTCCGCGAAGATGTCGAGCAGCGGTTGCTGCAGCTTGCCCAGGGTGGCCAGATTGCCGACCGCGTCGTCCGCCTCGATCCGTGTGCTGATCAACACCAGCGCTCGCACCCGGTCCGGCGGTTCGGCACTCGCGTATTGCACCAGCAGCGGACCGCTGTCGCCGACGGCGATGACCGCCGGGGGCTGCATGGCCCGGGTGTTCAGCCAGTCCAGTCCGGCCTTCAGGCGCGCCTCGATCGCGCTGGTCCTGTCGAGCCAGGCGCTGCGCGACTCGCCCGGATAGGCGACCGGCAGCTGTACCGAGAGGGTGTCCCATCCGGCCGCTGCGAGTCCGAGGCGTAGCGGCCGGATAACCGCGATGCTGTCGGCATTGCTGCTGCGGTCGTGCAGCAGCAGTATCGCGCCGCGCCGTTCGGTCTGTGCGTGCGGTTGGTGGATGGCGGCAAAGCCTTCGCCGCCGGCCTTCAGCGCGATGACCTCGCCCTGCGGGTTGTCGCCCCGGGCGAACTCGGACTCGAGGCGCTGCTCGGCGGGCAGGTTGGCTGCGGATGCGCTGCAGGCGACCAGGGACAGTGCCAGGAACGCGCTCGCCAGGGTTGTCGGCTTCATATCGCTGTGGCTGCAAAGGTGGGCGCTTTCCGGTAAAGTCACCCGTCCGTTTTTTTGGGGCCCGGTGCGCCGGGGCTGTCTCAACAAAGTTTAGCGCCGGATCACCGGCCAGGGAGCGACGACATGGCAGATTACGCGATCGCGCCGTCCATTCTTTCCGCCGATTTTGCCAAGCTCGGCGAGGAATGCGACAAGGTGCTGGCCTCTGGTGCCGATTTCATCCATTTCGACGTGATGGACAACCATTACGTGCCCAACCTGACCATTGGGCCGCTGGTCTGTGAGGCGTTGCGCAAGCACGGCATTACCGCACCGATCGACGTGCATCTGATGGTCAGCCCGGTCGACCGGATCGTGGGTGACTTCGCTGCCGCCGGCGCGACCTATATCACCTTTCACCCCGAGGCCTCGGAACACGTCGACCGCACCCTGCAGCTGATCAAGGGTGAGGGCTGTAAGGCTGGTCTGGTGTTCAACCCGGCCACCCCGCTGACCCACCTCGAGTACGTGCTCGACAAGATCGACATGATCCTGCTGATGTCGGTGAACCCCGGCTTCGGTGGGCAGAGCTTCATTCCCTCGGCGCTGGACAAGCTCAGGCAGACCCGGGAGATCATAAAGGCCTCGGGCCGCGATATCCGCCTCGAGATCGACGGCGGCGTCAAGGCCGACAACATCGCCGAGATCGCTGCGGCCGGAGCGGATACCTTCGTGTCGGGTTCTGGCATCTTCAGCAAGGGCAGGGACAGCGATCCCAACCGCTACGATGGCATCATCGCGGAGATGCGCGCAGCGCTGGCCAAGGTCGGCTGACGCCGCGCCTGCGGCGGTGTTCAACGGGGTAGGCCGCCCCGCGACCTGTTGGACATTCGGCGGCGTCCGGCCAGGTGCCCGGCGCCATCCCGGTCTTGTTGCTGCCCGCGTCGTCAATGACGCCGGGTGCCCCGGGCACGCCTGACGGGCGTATGCCGGTGTGCCCAATGCCGGGTCACCGGGATGGCTTGCCAGCCTGCGCACGGTTGCCGGATGCGGGCCAACTTTTTCGTCTGCTGCATACGATGGTTCGACCGATGCTCAAGAAACCGAAAATGATCCTGATAGACGTCGATGGCACGCTGGTCGACAGCGTCCCCGACCTGGCGTATTGCGTCGACGAGATGATGCGCAGGCTCGGTCGTCCGGCACATGGCGAGGCGCTGGTCCGCAACTGGGTTGGCAACGGCGTGGAGCGCCTGGTACGACGTGCCCTGGTCGGGCAATTGGACGGGGAACCCAGCGACGACGACTACGCCCGGGCCTACCCGATGTTTCTGGAACTCTACGCGGACAACACCTCGAAACGCTCGTGCCTCTATCCGGGGGTGCGCGAGGGGCTCGCCTATATGAAGTCGCAGGGATACCGGCTCGGTTGTGTGACAAACAAGGCGGCACAGTTCACGGTGCCGTTGCTGAAGGATCTCGGGATATACGATGACTTCGGTATCGTCGTGTCCGGCGACACGTTGCCGGTCAAGAAACCCGACCCGCAACCCCTGTTGCACGCGGCCCGGTATTTCGAGGTCACAGCGGATGAGTCCCTGATGCTGGGCGATTCGAAGAGCGACGTGACCGCGGCTCGCGCCGCGGGCTTCCAGATCGTCTGCATGAGCTACGGCTACAACCACGGCGAGGATATCCGCACGTACGCGCCGGACGCGGTGATCGACTCGATGGCTGAGCTGCCGACGCTGATCTGAGCGCTGCCTATCGGGCTGCGGGTGGACAAAAAAAACCCCGCACCTTGGTGCGGGGTTTTCGATGACCGCGATGGCGGTCGGCAATTCGTGCCGGGGCGGAATTACTTGGCTTCTTCGGCCGGTGCAGCGACCGGTGCAACCGGAGCCATCGGGGCGTAGCCGTAAGGGGCGTAGCCGTAGCCATAGCCAGGTGCGGAGTAGTTGTAACCGCGACCCCAGCCGTCGCCAGAGCCGTAGCCGTTGCC
>JAJDNF010000059.1 GCA_022340805.1 Chromatiaceae bacterium
CTCAAACCATAGCTTCGGCTATGCTTTTTCGGCCGATCAGCCCAACTGCTTTGCCCATCACACCCTGATTCCCAAACCCTTCATGCAATTTGCAGGTTAAGTCGATGGCCTTTGGGGTCGTCATCTTCAGCCTGTTTGCGCAGGCCCCGTTGGTAGAGGCGTCGCTGCGACGCCGCGGGCTGGTCAACAGGGAAGGCAGTTAGCCTGCATGCTGCAATATGCCGTCTAGTTGTCGCCGGCCGGCTTCGATGCATCGCGTGCTGACTGATGGGCATCGTCCACCGGTCGCGCTGCGTCGTCGGCCGGTTTCGCCGCGTCACCGACCCGTTTCCCCGCGTCGCGTTGCGCCTTGAGCAAGCGGTAGGCCTCGGCACCCTTGCTTCGCTGTGCGCGAAGCACTTTGATCCGCTGCTGCAGCTTGTGTCGCTCATGCTTGTCACGCGTGCGCTTGAGCTTGTGCTCGAGTTCCCCCTGTTTCTCTTTCAGCGCCTTGACCGTCTTGTACAGCTTCTTGATCCTGGCCTGTTCAGCGGGACGCTGGAGCAGCTTCTGGATCCGGGTTATCAGTCTCATGGTCTTCATCGCGGTCGAGTTCCCTGTTCGCAGGCCGGGGAATGCTTGCCGTGTATTTGATCGACCACCTGCTCGACTTCATCTGCGCTCAGCGAGAGGTCCGGCATCTGTTCGTCGACTGCTGTCGCCGATGCCGCCAGACCCCCCGCCATGCTGAGCAGACGAACCATGATCTCGTTGACATACAGGCTGTCATTCATCAGCGAGGTTGCCATCTGGGCAGAGATCGCGCCGTCACGGATGAGGCCATCTACGACTTTGTGGCTGAAACGATAGTGGTCCGCAATTTCCACTTTGATCGCGTCAAGTGACAACAATAAGACGGCATCGGTGTTCTCTTCGCGCAATACGGTCAGGTCGCGCAGAAGTTCGCCGATGCGCACCCTGAAGCGGTTGTACTCCTTACGGATGTACGGATTGTTCGAGCGTGTGTAGCGAACCAGGTTCTTACGCAGGTGCTTGGTCGCCTTGATCGCCGCGACGATGTCCAGGTTGGCCTGCCACAGGCCCTGCATCTTCTTCGCCTTGTCTTCCGGCATCTTTGCGGCCGAGCGGGTATAGAAGACCATGTTGGCACTGTAGATATCCTTCACCATCAGCTCGTACTGCTGGTCGATGTCGACCTCGATGATCTCGCCGCGCGGCTCGAGCAAATCCGCAAGGTTCATCTGCGAACTGATCTCGGCCCGGCGCAGGTTGACGCCGTGGGCAATGATGCTGAATGCATTGTTGAACAGGTGCTGGGTCTCGCGCCGCAGTGCGGTCAATGCAACCTCGGGGAACCCGAGCGAGGCATCGTTGAGATATCGCGGCACGTCGCGCATCGACTTCTCGCCCTTGATTACCCGCGTGAGCAGCATCACCATGCGGCCGATCAGAGGCGTAAAAATGATGATCCCGGCGCTGTTGAATAGCGTGTGGAACACTGCGAGCTTGAGGGTGTAATCGTCTGCTGGAATGCCGACGGATTCGCTGACGAGATCCACCGCACGTTCGTAGCCGTTGATCAGAAACAGTGCGACCAGCCCGGTGCCGACGTTGAAGATCAGGTGCGCGCCGGCCAGGCGTTTGCCATCGACCGAGGCACCCAGTGCGCCGAGGACAGCGGTGACGGTGGTCCCGACGTTGGCGCCGATCGCCAGGGCCAGCGCGTTTTCGTAGGTGATCTGGCCGGCGCCGAGCGCGGTAATGATCAGGACCAGGGTAGCGTGGCTCGACTGCATCACTACCGTCGCCAGCATGCCGAACAGGCTGTACAGCAGCAGGCCGGCAAGCCCGGGCACGGCATACCTGGTCAGGTCGAGGTGGTCGGCAAACCCGGCGAACCCCTCTTTCATGTAGTGGATGCCGAGGAACAGGAATCCGAGTCCCGAGAGTATCCAGCCAAAACCCTTGAGCGGGTGATGCTGCTGAAAGATCATCAACACGCCAAACACCAGCATCGGCAACGCGTAGGCGGACAGGTTCACCTTCAGACCGAAACCGGCCACTATCCAGGCCCCGGTGGTGGTCCCCAGGTTGGCGCCGAAGATGATCCCGATACCCTCGGCAAGGCCGATCAGGCCCGCACTCAGAAAACTGATCGTGATCACCGAGACCAGCGACGAAGACTGCGTGATCGTCGTGGTCAGAATCCCGAAGGCCATGCTCTTCCATGTCTTGTCCGTGCTGGCGCGCAGCACGCGTTCGAGCGTGCCGCCGGTAAAGGCACGAAAGCCCTCCTCCATGCACAGTATGCCGAACAGGAATATCGCCACGCCGGCGGCGATGTCCTTGAACGTCGAACTGAGCCAGAAACCGTAGGCCAGCAGTCCAATGATGACCGGCAGGACCAGTCGCCGGTACATGCGGTCAGGGCGCCTGCACGCGGGCGCGCCCATTGGAAGGGCCTCTCACAGGGCGTCTGGCGCCCGCAGCCCGGGCGTGTTGAAGAACACGGAAGGCACGACGGGGGCGTAACAACGCGCCCCCTGGACAGTGGTGCTGTCAGGCAGCGGGTTTATCGTAAAACTCGGCATAGTGCCGAAGCCGATTCGACAGCGCGGAGACCTCCTCGGCCGCGCGTTCCATCTGCTGCAGGACCGCGGTACTGATGGCAGCCTCCACCAGCATCGCGAGCTCGGCGCGCTGCTCTTCGCTGACCGCCTGCCTGACGCTTTCATCGAGCAGCTCCATGAAAGCGCTGGCAACCTGCTCGGCGTGTTTCTCGTAATGTTCGCTCATTGTGGATTCCTTGGTATTGCGCTGAATCGCAATCGTCAACTCAACTGGGTATGTTCACCGTCCTCGTAGATGTCGGCAGCCGAGCCGACGATCAACGGGTCCGGTGCGCAGGCGATGTTCTCATCCTTGTTGTCGTACGGGATGTGGTGCAGCAGGTGGCGAATCGCATTCACGCGCGCACGTTTTTTGTCGTCCGACTTGATCACCGTCCACGGCGCGTCGGCGGTGTCAGTGTGGAAGAACATTGCCTCCTTGGCCTTGGTGTAATCGTCCCATTTGTCCAGCGAGGCCAGATCGATCGGACTCAGCTTCCACTGCTTGAGCGGGTCATGCTCGCGCGACTTGAAGCGCCGCAGCTGCTCGCCGCGGCTGACCGAGAACCACAATTTGAACAGGCGGATACCGCTGCGCGCCAGCATGCGCTCCAGCTCCGGCGTCTGGCGCAGGAATTCGAGATACTCGTTGGAGGAACAGAATCCCATCACGCGTTCGACACCTGCCCGGTTGTACCAGGAGCGGTCGAACAACACGATCTCACCGGCGCTGGGCAGGTGCTCGACGTAGCGCTGAAAGTACCATTGGCCGGCCTCGCGCGGTGAGGGTTTCTCGAGTGCGACAATGCGCGCACCACGCGGATTGAGGTGTTCCATGATGCGCTTGATGGTGCCGCCCTTGCCGGCCGCATCGCGACCCTCGAACAGGATCAGGACGCGCTCGCCGCTGTCACGCACCCAGCTCTGCATCTTGAGCAGCTCGATCTGCAGCTCGAACTTGAAGGCCTCGTAGTCGTTGCGGCCCAGCTTGGTGCTGTACGGGTAGATGTTCTTACGGAAGAGTTCACGCCGGGCATGCTTGTCCAGCTTGCTCAGATCGCCATCGAATACCTCTGGCCCCGGCACTTCAGCGGCGGGATCGGCATCGTTGGCGCTAGGCTGTGTTGCGACTGAATCTTCCATTGGATCTTCCCCGAGTGCTCTTCTCAAAAGCATATTTTGAGCCCATACACCCCATGCCCGGTTGATAGACGTCAAAAAACGACAGATTCAGCGGCAAACCTGCCCGGACAGGCCCGAAAACGGGTCCGATTCACGCCGGCCCGCGGCGATCAAGCGATCCAACCGCGAGGTACGCCGCCGGCAGATGCGCAAGCCCGCGGTTCAGCGTCCCGGCCGGAACAGACCACCCAGGCCCATGTCTTCGAGTGCGCTCTCCATGAACCTGCGCACCTGCTGCGGATCCTCCATGCGCAGCGCGGCATGCACCAGCTGCCGCGCGCGCGAAACGCTGAAGCTGCGCACCACCCACTTCACCTTCATCACACCACCTGCGCTCATACTCAGGCTATCGACGCCAAGCCCCATCAGCAGGATCGTGGCCAACGGGTTTCCGGCCAGCTCGCCGCACACGCCCACCGGGCGGTTGAACTCCCGCGCACCGCGCACCACCTGATCCAGCGCACGCAGCACCGCCGGATGCAGATCGTCATACAGCTCGGCGACACGGGAATTATTGCGGTCGACGGCCAGCAGGTACTGAGTGAGGTCATTGGTACCGACCGAGACGAAATCGACGCGCCGGGCCAGTTCCTCGACCATATACACCGCGGACGGCACCTCTATCATGACGCCGATGCTCGGCATCGATACCGCATAGCCCTCCTCGACCAACTCGTCGTGGGCCCGCTTGATCAACATCTTCAATTCGTCCACCTCGGTGACCCCGCTGATCATCGGCAGCATGATCTGCAGATTGTCGAGGTCTACCGCGGCACGCAGCATCGCACGCACCTGGGTCAGGAAGATCTCCGGGTGGGCCAGCGAGATACGCACACCGCGCCAGCCGAGAAACGGGTTCTGTTCCTCGACCGGAAAATACGGCAGCGGCTTGTCGCCGCCGATATCCAGGGTGCGAAGAATAACCGGGCGCGGCGAGAAGGCCTCGAGTACCCGCCGGTAGTTCATCACCTGCACCGACTCGGCCGGAAAACGGTCGCGCACCATGAACGGCAGCTCGGTGCGGTACAGGCCGATCCCGGCGAAGTCGTCGCTATAAACGCTGTTGTTCTCGTTCACCAGGCCGGTGTTGAGAAACAGCGGGAACGCAACGCCGTCGGTCGACTCGGCCGGCAGGCCGCGCAGGCCCTCTGCCTCGGCGGTCAGCGCGCGTTCCTCCTCGGCCAGGCGCTCATATTCGATGCGCACCGCCGGGGTCGGTGCGATATACACGCGACCCCGGTAGCCGTCGATGATCAGTTCGCGATTTTCCATCCTGCCGACCGGAAGATCGCTTACCCCCATCACCGCCGGGACCCCCATCGCGCGGGCCAGGATCGCGACATGCGACGAACTCGACCCGGTCGCCGAGACTACGCCGACCAGGCGTTCCGATGGCACCTCGGCCAACTGCACCGCGCTGACTTCCTCGCCGACCAGGATGGTATCGGTCGGGTATTCGATGTGCTGCGGGCTATCACTCTGCAGGTGCATCAGGATACGCCGCCCCAGGTCGCGGACATCCGAGGCGCGCTCGCGCAGGTAGACATCCTCCATACTCTCGAAGACCTGAGCGTGCGCATCGATGCTCTGCCGCAACGCTCCGGGCGCCCATTGTCCCTGTTTGATGAGATCCACCGTCTCGGTGACCAGCGTATCGCCGCCGAGCATGAGTAGCAGTGCATCGAACAGCGCATGATCCTCGGCCGGTATCTCCCCGCTGAGGCGGACCTTGAGCTTGCTGAGGTCATCTTCGACGGCGCTGACCGCGGCGCGGAACGCGGCGCACTCCGCAGCAATGTCGTCGGTATTGCGGTCAGGGATCGCCTCGAGGTCGGCCATGCGATACGCGACAACGCCGTGCCCGATCGACACCCCGGTGCTACCCGGACGCCCCTCCAGGTAGCGCGCGCCGCGCGAGCGCGTGGTCAGCGTATCGAGCTCGCCGCTGGCCTGTGCGTGCGTGATGGCACCAGCGAGCTGGGCCGCCAGCGTGAACACAAAGGTCACTTCGTCATCGGTAAACTCGCGCAGTGCCTCCTGGCGCACGACCAGAACGCCAAGGACCTTACGGTTCTGGATGATTGGCACGCCGAGGAAGCCACGGTAGTGGGTCTCACCCGTCTCGGTGACACGCAGATAGCGTGGATGCGAGGGCGCATCACCGATGTTCAACGGCTCGGCACGCTCCGCGACCAGGCCGACCAGGCCCCGCCCGGGAGGCAGGGCAACCTTGCCGACCGCTTCCTGGCGCAGACCATCACTCGCGGCCAGCACGTTCGCCCGGCTGTCTGCGTCGGTGAGATAGACCGAGCAGACGTCGCAGCTGATGGCCTGCTTGACCAGTGTCACGATCGTGGCGAGCGCCTTGCCCAGGTCCGGGGCGGCGTTTACCTCTTTGACGATCCGGTGCAAGGTATCAAGCATGTAGTGAGCTACCCGTCGGGCGTACGGCGAGGCCGCGGCACACACCGCACGCTGCCAGGTAAGAGGGGACACAAGGCCTAGTGTGGTGCGTCATTCTGCTTGGCACGTGATTGTGGGGAGTCACTGTCGGCACGCGGTCCTACGACTCGCGTACGGTAAATACGGCGCGAGAAGCCGCACTATTGCACGCCCGCGACACTGGGAAATCCTCGGCTACCGCCAGCTCTGCCGCGCAGCCCCTAGCGTCGATGTTGACGCAGATAGTTGGTCTGCGGCCGGGCCGGCACACCGTCGGGGAACAACAGCGGCGCGAGTTCTTCGAGCGCACGCTCGTACACGCGGCGTTTGAAATAGATCACCTCGCGAACCGGCTGCCAGTATTTCACCCAGCGCCAGCTGTCGAATTCGGGTCTGTCGCAGGAGTCGAGGCAAAAGTCGCTCTCGCGACAATGCACGCGCAGCAGGAACCAGCGCTGCTTCTGGCCGATACACACCGGGTGCGAATGGCGCCGGATAAACCGCTTGGGCAGGCGATAGCGCAGCCAACGGCTGGTCGACCCGAGCAGGTCGACGTGCTCGGGCAACAGACCCACCTCTTCCTGCAATTCACGGAACATCGCCTGCTCCGGCGTCTCGTCGGAATGGATCCCGCCCTGCGGAAACTGCCAGGCATTCTGCCCCACCCGACGACCCCAAAAGAGGCGGTTCTGGTCATTGCAGAGAATGATCCCTACATTTGGCCGGAAACCGTCGGCATCTATCACAACTCGGACCGAATTTAATCTTTTGCTGCGATCGATTGTTCCACAACGGGGACCGGTCCGGCAAGCGCCGCCACACCATAAGCTATTGCTTATAAAAGAATTCCTGTATAGTCGCGGGGCCCTGGAACCTGCGATGAGTCGGCACCGTCATGCCTCTTGCCATCTTCGATCTGGACAACACCCTGCTCGCCGGCGACTCGGATTATCTTTGGGGCCAGTTCCTCGGCGAGATCGGGGCGGTCGACGGCGCCAGCTACGAACGCGAGAATGAGCGCTTCTATCAGGAGTATCGCGAGGGCCGCCTGGACATCATGGCGTTTCTGGCCTTTTCGCTGAAGCCCCTGTCGGAGCATCCGCGCGACCAGCTCGACGCCTGGCATGCGCGCTTCATGCGCGAAAGAATCGAACCGCTGATCACCGCGGCTGCCGAGCAGCTGGTGGACCGGCATCGCGCTGCCGGCGATACGCTGATGCTCATCACCGCGACCAACTCGTTCGTGACCGCGCCGATCGCCGCACGTCTGGGCATCCGGAACCTTATTGCGACCGAGCCAGAGCTGCAAGATGGCCGCTTCACCGGGCGTGTGGCCGGCATACCGAGCTTCCGCGAGGGCAAGGTCACCCGTCTGCAGGCGTGGCTGGAGCAGCATCAGCAGACGCTCGACGATGCCTGGTTCTACAGCGACTCGCACAACGACCTGCCGTTGCTCGAACGGGTGGATCACCCAGTCGCCGTAGACCCCGACGAGACCCTGCGCGGGCATGCGCTCGGCCGGGGTTGGCCGATCGTCAGCCTGAGCGGCGATCAGCCCGCACCTGTCCACCGCCACCTGTGAGCGGCCCGACACCTTGACAGCAGCACTGCACCCTAGGCGCCTGCCGCTGTACGGGCTGCTGCTGGCCGGCGTCAGCCTGCTGCTGGCGCTGCTCATTGGCAGTGCCGAGATCCCGGCGGGCGATGTCCTCGCCTACCTGGTCACTGACGATGGCAGCGTCAATGACCGCATCGTCGACCAGCTGCGCCTGCCACGTGCGCTGAGCGCTTTCGCGGTTGGCGGCCTGTTGGCCCTGGCCGGAACCCTGATGCAGGTCCTGTTACGCAACCCGCTCGGCGACCCCTACGTACTCGGGGTCTCGGGCGGCGCCGCGACCGCGGTGCTGCTGGCGATGCTGCTGACCCTGCCGGGCGCCTGGTACACACCGGCCGCACTGGGCGGCGCGCTGCTCAGCACCCTGCTGGTGTTCGGCATGGCACGCCACGGCGACGACTGGCACGGCGACCGACTGTTGCTGACCGGCGTCGTGGTCGCGGCCGGCTGGGGAGCGCTGATCAGTTTCGTGCTGAGTATCAGCCCGGCGGTGCAACTGCCGGGAATGCTGTTCTGGCTGATGGGCGATCTCGCGGATGCGACGCGCCCCGGGGTCCCGCTGTTGGTGCTGGCGACCGGTCTGCTGCTCGCCCGGCTGCGGGCACGCGAACTCAATATCGCCAGCCAGGGGCTGCTGCAGGCTGCGGCACTCGGCGTGGATACGCGCAGACTGCGCCTGGAACTGTACTTTCTGGGCGCCGTGTTTACCGCCGCGGCCGTGGCTGTCGCCGGCTCTGTCGGCTTCGTCGGCCTGATCACGCCCCACCTGATCCGCCGGCTGGGCGGCGCCGACCACCGCATCCTGTTGCCGACCGCGGCACTGGCCGGCGGTAGCCTGCTGGTGCTGGCCGACAGTGCCGCACGGACCCTGATCAGCCCGATGCAGTTGCCGGTTGGGGTGCTCACCGCGCTGTTCGGCGTGCCGGTGTTCCTGATCCTGCTGCACCGCCGGACGGAGCGGTGAGCGGACTGCTCGAGGCGCGTGAGCTGAGTGTGCGGATCGGCGATACGACCGTCTGCCACGGCCTCGATCTGACGATCCATGCAGGCGAATCCTGGGCCCTGCTGGGGCGCAACGGGACCGGCAAGACCACGCTGCTGCTGCACCTCGCCGGGCTGCTGCCGACCCAGGCCGGCACGATATCCCTGGTCGACGGACCCTTGCATGCGATGACCCCGCGTGCCCGCGCCCGGCGCGTCGCACTGCTGTTGCAACACAGCGGCAGTGGCCTCGGCGCCAGCGTTCTCGAGACCGTGCTCGGCGGCCGTCATCCGCACCTGGCGACCCTGGCCTGGGAGGGCCCGGCCGACCTGGCGATCGCCAGACAGTCGTTGGCGGCGATGGGACTAACGGAATTTGAACAGCGCTCGCTGGAGACCCTGTCGGGCGGCGAGCTCAGGCGCGTCGAGATAGCCCGAGTGCTGACCCAGCAATGCCCCTTATCGCTGCTCGACGAGCCGCTCAACCACCTCGACCTGGCCCATCAGGCCGCCTGCCTGCAGGTGCTGGGGACGCAATGCGTAAGCCCACAGCGGGCCATGCTGATGGTGGTCCACGATCTCAACGTCGCCTACCACGCCTGCGGACGCTGGCTGCTGCTGGATGGTGCCGGTGGCTGGCATGCGGGGACCCGCGAATCCCTGTCCGATCCGCAGCTGCTGAGCCGCATATACGCCCACCCGATCATGCGGATAGAGACCGCTGACGGACCCGTCTTCCAACCCGGACACCTGGTGCCGGGCGGCGCCGTGACCGCAGCTCGGTCACCCTGTTAACATGCCAAACATGGTACAGAAACGTGACCGCACCAACGTGTACATCCTGCTGCTGGCGATTCTCGTGGCCGCCATCGCCGGCTATTACCTGCCGACCAAACGGCCGGAGACCGGGGCATCGATGACCCCGAAGGAATACATCGAGCTGGTCGAAAAGAAAAAGGCGCAGCGGCTCAAGTTCGCCGCAGAGGAGAGGGCCCGCGAGGCGGGGGCAGTGCCTGACAGGCCTTGAGCTCAATCCGCGCTGCCGGGCGCGTGACACAGCGGCCGCGCATCGGGATTTTCGACCGCGTCGACAATCGCGTTTACCACGTCACCGAATTCCTGCGGTGTCAGTACCGCCATGATCCGACCCAGCAGTGCCGGATCGACACGCGCATAGACCGTATCGCCGGACGCCAGGTTCAGGACCACACCTGCCGCCTGGTGACCGTCATCACCCGACCGCGACTCGAACAGCACCTGGTCCAGCGCCATCATCTCCTCGTAGCAGGCCTCGATCCGCTCCATAAGCTCGTCATCGGTATCTTCGCGAATCGCCACGACAAAGGTTTCGTCTTCGTCGCGCGTCTCGGCGGCAACCGCGAGCGTGCGCACGAAATCGACAAAACGTCGCCGCGGATCCGGATCGAAAAAGACAAACTCGAGCATATGGTTTCCCTTGCCGGCACTCGCTGGGCCCGTGGAACCGGCGGCTGAGACGTTACATTACGCCGTGTTTTCCTGATCAGCGTCAATTGTTCACCAGTTTGCCCACTGATGCGCATGCCGTTTTGTTAATACTGGAAACGACGAAACCTGCGGTGCACTGATCAGCGCCGGGAATAAAGGGTCATGGACACATCGGAGATCGCCAAACTGCGCAGCGCAGTGCGCCAACACGTGAGCGCGTCACGCGAGCAGCGTTTCTGTTACCGGGCGCTGTGCGTGCTGCTGATAACCGAGGGCCATCGTCCGAACCAGGTGGCCGAATGGCTGGGTGAGCACACCCGCACCCTGGAGCGCTGGCGCAAACGCTTCGTCGACAACGGTCTTGATGGCCTGATGGACGAAACCAGCCCGGGGCGCCCACCGAAGCTATCCAGCGACGAATGGAAACGCCTGCAACAGGACCTCGGCCAGACGCCCGGCACCTTTGGCCTGGAGGGGCGGAAATGGCAGGGCAAACTGCTGCGGGAACATCTCGGCACCCGCTATGGGATCGATTTCAGTCTGCGCCAGTGCCAGCGCCTGCTAAAACAATACCGTCAACGCCCGAACAACCTCGGATACAAGGCAGGCGCGGCGCATGGCTATACTTCTGCTGCTGAACGCCCCGGGACGGAGTAACATTGATTGGAAACCGACTTCGGTTTGACGCTACCGAAATCGACGGAGTGACACCGCGTCAGCAGCGCAAGCGCATCGTGATCGTAAGCAACCGCTGCACGATACAGAACCAATTAAACGTACGAATCCTCAACCGGAGGGAATACCGATGATCAAGTTTCGCAAAACGCTGTTGGCCGGCCTGATCGGCGCAGCTGCTGTTCTCGCTACCACGAGCGCCAGCGCGTTCTGGGGCAACTGGGGCAACTGGGGCGGTGGCCCATGGGGCAACAGCTGGGGCGGCGGCCCGTGGGGCAATAGCTGGGGCGGTGGCCCGTGGGGCAACAGCTGGGGCGGCAGCCCGTGGGGCTGGGGCGGCGGCTACCCGGGCTACGGTGGTTATGGTGGCGGTTACCCGTACTATGGCGGCTATGGCGGCGGCTATCCCTACTATGGTGGCTATGGCTATGGGGCCCCGAACTACGGGACCTACGCCTACCCGAGCACCACGACCACCAGCAAGTCGACCACAACCAAGACCGACAAGAAATAGTCTGCCTGCGATGGAACAAAGGGCGCGCCTTCGGGCGCGCTTTTTTTTGCCTCGCCACAGTCGACGGGTTTTTTTCACAGCGTGCCGCTACCGGCATAATGCGGGCCAAATGACCACACGATCAGCAACATGAGAGGCGCCGTAGCCGCCGGCCACCCGAACACCGCCGAGGCCGCGATCCGCATGTACCAGCTCGGCGGCAACGCCTTCGATGCGGTGCTCGCGGGCCTGGCCGCCGCGTGCGTGGTCGAACCCGTGCTGACCTCGCTGGGCGGTGGCGGTTTCCTGTTGGCCAGACCGGCCGACCACGAACCGCTTCTGTACGATTTCTTCGTCCAGACACCACGCCAGCGCCGGGCCGCACACGACAGTGCGTTCTATCCGGTGATCGCCGACTTCGGTACCGCGCAGCAGGAATTCCACATCGGGGCCGGCTCGATCGCCACCCCCGGCACCGTGCGCGGGCTGGTCAGCACGCACCGTCGGCTCGGCAGCCTGCCGCTGCGCGAGATCCTCGCACCGGCCATCGAATACGCGCGCGACGGCGTGCCGATCAATGCGCTGCAGGGCTATATCTTCAGTATCGTGGCCCCGATCTATCGCGCCACACCGGCCGCGCAGGCACTGTACGGCGGCGAGGCGCTCGCCGGCACGGGCGCCCGATTCCACCAGCCACAGCTGGCCGAGATGCTGGCCTGGCTGGGCGAGGAAGGCGACGCGCCCTTCTATCACGGCGAACTGGCCCGACGACTTGTGCAGCACTGTGCAGAGCATGGCGGCCATTTGACCCTGGCTGATCTTGAGAACTACCGGGTCATCGAACGCCAGGCGTTGCAGAATCGTTATCGCGCCTACCAGGTAGCCACCAATCCGGCGCCCTCCTCTGGCGGGATCCTGATCAACTTCGCTCTCGCCGCACTGAACGGCCAGGATCTGGGCGCGACCGTGCGTGGCAGCGCCGCACATCTCAAGATGTTGGCCCATGTGATGGCCCAAACCAACATCGCCCGGCAGGATGGCTTGCTCGCGCGGTCGCAGCGCCACAGGCAGCTGATGGAGGCCTACCGCGCGGCGGTAGCCGGCCACCCGGTCAACCATCGCGGCACGACGCATATCAGTGCGATCGACAGCGCCGGCAACAGCGCCTCGCTCACGCTGTCGAATGGCGAAGGCAGCGGCGAGCTGCTGCCGGGCACCGGGATCATGCTCAACAATATGCTCGGCGAAGAGGATCTCAACCCGGAGGGCTTCAACCGCTGGCCGTGCGATGTGCGCGTCAGCTCGATGATGGCGCCAACCCTGGCCGAGGATCACCGCCATCTGATCGCGATCGGCTCGGGCGGATCCAATCGCTTGCGCACGGCCATCCTGCAGACCCTGAGCAACCTGATCGACTTCGGCATGTCTCCCGAGCAGGCGGTCAATGCACCGCGCATGCATTTCGAGCGCGGCCAGCTGGACATCGAACCCGGATTCGAAGAGCAGGCCCTGCGCGCCCTGCTCAGCGACTTTCCAGAGCACCGCATCTGGGAATCACACAACCTGTTCTTCGGCGGTACGCACACGGTGTGCTGGGACGGCAAGACCTTCACCGGCGCCGGCGACCCGCGCCGCGGCGGCGTTTTCCTGCACTCCTGAGGCACACCCGCGAACGCGGCGCGGCGGATTCCCGCAGGGCGTACGCTGTTATCTCAGCGTGCCGCAGGGCGACGGAACCGCCCCACCCCCAATGTCTCGGCATTCTGCCGCCATAGATTGCGCGCATGGCGCTGCAGCGGGATGCCGAGACGCAGTCCAAGCGCCTGCGCGGCAGCAAACAACGCGTCGCGTCGCAGATCCGGCAGTTGTGCGCGCAGGCCAAAACTGATGATGTTGCCGCCCTGCACGTGCAGAGTCAGCACACGGTCGTCGAACACCTGCCTGAGGTCCTCGAACGCCACCCGATTCGATTGGAACTCGCTGGCCCATTGGTTGACCACCAGGATGCCCGTCTCGGAAAGACGCTGCCTGCACTGACGCAGAAAGTCGGCGGCCACCTGACCCTGGTACATACCATCGGCCACGAAAAGGTCGGCCAGGATCAGATCATGCAAGCGGCTGTCATGCCGCAGAAAGTCCTCTGCCCCGCTGCACAGCGCCTCGAAACGGCGATCATCGGGCAGCTGAAAATGCGAACGCGCGACATCGATGACCGCTGCGCGCTGCTCGACCGCGACGATGTGCAGGCCGCGATCGGCGGCCCGCAAGGCCCGCGCGAGACTGCCACCACCAAGCCCGAGCAGCAGCCCGCTGCGCGCACGCTCACGCAACAGCAGCGCCAGCATCATCGCCTGGGTGTAGACATGTTCCAGGCGCGGTGGATTGGCCAGATCCAGGCAGCTCTGTTCGACCGAATTACCGAGCGTCAGGTAACGGAAGTGCGCATCCTGATAGACATGGACCTCGCCTTCAGCATCCTCGATGCGATAGATCAGCTCACCCAGGTCAGGCATGCAGCTCATCCAGACGGCAAAGGCCGGCGCACAAGGCGCCGGCCTCGACGCTGAGCCCGGCCCCCGGCGGGTCAGTCGACCAGCTCACCCTCGATCACCGCACCCTGGTCGTCCACATCGACACTGCTGCCGCGCGAGAACGTCAGGCCATCACCACTGACGTTCACATGGATCACGTCGCCCGGGCCGAACGCCCCGGCAAGGATCTGCTGCGCCAGCGGATTCTCCAGCTGCTGCTGAATGGCACGCTTGAGCGGACGCGCACCGTACACCGGGTCGAAGCCGGCCTCGCCAAGACGGTCCAGCGCACCGTGACTGACCTGCAGCCCCATGTCGCGGTCGGCCAGCCGCCGATGCAGGTAACCAACCTGGATCTCGGTGATCGCGCGGATCTGCTCGCGACCGAGCGGATGGAACACCACCGCCTCGTCGATACGGTTGATGAACTCGGGGCGGAAGTGCTGCCCGACGACCTCCATCACCGCGCTCTTCATCTGCTCGTAGCGTTCCTCGCCGGCCAGCGTCTGGATCAGGTCCGAGCCCAGGTTCGAGGTCATCACGATGACCGTATTGCGGAAATCGACCGTGCGCCCCTGGCCGTCGGTCAGACGACCGTCGTCGAGCACCTGCAGCAGCACGTTGAACACGTCCGGGTGGGCCTTCTCGACCTCGTCCATAAGCACCACGCTGTAAGGCCGGCGGCGCACCGCCTCGGTCAGGTAGCCACCTTCCTCGTAGCCGACATAGCCCGGTGGCGCACCGATCAGGCGGGCCACGGAATGCTTCTCCATGAACTCGGACATGTCGATACGTACCATGGCCTCGTCGGTGTCGAACAGGAACTCGGCCAAGGCCTTGCACAGCTCGGTCTTGCCCACCCCGGTCGGGCCTAGGAACAGGAACGAGCCGTTCGGCCGGTTCGGATCGGCCAGTCCGGCACGCGAGCGGCGGATCGCATTGGACACCGCGCTCACCGCCTCACCCTGGCCGACCACGCGCTTGGCCAGCACGGCTTCCATGCGCAGCAGCTTCTCTTTCTCGCCCTCGAGCATCTTCGACACCGGGATACCGGTCCACTTCGAAACGATGCCGGCGATCTCTTCCTCGCTGACCTTGTTGCGTAGCAGGTGGGTCTCCTGCATCTCTGCCTGGCCCGCCATGTCGAGCTGACGCTCGAGCTCGGGAATGCGGCCGTACTGCAGTTCCGACATGCGCTGCAGGTCGCCGGCGCGGCGCGCGGTCTCGAACTCGAGACGCGCCTGCTCCAGCGCCTCCTTGATATGTGTCGTGCCCTGCACCGCGGCCTTCTCCGACTTCCAGATCTCCTCGAGATCGGCGAATTCACGCTCGTGCCCGCCGATCTCGGTCTCCAGCGCGGCCAGGCGCTTCTTCGACGCCTCGTCGGATTCTTTCTTCAGCGCCTCGCGCTCGATCTTGAGCTGGACCAGGCGGCGGTCGAGCTTGTCCATCTCCTCCGGCATGGAGTCGATCTCCATGCGGATCTGCGCGCCGGCCTCGTCGATCAAGTCGATCGCCTTGTCGGGCAGCTGCCGGTCGGTGATGTAGCGGTGTGACAGGGTGGCCGCAGCGACGATCGCGGGGTCGGTGATCTCGATCCCATGATGCACCTCGTAGCGCTCCTTCAGGCCACGCAGGATCGCTATCGTGTCCTCGACGGTAGGTTCCTGCACCAGCACCTTCTGGAAACGCCGCTCCAGTGCCGCGTCCTTCTCGACGTACTTACGGTATTCGTCCAGCGTGGTGGCACCGATACAGTGCAGCTCGCCGCGCGCCAGCGCCGGCTTGAGCATGTTGCCGGCGTCCATCGCGCCCTCGGCCTTGCCTGCGCCGACCATGGTGTGGATCTCGTCGATGAACAGGATGATCTGGCCCTCCTGCTTGGACAGGTCGTTGAGCACCGCCTTGAGGCGCTCCTCGAACTCGCCACGGAATTTGGCACCGGCGATCAGCGCGCCCATGTCGAGCGACAGCAGGCGTTTGCCCTTCAGTCCCTCGGGCACCTCGCCGTTGACGATACGCTGCGCCAGGCCTTCGACGATCGCGGTCTTGCCGACCCCGGGCTCGCCGATCAGCACCGGGTTGTTCTTGGTGCGCCGCTGCAACACCTGGATCGAGCGCCGGATCTCGTCGTCACGCCCGATGACCGGGTCGAGCTTGCCCTGCTCGGCCCTCTCGGTCAGGTCGATGGTGTACTTCTCCAGCGCCTGGCGCTGATCCTCGGCATTCTGGTCATTGACCGCCTGACCGCCGCGCACCTGGTCGATGGCCTTCTCGAGTGCACCCTTGCTGCCTCCTGCTCGGCGCAACAGGTCGCCGATGGCGCTCTTGTCCTCGACGGCCGCCAGTACGAACAGCTCCGAAGAGATGTACTGATCCTTGCGCTGCTGGGCCAGTTTATCGGTCTGGTTCAGCAGGCGGCCCAGATCGTTGGAGATATGCACATCGCCGGCCGCACCCTGCACCGAGGGCAGCCGATCGAGCGCCTCACCGAGCCCTGAACGCAATTGGTTCACATTCACATCCGCCTGTGCCAGCAGGTGGCGGACCGTGCCACCCTCCTGGTCCAGCAGCGCGGTCAGCAGGTGGGCCGGCTCGATGAATTGGTGGTCGCGCCCTACCGCGAGACTCTGCGCATCCGCCAGGGCCATCTGGAATTTGCTTGTCAGTCGATCCATCCGCATGGGAGAAAAACTCCGATAAATAATGACGTTGCCCCTGAATATGGGGCAGTGCCCCGAGAAATCAAGGGAACACCGGGGGCTCTCAGCCGCCACGGCTGACCTGGGTCAGACCGGCGCGCCGTGCGCACGCCGGCAGCGGGACCTTTCACGGCGCAAACGGCTAGAATCAAGGATCGAAACATCACGGACGCACGCTGAATGCAGCGCCTTCTACTCCTGTTTGCCCGCCACCCCTGGCTGTGGCTGTCTTTGCTGGTGGCCGCGTCGATGCTCGCCGCAACCCAGATTCCGCATCTGCGGGTCAAGGTCTCTGCCGACGAGATGCTGGTGATCAACGATCCGCAGCGCACCTATTACGAGCACGTGAAGCAGGTCTTTGGCGAGGAAAAGGTGGTCCTGCTCGTCGTCGAGGGCGAACAATTGCTGGCGCCCGAGCAGCTCGAGGCGCTGCAGGGGGTGATACACGCGCTCGAGGCGCTGCCGTTCGTCGATCGCACCGAGAGCCTGTTCAGCGCGCCCTACGTGAAGAGTGTCGACGGTTACCTCGACAAGGAGCCGTATCTCGCGAAACTGCCCGCAACCGCCGAGGACGGCAAGGCCCTGCTCGACCAGGCGCTGAAGAATCCGCTGCTGCGCAACCTGCTGGTATCACCCGCGGGTCATGCGATGGCAGTCGCCATCGTGCTCAAGGAACGCGACCCGCAACGCGACGACCAGGAGGTCAGCAGCTCGATAGAAAAGGCGATCGAACCCCTGCGCGCGGTATACGACAAGGCCTACGCGATCGGCTTCGCGCAGGTGCGCAGCGAGCTGGCCGAGCGCATCATGGAGGAGCAGACCACGTTGCTGCCGATGGCGGTCGGCGCGCTGCTGATCGCGTTGTTCGTGTTGTTGCGCCAGCTGATCGACATCCTCACACCGCTGATCACCGCGGGCCTCAGCATCATCTGGACGTTTGGCCTGATGGGCTGGCTTGGCATCCCGGTCAACGTGGTGACCTCGACGATTCCGATCCTGCTGATCGTGGTGGGGTCGACCGAGGACATCCATCTGCTCGCGGAATTCAGGCACGCGCAACGTCGCGGCGACAACACGCCGCTGGCACTGGCGCACATGTCGCGCAAGGTAGGCCGAACGGTCCTGCTGACATTCATAACAACCTACGCAGGCTTCTTCTCAGTTGGCTTCAGCGGTATCGAGGTGCTCAGCCAGTTCGGCCTGATCGCCTCTACCGGGTTGCTGTTCAATTTCCTGATCACGATCATTTTCATCCCGGCCGCGCTATCGCTGCTGGGTCGCTGGCAACTGGATGGCCGATCGCGCCTGTTCGACGAGAGGACGAACAGGTGGGCGACCGCGTACTGGCATTTCCTCACCCGGCACCGCTGGCACGCGTTCGTCACGCTGGGGTTCTGTGCCGCGGTGGCGCTTACCGGGATCCCGCGCATCCAGATCAACCACAACCCGACCGACAGCCTGGGTGAATCCTCGCCCGTCGCCCAGCGTATTGCCCGCCTCAACGAGCGCTTCGCCGGCCTCGAGTCCTTTTCGGTGGTGATCGAATCCGGCATCCAGGACACCTTCCTGCACGCGCGCTACCTGGATGAGATCCTCAAGGTGCAACGCTTCATCGAGGGGATCGATGGGGCCATGTCGGTAACGTCGTTCGTCGATTACCTGACCCTGCTCAACAGCGCGTTCCTCGAGAGCGAGAACGCCGGTCCGCCGAAGACCAACGACGAGATCGCGGAACTGATGATCTTTCTCGACCACGCACGCGTGAAATCGTACGTCAACGAAGACTACAGCCTGACCCGGATCATGGTCCGGCACAACGTCGCGACCTCGGAGCAGCTGCAGGCGATGTTGGGCAAGATCCGCGACTACCTCGACAAGAATCTCGATCACGGCCTGCAGGCACGCATCACCGGCGATTCGATGCTGGCCTTGTCGGCGACCCGCAGCATGATCTTCGGACAGCTGCAGTCGGTCCTGCTGATCCTCACGTTCTTCGTGCTGATCATCTCGTTCCTGTTCACCGACCTGCGTGTCGGCCTGCTGGCGGCACTGCCAAACATCTTTCCGGTGATCATCCTGTTCGGCTTTATGGGGTATGCCGAAATCCCGCTGAATATCGGAACGACCATGGCTGCAGCGATCGCGATCGGTATCGCGGTCGACGACACGCTTCACTTCATGCTGCGTTACAACCAGGAACTGCGCCACTCGAAGAGCCAGACCCGTGCCATGCAGAAGACGATCTACGAGGAGGCACTGCCGGTAATGGCCACCTCGATTGCGTTGAGCGTCGGCTTCCTGGTGTTTGCGTGGTCCAGCTTTGCGCCGGTCGCCCAGTTCGGCCAACTCAGCGCGCTGGTGATCCTCACCGCGCTGCTGGCCGACTTCGTGATCACCCCGCTGAGCATGGCCTCACTGCGCCTTGTTACCCTGTGGGATCTGTTGTCTTCACATATGCGTCAGCAGCTCATCCCGCGCAGCCCGCTGTTCCGCGACATGCGCCCGTGGCAGATCCGAAAATTCGTGCTTTCCAGCACCCTGCTGGATTTCAGGCCGGGCGAGTATGTTTATCGTCAGCACGACGAAAGCAACGCGCTGTTCCTGGTAATGAAGGGCGTAGTCGAGATCACCGTACCGCGCCGCGACCCGAACAGCAGGGACCCGGTTGTCGACCAGTTCGGTTCTGGGCAGATATTCGGTGACGTCGCCGTGCTCGCCGACGAACCGCGCAAGACGAATGCGGTGGCATTGACCGAGACCACCCTGATGGTACTGACCCGCGAGGCGATAGCCAACGTGACGCATTTCCACCCGTTTATCGCCTCGCGCCTGTTCCTGAATCTGGCGCGCGACGTCAGCTGCCGCTGGGTGGCATTCATCGTACGTGTCAGAAGCCCGCACGGCGATCTCAACGAGAGGGAGGAAAAAAAATGACATCATCCGCTTCGCAGTCCACGGACATGCGCCACCCCTCTCTGCGGGCAGGCCGCAGCCGCCCGGTCGAGCGCAGCTGCGGTTTGTTCCTCCTCCGGACCGCCTTCACGCTGCTTCTGCTCGGCCTGGCAAAGGCGGGCTGCGCGGACGCGCCCAATGCCGACGCCTACTTTGCCGAGCCAATCAGCGGTCGGCGGGTCACCCAATATACGGCCGAACTACCGGTAGGCCGCGACGAACGGCGGCCGTTCATGATCCCAAAGGACTGCGAAGACGTCGTGCGCTCGATCGAAGAAGGGGCAGCCTACAAGAGCAACATCATAGAGCGCCGGCTGTGGCAGAAGGTCGAGACGGACTGCCGCTACCACAATTTCCTGCACCTCCATCCGCTGCAGTCGGTGCAGGACTATGTCTCAGACTACGACTTCATGAACGCGCGGCTCAGCGATCTGCCTGTCGACCCGGGTTGCGTACACGGCGGCCCCAACAGCAACCAGGAACAATGCCACTCGACGGAGGCCGACGCCTACGGCTTGCTGCTGCATTTCCCACTCGTCGAGCCGATCGACGCGGCGCCTGAAGAGGCACTCGGCGACGAGTGTGCATTCCGCGACGGGCTGTTCTATGGCCGCATGTATCTCGATGCCCACGGTGTCCGCTGCGACCCTAGCGCGAACCGCCCAAGCCTGCGCCTGATCGGGGTTGATTACGCGGACATCAACGGCGACGGCTTCCTCGACGCGGTGCTGCGCTTCGTGCCGCTCGGCCCGGGGGCGGCCCGGTCGCCGCTGATCCTGCCGCTGACACGCACCCAACCGACCGGTCCGTTCCAGATCCCCGCGGCCTTGCATCCATTGCCGCCGGGCATGCCCTAGCCCTTGCCGCCCTTCTGGTACACCTTGCGCTGGAACAGATCGGTGCGGCGACTGACCACGCGGTCGACGAACAACATACCGTCGAGGTGATCGATCTCGTGCTGCACCGCACGCGCCTCGTAGCCTTCCATGTCGAACTCCAGATCATGTCCATAGGGGTCCTGCGCGAGCAGGTGGATGTGCGTCGCACGAATCACGTTGCCGGTGTAATCCGGCACCGACAGGCAGCCCTCGCGACCCATCTCGTAGCCCTCCCAGTGCGTGATTTCCGGGTTCACCAGGACCAGGCGGCCATGATTCGGCACCGGCTTGCGCGTGGTCGAGCAATCGACGATCACGACGCGTCTGAAATACCCGACCTGCGGCGCAGCGATGCCGACCGCGGCCGGCCCGTTGCGGCGCGTCTCCTCCAGGTCGCCGATAAAGGCACGCAGTTCGTCATCGAACTCGGTGACCGGCGCGGATTCCTGCTTCAGCGCCTGATCAGGCAGGGTCAATATATCGAGAATCGCCACGCCAGACCTCAGCCTATGTAGGTCTCGACCGCATTCACATTGACGTCCACGCCGTCCAGGCGCAGCGGCTCGAGGGCGCGCTCGATGGCCTCGACAGGGACCTCCGCCACCCCGGCGATCTGCATGATGTACACGGGTTTCTGCTGGGTACCGGCGACATCGGATTCGAGGTCGAGGATATTGAAGCCGGCCGCCGCCAGTGCAGCGGTGACCTGCGCCACGATCCCGGCGCGGTCCGCCCCGCTGACCGTGACCTGGATGTTGGGCAACAGGTGCTCGTGCAGATGGGCCTGGATCGGGTCGACATGCAGGCACATGCCCAGGGCCTCGATCACCGGCTTGAGCCGATCGCGCAGATCCGCCTCCCCGTGGACGCCCGAGACCATCATCATGATGGTGAAGTTGCCACCCAGCCGCAGCATCGAGGTCTCGCCGAGATTGAGCCCATGCTCGAACAATGCCTTGCTGACCGAGGCGACGATCCCGGGCTTGTCTTCGCCGATCAGGGTCAGCATGTACCAGTTGTTGCTCATGATGGTGGCCTCAGATGATTCAGGGTTGCAGCCAGATCAGGCTCGCTATTCTGCCGGTAACGCCGTCACGGCGGTAGGAAAAGAAGCGCCGGGGTTCGCTGTAGGTACAGAAATCACCGCCGCTGACCGCACCGATACCGCTGCGCACCAGCCGCAGGCGCGCCAGACCGTACAGGTCCGCGAGCCAGTGGCCCGGACCGTGTTCGGCGAAGTGCGGCGCACTCGCCGGGTCCTCGGCGACGAAGGCGGCACGCACCTCGTCGCCCACCTCGAAGGCCTGCGGGCCGATCGCGGGGCC
This sequence comes from Chromatiaceae bacterium, assembly GCA_022340805.1. Lineage (GTDB taxonomy): Bacteria > Pseudomonadota > Gammaproteobacteria > Chromatiales > Chromatiaceae > Thiosocius. Next base: position 21,853 of record JAJDNF010000059.1, read on the forward strand.
GAGCCAGGCCAGCAGTTGATCGGCACCCTCGCCGAATGCCGCCAGCGTCTGCTCGAGGACGCCACCGAGCAGGCCACGCCAGCCGGCATGTGCGGCGGCGACCCGCGTCCCACCCAGGTTGCACAGCAGCACCGGCAGGCAGTCGGCAGTCATCACCGCGCACACCTGGCCGGGCCGGTCCTCGAAACAGGCATCCGCGCAGGCCAGGTCGCTGCCGGGCCTGCGCACCTGCACGCCGTGCACCTGGTCGAGCCAGTGTGGTTCGTTCGGCAGTTCGAGGTGCTCGTGCAATCGCGCCCGGTTGCGTGCAACCGCGAGTGGGTCATCGCCGACGTGAGCCGCCAGGTTCAGGCTGCGCCAGGCGCCTTCGCTGACGCCGCCGCCGCGTGTGCTGGTGCATGCCCTGACGCATGCGGGCGCATCCCAATGCGGTTCGATGCACTCAATCATCGTCCTCGTCATAGTCCTTGATTCCCTGGTACTCGTCGAACTGCGCGTAGTCCTCGTCGTCCGGGTCATGCCAGTGCACGTTGGCGTCAGCGGCGAGCTCATCGATGACCGCGCGCATGTCCGCGGGGATGGCGCATTCGAAACGCATGACACGACCGCTGATCGGGTGCTGCAGCTCGAGGCGCTTGGCGTGCAGGGCCTGACGCTTGAAGTCACGCAGAACCTGCTTCAGCTGCTCCGAGGCGCCGCCCGGCAGGTGCAGGCGACCGCCGTACACCGGGTCTCCGAACACCGGGTGGCGCATGTGCGCCATGTGCACGCGTATCTGGTGTGTGCGCCCGGTCTCGAGCATCACCTTGAGCAAGGTATGGCCGCGAAAATGCTCCAGCACGCGGAAATGGGTCACCGACGGCCGGCCCAAAGGATTGACCGCCATCCGGGTGCGCTGGCTTGGATGGCGGCCGATCGGCAGATTGATGGTCCCGCCGGCCGGCATGCTGCCGACCACCAGTGCACGGTATTCGCGATGGACCTGGCGCGCCGCCATCGCGTCGACCAGGCGCTTGTGCGCAGCCTGGCTGCGGCCTATCACCATCAGCCCGGTAGTGTCCTTGTCCAGCCGATGGACGAGGCCGGCACGCGGCAGTTCGATCAGCGCCGGATCGTGGTACAGCAGGGCATTCTGTAGCGTGCCGTTCGGGTTGCCCGCCGCCGGATGCGCCACCAGCCCGGCCGGCTTGTTGATGACCAGGATGTGTTCGTCCTCGAACACGATGTCCAGCGGGATGTCCTGCGGCGCGCAGGCGACCTGCTGCTCCACCACCGCGCGCAGCCGAAGGCGGTCACCGACCTCGACTTTGTCGCGCGGACGCCGCTGCGAGCCGTTGACGCTGACCCGTCCCTCGCGTGTCCAGGCCTGCAGGCGGCTGCGCGAATAGTCGGGAAACAGGCTGGCCAGCGCCTGGTCGAGGCGCACGCCGGCCAGGTCGGCCGCTACGGTCGCCTCGAGCACGCATTCTTCGGCGTTCTGATCAGACAATGTGGTTCCGGTATAATCACGGGTCACTTACGTATTTGCGGATTATCACCCATGTTGCGCTCACTCTCGCCACTATTGCTGATTGCCCTGCTCCTGTCAGGTTGTTCCGCGTTCGAGGAGAAAGACGAGACCATTGGCTGGAGTCAGCAGAAACTCTACACGGAAGCCACCAGCGAGATGAACGCCGGTAACTTCGACAAGGCCGTCAAATACTACGAGATTTTGGAGTCACGCTACCCATTCGGCAAATTTGCCCACCAGTCGCAGCTCAACGTCGCGTACGCCTACTACCGCGCCTCAGAACCCGAATCGGCGCTCGCCGCCGCGGATCGCTTCATCAAGCTGCACCCGGGCCACCCGGCGACCGCCTACGCGTACTATTTGCGCGGCCTGGTCAATTTCACGCGCAGCCTCGGCTTCCTCGACCGTTTCCTGCCCACCGACACCTCGCAGCGCGATCCCGGCGCCGCACTCGATTCGTACAAGGACTTCTCCGAGGTGGTGAGCAAATTCCCGACCAGCGAATATGCCGAGGATGCGGCGCAGCGCATGCTCTACCTGCGCAACAATCTGGCGCGCCTGGAGGTCAACGTGGCCCGCTACTATATGCGTCGTGGTGCCTACCTGGCCGCCGCGAACCGGGCCGAGTACGTGGTGCAGAATTACCAGCGCACCCCGGCACTGCGCGATGCCCTGGAATTGCTGATCGCGGCTTATGCGAAGCTGGGCCTACCGGAACTCGAGAGCGACGCCCGCAGGGTGCTCGCGCTCAACGAGGCAAACGGCAGCCTGATACCCGACCCGCAGAAGGAGATCGCTGACAAATCGTTCAGTCGGCAGGTGTGGGACTTCTTCGAGCTCGACAAGAACTGAGGACCCGCTGCTATCGCTGGCGCCCTGTCGGCCCCGCACATCGCGGCAGAGTCCGCCGGCCTACGCCAGGCATTGCCTGGCGTAGGCCGCTGCAACGCAGGATAGTGCAAAGGTTGCGCGGGACAGTCTAGACCCGCAGACGCCGTCAGATGGCGTCGTCGTCCTGTTCACCGGTACGGATGCGCACAACCTTCTCCACGCTGGAGACGAAGATCTTGCCGTCGCCAATCTTGCCGGTACGGGCCGCACTGGTGATGGCCTCGATACAGGCATCGACCTGCTGGTCGCTGACCACGACGTCGATTTTCAGCTTGGGCAGAAAATCGACCACGTATTCTGCGCCGCGGTAGAGTTCGGTATGTCCCTTCTGGCGACCGAAGCCCTTCACCTCGGTAGCCGTCATTCCCGTCACACCGATATTCGACAGGCTCTCACGCACGTCATCCAGTTTGAATGGCTTGATGATGGCCTCGACTTTTTTCATGGTTGACTCCCCAGGTTGATAATCGCACCGGCTTTGACACCAAAGGCGGGTAGTTTAGTTCAGAATCCGTTTACGATGGGATAGCGGCGGTCCCGGCCGTAGGCACGGCGCGTGATCTTGATACCGGGTGGCGCCTGCCGGCGCTTGTATTCGTTGCGGTCCACCAGGCGCGTGATCCGCTCAACAATGGGCCGCGCATAGCCTGCCGCGACGATCTCTTCCACCGATTTATCCTGCTCGACATACAGCGCCAGGATGCCATCCAGGACTGGATAATCCGGCAGGCTGTCGCTGTCTTTCTGGTCTGCACGCAACTCGGCCGAGGGTGGGCGATCGATCACGCGCTGCGGGATCACCTCGCCATTGCGATTGCGCCAGCGCGCGAGCCGGTACACCAGCAGCTTCGGTACATCCTTCAACGGGGCAAAGCCGCCGGCCATGTCGCCATACAGCGTCGCATAGCCGACCGACATCTCGCTCTTGTTGCCGGTGGTCAGGAGCATGCGGCCGCGCTTGTTGCTGATCGCCATCAGGACGATCCCGCGACAGCGGGCCTGAATATTTTCTTCGGTGACATCCGGCCCGGTACCGGAAAAGGTGTCGGACAACATGTCGAGGAACGCGTTAAAGGCGGGCTCGATCGAGATGCTCTGGTAGGCGACGCCCATCTGCTGCGCCTGACGCCGCGCATCGCTGTTGCTGATCTCGGCCGTGTAGCGCGACGGCATCGACACCGCCTCGACGTTGTCGGCACCCAGCGCATCGACCGCGATGGCCAGGGTCAGCGCCGAGTCGATGCCGCCGGAGAGGCCCAGCACGACCGAGGAAAACCCGTTCTTGGCGACGTAGTCGCGGGTACCAGCCAGCAGCGCACGGTACACCTGCTCCTCATCACCAAGGAAGGGTTGCAGCGCGCCAGACTGCGGAATACCCCGTTCGATCAAAACCAGTGATTCACTCTCCTCGAAGAACGCCGCGCGGTGTTTGACCTGCCCGCGCGCATCGACCACGAACGAACCGCCATCGAATACCAGTTCATCCTGGCCGCCGACCAGATTGACGTATACCACCGTCACACCGAAGCGGGCCGCGCGGTCGGCCACCAGGGCCTCGCGTTCCACCGCCTTGCCCTGGTGAAAAGGCGAGGCGTTGAGGTTGAGCAGCACCTGCGCCCCAGCCGACGCCGCACGCTGCACCGGCATATCGAACCAGACGTCCTCGCAGATCGTCAGACCGAAACGGATACCGTCCTGCTCGAATACCACGGCGTTTGCGCCGGGTTCGAAATAACGCCGCTCGTCGAACACACTGTAGTTCGGCAGCTGGATCTTGCGGTACTCGGCTTCGACCACGCCGTCACGCAGCACCCCGGCAACGTTGTAGCGGACGCCGCCGCGGATCGCCGGATAACCCAGGACCAGCGTTACACCCGTGGCGGCCGCGGCGATATCGCGCAGTGCAGTGGCCACGCGCAGGTCACAGACCGGTCGCAGCAACAGGTCCTCGGGCGGATATCCGGTCAGCGTGAGCTCCGGAAATACGATGATGTCGGCCGTGCCGCGCAGGCGCTCGGCACAGTCGATGACACGCCGGGCATTGCCCGCAATATCGCCGACCATAAGATTGATCTGCGCAAGCGCGACGCGAGTGGACACCTTGGTTACCTCTCCTGGTGACAAGACCCTGACTCGGGAAACATCGATGAGCCGGAGGCCCGCGACCTCAAGGAGGCGGACCCCGGCCGCAAGCAACTGGGGACACAAGGGTACACCAAGCCCGGAAAAAAAAGACACCGGCTGGCGGCCGGTGTCGTGGTCGGGGTAACGAATTCGGCACCGGGCGCGCCGCGCCAACCTCAGGCAAGCAATTCCGCCATACGCTGCCCGATTTGTGCCGGTGAGCGCACCGTGGCCACCCCGGCCGCATCCAGCGCGGCAAACTTGCCCTCGGCGGTGCCCTTGCCGCCACTGACAATCGCACCGGCATGCCCCATGCGTTTGCCAGACGGTGCGGTCACACCGGCAATGTATGCCACCACCGGCTTGTTCACCTTGTCGGCGATGAACTCGGCGGCGTCTTCCTCTGCACTGCCGCCAATCTCACCGACCATCACGATCCCCTTGGTCTGGCGGTCCTTCTGGAACAGCTCAAGGCAGTCGATGAAATTCATGCCATGGATCGGATCACCGCCGATCCCGACGCAGGTACTCTGACCGAGCCCCTGGCGGGTGGTCTGGAACACCGCCTCGTAGGTCAGGGTGCCAGACCGCGACACGATGCCGATCTTGCCCTTCTTGTGGATCGCGCCGGGCATGATGCCAATCTTGCACTCGCCGGGCGTGATCACGCCCGGGCAGTTGGGACCAACCAGACGCACGTCGCTGCCGGCCAGCGCCGCATTCACCTTGAGCATGTCGAGCACCGGGATGCCCTCGGTGATGCACACCACGACCTTGATCCCGGCATCGGCAGCCTCGAGGATCGCGTCGGCCGCGAATGCGGCCGGCACATAGATCATGCTGGCGTCGGCACCGGTTTCGGCGACCGCATCGTGCACGGTGTCAAACACCGGCCGGTCGAGGTGCAGCTGTCCGCCTTTGCCGGGGGTCACCCCGCCGACAAGATTGGTGCCATAGGCGATCGCCTGTTGCGAGTGGAAGGTCCCCTGCTTGCCGGTGAAGCCCTGGCAGATCACCTTGCTGTGCTTGTCGATCAGGATGCTCATAGTCTGGTCTTTGTCCTAGCGGTTCAGGAACGCTTTGCGCGCGCCCGCTTGCGCGCGGCCGCCACCACCTTGTCGGCCGCCTCGGTGAGGTCGGAGGCGGTCTGCAGCGCCAGGCCACTCTCGTTCAGTAGCTTGAGGCCCTGTTCGGCATTGGTGCCTTCGAGGCGGATGACCACCGGCACCTGGATGCCGACCTCGCGCACCGCGGCGATAATGCCCTCGGCGATCAGGTCACAGCGCACGATGCCGCCGAAGATATTGACCAGCACCGCCCTGACCTTGTCGTCCGACAGGATGATCTTGAACGCCTCGGCGACACGCTCGGCCGTGGTGCCACCGCCGACGTCGAGGAAATTCGCGGGCGAGCCGCCGTGCAGCTGCACCAGATCCATGGTCGCCATCGCCAGGCCGGCGCCGTTGACCATGCAGCCGATGTTGCCATCCAGCGTGATGTAGTTGAGATCGTGCGCGGCTGCAGCGGCCTCGCGCGCATCCTCCTGGCTGATGTCACGCATCGCCAGCAGGTCCTTGTGGCGGTAAAGCGCGTTGCCGTCGAGGTTGATCTTGGCGTCGAGCGCGACCAGATCGCCATGCGGGGTCACCACCAGCGGGTTGATCTCGACTAGGCTGGCGTCCTCGCTGTGGAACAACTTGACCAGGCCGAACAGGATCTTCTGAAACTGCTTGACCTGGTCGGCATTGAAGCCCAGCGCAAAACCCAGCCGGCGCGCCTGGTACGGCTGCACCCCGGCCGCCGGATCTATCAGCGTAGTGATGATCTTTTCGGGTGTCCCGGCAGCGACCTCCTCGATGTTCATGCCGCCGGCGCGCGACGCCATGATCAGCACCCGCCGGGTGGCGCGATCCACCAGCGCACTGAGATACAGTTCCTCGGTGATCTCGGTCGGCTCTTCGACCAGGACGTAGCTCACCGGCAGCCCATCGGCCCCGGTCTGCTTGGTCACGATGCGGTTGGCGAGGATGCGCCGTGCCTCCTTCTCCACCTTGGCCGGCGAGTTGACCAATACCACACCGCCCGCCTTGCCGCGTCCGCCGGTATGCGCCTGCGCCTTCACCACCCATTTGCCACCACCCATATCTTCGGCGGCGCGGCGCGCCTCTTTGGCGCTGTCGACCGCATAGCCGAACGGCACCGGTATGCCGTAGCCCGCAAATAGCTTTTTGGACTGGAATTCGTGTAGGTTCACGTCTTGACCCTGTGCAGCGGCGAATGGCTGCATTCTGGTGCAGAAATGCGGCCAGCGCAAAAAGACAAATCACTGTTGAATATTGGAGCCCGCCGGCACTGGACAGGATGGTGGACAGATCTTGAGAAGCAGCGAGCCGGAGCACAGTACCGGGGCAGTCACGGACACGACGGAGTTCGCCGGCGAGGGCTCGCATCTCGGCCTCTACCTCATCTACCGCGTGGCCCTGGGGGTCGCCCTGCTGCTGGTCTATTTCGGCATCGGGCGCGGCCCGCTCGGCACCTACCTGCCGGGCCTGTTCACCGTCGCGGTGCACCTCTACCTGGGTTTCGCGATCGTCGCCCTGATCGTGTACCTGCGCCAGGCCGGCGATGCCGAAAAGCAGGGGCAGTGGGCGGTGTTCCTCGACATCGTGCTGATCACGGTGATGATGCACGCCAGCGGCGGTGTGCTTTCCGGTCTCGGGATGTTGATCGCGGTGTCGATCGCGCTCGGCAGCCTCAGCCTGGTCGGCCGCACCGCGCTGTTGTTCGCGGCCCTGGGATCCCTGGCGGTGTTGACCGAGCGCATCTACGCGCAGTTGACCGGTGCCTTTGCCGAGACCGCCTACACCCAAGCGGGCCTGCTCGGCGTCTCGTTCTTCGCGCTGGCACTGCTTGCCCACCGGCTCGGGCGGCGCGCCGCCGAGAGCGAGGAACTCGCCAGCCAGCGCGGCTCGGACCTGGCCAACCTGGCGCAGCTGAACGATTTCGTGATCCAGCAGATGCGCGCCGGGATCCTGGTGATCGACGATCAGGAGACGATCCAGGTCATGAACGAGGCCGCCTGGGTGCTACTCGGCATGCCAGTGGCGATGCGCCACTACCCACTGGACGAGGCGTCACCACCGCTGGCCCGGCAGTACCGCGACTGGCTCAGGGACCCGGCCGGCCAGCGCGCGGACTTCCGCGCGACCTCGGGCGGCCGCGACCTGCGCGCCACCTTCACCCCGATCGGCGGCACGGACAGCCCCGGCACCTTGATCGTGCTGGAGGACACCGCACGTCTGACGGCCGAGGCACAGCAGCTCAAACTGGCCTCGCTCGGCCGCCTCACCGCCGGCATCGCGCACGAGATACGCAATCCGCTCGGTGCGATCAGCCACGCCTCGCAGTTACTCGATGAGTCCGCTGAATTGCCAACCACCGACAAGCGCATGATCGAGATCATCCAGCACAACTCACGGCGCGTGAACGAGGTCGTTGAGAGCATTCTCAAGCTCTCCCGACAGGACAATCCCCACCCGAAACCACTGCTGCTCGGGCCCTGGCTGGACGAGATGATCGAAGATATCCGCCAGACCCACCACCTGATGGACAGGCAGCTGCAGCAGGAAATCGAACCCGCCCGCACAACGGTATTCGCCGACCCCGGGCAGCTGCGCCAGGTCATAGACGTGCTGTGCGACAACGCGGTGCGCCATTTCGGCCGTGCAGCGGCACAGCTCAGCATCCGCCTGGCCGGCGGCATCACGCGCGAATCCGGCGGCCCGTTCCTCGAGGTGCGGGACAACGGCCCGGGCATACCCAATCACGCCCAGGCCAACCTTTTCGAGCCGTTCTTCACCACCCGCAACGAGGGCACCGGGCTGGGTCTGTACATCGCCCGCCAGCTGTGCGAGGCCAACCATATCCGCCTCGAATACCTGAGCCAGCCGACGGGTGGGAGCTGCTTTCGACTAAGCTTCCCGAATCCAAAACGCCCACGCAGACTATGAA
>JAJDNF010000068.1 GCA_022340805.1 Chromatiaceae bacterium
GCCGGCTCGCCAAAGCGGGCGACCACCGCTAATCTTGCGCAGCACTACTGGTGGAGAAAGATATGCGGATCGGAACCCCTCTGAGCCCGACGGCGACCCGGGTGATGTTGTTAGGTGCCGGAGAGCTCGGCAAAGAGGTCATCGTCGCCCTCCAGCGATTTGGCGTGGAGGTAGTCGCCGTCGACCGCTATCCCAATGCGCCCGGCCACCAGGTGGCCCACCGCGCGCACGTCATCGACATGACCGATGCTGCCGCGCTGCGCAGTCTGATCATTGCGGAGCGGCCCGACCTGATCGTGCCGGAGATCGAGGCCATAGCCACTGACACGCTGGCGGAGATCGAGGCCGAGGGCCTCGCCAAGGTCATTCCGACAGCGCGCGCCGCGCAACTGACCATGAACCGCGAGGGCATTCGCCGTCTGGCCGCCGAGACCCTCGGCCTGCCGACCTCAGGGTACGCCTTTGCCGACAGCCTCGCGGAGGTGCGCGCCGCGGCCCAGCGGCTCGGCTTCCCGTGCATCATCAAGCCGGTGATGTCATCGTCCGGCAAGGGTCAATCGACCGTCCGCGACGAAGCCGACCTGGCGCATGCCTGGGACTACGCGCAAAGTGGTGGAAGGGTCAATCGTGGTCGCGTGATCGTCGAACAGATGGTCCACTTCGACTACGAGATCACCCTGCTGACGATCCGGACGAGCGGTGCTGACGGCGCGATCGAGACGCATTTCTGCGAGCCGATCGGCCATCGCCAGGAGCACGGCGACTATGTCGAAAGCTGGCAACCGCAGCCGATGGCGCCCGCGGCTCTGAACCGCGCGCGCGAGATCGCCGCCAGCATCACCGGCGAGCTCGGCGGGCGGGGCCTGTTTGGCGTCGAACTGTTCGTACGTGGCGAGCAGGTGCTGTTCAGCGAGGTCAGCCCGCGACCACACGACACCGGCATGGTCACGATGGTCACCCAATTCCAGAGCGAGTTTGCGCTGCATGCCCGCGCGATCCTCGGCCTGCCGGTGGACACCCGTCTGGCCCATACCGGGGCAAGCGCAGTGATCTATGGTGGTGTAGAGGCCGACGGTATCGCGTTCGAGGGCCTCGAACAGGCCCTTGCGATCCCTGACAGCGAGGTGCGGCTGTTCGGCAAGCCGACCAGTCTCGTGCGACGGCGCATGGGCGTTGCATTGGCACGCGCCGGCGACACCGACACCGCACGCCGCAGGGCCACGCAGATAGCCGGCCTGGTGCGGCCAAAGGCGCCTGACTGAGCCATCATCCGCAGCGCAAAGGGCAATATTGCGCCGCAACACAACCTCTGCATTTGCGAGCTGGGTCACGTTTCGCGGCCCACGGCTGGGCTATTTGTTGTGATTTACGAGCCTGACCGCGGGGTTTGACGCTCAATGCGCACCAATAGCCGCCTTGCAGTGGCGAAAATGCATCGATTGGGAGCCTTTCGGGGCTGGACAGAGGTATCGATGTCGCGAGGGATCCGCGCCCCCTGCGGGGAAGCAGGCACGAATCCGCCTCGCTGGCGCCGATCCGCCAGCGCGCAGCAGCCTGCTGCCTCCGCGCTGAACCACGGCGGTCGCTGAATGCACGCAGCGGCGTGGTTGGATTGAAGCGCCACGGGCTCGCAAGCGGACGCGAAATATCGCGCCAAGACAACTTGACGCGATATTTCGCGCCGAGCCGTCGCGCATAGACATTAAAAACCCAAAAGAAAATAAGCTAAATCACTGTTTATAAACACTAATCATGATATGGCACAGGGCTTGCTCTTCAACTCTCGCCCAAACTTGGGAATACCCGCGCAACTTCGGTTGCCAACGGAACGAAATCGGCTAGGTGGTTGTCATGCATACTTCTTATTCACCGTCCGGAGCAAATCAGCCGAATGATCGTGCCGGGACCATATTGAGCGTGGCCGGCCTGGCAGCATGGCTGTCCGCGATGCTGCTCGCGATCGCCGGTCCCATCCTTGGCGTCAGTGTGCCGCCATTGTTGATCGTCGGCATGGTCGTTTTCTCCGGCGCATTTTCGGTTCTCTCGCTGCCCAAGCTCATTGGTCTTGGCAAGCGCGAGAACGGCGAGCGGGGCCGCCCCGCCTGAGCGCGACCCCACACGGGTCGCCGGACATTGTGTTCTCCGAGTAAAAACCAACGCGAGTTCCGTGTAAACGGACCTTAAACCCCCGCATCCCCCGGGGGTTTTTTGTGCTGCGGTATCATGCAGGCAGTGGATCCGCGACCTGAGCATCCCGTACCGGAAGGATTGCCACTGTGCGCCTCAATATTCGCAGCAAACTGATCCTGTACACGCTGCTGCCGGTGATGGTGGTCTACGCGCTGCTGTTTTGGCTCGGCGTCGCGCATGTCAGAAGCTATGTCGGCGACGCGGCGCAACATCTCCTGGTGGAACACGCGCGCCACCAGGCGTCGCGCCTGGCGCTGGCCCTGTCCCAGGTGCCGGCACTGGCGGAGAGTCTGGGCGACCTGGCTGTCGCCGAGCCCGAGCAATCTCAGAGCCTGCTCTACGCGCACCTGATCGACGGCCTGCGTCGCACACCTATCGCCAGGGCCGCGGCGGTCTCCCTGGTCTCCCCGCAACGCGGCGGACTGATGAGCCGCGGGACGGATTCCGGGCGCGAGCTGAGCGCGGATGAACTCGGTGAGCGCCCGCCGGGCTGGCACCTGGTTGACGACATGCTCGAATACAACCGCCCGATCCGCAGCCAGGGCACGCGGGTCGGCGACACCTGGGTCAAACTGGGCGTAGCCGATCTGTATGCGGAGATCAAACAACTGCGCAGCCCCTCGGTCAGCCTGATCGTCAGTCACGCGGCTGGGGTCCTGCTCGACCCCGACTTGGCGGGGCCGCAGATGCGCGAGCTGGCACCGATCATCTCGAACGACATGCCAAGCGAACGGGTGCGCGCAGTGACCGCCGGCGCGGGACAGACTGAATACTGGATGGTCAGTGTCGAGCTGCCCGGCTTCCCGTGGCACATCACCGCCATCACGCCAACCGCTACCGCACTCGCACCGGCACGGCACGAGACCGTGCTGATCGCGACCGGCCTGCTGCTGTCACTGGTCGCGATCGTGCTCATCATCGGCATCGTGACCCGACAAATCACGCGGCCGCTGGCGACCCTGGATGCCAGCGTTCAGCGGATTGCGCAGGGCGATTTCGCGGTCGCGCCCGAGGTCGCCTCCGACGACGAACTCGGCCGCCTCGCACGCGCTATCCGGCGTATGGCGCGACACATCTGGGACCGCGAACAGCAGCTGCTCGCTTCGCACCAGATCCTCGAACAGCGCGTCGCCGCCCGAACGTCTGCATTGCAGCAGAGCAATACCCGACTGATCCACCAGATCGAGGAGACGCGCAGGACACAGCACGCACTGCAACAGGCCAACGAGCAGGCGCAGCAGGCCAACCGGGCGAAATCCGAATTCCTGTCCAACATGAGTCACGAACTGCGCACCCCGCTGCACGGCGTGCTCGGATATGCGCAGATCCTGCGCCGCGACCCGGTAACCAGTGTCAGCCAGCGCGAGAACCTCGAGGCCATCGAACGCTGCGGCCAGCACCTGCTGACGCTGATCAACGACATCCTCGACCTGACCAAGATCGAAGCCGGCCAGATGCGCCTCGATATCCAGGCGACCGACCTGCTACGGCTGCTCGAGGACGTGCGCATGATCGTGGCCCAGCGCGCCGCCAACAAGCAGCTGGAACTGCACGTCGCGTTGGCCGAAGATCTCCCGCACGCGATCCTCACCGACCCGGTGAGGCTCAAGCAGATTCTGCTCAACCTCCTGGGCAACGCAGTGAAATTCACCAATCGGGGTTCGGTCACGCTCACAGTCAACGTCGAGGCGCCGGACATACTGCGATTTGCGGTGGCCGACACCGGGGTCGGTATCCCCGCCGACAGGATCGACGCGATCTTCGATGCGTTCCACCAGGCACGCAGCGGCCAGGCGGTCGACGGCACCGGGCTGGGCCTGGCGATCAATCAGCGCCTGATCAACCTGCTTGGCGGCGAGCCGCTGCGTGTGGATAGCACGCCAGCTACGGGCAGCTGTTTCAGTTTCCGGCTCCCGTTTAAACCGGCCCCGGAGGGTTCGCTCGGCCACCTGCACAGCGGCGCGGCCGGGCCGCATCAGGACCGCTTGCACCTCGCGCCCGGCTCGACATGTTCGGTCATGGTGGTCGACGAGCTAGCCGAGAATCGCAACGTGGTCGCAACCCTGCTGCGCTATGCCGACTGCGAGGTGGAGACCTTCCGGAGCGTGGCGGAGGCAATGCAGCGCCTGCGAGAAAAGGCGTTCGATCTGGTACTGCTCGATGTGCGCCTACCCAAACCCGATGCCGCAAACACCACCGCCGAACTGCGCCGGCACGCAGTCTTCGGCGCACCCAAGCTGGTCGCGGTCAGCGCCAATGTGTTTCCGGAGGTCGAGCGTCTGGCCACCCAGGCCGGATTCGACGCCTTTCTCGGCAAGCCGTTCAGCGACCGGCAATTGACCGAGCTGATGGTGCACCTGCTCGATGTCCATTTTGTCGCGCGCGCATCTGATCGCGAGCCACCAACCTCACCCCCGGACATGGAATGGCCGCAGGCGCTGGCCGCCGGTAGCGCACAGCGCATACACGACGCGATCAATCTGGGTGACGTTGACAGCCTGTTCCAGCTCACCGACGAACTCGCCGGCAATCCGCTCGCCCCGCGCGCCGACGTGGACAACCTGGCCCTGATGGCGCGGCTGTTCGATTTCGACGGCCTGCGCCTGCTCGCCGAACGTCTGCAGCGCGCCTCGTCCGGCGATCGCACGGCATGACAGGGCCGCCCGGTTTCTCTTATGATGCAGCAACTTCCGGCTTGCCCGCAGTAGTCCCTTGAACCCGCCCCACTCGCAAAACAGCACCATCCTGCTGGTCGACGACAATCCGACCAACCTGCAGCTGTTGTTCGGCACGCTGAAGGGGCTCGGGCACAAACTGCTGATTGCGAAAAGCGGCGAGGACGCATTGAAGGTCGCGCAATGGGCGCAGCCGGACCTGATCCTGCTGGACATCCTGATGGCCGGGATCGACGGCTTCGAGACCTGCGCGCAGCTGAAGGAAAATCCCGAGACCCGGGATATCGCGGTGATCTTTCTGTCTGCACTCGACGACACCGACGACAAGATCAAGGGCCTGTCGATGGGTGCAGTCGATTACATCGCCAAGCCTTTCCAGGCCGAGGAGGTCATCGCGCGTGTCGGGACGCATCTGACGATCGCCCGGTTGCGCAGTGAACTCGCAGAGCGCAACCGTCAACTCGAGGCGGCCAACCAGCCGATTCTGGATTCAGTCGGCGACGGCATCTACGGCCTTGACCTTGATGGCAATATCACCTTCGCAAACCCGGCCGCCGTGCGCCTGACCGGCTATCCAAAGGAGTCGCTTATCGGCCACTCGCTGCACGAGCTGCACCTGTACGCCCGCTGGGACGGCAGCCCCTACCATTTCATCGAGTCTGGCATTTACCAGACTCTCAAGCAGGGCATCGCCAAGCAGAGCGACAGTGACGTGTTCTGGCGCCAGGCAGGCGATCATTTCGCGGTCGCGTGGACCTGTACCCCGATCAAGCGCCGCGGCGAGGTGCAGGGGGCGGTGCTGGCATTTCGCGATGTCACGCAGCGCAAGCGCCAGGAACACCAGCTGCGCGATGCGCTTGGCGAGGTTGAGCGCCTGCGCGACCGCCTGCAGGCGGAGAACGCCTATCTGCAGGCCGAGGTCAAAAACGAGGGCCGTTTCGACAGCATTGTCGGCGAGAGCCCGGCACTGAAGAATCTGCTGGAACAGGTCGACCAGGTGGCGCCAACCAACAGCTCGGTGTTGATCGTCGGCGAATCGGGCACCGGCAAGGAGGCGATTGCGCGCGCGATCCACGACCTGAGTGCACGCCGCGACCGGCCGCTGATCAAGGTCAACTGCGGGGCCATCACCCCGACGCTGATCGAAAGCGAGCTGTTCGGGCACGAAAAAGGAGCGTTCACCGGCGCCATCAGGCAGCGCCAGGGGCACTTCGAACTCGCCGACGGCGGCACCATATTCCTCGACGAGGTCGGTGAACTGCCGTTGGACGCACAGGTCAAACTGTTACGCGTGCTGCAGGAGCACGAGATCAGTCGGCTCGGCTCGGAGAATGCGATCAAGGTCGATGTGCGCGTAATCGCCGCGACCAACCGCGATCTCGTCGAGATGGTCGAGGCAGGCACCTTCAGGATGGATCTGTTCTATCGCCTGAACGTCTTTCCACTCAGCGTGCCGCCGCTGCGCGATCGCGCCGGCGATATTCCACTGCTGGTCGCCAAATTCCTGTCGGACCAGGCACGTGCGCAAGGCCGTACCTTCAACCGCGTGTCCGAAGACGGCATGCGCCTGCTGACGTCCTACCACTGGCCGGGCAACATCCGCGAACTGCAGAACGTCATCGAGCGTGCCGCAATCCTGGCCCGCGACCAGGTCGTGCCAATCGCCCCCCACATGGTCTACTCGGGGATCAACGTCCCGTCCGAGCTGGCGGCCAGCACGTTGCAGGGGGCCGGGGACGCCGGCGAATTGGTCAGCCTGGCGGAAAACGAGACCCGCTATATCCGTCAGGTACTTGAGCAAACCGGCTGGGCGATCGCCGGCAAAGGCGGTGCCGCGGAGATCTTAGATCTGCCGGCCAGCACGCTGCGCTCGCGCATGAAAAAACTGGGCATTACACGGGGAGACTGAGCCGCCGATCGTTTGCCTGTTAGCACCGCGGACATTCCGGGCTAGAATTGACATCCCACAGCATCGCAGCAAGGTAACGTGACATGACCCAGCTCCAGCAGTTCACCGGCGGTCTCCTCGCCCTTGGCATCTCCCTAGCGCTTTACACGGGCCCATCCGGGGCAAGTGACACCTCGCCGGGTTTTAGCATCATGAGCGATGCCGAGGTCGCCACACATTCCGCGGCGATGAGCGCACTGCAGGGCAAGTCCCGCGATGACTACCGCAATGCCCAGTACGAACAGCTGAGAAGCCGCGCCCTGGAAAACGGCTACCGAATGCCGGCAACTCCGCCTTGGGGCGTCCAGGTCACCGACGACAGGACGGCGCAGGCGATAGCGCGACACGCCGAGATGCGCGAAAAGATGCAGACCGAGCAAAATGCCGCACAGCAGTCGGCGGATGCGAACCTCGAGCGCCTGCAAGAGGCTGTCAGTGCCCAACAGCAGGAGATCCATGCCACGCTCAAGGCCAGCCAACAGAATGCACAGCAGCAGATTGACGCCGGCCAACCCGCCGCCGCGGTGCAATCGACAGCCCTCGCCCCAGCGGCATCGAGCGTGCCGGAGGCATCTGCAGCCGCCACTGCCGTTGCCGCGGCACCTGCTGTACAACCACCTGCTGTACAACCACCTGCTGCACAGCCACCCGCTGCACAGCCAACGGTTTCCACGGTGCCAGCTGTCGCCAGCGAGGCAGCGCCGCCGCGCTTCGCCCCGGTTGAGGAGCAGACCAGCGCCGCTGCAGAAGTCCCTGTGGCACCCGCAGCACCCATCGCACCGGCCGCACCGACGCCCCCCAGCCCGCCACCTGGGCCCTACGCAGTGGGCACGGACGGCGGCGTCTCCCGTCCCGAGACCCCGTCGGCCGCCGGCATTGCCACGACCGAAGGCGTTGGCAGCTATGCCGACTCGGACGCGATGAACGCCTATCGCGAATCGATGCGTGCACGCTTTGACGAGTACATGAAAGAACGCCAGGCTCAGCAGGAAGAAGCGATCCGCCGCCAGCGCGAACAGCACGAGGCCGCGCTGGAACAGAACCGGACGCAGATGGAACGCAACCGCGCCGCGCCCTATCCCTATCCAGCGGCGCCCGGCTATGGACCGCGCTACCCCGGTGCCTACCCTGGCTACCGCACACCTTATTGGCAGCAGTAAGGCAGCCGCTGATGCAGGTCAGTCCTCGGCCTGCATCAGATCCTCTATCCGGCTGACGTAGCGGCGGGTCTCCGTGGGGGAGAACGACGCGAGTTGCTGCCAGCGCTTCACCTCGCCATGCCGGTCTGACGCCCGCCGATAGGCCCTGAGCATATTTCCATAGCCGGCGTTATAACTGGCAAACGCGAACTTCAGTCGTTCGGCGACCTGGATGTCATGCTGCTGCTTCCATTTCCGGTACAGCGCGCGGTCGTAAAAGATCCCCGCCGCTATGTTCCAGCGCGGATCCTCGATGTTGGCCAGAAACGGGTTCTGCTCCCTGATCTCCTGATAGGTGCTGGGCAGGATCTGCATGATGCCGCGTGCACCCGAGGCGCTCCTGGCATCGGGATCGAGGCCCGATTCGGCGATACCCTGGGCCTTGAACCATTGCCAGTCGAAATGCGCGCCGAAGTAGTGCTTGGTGTACTTGCGGAACAGGTGGTCAAAATCGTTGGTCCAGTGATCGTCCTGTACCGGCGGGCGCACGCCCGCGATGACCAGCGCCGGAAGCAGCGCGGCGAAAAGCCAGAATGCGGCGCGATACCGCACCGCTCAGTTCAACCCAAGTCCGATCACCAGCCCCATTGCGGTGCCGATGCCGATGAAGATCCCCATGATCATCATGCCCACGGCCATGTTGCCGGCGGCGAGCTGCTGGGGGATGCTGAAATTCACGATATGGCTGAATACCTTGCAACCGAGCCACATGAACAACAGGGTCAGAAATCCGCCCATGCAGGCATACAGGATATTTAGGACCAGGGGGTCGATCGCGTCGCTCATGCATGTCTCCGAGGGTTAGGGGCTCTTGCCGCCGCGCACTGCGACGGCCAGCTGCAAGGATACGGAGCGGCCGCGGCCGGCTCAACCGGAGCGCTGACCCCCGGCATGGCCTTCGCGGCCAGGCGGGCTAACCGCCGCGTGCCTCACGGACCAGCTCGTACGCCTGGCGGATCTCGTGGGTCTTCTGCGCCGCCACCTTCATCATCTCCTCGGGCAGGCCCTTGGAGACCAGCTTGTCCGGATGGTGCTGGCTGAGCAGGCGCCGGTAGGCGCGCTTGACCTCGGCGTCGCTGGCCTGTGCCTCGACGCCCAGCAGCCGGTAGGCATCCTCCAGGCTGGGGCGGCGCGGTGCGGCGGCGCGCCGCGAGCCGGTCCCGGCGCCGCGTCCGCTGAAACCGCGTTCTGCGGCGACCATGCGTTCCAGGCGGCGAAAGTCGAACTCCGACACCCCGAGGTGACCACAGATGTGCAGCAGCAGGCGCTCCTCCGCCCGGTCCAGGTGGCCATCGGCATACGCCGCCTGCAGCTGGATTTCGACGAACATACCGATCAAGGTGCTGCGGCCATGGCATTCGCTGCGGAACTGGTCGAGCACCGAATCGAGATCGAAGTCCGCCGATTTGCCTTGCTGGAACAGGTTGATCGCCGTCTTGCGCTTGGCCGCATCCAGCGACATCTGGGTCATGACCGACTCGGCCATGCGGATCTCTTCGGGACTCACCCGACCGTCCGCCTTGGCCACGCGGCCCATCACCGCAAAGGTCGCGGTGAAAAAGGCCATCTGCACGCGCTCGCGATCACCGGCATCGAACCGCCCGCCATCGGGCAGTGCCTTGAGGCCCTTGTCGAAATTGTGCCCCAGCGCGACGCCCAGCAGGGCCCCGAGCGGCCCACCGAGCATGAAACCAAAGGCTCCACCAACCAGTTTTCCCCACCAGCTCACAGCGTCTCCCCGGTGCGCGGGACCGTGCCCGCGGTCGGCGGTAAGGTTACCACCGCCCCGCGGCGTGCCTGCGAGTCATTTGCCATGCAGGTATTCCTCGTCGCGAAACGAGCCGACCCATTGTGGCTTGAACCCGACCATGATCGAGATCATCCAGCCGTTGAGTACGGCCTCGGGAAAGAACATCAGGGGCAGAAACAGGAGATAGCTGTCGCTCAGCTGGGCCAGGGAAAAGGCCCCGGCCAGCAATAGCAGGCCGGTCGCCATCAACGCCACCAGCAGCGAGACCAGACCACCAGCAAGAAAGGCATTGATGAACACGTAGACGAAATAATGTTTCGGCAGGTAGGCGCGCGCCAGGCCGAGCATCAATTGGGTGAGACTGACCGGAAGCACGATGAATACCAGCGCCGAGGGGATATATCCCGACCAGTCACCCAGACCGACCAGTGTCGTTCCGAACAGCGCCAGACTGCCGGCAAGCACGGCCAGCGACCAACCGAACATCAGGGTCACGCTGACCATCGCCGACAGATGCCAGGCAAATCCAGGCTGGACCTCAGTGCGCAGGGTCCACAGCAGCAACAGCGCGACCACGGTGCCGAGAAAAAGATTCAGCTGATCCGGGTCACGCAGCCGCCCCCAATTCGCCCAGCGCAACGCCAGGCTCATCAGCCAGCCATACAACGCGGCGCACAACCACAGCCATGACACCGGGAAAAATTCGCCTGAGAATTCCATAGATAAGCCGTGACCCTAAACCAAGGAGTTTAACCGATGCGATATCGTCACCTGTCCGATTCCGCCCTGGAGGTGAGCGTCCTGTGCCTAGGGACCATGACCTTCGGCGGACAGAACACTGAGCAAGAGGCATTTGCCCAGCTCGACATGGCCATCGATGCCGGAGTCAATTTGATCGATACCGCGGAGATGTACGCGATTCCGCCACGCGCCGATACGATGGGCAGCACCGAGAGCATCATCGGACGCTGGCTGAAGCAGCGCAGCTGCCGCGACCGCGTACTGCTTGCCACCAAGGTGTCGGGCCCTGGGCGCGATTGGCTGCCTTACATCCGCGGCGGTGGCAATCATCTGGATCGTGCAAACATCGAGGCCGCCGTGGATGCCAGCCTGCGTCGTCTGCAGACCGATGTCATTGACCTCTATCAGTTGCACTGGCCCGAGCGACGCAGCAATTTCTTTGGCAGGCTCGGTTACGTGCACGAGGAAGGCGATGACGAGGTGGCCCTGCTTGATACCCTGCAGGTCCTCGCCGACCTGGTCGCGGCCGGCAAAGTCCGCTACGTCGGCGTATCCAACGAGAGCCCCTGGGGACTGATGCGCTATCTGTGTCTCGCCGAGGTTCACGACCTGCCGCGCATGGTGTCGATCCAGAACCCCTACAACCTGCTAAACCGCACCTTCGAGGTCGGCCTGGCGGAGGTCAGTCACCGCGAAGGCGTCGGTCTGCTGGCGTACTCGCCGCTCGGCTTCGGCGTGCTGTCCGGCAAGTACCTCGCCGGGATGAGCCCCGTCGGCGCGCGCCTGACCCGCTATCCCCATTACGACCGCTACTCCAACCTGCAGGCCCAGCGCGCCACCCACGACTACGTGACGCTGGCACGCGATTACGGCCTGGACCCGGCGCAGATGGCACTCGCCTATGTGAGCAGCCGCAGCTTCGTCAGCAGCAACATCATCGGCGCGACCTCCCTCGAACAACTGCGCAGCAACCTCGCCAGCGTGCAGGTCGAGCTGGGCGAGGAGCTGCTCGGCGCGATCGAGGAGATCCACCGTCGCCACCCGAACCCCAGTCCTTGAACGCATCGTGACGGCCGGGCCACGCAGTCGGCAAAGCCCCGACGGTGCTGGTGCAGCGCACGGCCTGGCCAGGAGTCCGTGCTGCCGCGTCGCGCTCAAGGCGTGGCCCGCAACGCCGATACCCCCAGTGACAGGCACTGACGGACGGGCGCGGCACGACCCGATCACCGCACCCGGCAATGTCCGCCCGGGAGGCAAACGATGATTTGGCATTACGACATGATCAGCGGTGAAGCACTCGACGAGCCACCGAGCGGTGCGCCCGCCGCAAAGGCACCGTACGACTGCTATGCGTCCATACCGCGGCTGATGACCCTGTGCGAGGCAACCGCCCGGCACAGCCCTTCTCTGCCCCGCCAAGCGCGTGGCGCGGTGATCGCGGCGTGCACCCTGCCGACCGATCCCGAATAAGACACCGCCGCTAGGCAGCCCTGCACGCGCCGCGACGGCATCGATCGCGGCCCCGGCTGGCGCAGTTCAGGCGTCCTCGCTGTCCGGCAGCCTGAGTCGCACCCGACCATCCACGACATCCAGCCCGAGCGGCTCCAACGACTGCCCAGCACAGGGACCGCGCAGACAATAGCCGTCCTCGGGGCGGAACAGCGCGCCGTGGATGGCGCATTGGATAAAGCTGTCATCCAGGTCCAGGAACTGATTCGGCAGCCACTCGAGCGGCGCGCCGGTATGCGGACAGCGGTTGTAATAGGCGGCCAGCACTTCCCCCTTACGTACTACGAACAGGCGCAGCGGCGTCGCCATCCCGCAGTCGATCTCGAACCCGCGGCTGCCCGGATCTTCGAGGTCTTGCAGCGCGCATAGATCGTGCGACGCCGGTGCCGGATTCATTGGCCCGACAGGTGCAGCAGCGCGGTCAGCAACTCACCCCTGCCGGCGACGATACTGAGCACCTCGAGGAGGACGAACAACAGGCCTGCACCGAGCAGACCCGGCAACCAGCGATTTGGCCGCGCGACGCTGTTGATGCCGATCGGCCGCTTACTCGGCTTCAATCGTTCATCACGCAGGTCGGTTGCCCTGGCCTCCTCGGCGTCTTCTTGCAGGCGGTACAGCGCCGCCTGCAGCTGATCGCGCGCGCTCTCCGCCTCGCGTCGACTGAACATCGTCTCTTCGGCCTCGACCTGGGCCTTTTCGAGCTCGCGGTTCAGCTCGTCGAGTTTGCGGTTTACGTCTTCCAGCGAATCCTCGAGCATGTGCCGGGACTCGTCGGCCTCGGCCAGCAGGCGCTGGCGCTCGGCCAGTGACGACTCCAGTTCTTCGATGCGCTGCCGCATCGCCTCGTGCGAGATTGCCTCACGGCCGTCCGCCTGTTGCAGACGACGCTTCTGCGTCTCGGCCGCGGCAAGCTGCTCGCGCATGTGCGCGACATCGCGGATCGCCTGCTCGCGCACCATCTCCAGTTCGCTGCGCAACGCCGCCACCTCCGACACCTCACCGTCGCCGGACTGGGCCGCGCGGATCTGGTCGACGTATTCCTCGAGCACACCGCGCAACTGTTCGACCTCGCTCTCACGCAATGCCAACTCTGCCAGGACGGTATCGTGTTCAGCGCGCAGCTGGCTGTCGCTCGCCATGTGATCGTCGTCGAGGGCTTCGAGCAGTTCGTTCAGGCGCTCGGCCTCCTCCTGCTGTGCACGGCGACGCTCCACCTCTTCGGCCAGCTGCTCACGCAGCCGGTGCTGCTCCTGCTCATGCGAGAGCATCTCACTCTGATGGGTGCGCAGTGCCTCCGCGACCTGGTTTTCGAGGTCGATCAGGCGCGCCTGTTCGTCCTCCTTGTCACTGACCGCAAGCTGCAGGATCTCGCGCTCGGCACTGGCCGCGTTCAACGCCTCGATGAGCTCGGCCTGTTCCGCGCGCGCCGCGTTGAGCGCCAGCTCGCGTTCCTCGAGGCGCTGGGTGAGTTCGGCGAGCTCCGTGCGCAGCTGCGCGACCGCGTCATCGGAATCGGAGCTGCGATCGGCCAAGCCGGCAGCATGTGCCTCGCTCTGCGCGCGCAGGTCCTCGACCTCGGCCTGCAGCTCCGCCAACGCCGCCAGCTCGTGTTCCGCCTGGGCCCGGGCATCCGCCAGCTCGCTGCGCACCTGCTCGAGTGCGCTGTCCCTCTCTGCCAAAAGCTCGGCAGAGTGCTGCTCTTCGTCGGCGAGGCGGGCCTGCAGCTCATCAACTCGCCGGCTGGCCTGTTCCACGGCGGCCCCGGCCGCCTGATCACCGGAGGCGAGCTGCGCCCGCAGCTCGTCGTTATCGGCACGCAGCTGTTGCAGCCGGGTCTGCAGTTCGCCGGCCCGATCGTCGGCCGTGCGCCGCGCCTCGGCCAGCGCCGCCTGCGACTCGTCCAGCTGACCGCGGGCAGCATCAAGCTCAGACTGGGTCGACTCGAGCTGCCCGGACGCTGCAGCCACCTCGTCCGCGAGCCGTTTTTCGAGCGCCAACAACTGCCCGCGCAGCTGTTCTGCCGCGGAGTGCGCCTCATCCAGCTGTGCCTGCCACGCCGCTGACGCGCCGTCCGCCTCGCCCTGCTGCTCGCTGAGCTGCGCCTCCAGCTCGACGATCCGCGCCTGCCCCTGCTCGGTCGCCGCGCGGGCCTCGGCCAGCTGCGCCTGCCACGCCGCTGATGCGCCGTCCGCCTCGTCCTGCTGCTCGCTGAGCTGCGCCTCCAGCTCGGCAACCCGCGCCTGTGCCTGCTCGATCGCCGCACTCGCCTCCTCGCTACCCGAGGCGAGCTGCTTCTGCAAGGCGTCGCGCTCACCGCGCACCAGCGTCAGCTCGGCACTCGCGGACTCGCCGCGCTGCTGTGCCTCGGCCAGCCTCTCCTGTAGCCCGGACAGGTCTCGCTGTGCGGCAGACAGCGCCGCCTGGCCCTCGTCGTGCCCGTCCTGCAGCAACCGTAGCCGCTCCGCCAGCGCATCGAGCTCGGCCTGCTTGGCATCCAGCCGTTCGCCGGCCTGACGCGTCGCGTCGCCAAGCTGCGTCTCGAGCTCCGCTACGCGGGCCTGCGCCTGGGCGATCGCGCTACCCGCCTCCTCGCTGCCCGACGCCAATTCCGACTGCAGCGCTTCATTGTCGCGGTGCAGCTGTTCGAGCTCTTGCCGAACGGCGCCGATGCGTCGCTCGGCGTCTTCGCGCGCCGTATCCAGTTCGCCCTGCAGCTTCTCGCGCAGCGCGTCAGCGGCGGCCTGCGCGGCTGCACGTTCGTCTTCGGCCCCGGCCTGCAGCGCGGTAAGCTCGGCACGGCTCGCCTCGAGTTCCAGCTGCAGCGCCTGCACAGATGCTGCGGACTGCTGTTCGCTGTCGCTGAACGCCTGGTCAAGCTTCTCGGCCCTGGCCTCGGCCGCAGCCAGATCTTTGGCCGCCAGTTCCGCGGCCGTTGCGAACTGCTGCTGCAGCGCGTCTCGCTCCGCGGACAGGGCATCCAGTGCCATCTGATGCTGCTGCGCGACCTCGGCCGCCTCCTGCTCGCGCACAGCCAACTGCTGTTGAAGCTCGGCCACGCGTTGTTCAACACCCTGCTGCTGTTCGATCTGCGCAGCAGCCTGGCGCTGCAATTCATCCAGCTCGGTCTGTACCGCCTGACGGTCCGCCTGCAGATCGGCAAGTTGCTGTCGCAGATCCAGGACCGCAGCGCTTTCTGTGGCATCGCTTGCCTCGCGCTCGGCAAGCCTCTCATGCACCTCCTGCATGTCGAGCTGGGCCTGCTCGAGCTCCAGCTGCAGTGCAGTCATCTCCTCCTTCAGCTCGCCGCGTTCACGTGCGTGCTGCTCACGCTCCTGCTCGCGCTGCTCGAGCACCTCGGTCAGCCGCCCGGACAGGTCTTCGAGGCTGCTGGTGGCCGACTCGGCGCGTTCGCGCTCGCCGATCAACTCACGCTCGGCCTTGGCCAGACGGGCCTGCAGCTGCTTGTCCAGTCCTTCGATCTCGGACATGCGATCAAGCAGCGATGAACGCTCGCTGTGCAGTTCCTCGAGGCTGCTGGTCAGCTGCGCCATCTCCGCGTAGGCCTTTTCCTGCGCAACCATGGCCTCGCGCTTCTGCCCCTCGGTCTCGACCAGCTTTTGGCGTGCCTGGTCGACGGCCTCGCGTACCTGGGCAAGGTGTTTCTGACGCTCCGCAGCGATACTCTCCTGGTCGCGCTGCGCCGCCTCAAGGCGCTCTTCGAGCTCCCGGGCACGCGCCTCGGCGGCGTGGATGCGCTCACGCATCGCCGAATCATCGATCGGCGATGCGTCCTGCGCAGCGGTTGCGGGATCATCCTGCAACGGCTGTTTCTGGATTCCCCCCTCGAGCACCGAGACATGGAAGCCGCGCTCGGTAAGCAGGAAGGCCCCCGCCATCGCGCGTCCACCGCTGTTGCTGTACAGCACATAGTGGCCGTCTGACGCCAGGCTGGCGGCCTGATAGCGCAGTGATTCGAACGGGAAATTGATCGCCCCGGGCAGGTGCGACTCGTCATACTGATCGCTGCTGCGCAGGTCGAGCCAGATCGCGCCGCCGTCGACCTTGGCCTGTGCTGCCTGCATGTTCAGGCGATCGAGCAGCGGATTATGGATCAGCTGCAGGAAATGCTCTTTACTCAGGCGCAGGACCTCGCCATCCTGCAGCATCGTCACGCTCGAGTTGCGCGGACTGTCGGACAGCAGGGCCTCTTCACCGAACGCATCGCCCGGCCCCAGGGTCGCCAGCTCACCCGGACCCTTGCCGTCGCCATTATCCCGCCGGACCACCGCGCGGCCCCGGGTCAGCATGTAGTAATAATCACCGGGATCGCCCTGGCGAATCAGGTCTTCGCCTTTGGGGACCTCGACCTGCTCGACGTTCATCATCACGCCCTGGATGTTCGCCGCAGGGACCTGTTGCAGCACCCGTGACTGCAGCAGCATGCTCATCCAGTCATCTTCCGTGGCCGCATCGAAATCGGCGACCTGGTAATCGACCTTCTGGGTGCGTGCCAGCAGGTCGCTCAGCCGCCGGCTGTCGACCCGAGCGATGCGCACCTCGGACTCTGCGCGCGCCGAGTGCTTGCGTGGCAGCTGGTGCGCGAGCGGAAAACGCGCGGTATCACTACCGGCGCGGACCCGCTCGACGACCGCCTTTTTGGTCAGCAGCGCGACGCTGCCTTCCAACAGATAGATGTTCTCGTGATCAGTGTCGCCCTGCTGGAAGAGCATCTGGCCCTTCGCGACGGAACTGAACGCTACGCTCTCGAGCAGGCTGGCGAACGCGTCCTCGGGCAAGGTGTGCAGCGGCACAACGGCGCGCAGGCGCGCCATTTCCTCGCTCGAGAGGGTATCTGACATGCGGGTAGCGGTATCCATTCGTCAATGCTGTTCGATGATGCGCGTGGCTGACCGCACGCTTCAATCCTTATCGACCCCAACCATCGCGTTCTTGAGCTCGATGGTCACCGGCTCCTTGCCGAGCCACACCGAAAGCAGCGCGGAATTGAAATCGTCACCCTCGATCATGCCAAGCGGGGTGCCATTGACGCTGACCTCGGTCCCGCGACCGGGCACGAAGTCCAGCCAGACCGTCTCGCCCTCGCGCATGTCGCCGAACAGGCCGACAAATCGATCCAGGCGGGCCGCGACTGCGTTCAGCTGAGCCTCCGTGAGGTTGTTTTCGAACCCCTCGCGCCATCCCTCGGCGAGCTGCCGCTTGGCCACTTTGCTGTAAACGAAGTGCATCGCCACGCGATTGGCCGGTGGCGACTGCAGCAGGTCGCCGACGCCGGCCTGGCGCTGCGGCAGGTACAGGGCGCCGACGTATACGCTGATGAACCACTTCTTGCGCATACCGGCGCCATTCAGCACCAGCGGCCGATCGAAACCGTTGATACTGACCGTATCCGGCAACACCACGTCATCGATCGAGGCGGCTGTCGCAGCTGCGCAGAGCAGCATCGAAGCCAACAGGAAACAGATCGAGCGACAGGTCATCGCGAACCTCCGTGATTTGCAAATAAGACTGTTAGCACAACCGCGGCGATTTTTTTGCGATCGAGCGCGTTAAACAAGGCATTTCTGTATATTGAAGCCCGTTTTATATGCTATGTTTTCTGCGGTTTCCCCACCAATTGAGTAGGAGTCCTACATGGCAGTCAAGAAGAAAGCCGCAAAGAAGGCTGCGGCAAAGAAAGCGGCCACCGCTGCCCCGGCAGTCAAGGCCATCGCTGGCAAACAGACCAAGACCCAGATTATCACCGCGCTCGCCGAAACCACCGGCCTTGCGAAGAAAGACGTGGTCAGCGTACTCACGGCCCTCGGTGCGATGGTCGAGGGGCATATGAAAAAGCGCGGCTCGGGTGAGTTCACCATTCCCGACACCGGCGTCAAGATCCGCCGCGTCAAGAAGCCCGCCCGCAAGGCACGCATGGGCCGCAACCCGGCAACCGGCGAACCCATGAAGATCGCCGCGAAGCCAGCCTCGACGGTCGTCCGCGTGACGGCGCTGAAGGCGCTCAAAGACACGATCAACAAGTAGATCGCGCCGCAACTGATCGAAAACGCCGCCTCGAGCGGCGTTTTTTATCGTGACTCAGTGCCGCAGAGTGAGCCGCCCGTCGCGTTGCGACCACTCCAGCTGGCGCAGAAAGCTCATCCCCAGCAGCACCGGATCGCGCGCACCCATGGAGGGCACGATCGACGCGCGCACGTCATTGAGCTCGATCGAACCCAGCCGCACCCGGCCGAGGACCGTGGGCCAGACCGCCACAGCACCATTCGCCGTCTGGCTGACCCCCCCGCGACCGCGTTCCAGGCGCAGCCGATCGGCCAGCGCCTCCGGTATCGCCACGTCGGTAGCACCGGTATCGATCAGGAAGATCACCGGGGCGCTGTCGATCAGGCCGCTGGCGACATAGTGTCCCTGCGCATTGCGTTCGAGCACCACCTCGTGGCGACCATCCTGGCCGACCCTGGCCGGTGGTTCGGTATTCGGGTTCAAGCGTGCCTCGAGCAGGCTCTGGAACACCAGCGTCAACACGGCAAGCCCGCCAATCCAGGCGAGGATCAGCATCGCGCGTCCGGTACGCTGGGCCCCGTCTTGGTCTGGCTGCGGCGACATCAGTGGCGTATGTTTCGGTAGAGGAATCTGTGTTCACATTTGAACCTGCCGCAACGGCATAGTTCAAATCGCCATCACGGGACGAGCATGTCGGACGACGCGCGATTGGTGTACATCCATGATCCCATGTGCAGCTGGTGCTGGGGCTTCCGCCCGACGTTCGAGCAGTTGTGCGCG